>JAZQUI010000014.1:0-51363 GCA_045631205.1 Bacteroidaceae bacterium
GCGTTTGGTTCTTTGCGCGACAAAGAACGTCAAAGATATATTTTCAATGAGAAAATAACCGACAAATAACACCGAGAAGTCAAAAGCAAGATTGTTTGGTATCGTATATGGTGAGTGCCCACACATTTTTGCTACTGAGCCACGTTAATCCCTTTGTTATACACATAATCAGAAACAAAAAAAAGAGAGAAGTCAACTTCTCTCTTAACTAAGTAGCGGGGGAAGGGATCGAACCTCCGGCCTTTGGGTTATGAGCCCAACGAGCTACCACTGCTCCACCCCGCGATGCGGTTTTCAAAACTGATGCAAAGATAAGACCTTTTTCCCAAATAACCAAATTCTAGAGCAACAAATTTCACTCAATACGCCTTTTTTGTACTTTTTTAATACTTTTGATATTGCACATACGTGCAAAACATAGTACTTTTGCAAAGGTAAATTTCGCGAAACCCACATTATGGCAACAATCGATACAAGAGAGCAGATTATAAAAGTGGCACGCAAGCTCTTTGCCAAGCAAGGCATCGACAACATAACGATGAACGATATTGCAAAAGCAGCAGACCGTAGCCGCCGTACCGTCTATACATATTTCCAAAGCAAGGAAGAGCTCTTGGAAGCCTCTATTGAAATGGAGGTAAAGAAAATCTCAGCAGCCATAACAAAGGTTGCCGCATCGGATTTGTCAGCCGACAAGAAAATCGTTAAGCTCATCTTCGTGCGCCTGCACGCAACCCGCAGCATTGTACGACGCAACAGCGGCCTGCATTCCGAATATTTCAACAATGTATGGATTGTGGAACACATACGTCGCACATTCGACTCAAAAGAAATTGCCCTCTTCCGCGCCATAATAGCCGAAGGTAAGCAACAAGGACTCTTCACCGTTGAAAGCCCCGACCTTGCAGCCCGCTTCCTGCACTTCTGCCTCAAAGGCATAGAGATACCTTTTATAAACGGCATTGTGAGCAAGAACAACGACGACAAATTCGTACAGCACTTTACCGAGAAAATTATACTTAACGCTTTAGGGCAGAAAAACATAACCGACTAACGGCACTATGAACGTTCTATACGAAGACAACCACATAATAGCCATTAACAAGGCTGCGGGAGAGATTGTGCAAGGCGACAAGACCGGCGACAAATCCCTGTGCGACAAAATGAAAGCCTTTCTCAAAGAGAAATACGCAAAACCCGGCAATGTTTTTGTGGGACTGCCCCACCGCCTCGACCGCCCCGTGAGTGGCGTTGTGGTGCTTGCCAAGACAAGCAAAGCCCTTGAAAGACTCAACGAAATGTTCCACACAGGAGCAGTAAAAAAAATCTATTGGGCAATAACAAAAGAGCGCCCCGCACAGCCCGAAGCAGAACTTGAATGCTGGATATACCGCAACGAAAAGATGAACAAAAGTTTTGCCTACAAAAAAGAGGTAACAGGTGCAAAGAAAGCCTTGCTGCACTACCGCCACATAGCCTCGTCGCAAAACTACAACCTCGTAGAGGTGGAACTTAAAACCGGCCGCCACCACCAGATACGCTGCCAGCTTGCATCAATTGGCTGCCCCATAAAAGGCGACCTTAAATATGGTGCCAAGCGTTCCAACCCCGACGGCAGCATCTCACTGCACGCCCGCTACGTGGAATTCACACACCCAGTATCGAAAGAGCTAATACAAATTACCGCCCCACTGCCCGCCGACAAATTGTGGCACTCGTTTGGGAAATGATATACAACAGACAGCAATCCTTTAAACCCAATGGTTTGCTGTCTGTTTTCTTTTTTTATACAAACAATCTTTATAACTGTATCACACAACACTTATTTAACACTATTTAACCAAATGGGGGGGTGATTACAATCTTTGTGATTAAATTTGTGAATTATTGCGTAATATTTATTGAAATTAATCACATAGTATGAAAAGAAATTACCCCAAAACCCTTCTTGCAACCCTCTTGTTGCTATGCAGTACAGTAGCAAGTGCCCAAGAGATCAGTTATCACTTTACAACCACGAACTGCACCGACAGTGGTCATAATCTTATATGGAAAAGTGACTTAATAGAATTTAACAGCCCAACGAACGGCTTACGCATTACAATGTTTGAAAACAATAGCGGAGCCGGCACAAATGAATTTAACGGTTTTCCAATAATAGCTCTTGGCGAGCTTGAATTTTACGACGGCGACGGCAATAAAATAGACTACACCGCCAATGATGTAACCACCAACTCACTGGAAAGTTCCGAGGGCTCTCTTGCAGGGCTCTGCGACGGTGACTATTCAACATTCTACCATTCAACCTGGTCGTATGGAAGCAGCCCAAGCGACTATGTTTATTTGGATATAGAATTCCCGAGAGAAATAGCAGCGGTAAGTATTAAAATGGTAAGTAGAAGTACCAAAGCCTTGGTACCCACTTACATTGGTATAACCAACTATGGTACAAGATGTATAACACCCAAATGTGGAAATAATGCTTTTTGGACTTTTGCCAACAACACTCTCACCATTAGCGGTACCGGAAATATGAAAGACTACCAAGGTGGTAATTCTCCGTGGGACGAATACAGATATACCGAAATCAAAGAAGTTATTGTGGAGGAAGGGATTGAGCATATTGGGAAATATGCATTTTACGGCTTTTACGTCGCAGAAAAAGTAACCCTGCCCACAACGCTCCGCACCATTGGAGACCACGCGTTCGAACATTGTACAAGCTTTGAAAGCATAACTATTCCCAACAGCGTAACAACGATTGGAGAAGACGCGTTCGCTAGGTGCAGCAGCCTTGAAAGCATAAAAGTTGAGAGTGGCAACACAATATACGATAGCCGCGATAACTGTAACGCTATTATAGAAACTGCGACAAGCAAGCTTATTGCAGGCTGTAAAAAAACAGTAATACCTAACAGCATAACAACGATTGGAGAAAACGCGTTCAGCCAGTGCGATAGCCTTGAAAGCATAATTATTCCTAATAGCGTAACAACGATTGGATACGGCGCGTTCTGGTTGTGCAGCAGCCTTAAAAGCGTTACAATCCCCAACAGTGTAACAACGATTGAAAACATCGCGTTCGCCGGGTGCAGCAGCCTTGAAAGCGTTACAATCCCCAACAGCGTAACAAATATTGGAGGACAAGCGTTCGATGGTTGCACAAGCCTTGAAAGTATAACTATTCCCAATAGCGTAAAAACGATTGGAAATGCCGCATTCCAATATTGCAGCAACCTTGCAAGTATAAAAGTTGAAAGTGGCAACACAATATACGATAGCCGTGATAACTGTAACGCTATTATAGAAACTGCGACAAGCAAGCTTATTGCAGGCTGTAAAAAAACAGTAATACCCAACAGCGTAACAACGATTGAATACGGCGCGTTCGCCGGGTGCACAAGCCTTGAAAGCATAACAATTCCTAACAGCATAACAACGATTGAAAACTTCGCGTTCGCCGAGTGCACAAGCCTTGAAAATATAGTATCTCACATCCCCGCAGAAAATCTTTTCACAATAGATTCAGATGTTTTTATCTTTGTTGACAAAAACAATTGCACCCTTTATGTACCAGCCGGTGCAAAAGAGATATACGCCACAACCAACGGATGGAAAGATTTCACCAACATTATGGAAATAGAAGCAGAAACTCCCGAAGAAGGCACCATTCGTGGCGATGTAAACAACGACGGTATAGTAGATGTTGCCGACATTACAGAAATTGTAGACATTATACTCAACGGCAACAAGTAACAACTTGAATAACTTTAACACAAAAAGACATCTGCTCTTCAAGCAGATGTCTTTTTGTTTGTATAATGAATGGTATTACCCCTTCTTCGCATAATGCAACACAGAAGCATTGCCACGACGGAAAAGTTCGCGTGCAGCACTGCGCACATCTTCGGCAGTTACGGCACGGTAATTACAAACCTCTTTATAGTGCATAGATGCATCGCCGCGCAACTCGGCAAGAGCAAGGTTGTTCGAGAGATTCTCGCCACCAAGGTTGCGAAAATAGAATTCTGATTCGAAACGGTTTTTCACCTTTTCAAGTTCTTCGGCGGGTACAAGGTGCTCTTTAAGTTCATCAAGCTCCTGCCACACTGCCGCCTCTGCAACCTCGAAAGCGACACCGGGAGCCACACGAGCGTGTATCTGGAAAAGACCGGGGTGTTCACTGCCCGAAATAAAGGCATCTATTTTGGTAAATAGCCTCTTTTCCTTAACAAGACGCTGGAGAAGGCGTCCCGAATATCCATTGGAAAGAACATCGGATATTACATCGCATGGGAAGTAATCGGCATCGAGACGGCCACCCATATGAAAAACCATATAAAGGGCATTTTCGGGCACGGAACGTACCACATGCTTGCGACGCATACGTTCCTGACGCGGCTCAACAGGCAAAACAGGGTGTGTAAATCCCTTTGCAGGGATGGGACCGAACCACTTTTCGCTCCACTCAACAACCTGCTCAAATGAGATATCGCCCACAACGGCCAGCACCGCGTTGTCGGGAGCATAATAGTTGTTATAGAATTTTCTTATTACTGCGGCAGGAACATCGGCTATATGCGACAGTTTGCGACCGATGGTACTCCAACGATAAGGGTGTTTCTTGAATGCCATAGCACGCAACAGGAAACTGACATCGCCATAAGGGCGGTTCAAGTTTCCTTGCTTGAACTCTTCCATCACCACCTTGCGCTGCACATTTATCTTTTTGGCATTGAGCGATATATTGCGCATACGGTCGCTCTCCATCCAAAAGGCCAGTTCGGCATTCTGCTTGGGGAGCGATATATAATAGTTGGTGACATCGTTATTGGTGTAGGCATTATTTTCGCCACCGGCACGTTCGAGTGGCTCGTCGAAAGAGGGAACGGCAACTGTACCCTCGAACATCAAGTGCTCGAGAAGATGCGCAATACCCGTATATTCATAACTCTCGTTTTTCGCCCCCACATTATAGAGTAGGTTCACATAGACCATCTGTGAAGAGGCATTGCGACGATGCACTATGCGCAAGCCGTTGGCAAGCGTGGTTCTATTTATCTCCATCGTCGAGCAAAGTTACTTTCTTTATTACAACATCCTTCAACGGGCGTTCATGTACATCGAAATCGACGCGCGAAATAGCCTCAACAATCTCTATTCCCTCTACAACCTCGCCAAACACAGTGTAGTAACCATCGAGGTGGAACGCGCCACCATCCTCTTTATAGCCGCGACGTTGCTCCTTGGTGTATTTCCAGGTTTTTCCTGCCATAGCCGAGTCGGTTTTCTCGCTGAACATGTGTATCATATCATTGAGTTCGCGTTTCTTCTTCGCATTTGTCTTGCTCTCGGCATAAAGTTTGTTTATCTTCTCTGAGTAAGGTTTCTGCAAACTCTCATACATAAGACGGCGCAAAGTTTTGTTATACTTCGCCTCGTGTGCATCGAGGTTCTTGTCATACACCTTTTTACCGGTGATTATATAGAACTGGCAACCCGAAGAGGATATTCCCGGTTTAAGGCTTGCTGCCGAAAGAGCACCGCGCTTATGCCAATATTTTGTAACATCGACCTCCATTGGAATATTGTAGCTAACCTCGGTTGTACCAAGCTTTGCACCCTTTGCCGCACCACGCGATTTTGGGTCACCCGCCTGAATCATAAAATCCTGCGACACGCGGAAGAAGAGCTGACCATCGTAAAAACCGTTTTTCACGAGATTTACAAAATTCTTGCGGTGTAACGGAGCATCTTTATACAATTTCAACTTTACATCGCCCATTGTTGTCTGCATAAGCACATATTGGTCGCAGTCGGGGCTGTTGTCGTTCAACTGCTGTATTCCGAACTCTGTCTTTGGCGCACTGCCCTGCTTTTCTCCACAAGCAACAAAAAGCGCAAGAACCGCGCATATCAATAGTAATCTATTCATAATAAGAATTTTATAATTTTCACAACACATATATAATTCACTGCACAAACGTGCCTGCTTACAAAAATAACTATTTTTTGAATAATACAAAACCTTCGCAACACCTAAAAGCAGAGAATAAAAAAGTATCACCGGCCAAGCATTGAAAAAATAGATAAAAAAGAGAAAAAAGGGGCGGTAAAAAGGATAAAAACCGCATTTTTTTGGTTTACTTTGCGTGATTATGGAAGCAAGCAGTAAAATAAGGAAATTCATAAAGGTCGCCGGTGCAGTGGTATCGGTACCCGTTGCCTTATTACTGATGCTCTGCATTTTACTCTATCTACCACCGGTACAGGAAGTTATCACACGCAAAATATCAGAAGCGGTAGCCCTGAACAGCGATTTTAAGTTAAAACTGGGAAGTGTGCAACTTTCGTTTCCTCTTAAATTAGTAATAAAAGATTTTGAATTGTCGGCCGAAGAGGGAACCATTGCAAGCGGCAAAGAGATTGCAGTAAGCGTGCGTCTGCTCCCACTCCTGCGTGGAGAAGCCGAAGTAAATTACCTTTCACTCGAAGAAAGCAAGGTAGATACCCGCAACCTCATACCCGGCACACGAATAAAAGGAGAAATAGGAAATTTCAGAACTGTAGCACGCAGTGTAAACCTTGTGGCAAGCGAAGCCAACATAAAGCAGATTTACCTGAACAATGCCAATATAAGCATCGACATTGAGAAGAGCGACACCACAAAGGAGAGTTCCTCATCTACCGCCGCCTGGCTCGTGGAATTGCAAAAGGGAGATATTGAAAACCTGCACCTCGCTGTTAACATTCCCGGCGATACAATGCAAATAACTGCCGATATCGGCGAACTTACCATAAAAAAAGTATTGGGCGACATTGCTGCAAACCGATACAACATTACCACACTGCAAGTGGAAAAGAGCGCAACCACATATGACCAAGGCGGGCAAACACGCGAAGAAGCACCTTTGAGCCACATTGCAATAAAGGATTTCACCCTCTTTGGCAATGAAATAAGTTACAACCCCGGCTCATACGCAGCCAACATAGAGAGACTCTCTTTTGCGCAGGAAGGCGGAGCCACCATCACAGAGGGCAGAATCACCGCCAAGGGCGACACTGCACACATCGATATTTCGGGTTTGGAAATAAAGAGTTTGAACGGAACATACATTAGCGGAGATATAAAAATACCATTCAACACCACAAGCAAAGAAAAAACTGCCGTCGCACTTGCCGCACACATAAACAAACGCGATGTGACAGGCTTTCTCACCACCGCGCAAAAGAGCGATTTCGCTCATTTGCCCGACTCTCTTTTAAATGCAAAAATGGAACTGAACGGCACACTCGAGAATCTTGGCATAAACTCTGTAACAATATCACTGCCCACAATAGCTGCGATAAACATCAAAGGCAAGGCAAAAGAGATTGCCAACAACAAAAAAAGAAACGCGGAAATAGCCATTGATGGAATAATTGAGAACACCGGAGTACTGACAGGAGATGCCGCAACACCCACAAGCCCGCTTGCGATTAAAGGAGATGTAAAAATACAACAGGCACTATACTATACAGCAATTGACATAGCAGGAAAAGGCGATGCACACATAACAGCATTCTACGACTTGGAGAACAACGCATACGACATCAAGGCCGACGCACGCACGCTCGACCTGCAAGCATCGCTACCTTCATTGCCTGTGACAAATCTCACACTTCGCACAGCCATTTCGGGACAGGGCACAGATATCTTCGACAAGCGCACCTACTACCAACTGGTGGGCAACATTGATACGGTGCGTTACAACGGCACCACATTCAACGACATCACCATAAGCGCGTACCAGGCAAACGCACTGTCGTTATTGTCGTTGATATCGCGCAGCAATGCTGCGGATTTATCAATTCTGGCAAACTCGCATATAGACTCCCTGCAACTATCCACATTAACCGATATTGACATAAAAAACATAGACCTTGCCGCTATTGGAGCTAGCGAAACACCGCTAAGTGCTGCCATAAAACTGAATATCGAGGCGCAGAGCAACCTTAAAGAAACACACAGCCTTAAAGCAGAGGGCAAGAACATTGCAATAAACACCAATAATAAGAGATACTCACCGGCACCGCTTAAAATAGACTTCGCAACCTCGCCACAGCGCACGCACCTTAATGCCCAAAATGGAGATTTCCTTTTGAAAAGCCACATCGCCGGAGGTTACACACTCCTTGCACGACAACTAGACAAGGTTAAGAACATGATCGATGAGGCATGCAACCGCGAGGGAATCACATACTATGCCACCGACATAGAGCGCGAGCTGCCTGCCACCGACATATCGGTTGTGTGCGGCAACAACAACATGCTGTCGAACTTCCTTGCCATAAATGGTATTGAGCTTGAAAACGCTACGCTGTCGTGCAAACTCGACACCATAAAAGGGCTATATTTAAATGCAACGGCTGATAATATTTACACACCCGATGCCACTGCCGACTCCATACGCATAAGAATATCACAAAACGGCGAAAACATAAAATACTTTGCAGGCGCACGCAAAACGGCAAACGACGAAAAGGATAAAAAGAAACAATTCAACGCCGCGCTCTTCGGCAACATCTGCAAAGACACACTAAACACCAACATCACTTTCACCGGTAACAGCGAGGAGAGCAGAACTGTCATAAGCGGAACCACACTTATGAAGCCTAAACAACTCGACATACACCTGCAACCAAAAGCACTCTTCTTCGGCACACCCATAACCATAAATACCGACAATTACATTAGCATCACCAAGAACAATACCATAAGTGCCAATCTCATGGCTACCGACAAAGAGAATGCCGGGCTGCACCTGTACACCATTGAAGACAGCATTGCAAAACACGACATAACACTTGAATTCAGCAATATAAACCTGTACAAACTCACAAGCACACTGCCCTTTATTCCCGAAATTGCCGGTATGCTAAATGGCGATGTACACTACCGCAACGATGCGCAAGGAGAGATATTCAGTTGCGACATCATTGGCGACAGCATCTCCTACGAAGGCACATACCTGGGCAATGAAATTTTGGAGACTGTCTATCTGCCCAAGAAAAACGGCTTGCACTATTTGGGCCTCACCCTGCACCACAACGAGAACGAAGTTCTGAACCTTCACGGCGACTACAACCAGGAGGGTTCTATTACAGGCAGTACAACAATTACCCACTTCCCATTGCATATAGCAAACGCTTTTGCAAAAGAGAGCGGACTATCCTTTGGTGGTTACATTGAAGGCGAACTCTCTATCGACGGTCCTCTAACAACCCCAAGCTCCGAAGGTTTCATTAAATTCGATTCGGTAAGCATTGACGCGCCGCTACTCGGCAGCCGTTTACGACTCGACAACAGCACCGTGAATATAAAAGAGAGCAGTATGAGGTTCAATGCTTTCAAGATTTACGCAAAAGGAAACACACCATTCAGCATAAACGGCAGCATCGATTTTTCAAGAATCACAGACCCTGTTTTTGATTTGAGAATGATGGCACGCAATTATGAACTCGTAAATGCTCCACGACAAAAAGGTTCCATAGTTTATGGCAACCTGAATATGAATATAAGTTCTACTATCAAAGGACCATTAAACTCACTAAACGTGCGTGGGTCGGCAACCGTGCTGGGCAACAGCAATGTAACATACGTTCTCGAAGAGAATTCAATAGCCAACAATAATGAACTCGAAGGCCTGGTGGAATTCGTAAATTTCCAGGACACTACCCCGACACCAGCAAAGGAAGAAACGGTACACCCCGGTAACATAACAATGTCCATTGCTCTCGATATAGAAGAGAGCGCATGGCTGAACGCCGACCTCGTACCCGACCGCAGCAGTTACATTTCCCTGCAAGGTGGTGGAAAGCTTAATATGAATTACAGCAACGAAGAGGGGCTCACACTCACAGGGCGTTACACACTCAACAATGGAGAGATGAAATACGACATTCCTGTGATACCACTGAAAACATTCAATATAAGCCAGGGAAGCTACATCTACTGGACGGGCGACGCTTTCAACCCAATGATAGACATCACCGCTCTTGAAAGAGTGGTAACCCCTGTAAGCATAGATGGAATGGGCAGCCAACCCGTAGCTTTTGATGTGGGAGTGGTACTCAACAACTCGCTCGACGATATGGGGCTTAATTTCACAATGAAAGCACCCGAGAACGCTGTAATACAGGACGAACTCAACAACCTTGATGCCGAAACCCTGAACAAATATGCCGTTACTATGCTCATTACAGGAGCATACGTGGGCAGCAATGGCGGGCTTACCGTATCAAACGCACTCACATCGTTCCTCGATGCAAAAATTAACGACATTGCCGGCAATGCAATGAAGAATGTAAGCATAAATGTGGGAATAGCCGATGTTGAGAACAATGAAACAGGCGGCTCCTATATGAATTATAGTTTCAGTTTTGCCAAAAGATTCTGGAACGACCGTTTGACAATAATCGTGGGCGGCGAAGTTAACAGTGGCGACACACCCGAGAACAACCAAAGTTTCATAAACAACGTATCGCTCGAGTGGAAGATAAGCAACAACGGCAACCGCTATCTGCGACTATTCTACGACAAAAACTACGAGTCTATACTCGAAGGAGAGATAACAGAGACAGGAGTGGGATATGTATATAAGCGCAAACTGAACAACCTCAGCGAGTTGCTCTATTTCAAGAAACGCGACACCAAACAGCCCACCCCGGTAACAAAGAGAAAGAATGAGAAATAACAGCATCATATACCTGTTTATCGCAGCAACTCTTATAGCCTGCTCCACTACCCGCCACATAGACGATGGCGAGCAGTTGTACACGGGTATAAAGAAAATTGAGATAAGCGGAGAGAAAGAATATGCCTCATCACCCACTGGGCAACAGGCAATAGCAGAAGTGAAGGCCGCACTCGCCTGCCCTCCGAATGGTTCACTAGCGGGTAGTTCGAGTATAAAGACATTTTCATTCGGCCTTTGGTGGCACAACACCTTCTACAACAGCAAAAGCCGAGTGGGAAAATGGCTTTTCAACGCTTTTGGCAAAAGCCCGGTGCTTATATCGAAGGTCAACCCCGAATTGCGCACACAGGTGGCTGATAACCTGCTCAAATATTATGGCTACTTCAACGGCAATGTCACACAAGAAGTCATAACCGACAAGAAGAACCATAAAAAAGCAAAAGTATCGTACTACATAACACTGCACGAACCCTACCGCTACGACAGCATAGAGTATCGTGGTTTCAAGGGAGGCGCCGACAGTTTGATAAAAGTCACCAAGTATTTTCGCCTCATAAAAAAAGGCGAACAATTCAGCGCAAAGAGCATTAACAGCGAAAGAGAGAGAATAAACACGCTTTTGCGTAACAATGGCTATTACTATTACCAGCCTGCATTTACAAAAATTCTGGCAGATACAATAAACAACCCTGGATATGCCGATATTCGCATAGAGCCGCAAAGCGGGTTGCCGGCACGCGTCACACGCCCCTACACTATTGGCAATATAAAAATATCATTACAAAACAACACCAGAACAAGAAACAAGCAAAACGATACACTTACTATCGGCAACAATTCTTATATATACAACGGCAAAAAACCACCCGTGCGCCCGGGAGCATTGTTGCGTAATATTCAACTGCGCACAAACAAAGCATACTCACAGGAGCTGCAACAAAAGTCGCTGCAACAGTTGAGCAAGATGAACATATTCAGCAGCACCAGCTTCAACTTCACTCCTCGCGGAGAGAGCGACACGCTCGACCTTGGAATCACTGCACAGCTCGACAAGCCATATGATTTCACATTTGAGTTGAATGTAACATCGAAGAGCAACAGCCAAGTAGGCCCAGGCAGCAGAGTAAGCCTTTCCAGGAAAAACCTGTTCCGAGGCGGCGAAACGCTTACATTGAGCCTGAAAGGTTCCTATGAGTGGCAGACAGGGGAAAAGAACAAAGAGGACAACAGCCTTATAAACTCGTGGGAGGTTGGAGCCGATGCCACATTGTCCTTCCCCAGACTCTTTCTGCCCATTGTACGCAGCAAGCATCTGCGTGTACCGGCATCGACATCGTTCAGCATTTACACAAACAGGCTTAACCGTTCGGGATTCTTCAGAATGATACAGGTGGGAGGCGATGCTACATACAAGATACACTCGCACAGCACCACCACACACACCATAACCCCATTCCGCCTCACGTTCGACATGTTGCGCAACACAACAACGAAGTTCGACAGCATTGTAGCATCGAACCGTTCGTTGCAAAACAGTTTCCGCGACCAGTTCATACCCGCAATGCAATACACTTATACGTATGACAATGCAAAAACAGCGCATCGCAACAAAACCTGGTTCGAAGGCTCTGTCACCGCTGCCGGCAATGTAACATCACTCGTACTTGTTGCCTGCGGAGAGAAGTGGAGCGAAAAGAATAAAAGGCTGTTTGAGAACCCCTACGCGCAATTTGTAAAACTCACAGCCGAGTTACGACAACTATACAGAATAAACGCCAACAACTACATTGCAACACGCATAATGGCGGGAGTACTGCATTGTTACGGCAATGCCGAGTATGCCCCTTACAGCGAACAGTTCTACATTGGTGGTGCCAACAGCCTGCGCGCCTTCACTGTGCGCACAGTGGGCCCCGGAAGTTTCCACCCGGCAGCCGAAACACGTTACTCCTACCTCGACGAAACCGGTACGCTGAAATTTGAGGCAAACATAGAGTACCGCTTCAAACTCATTTCGCAATTGCAAGGCGCACTCTTTATCGATGCCGGAAACGTGTGGCTTATGGAGGAGGACAACAGCCGCCCGGGTGGCAAGTTCGAAATGAAAAATTTTGCCAAACAGCTTGCATTGAATACCGGTTTCGGCGCACGCTACGACCTTGACTTTTTAGTTCTTCGCCTCGACTTCGGATTAGGCCTGCACGCACCATACAAGACAAAGCGCAACGGCTACTTCAACCTGTCGCCCTTTGGAAACGGTTTTGCGTGGCATTTTGCCATTGGATACCCATTTTAAAAAAATAGAACAAAATATTGTTTAATAAAAAAACAATTCACTATATTTGCACTAACGTGCTACTATACTATACGCTCGCCGTGAAATATAGACACATTATAATATATATAATGTAACAACCCGCCGAGAATGTGCCGGCACACGACCGTTCCCGACTATAACAAAAACAAACTTTTTTAACTATAAAATAAATTTAAGTATGAAACCTACACTTTTTGTATTGGCTGCAGGTATGGGCAGCCGTTATGGCGGTTTGAAACAGTTGGATGGTCTTGGCCCCAACGGCGAAACAATTATGGACTACTCTATCTTCGACGCTATCCGTGGTGGATTCGGCAAGTTGGTATTTGTTATCCGTAAAGATTTCGAGCAGGATTTCCGCGAGAAAGTATTGAGCAAATATGAAGGACACATCCCCACAGAGCTCGTATTCCAGGCTATCGACAACCTCCCCGAAGGCTTCACTGCTCCCGCAGAGCGCACAAAACCCTGGGGTACCAACCACGCAGTTCTCATGGGTAAGGATGTTATCAAAGAGCCTTTTGCTGTTATCAACGCCGACGACTTCTACGGCCGCGACGCTTTTGCCGTTATGGGCAAATGGTTGAGCGAACTCCCCGAGGGCAGCACAGGCAAATACAGTATGGTAGGTTTCCGCATCTGCAACACATTGAGCGAGAATGGTAGCGTTGCACGTGGCGTTTGCTCTAAGAACGACCAGGACTTGCTTACAGGCGTTGTTGAGCGCACCGAGATTATGCGCGTAGATGGCACCATCTGCTACAAAGACGAGCAAGGTGAGTGGCAGCCCGTTGGTGAGCAGACTCCCGTTTCTATGAACTTCTGGGGCTTCACACCCGACTACTTCAAATACAGCGAGGAGCAGTTCATCGACTTCTTGAAGGAGAATGCCGACAAACCCAAAGCAGAGTACTTCATCCCCTTGGTTGTTGACAACCTCATCAACAAAGGCGAAGCTACTTGCGAGGTTCTCGACACAACAGCAAAATGGTTCGGTGTAACATACGCAGCCGACCGTCCTGCTACTGTTGAGAAAATTCAGTCACTCGTTGACGCCGGTGAATATCCCAACAAACTTTTCTAAGAACAGAATAGGTTTTAAATAGAAGCGAGCCTGCTTTTGCAGGCTCGCTTTTTTATTGAGACAATTCAAGAAGACAACAAAAAAAGTCTTGCTATTGCAAGACCTTTTCAGTTGGGCTACCCGGACTCGAACCAGGAAAGGCAGGACCAGAATCTGCAGTGTTACCATTACACCATAGCCCAATGCTCAAATGCGATGCAAAGATACAAAAAATATCATTAAAAAAAATGTTTTTGCCATTTTTTTACTCAAACATCCTAAAATTTTATCGAATATTATATGTTTTAGGGTAAAAACAACCTATCTTTGTAGTAATATAAAGACAAAACGGGCAAAATAACGAAAGTATCATCGATAAGTATATCTCTTTCGCGAATATGCCATTTTGACACATACAATACAAAAAAGGATGTATGGCACACCATTTGCATACACCTTTTCATAAAAATCATATAAATAATATGCAAAACAATAACGCAACAAGCGAAGAACTTATCAAACAGATAATAGAAGGTATTCAGGAGAAGAAAGGCAAAGGCATCACCATTGTGGATATGGAGAAACTCGGGAACAGTATCTGCGACTATTTTGTTATATGCCAAGGAAACTCGCCGGCACAGGTGGGTGCAATCACCGACTCGGTAGAAGATATGGTTCGTATCAACTGCCAGCGTAAGCCCTATGCCATAGATGGTTTGAGAAACGCACAATGGGTGGCAATGGACTACGGCGATGTGCTTGTACATGTTTTCCTGCCCGATGTTCGCGCTTTCTACGATATTGAGCACTTGTGGGCCGACGCAAAAATTACCAACATTCCCGACCTCGATTGACTATGACAACAAAAAACAATAGCAAAAGACCGCAATTCAACTTCACGTGGCTATACCTCGGTGCAGCCGCTGTACTTTTCTACTTCCTTATCTTTGGCGAGGGTAGCGAGTCGCTTGTGAAGAGTGTAGATTATTCGGAACTCACATCGTACATTCAGAAAGGGTATGTGAAAAGCATCACCGTTTACGACAACGACGAAATTGAAGCCAAAATCATACCCGACTCGGCGAAACATATCTTTAAAGGCAAGGTGGACAAAATAGGCGAAGAGCCTATGGTAACATCGCAAATAGGCTCGAAAGAGAAGTTCGAGAACTTGGTTGACGAGCAGGAGAAGCTTGGAAAGTTCACAGGCAGCCTGAAATATGAGAAAAAGCCCGACTACTGGGGTGGAATCCTGTGGAACGTACTGCCCATAATAGTATTCATTGCAGTGTGGATGTTCATTATGCGCCGTATGAGCGGAGGTGGTGCGCAAGGTGGAGTTTTCAACGTGGGAAAATCGCAAGCCAAACTCTTTGAAAAAGAGAAACATGATAAGATTACATTCAAGGATGTAGCCGGACAGGAAGGTGCAAAACAAGAGGTAAAAGAGATTGTAGATTTCTTGAAACACCCCCACCGTTACACAGAACTTGGTGGTAAAATACCCAAAGGAGCATTGCTTGTAGGCCCTCCCGGAACCGGTAAAACCTTGCTTGCAAAGGCTGTTGCCGGCGAAGCCGACGTTCCGTTCTTCTCACTTTCGGGTTCCGACTTTGTGGAGATGTTCGTGGGTGTGGGTGCATCGCGTGTACGCGACCTGTTCCGACAGGCAAAAGAGAAAGCCCCTTGTATCGTATTTATCGACGAGATTGACGCAGTGGGACGTGCACGTGGCAAGAACCCCTCAATGGGTGGCAACGACGAGCGCGAGAACACACTTAACCAGTTGCTGACCGAGATGGACGGATTCGGTTCAAACAGCGGTATCATAATTTTGGCAGCAACCAACCGTGCCGACATTCTCGACAAGGCATTGTTGCGTGCCGGCCGTTTCGACCGCCAGATACACGTTGACCTGCCCGACCTCAACGAGCGCAAGGCCATCTTCGGCGTTCACTTGCGTCCGCTCAAACTCGACCCCTCGGTCGATGTAGATTTGCTTTCGCGCCAGACACCCGGTTTCTCGGGAGCCGATATCGCAAATGTATGTAACGAAGCTGCACTCATTGCGGCACGTAGCAACAAGCGCACGGTTGAAAAGCAGGATTTCCTTGACGCAGTCGACCGCATCATCGGCGGACTCGAAAAGAAGACCAAGGTAATGACAGAGAAGGAGAAACGAACCATTGCCATACACGAAGCCGGACACGCAACCCTTTCGTGGTTCCTTGAGCATGCAAACCCGCTCATCAAAGTAACCATCGTACCTCGTGGCCGCGCCCTCGGCGCAGCGTGGTATATGCCCGAAGAACGCCAGATTACAACAAAAGAGCAGATGCTCGACGAGATGTGCGCCATACTCGGTGGCCGCGCAGCCGAAGAGTGTTTTATCGGTCACATTTCAACAGGTGCCATGAACGACCTTGAGCGCGTTACCAAGCAGGCATACGGAATGATTGCATACGCCGGTATGAGCGAGAAACTGTCGAACCTTTGTTATTACAACAACAGCGAATACTCACTCAACCGCCCATACAGCGAGAAAACCGCTGAACTCATAGACAACGAGGTACACAAGATGATAAGCGAGCAATACGAGCGCGCCAAAGCCCTGCTCACCGAGCACAAAGAGGGACACGCCGAACTTGCCCGCATACTTATGGAACGCGAAGTTATCTTTGCCGAAGATGTGGAAAAGATTTTCGGCAAACGCCCGTGGGCATCGCGCAGTGAGGAGATTTTCGAGAGCGAGAACAAACCCGCTACCGAAAATGAAGAACCCACTGCACCTACCGACGACAACACAGCGGCAACCCCCGACCAAACCGAAGAAGAAACAATAACTAACACAAATAACAATGAATAAACTACTTGTACGCATACTGACAGGAGCCGTGTTCGGCATCACACTGTTAGGTGCTATCCTTTACGGACACACATCATTCGCAGCCTTGTTCACACATGTAACAATGCTCTCGGTAAACGAGTTCTGCAACCTTATCCACGGGTATAAGAACACCTCGTTCAGCACCTTGCTTGCTATAATTGGCGGAGGTTACCTCTTCTTCATCCTATATGCGATAACACATATGGGAGCAACCGATTACGCTATGCTTTTTGCCCCTTACACCCTGCTTGTTGCATACACATTTGTGCGCCAGCTATACAGAACCGAGGGTAGCTCACTCGACAATTATGCCTACTTTGTGATGTCGCAGGTTTACGCAGCACTGCCCTTTGCCCTGCTCAACATTCTATCAACCGTGGGAGCAACAGGAGGCACATATAACTATGCTCTGCCGCTTGCAATCTTCGTATTCATCTGGTGTAACGACACCGGTGCATTCTTTGTTGGTTGCAGCATAGGCCGCCACAAGATGTGGGAGCGCGTTTCGCCCAAGAAGACTTGGGAAGGCACCATCGGCGGTGTGGTTGTTGCTATGATTGCAGGCTACGTTATGTCAATTTTCTTTACACAGATGAATGTGTGGCAGTGGATGGGAATGGCTGTTGTAGTAGCCATTGCCGGAACATACGGCGACCTCATTGAATCCTGTATGAAACGCGAGATGGGTATAAAGGATTCGGGTAATCTTCTCCCCGGCCACGGCGGTATGCTCGACCGTTTCGACAGTACACTGCTCGCTGCCCCCTGTGCGCTCATCTATTTGAGCATCATCGGGGTTCTCTAACAAAAAAATAGGTAAACAAATAAACGAAGCGTGGCATCCGCAAGGTTGCCACGCTTCGTTTATTATATAAAATCAATATTACTTCTTCAGCAACTGCACCATCTTCTCGGCTGCGTGACGCGAAGCACCCGGCTCGCCAAGTATCTCTATCATACGGTCGTAACCGGCCAACATCGCAGCGCGGTCGGGCGAGGTTGATGGGAGAATTTTACCAAGCTCCGCAATAACATTTTCAACCTTCATATCGATAGCAACCAGCTCGCGCACTACCTCACGGTCGGCAATAAGGTTTACCAATGATATGTATTTCACCTTCAAGAAGTAAGGCTTCAATTTAGATATAATCCAAGGCACGGGAGTGCTGTAACAAACCACCTGTGGCACACGGAAAAGAGCCGTTTCGAGCGTTGCAGTACCCGATGTAACGAGCGCGGCGTGGGAGTGGGCAAGCAAGCGATATGTTTCACCGAAGATAATCTTTGCACCGGCAGCAAGATAAGGAGCATAAAACTCCTTGTCAATACCCGGAGCGCCGGCTATCACAGGCTGATACTCGGGGTAGTGTTTCATTGCATCGAGCATCATTGGCAAGTTGCCGGTAATCTCGTGCTTGCGACTACCGGCAAGCAAAGCTACCACAGGCTTGTCGCCAATTCCGAATTCGGAGCGGAAAGCCGCATCGTCGCAAGGAGTGGAACGCTGATAAGCATCTACGGCATCAACACAAGGATTACCAATGTAGTTTATGTCGTAATTATGCTTTTTGAAATATTCAACCTCAAAAGGAAGTATTGAGAAGAGTTCGTCAACATCGCGTTTTATATTCTTTATACGTCCCTCGCGCGACGCCCATATTTTGGGCGCAATGTAATAATAGACAGGAATATCGGTAGTGGCGTGTATGTCACGAGCAATAGAGAGATTGAAACCCGGATAATCTACAAGCACAAGCGCGTCAGGTGCCCAAGCTTTTATGTCAGCCTTGCACATAGCCATATTGGCAAATATAGTGCGCAGGTTCAGAAGCACGGGCAAGAAACCCATAAATGCATGGTCGCGGTAGTGTTTCACACACGTTCCGCCCACCTGCGACATAAGGTCGCCGCCGAAAAAGCGGAATTCCGCATCCTTGTCGGCCGCCTTCAAAGCCTTCATAAGGTTGGAAGCGTGAAGGTCGCCCGATGCTTCGCCAACTATGAGATAATATTTCATTGCAACATTGGTTTTAATAAAATTCTTTAAAGTTCCCACTCCTGCATTTCGGCAAGCAATGTGTAATCGGTGAAATCTATTTTTGTAGGGGTAATGGTCACAAAATTATTGCTCAAAGCCACACGGTCGGCATCCTCGTCGCTGTCCGAGAGAGCAAACTCACCGGTAAGCCACCACCACTCTCCGCCACGGGGATGAGTATGGGCTTCCCACTCATTAACCCACTCGCCAAGAGCCTGACGGCAAACTTTGACACCCGCATACGAAGGCGAGTCGGGGAAGTTTACATTCAAACAACTGCCAATGGGAAGACCGCGACGCAACACCTCTGCTACAATTTTGCGTATATAGGGATAGGTTGGTGAGAAATCGGCATCATCGTCGTGTGAACACAGCGAGAATGCGATGGAAGGAATACCTTTCATACAACCTTCGATAACAACTCCCATTGTACCGGAATAATGCGCATTCACAGCAGAGTTATCACCATGGTTTATACCGCCAATGATTAAATCGGGAGTGCGGGGCACAACACTGTGACAGGCAAGTTTCACGCAATCGCTCGGTGTACCTGTGCAAGCAAAAACCTGTAACCCGGGCTCAGAAGCAACCTCCCACACCTTGATGGGCACCTCGCTGGTTATGGCACAGCCTTTGCCCGAACGCCCGGTATGGGGCGCAACAACTACAACATCACCAAACTCCATCAACACCCTTACGAGGCAATTTATACCCTTGGCCTTGTAGCCGTCATCGTTAGAAACAAGAATTAAAGGACGCTCCATAGTAATTTATGTTTAATATCAAGTGCGAAGATACTAAAAAGTCCGAAAAGCCCCAAAAGAGAGTAACTCTAATAACAAAAAAGGTTATTAAATTTCTCCACATTTTCGCAACGACAGATTTTCACACGAAGCAAACAAGATAACATATTGATTTAAAACATATTAAAAATTCAATGTTACAGATTATAAATGCGTCAAAATTTGCAAAGAGGTAAAATAGGTGGTAATTTTGTACCGCAAAACAAGAAAAACAATTCATCAAATTTTATTTAAAAAAGAACCTTTAATATGGTAAAAAATCATATATTAAAAGTATCAGGATTATTACTTATTGTACTATTCGTTACAATAGCATGTACAAAGGACGAAACGAATGATTTCATCGAGAACTATTCTACAGTACAACGATGTAAAAAAGTAAATACAAAGACCCGTAGCATTGCATATCAAACTTGGGAAGAGGTTGATAAAAGAATGGCTGAAATAAATGCAAAATACAATACAAAATGGTGTATTCCAGAAACCCTTTCGCCCGATCGTTTCACAGAAGAATTTTTCATTAATTTAGAAAATTACATTCGTAAAGAATTAGGCCTACCAACCATTCAAGCCCAAGCCCTTATTGACGACTCTACAATCTATGAGGTTGCAGTAGCATCAACAGGAGAACAAGAAGGTGAACAGATTGTTTTAGAAGAAAAAGATTTCACTGGTAATGGTTGTATTACTGTTAATTTAACAAGATTGAATCTTCTAAGTACTGGAACTCCATTTTTAAATTATAAATTTAACATATCATATATATTCTTTAATGGAAAAAGTGGTGAGTGGCTAAAAGAATCTGACGAGTTCCCTGAGAAAGAAATTGTTACTTTTGTTGATGAAACTGAATATAAAAAATCAAACTCTATTTATTCAAAATATGATAACGTCACAGACTTTATAATTGAGGCATACGCAGATGATTATAAAGTAATATATAAAAAGGGTTCTTTAAAACTTGGCAGTAATATTGAAGGATATTACAATCTCGGAGAAGATTCGGAGCCGACAGCGGATGATTTTAATTTTTCTTACACTTTTGAAATTATAATTGGAACATCCACTATACAAGTTTATGCAATACACCCTGCTAACACTTTCAGCATTTACATTACCACACCTATGTAATAATTGTCAAACTATTAGACTTTGAACACAAGCATTAATATAAGCATTATTCCCTCAATGGTTTGGCATAGAGTGGTTTGTTGTTTTTTAAAATCTTATATTATGAAAGTGGCATTTATACTCTGTCTTCTAATTCTATTTTGTGAAACAAATGCAACAGGAAATAATAGACAATCAAGTAAAAATATTTGTATTCAAGACACGCTCACACATCAAAATCCAAAGAACAAATACAAGCACATATTCGGAACTAACAGAAACGACAAAGTGCTTAAAAAACAGAGTGTTAGAAATTTAACACTTCTCGAAGATTTTATTGCCATACATAAAATAATACAGGCGCAACACCCAAAAACTCAATTTGAAATACACCTGCTCCAAAATTCATTTCCGTTTATATGCCCCACATACAATAACCCTTACGACACAATAGTCGTTAAGAACAATTACTACAATGAATTGATGCAAAAATTGAATGAGAAAAAATACAATAACCCCGAAGAGGCAGAACGGTCTTTTAAACATCAACTAGAAGAAAGCATGCCGGTCGTTACTAAAATGCGCCGAGGCGACTATTGGGAGATAATTTTCGCCCACTACGATGCCTATCTGCCACTAGGCATCAGAGAGGACCATAAAAGGGCTATAGATGAACTGAATGACTCACTTGCACTATCGTGGAACGACACTATTTATGTTTGGAATGAGTATATCACAAACACGGCAAAGCATATTAAAAGCCGAATACAAAGCGGAGACTCCATTATGCGGTTGCAAACAAAGACATATTTTCTCTATTTGCAGAACAACAGCACCACCCTCCCTTGGCTGGAACAGTTACAGCTTGCTCAAAAAACAGGAGAAAAAAGCAATGCCCCGATAAAACTAAAAGAATACAAAGAAATTGGAGAGATAAAAGGCGAGAAGCACAAGAAGAAGGTGGTAAAAGAACTTTTTTCCCCGTACAGTTGCATTGCTCTGAAAAACGGGGCACACACTACGCAATACGGAATATATAACATTGGATTCATCGGAGGATTGTTGCCAGAAAGAGATAATATCGAAGCCCATTTAGAGAAGCTAAAGGAGAAACTCTGCAAAATAATAGAGCCGGGAATGAAGATGGTAAAACTTGAATGGGAGTATAAAAATCATACATACTACACCACGGCTTTTGTGTCGCAAAAAACCAACAGCATAGTGTACGACAATGTAGGCTGTATTGCAACAGGAGAAATAATAGAGGGAGACATTACAAGAGAACTCGAAAACTTAAGATTGCCATACAAGAACACAAGCGACAAGAAAGAGGATGGGATGCAGGTAGTACAGCCTGCCCCCTTTGGAAAAAGCCGATTGGAAAAAGACCTCTTTGGGAATACAAAATACTCCTGCTATGTATTCAGCGAGGCGAAGTTCAACGAAGGAGGTGTACTCAAAGAGCACGTAATAAAGCACGATAGTTACGCGGCACCACTTTTCGACTGCAAGGCAGAGATTAGAAAGATTGATAGCATAGAGGGGAAAAGCGAGCAATGCTCCTTTACTTGGATTATGGGATATGGAACAAGCCCCGTTAAACTCATTTGGGGAAGCGACGGCCGCCCCACCTCTCCCTATGCCGAAGAGTGCGAACTAGGGGAGGGTAAGCACAAACCCGGTTGGTGGTGATGGAAATAAAATTTACAAGATTTTTCACTACTTTTTTAAAGCGACAGTTTTTACGTCGTGCAAACAGCACAACACATTGATTTAAAACACATTAAAAACCCAACGTAACAGATTATAAATGCGTCAAAATTTGCAGATGGGTGAAATTAGCGGTAATTTTGCTTACCGTAAATTTATTAACCTATTAAATTATAGAAACTATGGCTGACCTTAAAAGATTCAAGAGATTATTAAGAAATGCATTTTTATTATTCAGCGTCTTCTTAACAACAACCGCATGTACCAATGACGAAAGCAATAATATCATCGAGAATAATCTGGTAACACAAAAAAGTAATAAAACACTACCCCTTGATTACAGATATCAAACGCAGGAAGAAATCGATAGGAGATTGACAAAAATAAATGCGAGATTTAATACAAATTGGTCTAATCCAGGAACCATTGCACCCAATCGTTTTACAGAAAAGTTTTTCGTTAATTTAGAAAATTATTTAAAAGAAAAAGAAGCAGAAGAAGTTTCGTTAAATAATACACAAAAATAACACAAACGAACGAGAAACATAAAGTTTGCTTTAACGTATTTCAAAGTGAGTGTAGTCTGTTTTCGCGATTTATCGTAAAAAGAAAGACTATTTATTTGATTATATATACCGTTTATTGACCGGCGTATAAATCCTTAAAATCAAGTTCTATACATATTCTTCTCCGTAACGGGGAAGAATATGTATATCAGTTTAAATATTAAGAAACTGTTTAAATTTCTTATAAAATCATACCAAAAGTGATGTTTTGTTTTTTAGTCTCATTCCTCAAACTATCTCAAAATAAAGTTGAAACAGTTTCTAAAGCATAGAGAAAAATGAAGAAGAAAATTATTATCAGTTCATTTATTCTAATTGTGTCCTTTGCTTTTTTTTGTTATATACAATACATATGCTCATCACAGGCAAACAGCGCAATTCTATCTTTTTATTATAAGCATATTGAACGTGACACATTCAAGCATAATGCTGCAATGTTTTTGCTCGACAATATGCAATATCACTATTCTTATAAAGAAATACCGAAGCCAAACAAACAGTGGGAGAGTTGGAGAAAGGAAACCGATGATATTATAAAAGAAATACTAACAGAATACCAATACGAGAACATTCCGCAAGGCATTATAAGAAAAATACAAGCCAATAGAGAACACACTTTTACCGACACATTAGCAATATTACCGGAAAATCTATTCAGAGATAATACACATATAACAAATTTATTTCTCATACAGCACATTGAAAATGCATTTAATGTGTGGGAAAAATCCAAATATGCAAAAAACCTCTCTTTTGAAGAGTTCAAAGAGTTTATACTACCTTATCGTTCACTTCGTTACTATGGATTTACAAACAATGGTTCATCATTAAATAATTTATTTGCAGACATTCTGCAATTAAATCATACAAATAACATTGTTGAATGCATTTTTTGATAATTACAATTCATACTCCATAAACAGAGGCAATCTATTATATTCATTGGCAACTATTGAATACAACAATAAAGATTATACACAATGTCTTAAAGTAAGTAATGAATGCAAACAATACATTTCAAGTTATGATCTTGAAGTTATGATTGCCAATTGCCATATGTTTTTAGGGAATTTCAACAAAGCAGACGAGCACTATATAAAAGCCGGTTATATGTGTCCCAATCGTTTTGTTCCATTATACCAGCGATTTAAAATTTATAAACAATTAGGTAAAACAACGAAAATGCAAATATTAGGCAATAACATATTAAAGAAGAAAATAAAAGTACCATCAAAAGAAATAGATATAATATTAAACAATGTCAAATACGAATTATGCCACCTGCAATAGGTTTTATTAAATTCTCATCATTATATTTGCAATATTATGAAATATCTCATACTACATATATTAAATAGCCTTGTTGTGGCATATACAATATATCAAACATTCTGTAACGAGTCACTTATGTTGCACCCGCGGATGCTGACAATATTTGTAATCTTGCTTGTTGCTGACATCTCAGTTGCTATCATCAATAAAAAGAACAAAAGCATATTATTAACCTCTTCTCTTCTATTATTTTTCACTATTGCAATAAACACAATTATAACCCAAATTTCAGCAAGGAACATAAATGTAGAGCCGTGGCAAACACAATGCGAATATGCAAAAAGACTCACAACCGCTGTCGATAGTTGCAAAATAAAATTTATAGGACGCGGCAAAAAGCAGATGATAAGAAATGAAGAAGAAAAGAATAAACTGCTTGAAAAGATGTTCGGCCCCGATGCGGTAATTGCCGAGAAAAACATTATATGCAGTATTGAAGAAATGAAACACGACACAGTTTTCTTCGAAAAAGTTATGCTGATAAAAAAAAAGGTGGAACCATTAATTCACATAGGAACCGAAACTATGGAAATGGAGTGGGAATATAAAGGCAAGCATTATTTCACCACAAGCATACTATCGAGCACAGGTAGCATAGTTTATGACAACATCGGAACGATGGGAACCGGTCGTTGTTTTCATTACTCATCGGACAATTTTTAAGAGCAAACGATTATGATTTTTTTACACATAACACTATTATTCGTACTTCTATCCTGCAACAACGATTATGATAAGAACGACAATTATAGGCAGATGCAGGTTCATTACGAAAAAGGACACGAATTATTCTTGAAAGGAGAGTTAAACGAAGGTTTCGAAGAACTATATAAGGCCGAAGAACTTGCAATTAAATTGAATGACAATGAGTATTACTCACTCATTCAGCACCATTGGAACAATTTCCCCGACAAATATGCTCTAAATTCATTGAGGAATGACAAACTTCATCTTAAAACATTGGAACAGGAACTTGTTACCGAAAATAACAATTATCTCATATACACCATTGCATTCTTTTTCGTATTTCTCACCACTTTCATCATATATTTATACCTTAAAAAGAGAGAACACCACGAAGAGGCTTGCGAACAGATAGGAACAATGCTGAACGATATTGAAAATATGCAGAAAAAAGAAAAGGAGATTGAATATATTTCAAAAAGGATATTCAAAGAACGCTTTGCAACCCTAGATGAAATATGCAACGACTTTTACCAACATGCCGACAAATACAGCGACGCCGAAAGAGGCAGAAGAGTAAACAAGATAATAAACAAGTTCAAAAGCAGAGAATCGTTATTGCAACTCGAAGATATTATAAACAAATACAATGGTAACATAATTATAAAATTGCGAGAACAAGTACCGTCGATAAAAGAGGATGATATAAATATTATAATATACTCGCTAGCCAATTTATCTAATAACACCATAAGTTTTCTCACCGACAAGCCCGTAAGCTATATCTACACCAGACGGTCGAAAATTAGAAAGAAGATTAAAGAATCGAATGCAAAAGATGCCTGCCTGTTCATAGAACATCTAAAATAAGATTAGCACATATCATACCCCTGTAATTCAATTGCATTACAGGGGATTTTTATGCACCGGTCATTTTCTTTATAACATTTTTTAAAACTTTTATCAGTAGCTGTTCATAACTAATGAAAAAATACTGAAAAGCAATACTTTTTTTTTGTATCTTCGCAGAATAATTGCATAATGGGGAACAACCATACCATTGCAACACAATAAATTATAAACCACGAAATTAAGAAAAAACATAATATGGGAAAAATAATTGCACTTGCCAACCAAAAAGGAGGAGTGGGAAAAACCACTACGGCAATAAACCTTGCAGCATCCCTTGCCACATACGAAAAGAAAGTACTTGTCATTGACGCCGACCCCCAGGCCAATGCTTCGTCGGGTCTCGGTATAGACATTCGCGAAATCAACTGCTCTATATACGAATGCCTCATTAACAAGGCTGCAATAAACGAAGGAATACAGAAGACCTGCATAGAGGGGCTCGACATTATACCCTCGCACATAGACCTCGTTGGAGCTGAGATTGAGATGCTCGACATGCCCAACCGTGAAAAAATTATGCGCGAAGCACTCGCTCCCATAAAGGATGAATATGACTATATACTCATCGACTGTTCGCCCTCGCTCGGCCTTATCACGGTGAACTCACTCACCGCCGCCGACTCGGTGATAATACCCGTGCAGTGCGAATATTTTGCCCTCGAAGGTATCAGCAAGTTGTTGAACACCATAAAGATTATAAAATCGAACCTCAACCCACCGCTCGACATAGAAGGTTTCCTGCTCACAATGTTCAACTCACGCCTGCGCCTTAGCAACCAGGTGTACAACGAAGTAAAGAAACACTTCCGCGAACTTGTGTTCGACACTGTAATCCAGCGTAACATTCGTTTGGGAGAAGCACCAAGTATGGGCATACCCGTGATTATGTACGACGCCGACTCTACCGGCGCAAAGAACTACCTTGCACTTGCACAAGAAATAATCGAGAGAAACAAATAAAATGGCACCAAACAAGAAATTCACATTAGGCCGAGGACTCGACGCACTCATCTCCACCGAAACAGTGCAGACATCGGGCTCGCAATCTATCGGCGAAATTGATATAAACCTCATAGAGGCAAACCCCAACCAGCCCCGCCGCGAGTTTGACGAGGTTGCCCTCAACGAACTTGCCGAATCGATTAGGGAACTAGGAGTGATACAGCCCATAACCCTTCGCAAGGCCGAAGGCGAAAAATACCAGATTATCGCCGGTGAGCGTCGCTACCGCGCTTCGTTGCTTGCAGGCAAGAGCAGTATCCCCGCCTACATACTCAAAGCCGACGACGAGGACACTATGGAGATGGCTCTCATTGAGAACATACAGCGAGAAGACCTCAACGCTCTTGAAATAGCCCTCGCCTACCAGCAACTCATCGAGCAGCACAACCTGTCACAGGAACAGTTGAGCAAACGCATCGGCAAAGGACGTGCTACCATTGCAAACTTCCTGCGCCTGTTGCGTCTCCCCGCCACGATACAGATGGCATTGAAGGAGAAAAAGATAGATATGGGACACGCACGCGCCCTGCTCTCGCTCGACAGCCCCGCCGAACAAATCAAACTTTTCCACGAGATAGAAGCCAACGGTTGCTCGGTGCGTGAGGTAGAAGAGATGGTTCGCCGCATAAAAGAGAGTAACGAAACCCAGACCGCCGAAACAAGCAAAAAGGCCGCAACCAAGCAACAGAGCCCCGAGTTCCACCAACTCAAAAAACAATTGACACACTTTTTCCAGACACCCGTGCAACTGACTTGCTCGGCAAAGGGTAGCGGAAAAATCAGCATAAAATTCAAGAACGAGCAGGAACTTGAGCGAATTATCACTATATTTGACAAATTAAACAATTGAAATTGTGACAAATATGCGCTTAATACAAAAAACGGCGGCAACATTGCTGATGTTGTTATTCACTCTCGCTATTGGTGAAAGCACAGCACAGGAAACACTTTCACCGGCAAATGACTCCATTGTGAAAAGCATTCTCCATGCCGACTCATTAATTATGGAGAGCATACACAGAAACAGCTTAACCATATCACCCGACAGCAGCCGTGCCGCGCTCAAAAGACAAAGCCTCAACGAAGGAAGCCCCATAATAAAGCCCTTCAAACCCGACCCCACAAAAGCAACCTGGCTGGCAGTGGTATTTCCCGGTGGCGGACAGATATACAACCGAAAATACTGGAAACTACCCATCGTATATGGAGGTTTCATAGGCTGTCTATATGCCTTTAACTGGAACAGCCAGATGTACAGCGACTACCGCCAGGCTTATCTCGACATTATGGACAACAACCCGAACAGCGATTCTTACAAGGATTTCTTTCAACCGGGATACGACTTTGAGGCTAACAAGGACTATGTAACCGAGGTTTTCAAAAAGAGAAAAGACCGCTACCGCCGTTGGCGCGATTTAAGCGTATTTGCCTTTATCGGCGTGTATGTACTTTCGGTAATAGACGCCTATGTCGATGCACAGCTGTCAAGTTTTGACATTAGCGAAGACATAAACCTTACCATACAGCCCGATATGATGAACGACCTCGGCAATCTTGGCCGTACAGGCAAAGGTGCCTACGGGCTCAACTGCAACATAACATTCTGAAAAACACGAAATGCGACTATACCTGACATTTATTACAACAACACTCTTTTTTCTCGGCACGCACGCAATAACCTTGCCGACACACCTTCTCAACGACACAATAGAGAACGATGCACTCTTCGACGAGAGCATTGTTACCGACAACGATATTGTACAGCCCGACACCATTGACTTTGAGGCTATTTCAGACACCGCGCTCAACGACAGCCTCCACTTTGACCTACCCGAGGGGATGACCGCCGATATTGACAGCTTGCTCAATGGATGGCAGGCACGCAACCTTTTGAAATCGTTCGACTGCGAGACAGAGGGGTGGGAAAGCATCAAAGTAAGCGACACCCTTTACGCCGAGCGTCTTCGCAATATGCCCTGCATCATTGATATGCCATACAACAAAATGGTGCGCCAGTGCATCGACCGCTACACAACCCGCAACCGCACACTCGTATCGTATATGCTGGGAATTTCAGCATTCTATATGCCTATGATAGAAGCCGAGATTGACAAGCACAACATGCCGCATGAACTGAAATACCTACCGGTGATAGAGTCGGCACTCAACCCCAAGGCTGTGTCACGCGCAGGTGCAAAAGGTTTGTGGCAATTTATGTTCTCAACAGGCAAACTCTACAACCTGAAATCGAACAACTACATCGACGATCGTTTCGACCCTCTTAAAGCCACACATGCCGGTCTTCACTACCTGCGCGACCTGTACAGGTTCTTCAACCGATGGGACCTTGCAGTTGCAGCATATAACTGCGGCCCGGGCAACGTAAAAAAAGCGATACTGCGCTCGGGAGGAAAGACCGATTTCTGGGAGATTTACCGTTTTCTGCCCCGCGAAACACGCGGATACCTCCCCGCCCTCATTGCAGCCAACTACATAATGACCTACCACGAGGAACACGGAATTTGCCCCATGGAGCCTAATATACCCATAGGCACCGACACTTTGTGGGTAACAAAAAACCTTCATTTCAAACAAATTGAGCAATACTGCGATATAAATATAGAAGATATACGCGCCATAAACCCGCAATATCTCAAAGATATAATTCCAGGTGAAGCCGAGAGATATGTTTTGCGCCTGCCCAACAATGCGATAACCAAGTTCATTGCACACGAAGACAGCATCTACAATTACCAGAAAGAAACATTCTTTCCCAAAAGCGACATCGCCAAGATGTTGAAACAGGCCAAAGCCAACGACGATGGACGCGGCACACTTAAATATCACAAGATACGCAACGGCGAAACACTCGGCAGCATTGCCCGCAAATACCGCGTGACCGTGAAACAGATTATGCGTTGGAACAATATGTCCAACACCAACATACGCGCCGGCAGGACTTTGAAAATATACTGATTTTAGAGTATGGACAACGAGGTTATAAACATAACAGAGGAAGAGAAAGCAATAAACGATGCCTTCAACAGACTACTCGACATCTACCTGGCATCGCAACACCGCAAAAAGGTTGAACTCATAACCAAAGCCTTCAACTTCGCACGACAGGCCCACAAAGGCGTGCGTCGTCATAGCGGTGAGCCCTACATTATGCACCCCCTCGAAGTTGCCACCATCGTATGCAAAGAGATTGGATTGGGCTCCACATCCATCTGTGCCGCGCTTTTACACGATGTAGTTGAAGACACCGACTACACGGTAGAGGACATCAGAAACCTCTTTGGCGACCGCATTGCCGAAATTGTAAACGGGCTCACAAAAATATCGGGAGGCGTATTCGGCGCACACGCTTCGGAACAAGCCGAGAACTTCAAGAAGCTCCTGCTCACTATGAGCGAGGACATACGCGTGATACTCATAAAAATCGCCGACCGCTTGCACAATATGCGCACTTTGGAGTTCATGCCCGTAAACAAGCAATACAAAATTGCAGGCGAGACACTCTACATCTATGCCCCAATCGCCTACCGCTTGGGATTGAGCAACATAAAAACAGAACTCGAAAACCTCAGTTTCCGATACGAGCACCCCGAGGAGTATGCAAAGATTGAAAAACTCATAGAAAACACACAACGTAACCGCGACATACTCTACAAGGAATTCACATCGCCCATCTGCAGTGAACTCGACGCAATGGGACTTAACTACCGCATCATAGGCCGAGTAAAATCGCCCTACTCCATCTGGAACAAGATGCAGAAGAAACACGTAGCCTTTGAGGACATCTTCGACATACTTGCAGTGCGCATAATCTTCACTCCACGCGAAGGAAAGGACGAGAACAACGAGTGCTTCAACATATACATAGCACTCACCAAGCTCTACAACGCCCACCCCGACCGTTTGCGCGACTGGGTGAACAAGCCCCGCACCAACGGTTACAAAGCTCTCCACGCCACGTTTATGAGCAAACGCGGCGAGTGGATAGAGGTGCAGATACGTAGCGAGAAGATGAACGAAATGGCCGAAAAAGGTATCGCGGCACACTGGAAATACAAGAATGCAGGCGAGACAAGCGGCGACGAACAGCTCGAGAACTGGCTTCACACCATCAAGGAGATACTCGACGACCCGCAGCCCAACGCGCTCGACTTCCTCGACACAATAAAGCTTAACCTGTACGCTACCGAGATTTTTGTCTTCACCCCCAAAGGTGACATAAAGACAATGCCACAAAACTGCACCGCCCTCGACCTTGCATATAGCATACACACCTTCCTGGGCAACCATTGTATAGGTGCAAAGGTTAACCACAAGCTCGTACCCCTGAACCACCAGCTGCAAAGCGGCGACCAAGTAGAGATTATAACCTCCAATGCCCCGCGCGTAGAAGAGGGATGGCTCTCATTTGTCACCACCGCCAAAGCCCGCGCCAAGATACTTGCCGCCCTGCGTCGCAAGCAACGTCTCTTTATGCGCGACGGCGAAGAAAAGCTCAACAAATTCCTTGAACAGGAGAACCTTAGCAACTACACCGAAAACATAGAAAAACTATGGAAGTTGCATAACCTGAAAGACAAAGAAGCACTTCTCATTGCTATTGGTGACGGCAGCATAACACTCGGTGGTGATGACAAAGACGCTCTCCTCGGAAACAAGAAATTCAGTTTCCAGTCGCTATTCTCATTTGGAAAAGAAAAGAAGAAAGAGGAAAACACCGGAGAGGTTTTCGATTCAGTTGACCGCAAGACACCTATAAACCTCACCGACGAAAATATAAAACACAGCTATATTATAGCCGACTGTTGCCACCCCATTCCCGGTGACGATGTGCTTGGTTACTACGACGATAACAAGCACATAACCATACATAAACGTAACTGCCCCGTAGCCAACACACTGAAAAGCAGCCACGGCGACAGAATACTTGCCGCAAAATGGGATACTCACAAGAAACTAAACTTCATTGTACCCATACAGATTAAAGGTATTGATAACCTTGGAGTGCTGAACGAAATTACTGCTATTATTGCACAGCAATTCAATGCCAGCATACAGAAACTGCACCTTGAAAGCAGTGATGGTATTTTCGAAGGTACATTTTGGGTGAATGTACACGATGTTGATGATGTTAAGAACTTGTGTACAAGTCTTAAAAAGATCGATAGTATAAAAACCATCGCACGTATTGGGTAATTTCAAACGGAAGAATTCCTTTTTATTTTTTGACAGACCGAAGTGTCTGCCAAAAATTGTTGTTGCAAGAGCAGCAGTAATGTTTAAAAGAAACCGGCACTGTAAGTAACACAATTAAAGGCCGACGAAGTTGAGGAAACAGGCGAATTTTGCTTGCAAAATCGGTAGCATCATCAGTGATAAGTCGCACGTAGTGCGGGGCACGATTAGATGATGCTGCCAAAGACGCATTGACAATGCTTGCTGTTCGCAACCCGCGCTACGCGCGACCTTTTGCTGCAAGCATTGTCGATTAAGCAGAGCTTAATTCCGGAGCCCAGAAACTGCGGCGAAAAGCCTTTAATGACAAGCGAGGAACGAACGAGGGATGTTTCAATTATTGAAACAGCGCGAGCAGAGGCGAGAGCGACTGTTACGCCCCGTGTACCGGGCGTTTTTGTAACTTTTTGAGCGACAAAAGTTAGTAAATAAACACATAAGAACAAAGAATAACCAACAATAACACCGAGAATTACAAGGCAAAAACACACTACTATTTTTTGAGCGCACACACCAATATAAAAACACATCCCGCTCACCGAAGAACGGAGAGCGGGATGATGCTATTTATTCATTTACATTACTCACACACAGGGCGCACCGTGCGACCGTAGAAGCGGTAGTAGTAGTACCAGTCGTAGAGGCTACTGAAGAAGTACAAGTAGTCGGCGTTGTAGCTGCTGCTGCCCAACGAAGACGACCAATAGTAGCCGACAGAACCCATGACGATGACTTCCGTACCGAGGCAGTCACCCGCAGCGGGCAGGAAGATGCTATTACCATTGGGACCGGTTACGCGGTAACCGTTAACGCCGTTAAGGGTGGTCCAAGTCCAAGTGCAGCTGTTGCGTAGTTCGTCTTGTTCGGCTCTTGTAGGCATACGCCAAGAGCCGCCCCATTTAACGGTGGCTACATCGTCTGTGGGTTCAAGGGTGGTTTTATTATCCACAGTGCCATAACGGCTATCGGTGCAGTATTTAGTTAATGTATCGTAATCGCCGTTGCAATATTTGTAGGTACTCCAAGAGTAATCGTTTTTTTCCTCGGTTTCGCCCCAAGCGTAGTAACCGCCAAACTCTTCGGGCTTTGTGGCACCAACGTTGCAACTTGCCCATTTAATGCCACTGGGCAGGCCAAGGTCGATGGCACGGCTGTCGGTGGCGGGTTCTTCTGGAACAGCAGGCGTGTCGGGTTCTTCTTCGTCGCCGTTAAGAATTATATCTACAAGTTCGGTTACATCGGCTACGTCAACTGTGCCGTCACCATTGACATCGCCTCTCAAAGTTTGTGCGCCTGCACTCAATGTGAGCAACAGGGCAATGAGAAAAAAGTAAATCTTTTTCATACTCCTTTTATTTATTAATTATTAAAATTATTATTGCCAAAAAAAAGCACACGGCGTCCCAACGAGCGACGGCACATAGAGTGGTCGTTCGGCTTTATACGCAAATAAGAAAGAGGGGTTAGTTTAAATGTGTGTGTGTGTGTGTGTGTTTATACAAATTTTGCAAACGCCCAAATTTTCGCGGGCATTTTTATGCAAAATATCAGCACCTAATTCTTTAACACACATAAAATTACACGGATTGCAATTTAAATCATTTATAAAAAATCGAGCTGTGCTTTAATTCCAAGAAGCTCTTCTTTCACAGCTTTCAAACGGTCGATAACCTCGGCCGAGCGGTCGGCGTTTTCTTCGTTACCCACACCTTTAAGGTGCTGCTTGGCACCGGCAAGAGTAAGACCGCGTTCCTTAACAAGATGGTAGATAAGACGGGCGGTTTTAACATCGTCCTTTGTATAGCGACGCACGCCATTGGCACCCTTATAAGGCGACAGTTTTGGGAACATTGTTTCCCAGTAACGCAAAGTAGTCTCGGTAACACCAAGTTCCTGCGCCACCTCCTTTATGGAGTAATACATTTTTAGGTCTTTATCCTTGTTGAGTGCCATAATATTATCAATCGTAAATTTTTCCGTGGTTCTCGGCCATCTGCAACATCTGGTCATAACCCTCGGCATCGAGGTCCATAAAGTAATAGTTAATGGGATTCATATGCACACCCTTCACTATAACCTCATAATGAAGGTGGGGACCGGTACTCTTACCCGAGTTGCCGCTTAACGCAATCTGTTCACCACGAACAACTTTTTGACCCGGCTTTACCATAAATTTATTATTGTAGAGGTGGGCATAAAGAGTTTCTATACCATAGCCGTGGTCAATCCTCACCGTGTAGCCATAACCCGACTGCCATTTTGCCGAAATAACAGTGCCGTCGGCTGTGGCATATACAGGAGTGCGGTTGTCGCAAGAGAAATCCATACCATTATGTTTCTTACGCACCTTATAGACAGGGTCTATACGCCAGCCGTAACCCGATGCTGTACGTTTAAGGTCGCGGTTGGCAATGGGCTGTATAGCGGGCAAGTGACGCAGATAATCCTCTTTTTCCGCATCAAGCTGCACAAGTTGGTCAAATGATTTTATTTGCAGATAAATCTGCTTGTCTAGCATATCTATTTTTTGTGCCGTTTCAACTACAAGAGCCGAATTGTCCATATCCATAAGTTCGTCGTAACGGTTGGTACCACCGTAACCCGACTGACGCGCAAAGGTTGAAACCGGCTCGGAATTCAAAAGCACGCGATATAGGTTATCGTCGCGTTGTTGAATATCTTCAAGCACCTCCATAGCCTTGTCCATTCTCTGCGATATAATGCGATACTGCGCAAGAAGTTTTGAATTTTCGTGCTGCAATTCGGTCATCGAAGGTGTCTCTATGAGAAGATAGAAAACAAGGAACGACAAACCACCGAATATCACAAACAGAAGTATGCTGCGCAAGATTGTAAGAAAACGCTGCGCAAGATTGGGATATACTCTGTCGTAAGTACGTGTTGCAGGGTTGAATATGTAATAGACTTTTCGCATCGGGGTTTCGCTTATAGGGAACAAAAGTAATAAAAGCTATTTTTTTTTGCAACTATTTAGGCTTTTATCGGTACTTGCTTTAACAGAGAATAACAATCATACGCGCATACGCGCATTATTAGGCGCAATTATTCGTTTTTTACGCTTGTTTTTTATATCTTCGCGCCGCGAAGATCGCAACACAGCAATCACCACAGGAAAAGATCCTTGAAATTGAAATAAAAGGAGACTTTTCCACAAGTAAAATGCAAATAACTAAAACAAACAAATATGCTTACATCAAAAGAAATCAGAGAATCTTTCAAGCAGTTCTTTCAGGAGAAAGGACACCTTATAGTACCCTCTGCTCCTATGGTCGTTAAGGACGACCCCACACTTATGTTCACCAATGCAGGTATGAACCAGTTCAAGGATATAATCCTCGGCAACCGCCCCGCAAAAAGCAAACGCGTTGCCGACTCACAGAAATGTCTGCGCGTGAGCGGTAAGCACAACGACTTAGAGGAGGTTGGTCACGATACCTACCACCACACAATGTTCGAGATGCTCGGTAACTGGTCTTTCGGTGACTACTTCAAGGAAGATGCCATTAACTGGGCATGGGAGTTCCTCACACAGGTTGCGAAGCTCGACCCCGAGCGTATGTACGCCACTGTATTTGAGGGCAGCGAGGCCGAAGGCCTTGAACGCGACAACGAGGCTGCTGCCATCTGGAGCAAGCACCTCCCTGCCGACAGAATTATAAACGGTAACCACCACGACAACTTCTGGGAAATGGGTGACACAGGCCCTTGCGGTCCCTGTTCAGAGATACACATCGACCTTCGTAGCGAGGAAGAGCGCAAGGCTATCCCCGGTCGCGAGCTTGTCAATGGTTCACACCCCCAGGTGATTGAAATATGGAACCTTGTGTTTATGCAGTTCAACCGTATGGCCGACGGCCATCTCGAAGAACTCCCCGCAAAGGTTATCGACACCGGTATGGGCTTTGAGCGTCTTTGTATGGCATTGCAGGGCAAGCAGTCGAACTACGACACCGATGTATTCCAGCCCATCATCAAGGCTATTGGCGAGACAAGCGGCAAGAGCTACGGTAAAGATGAAATGGTGGATGTTGCCATGCGCGTAATTGCCGACCACATTCGTACCATCGCTTTCTCTATCACCGACGGACAGCTCCCCTCAAACGCAAAAGCCGGCTACGTTATACGCCGCATCTTGCGCCGCGCCGTACGTTACGGTTACACCTTCCTTGAGCAGAAACAGGCGTTTATGTACAAATTGGTGCCCACACTCATTGAGAACATGGGTGATGCATACCCCGAACTCAAACAGCAGCAGGAGCTCATAACAAAGGTAATAAAAGAGGAGGAAGACTCTTTCTTGCGCACACTTGAAACAGGTATGCACCTGCTCGACAAAGTTATCACAGCCACAAAAGCCGAGGGCAAGAGCGAAATCAGCGGCGTTGAGGCATTTACCCTCTACGACACATTCGGTTTCCCCATCGACCTTACACAGCTTATCCTTCGCGAGAACGGCCTCACTGTGAATATGCAGCAGTTCGACGAGGAGATGCTCAAGCAGAAGACACGCGCACGTAATGCCGCAGCCGTTGAGAACGGCGACTGGGTAACAGTGAACGAGGGCGACTGCACATTCGTGGGATATGACAACACAGAAAACGAGACTATCATATTGCGTTACCGCCAGACAAAGCAGAAGAACCAGACTCTTTACCAGATTGTATTGAAAGAGACTCCCTTCTATGCAGAGAGCGGTGGCCAGGTGGGCGACACCGGTTTCCTCATCTGTGGCGACGAACGCATCGAGGTAATCGACACCAAAAAGGAGAACAACCTTCCCATACACATAACCAAGCAACTCCCCGCCGACGCAAGTGCGACATTCCGCGCCGAGGTTGACTTGAAGAAACGTAACGCTTGTGCTGCAAACCACTCTTGTACACACTTGATTGACCAGGCACTGCGCCAGGTTCTCGGTACACACGTTGAGCAGAAAGGTTCACTCGTTACACCCGACGCTATACGTTTCGACTTCTCACACTTCCAGAAAGTTACCGATGAGGAGATTGAGCAGGTAGAGCGCATTGTAAACGCTCGCATACGCGAGAACATACCTCTCACCGATTATCGCAACATCCCCATCGAGGAGGCTAAACAGCTTGGTGCCATTGCCCTCTTTGGCGAGAAGTACGGCGACCACGTACGCGTAGTTAAATTCGGCAGCTCAATAGAGTTCTGCGGTGGTACACACGTAGATGCTACCGGCCGCATTGGTATGGTGAAAATAATTTCAGAGAGTTCAGTTGCAGCAGGCGTGCGTCGTATCGAGGCCATCACAGGCGAAGCACTCGAGGCACACCTCTACAAGGCACAGAACCTTATGAAGGAGATACACGCCCTCTTCAACAACGTACCCAACCTCAAGGCAACCATTATGAAGTCAATTGCCGAGAATGCCGAACTCAAAAAGGAGATTGAGGAGTATGCTAAAGAGAAGGCACTCGCAACAAAGAACGAGTTGTTGAAAGACATTAAAGAGCGTGCAGGCGTGCGCTATATAAGCGCAATGCTCCCCGCAGCACCTGCAACAGTTAAGGATATTGTCTTTGCACTGCGTCAGGAGCAGCCCGAAAACCTCTTTGTGGTTATCGGTAGCGTATATAACGACAAACCCCAGCTCACAATTTCGGCAAGTGCCGACCTTGTGGAGCGCGGCATCAACGCCGGCAAAATCGTGGGCCAGGCTGCCCGCGAAATGCAGGGTGGCGGTGGCGGCCAGGCACACTTTGCACAAGCAGGTGGCAAGAACCCCGCCGGCATAAAAGCTGCAATGGACAAAGTGTTTGAGATTGCCGAGATTTAAAAAACGCTAAATACAATTAAATAAAGGAGTTCCTGCTGGCAGGAACTCCTTTATTTATACCCTATCCGAACCATTCTCCACCATCATCGTTTTTATATGTAATTGCGTTTATTAACCACTTAAACAATTACAACAATGAAGAAGGAGTATCAACAACCAAGAACAATTGCAATAGAGATTGAGACCAGCGAAATGATTGCAGCATCGGAAGCACGTTCAAACAAACGTGATTTCATTACTCACGACAACGGAGAAACGGGTTTCAGCAGAGGATGGAACGGGTTGTGGGAAGAGTAACCTTACTCCCCCACCTGTTTTTCGCTCCAGTTGACAAGATAGAGACGTTCCGTGGCACGGGTAAATGCCGTGTAAAGCCAACGATAATAATCGGCAGTAGCCATTTCGGGTGTTATGTATCCTTGGTCGAGAAATACACGCTTCCACTGACCGCCTTGCGCCTTATGGCAAGTTACGGCATAACCATACTTTACCTGCAAGGCATTATAATAAGGATTTTTGCGCACCTCTTCCATGCGTTTGCGTTTCGACTTTATTTCGGGATAATCTTCCCACACAGCAGCAAAGAGAGCCTCATTTTCGGCACGGGTAAGCGAGGGAGATTCACTTGTGAGAGTACCAAGCATTATCTTGACATCCATTTCACAATCGTCATAATCGCCAAAAGAGAGTGTAACATCGGCAAAACGGAAACCATACATCTCTTCGGTAGAGCCCACATATAAAATGCTTGCCATATCTCCGTTGGCAATAAAATCAATCTTTTCAAGAATGCTTTTATCCTCCTTGCCAAGTTCCTCGCGCCAATAATAGTTATTCTTCACAACCATAAGCATATCACCACGGTTCAACTCCTCCTCGCGATAAAGGATGCGGCGACGAATACCCTCGTTATAAACATTTGCACGTTTGTTTGAACGACACAGAACTATGGTATCTTCAACACCTGCATCGCTGTAACAACTTTCTATTGCCTCAATGAGTTCCTCGCCCTGTACACGGCACACATCGGCAAAACCTTTAAGCTTTATCTGTGGCAAATACCCCGCATCGCCCGACGAAATGACACGGCGCAACATTGTGGCATTCTGCAAGATACCCGAACCGTCGAGCTGGCGCATAACCTGAGTCAACTCCACACCTTGCACCGAAAGGAACATAGAGCGCAGGTATTCGGGTGAAAGAGCCGGAGAATGCTCTTCACCCACAGGCGGTAACTGTGCCGTGTCGCCAAGCAAAAGCAACGAACACCCCCTGCCCGAATACACAAACTCCACAAGGTCGTCGAGCAAAGCACCAGAGCCAAAACCCGACATTCCCTCGTTGGCAATCATTGAAGCCTCGTCAACTATAAAAAGCGTGTTTGTCGCCTTGTTCTCCATAAGCGAAAAAGAGGCACTGTCCATAATGCTCTTCTGGCGGTAAATCTTTTTGTGTATGGTATAAGCCGGCATACCAGAATAAGAAGAGAAAACCTTTGCTGCACGTCCCGTGGGGGCCAAAAGAACTACCCTTCTTTCGAGTTGCGCCATTGTTTTTACAAGAGCTGCAACAAGCGAAGTTTTTCCCGTTCCGGCATAACCGCAAAGCAGAAAAACTTTCCTATCATCGCCCGACAGAACAAACTCCGATATTTTTTCGAGTGAATTTTCTTGCTCTTCTGTTGGAACAAAGGGAAAATTTGATTTAATTTGCGAGGTTAAATATTTATTTATCACAATTATTGAATAAATATATATACTATAAAAACGTAAATTCGTTTTTTTATTTTATTTTTGCAACACGAATATACATAAATTTAAAATAGTAACAATGAAAAATGTCTTAAAAGTAGTGCTGATGTTATTTGTAGCAGGACTTGCTTACATCAGCTATCGCAGCATCATGGACCCTATTGAGTTCTCGGAAGTGCGCGCAGAGCGTGAGAAACAGATTGTAGCACGCCTCATCGACATCCGTACGGCACAAATTGAGTATCGTAACAGCCACGAAGGTGCATATGCCGACAATTTTGATTCACTCATTAACTTCCTCAAAGGAGCCAAAATGCCCATCATCCTTAAAGTGGGCGAGCTCGACGACGCACAGCTTGAGCGTGGTCTTACCGAGGATAAGGCTCTTGCAATGATAAAGAAAGCCGAGAAAACAGGCAAATGGGGCGAGGTTGACAAAGAAGGTTTGCGCGGTTTCCGTCGCGACACATCGTGGATTGCTCTTCTCGACACTATCTACCCCAAAACTTTCGTAGCCGACTCTTTGGCATACGTTCCTTTTGGCAATGGCGTAAAATTTGAGCTTCTCACAAGTTGCGACACCACAAAATCGGGTAGCGCACAGTATCTTTTCGAGGCACGCACTCCCTACGAGACATACCTCAAAGATGTAAATTCACAGGAACTTGCCAACCTCATTTACCAAATGAAGAAGATGGACCGTTACTGCGGTCTTAAAGTGGGTGACGTAGAGAACCCCAACAACAACGCCGGTAACTGGGAATAATAATCTCTTTTTCAATGAAAGAAGAGAGCACACAGTATAAAACATTATCCATTCGTATAAGTACGAATGGATTTTGTTTTTGCACATATACGGGTGGTAACCCCGAAAGTGTAAACTATCACTTTCACAAAGCCGACAGCCAGACAACTCTTTATGCCAACTTCTGCAAAGCAATTAAAGAGTGTCCGCTTGCACTCGACGATGTAAAGGAGATAAAAGCAATAATTGTAACAGGAGACTTCACCACCCTGCCGGCAGAATATGACAACAAGAACAACTACAAGATATTCTACCGCACCTGCTTCCCGAAAGCCGACACAAACATTGAAATAGTAGCCAACAGGCTTACGGCGCAGAACACCACCGTGCTCTTCCCCGTAGAAAAAAACATTTACAACCGCCTCGCCGAAATGGGTAACGTGAGCTACTATACTCCCGCAAGCATTTTGCTCGGCTACATAGCCCGCCAACCATTCGATTGCGAAAAGTTTATGCTCGCCTACTATATGGAAGAAGGCTCGCTGCTCATCTCCATAAACAGCGGAAAAATAGAACTCATAAACTGCTTTGCCACCGATAACGACCACAACCAATTGTACTATCTGCTGGCAACTTGGAAAGCACAGAACCTCTCGCAAACCGAGGATACACTATACCTGTGTGGAGGAAAACGCGTCGAAGAACTTTCGGGTATCATTTCACAGTTCATACGCAACCGCGTGCGAATAAACCCAGGAGAACTTTTCCCGCCCAACCTGCTCAACAGAATTGGCGAAACACCTTTTGACATTCAAGCACTACTACTATGCGAATAATCAGCGGAAAATATAAAGGCAGACACTTTGATATTCCACGCAACTTCAAAGCACGCCCCACCACCGACTTTGCAAAAGAAAACCTCTTCAACATACTCTGCAACATTGTGGATTTTGAAGATATGCATGCGCTCGACCTTTTTTCGGGCACCGGCAGCATAAGCCTTGAACTTCTTTCTCGCGGATGCCTCTCGGTAACATCGGTAGAGATGGACTCTTTGCATTTTTCACACTTGAAGAAAAGTGCCGCAACGCTCAACGACAAAGGCTGGCAACTTGTGCGCGACGATGTTTTCCGCTACATACGCCGCTGCAACAGCAGCTACAATCTGATATTCGCCGACCCTCCCTATGCCTTGAAAGACCTCGCCACCATACCCGACCTCATACTGCAAAGCAATATGTTGCACGAGGATGGTATTCTCATATTCGAGCACGGCAAGGATAACGATTTCAGCAGCAACCCACACTTCTTCCGCCACATTGCATACGGCAGTGTAAATTTCAGTTTCTTCAAAAAGGAGAAAGAGTAGCCAGTTGCTACAACAAGGGAGAAAACAGCCTTGCTGCCGACTCGGCACAACGACGGGCAAAGGAACGCGACGCATAATCGCGCAAAGAGAGTTGCACACACCCCTTTTCATCGTTCAGGAACATCGTTTTGAGTTCACGCGCCACCGAAGGACTATACACAAAGCCGCTTACTTCGAAATTATAATAGAAACTGCGGAAATCGAGGTTGGCAGAACCCACAGAAGCCACAGCATCGTCACTCACCAACATTTTGCCGTGCAACATACCTTCTTTATATAAAAGCACCTTGACACCGGCTTCGAGCAACTCACCCAAATAAGAATAGGAAGCATAGGAAGAAATTGTATTGTCGGAGCGCAAAGGTATCATCAACCTTACATCAACACCGACAAGAGAGGCATTCTTTATGGCAAGTTTCACTTCATCGTTTAGCATAAGATAAGGCGTCTGCATATAGATATAATCCCGCGCCGAAGTGATAAGCATCACAAAAGCCGACATTATTACACGGTTGGCACCGACAGGGTTCGACTGCGCCACCTGCATCACGGCATTACCCATCGCAGGCTGAGGCGGGAAATAACGCTTACCGCTCACAAGCGACCCATTGGCAAAATACCAATCAATGAGAAAAGATGTCTGCAAACCATGAACACCATTTCCACGTACTTCGAGCATAACATCGCGCCAACCGTTTTTTACATATCTGTCGGCAATGTTGCACCCGCCAACAAACCCCACACAACCATCAACCACCACAATCTTGCGATGGTTTCTATAATTTACTCTGTTGCCAAGTATGGGGAAATATACTTTCAAGAAAGCCTCAACCAAACCACCCGCAAAGCGTATCTCTTCGAAAAAGCCTTTCGGCACGCGCCAACAGCCCACGCTGTCATATATCACGCGCACCTCAACACCCTCACGAGCCTTTGCCACAAGAGCATCGCGCACCTGGCAACCAAACTCGTCGGCCTCAAATATATAGAATTGCAAGTGAACGTGTTCTTTTGCCGATGCTATTGCTTCGATAAGCCTTTCGGAAAATTGTGAGGGCGAGTCAATAACACGTACATCGTTCCCAGCCATAGGATAGGCCGAAGCCACATTTTCGAGATAGGCAACAAGCGAAGTATAAGACGCATGAGGTTCCACCGGTTCCTGCGAACGATAACACAAGTGACTACGTTGCTGTATCTGCGAAAGAGAACGGCGACCTATATACTTCATTCTCCTGGTATCACGGCCAAAGAAGAAGTAGAGCAGAAGCCCCAAAAAAGGAAGAAACAGCAGCACCATAACCCACACAAGGGTTTTTATGGGATTGCGATTGTTAAGTACAACCCTCACCATAATGAATAGCGCAACAATTATGTTACACCAATATATATAGCTCCACAAACCACTTACCTGCAACAACTGTTCCATAGAAATCACTTTGTGCGAAAATAAACATAAATGATAACAAAGCTATAAAAACTTATGTTTTTTTATTACCAGGCAACACAAAAGTTGTTATATCGTTATAAAAAATATGTGCACGGCTTGCCGCGCACATATTATAAAAAAGATATCTGTTTTTTAGAAACGGCCGCCGCCAAATCCACCGCCGTAACCACCGCCGAAGCCTCTGGGAGGAGGTCCCGAGGGACGCTCACCACCATAGCCAAAGGCTCCTTTTCCACCTTCGCTCTTGCTACCACCCATTTGGTCAAACTTATATATAAGATGGAACATACAATAGCTGTATATTGAGTTATCCTCGCTATCGCTACGCGAAATTGCCGATATTGAACGCGACACATTGCTCTGCTCGTGAAGAATGTCGTACATACGGAAAGATATTGTGAGAGCATTCTTTTTAAGGAAACTCATTGATACCTGCGCATTCCAAAGAAGTTCGTTGGTATTGAACTGCGGATCGCTATAACCACGACGGCTGCTCATAGAAAGATTGGTAGAGAACTGAACATTCTGCCACGGCAGACGCACTGTTGTACTGGGGCCGTAAGAGAAGTTCCAGGTATCCATATTGTCTTCGGGGCGCATACTGTATGAACTATGCGAATAAAGTACACGACCATCGAGCGAGAAGTCGAAATAATCGGAACGATAAGAGGCATTCAATCGCTCGCCAACATCTGTAGTCTCTGTGGTGTTTCGTACACTGCTCTTCTCCCCACTCATACTTATATAGCCCACATTATGGCGATAGCCAAGGGTTGTTGAAGTGCTATATGTGTATTTTTTGTTTTTGGGCAGAGCAGAACTATAAACAAACTCTCCACCAGCGTTCCAATTGCCATTGATATTGTCGGGGGTGCTTATACTACCACCGGTCGCTTCGTTATATTCCACTTTGCGCTCTATACTGTTGGTAGTAAGACCAAATCTGATGTTAGCACTTATGTTGCGCTGCTTGTCGGGATTGTTTGTTTTAAAATCGGCGTTCAAATTATGTGAGAACGAAGGTTTAAGTCCCGGGTTACCTTTTGTTATGTACAAGGGGTTAGAGTCGTCGGTAACATCGAGCAGGTCGGTCATTGAAGGCTGTGACGAGCGACCACGGTATCTAAGATTAAGACTTGTGGTCTTTGACCAACGATATCGGAAACGCACGTTAGGTGAAATATTATGCACGGTACGCTTAACCACAGTGTCAATACCAAGATATTTGTATTCCATTTCCGACTGCTGGGGCAACCACGATATACCGGCATTAAGATTTACATTGGATGTCACATAACGCACCATAATCTGCGCCTCGTGGTTCATATTTCTATAAACAGAGAAACGGCTCTGGTCTTTATCATAGTATTTCTCAAAATCCTCGGGCAAAATAGGTTTGTTATAGTCGTGACTCAACTGCAAATCGTATTCGGGGATATCATCGAACACGTATGTAGAACGGTCGCTGTTCTGGTAGCTGTAATTAAAATTATAGTTGAATTGCAGGAAAGTGTTCTTCATAACAGGCTCGGTGTAACTACCACGCAACGCATAACTCCAATTCTTGTTGGGAGTGGTTGAATAGCGCTTCTGGTCGTCTCTTCCACCTTGCGAGGTTGTACGATAGTAATGCACCTTGTTTGTAGAGTAAGACTCGCTCTCGCTCTTGCTGTATGACAGGTTGGTGCGGAAGGTTATGTTACGACCCGGTTTTTCCAAACGGCGGTTGAACATAATCATAGCATTGGCACTATGGCTTTTTGAAAGGCCAAGGCTTTCGTTGTTATTGCTGTTGAGTGCAATGCTTTCAAGCTCGGTTGGCACCTCTCCAAACATATCTTTCGTGTACGATATATAGCAGAATGGATCCTCGTCAAAGGTTGCCGATTGACTGCGCGACCACGAATCGTTCTCGGTATATGAGAAAGAGGGAAGGAAAATGAGGCTTGTCATTGTGTCGGGTTTCCACTCTATACGGAAGTTACCACCGAAGTTCGTATTGCGTCCAAAACCGGTACGGTTGCTGTTTGAGAAACGGTTTTTTGCATCACCCGACATAAAGGTCTCGCTCGAGGTATAACTGCGTGAATCGCTATTGTTGTGGTTCAGGCGTATATTACCACCGGTCTCCCATTTCTCTGTATCGGTAGCAAAGTTGAAACCTGCCTGTTTGGCATTTACAAGACCGCCGCCGCGACCACCACCCGACATTCCTCGGTCGTTGGTATTATTGGCCGAAAGGATAAGAGTATAGCGTTGTGTATCGGTGAAGTAGTTACCCATAGCCTTGGCTGTGTAACGGTCCTTGCTGCCATAGCCGAGGTCGGCATTGGCAAAAAGTCCCTCTTCCACACCTTTTCTCATTTGCAGGTCGAGCACGGTCTCCTCTTCACCATCATCGATACCTGTAACGCGTGAAAAGTCACTCTTCTTGTCATAGAACTTCACTCTATCGACAACATCAACGGGGATATTCTTCAAGGCCATATCCTTGTCGTTGCCAAAAAAGTCCTTACCCTTCATAAGTATACGCGAAACGGTTTTTCCGTTCACTTTTATTGTACCATCATCGGAAACCTCAACACCGGGATATTTCTTTATCAACTCTTCGAGCATAGAACCCGCAGGCACTCTGAATGCAGCAGTATTATAGACTGTAGTATCCTCGGATACTGTAATTGGAGGAACTTCGGCTGAAACCTCGGCACCCTTTAACATAACCGCATCGGGTTTCAAGAGGATTTTACCTACATTAACCCTCTTTTGGGGCTCAACCTTAACCACCTTATCAGTGGTAATATATCCCACGTAAGAGACGCGCAATATATAGGTATCGGCAGGAGCTACCACTGTGAAAGCACCGTGAATATCACTGGCAACACCGGCCTTATACAGTGTGTCGGGGAGAGAAAGAAGTTGTAAGGTTGCAGTCTGCAACAACTCGCCACTATCGGCTGCCGCAACTACTCCTTCAAGAGTTCCACGTTTGGGTTGCTCTTGCGCCACTACCGAAAAAGCAATAAAAAGGAAAAGAAAAAATGTTGATATATATTTCATATCTTGATAATAAATGATGTTACATAGTTTAACTTTAATTTGACTGCAAAAATAACAAAAGGTTTAAAAAAAATAATTTTTATAAAATAAATCGTTCAAAACAACCATTTTCCTACTTTAAGCACTATATTTGTAGAGGACAACACAACAAAAACTCCAACACCGCACCATAAAACACCCCGAATACGCCAATGCATATGACAGAAAAACTCTTATCCACAATCATAGGAAAAGAAACTGATGCAGAATTCGGGCAGCCATTTATAGAGGCTTTTACTCTTTTTTGGGGGGACAAAAGCACAAGAGAGAGAATAACTGCGACAGGAGTTACCTGTTCTCTGTTTTTATCTTGCCTGAAACTCAAATTTCCTTCCAGGCAATTAAACTCCTTTGTGAGAAACATACGTGAAGAGGCACCCTTTATAATCTTCGATTGCAGGAACTACGAAGAACTTTACAAAGCGATGGAGCGACACACACACATTCTGCTCCTTGACAAGGATAACGAGTACTGCAAGATTGAGGTGAGCAAAGAGGACATCTTTGAGACATTCGACTTTATAACCAACAACTGACCAACAAGCGAGTAATTACATTTATGAAGATTAAATCACCTTACGACTACCTTACCGACAACGAATGGGTTGAACTCCTCGCAAAGCAGCCAGCCGACGAAAAAGCACATAACTACTTTTTCAAGGTAAAATGCGCCAAACTTCTCCAATATATTGCAACAACAATTTTTAATTCAGACAATTACTTTGAACTCATTGGCGAGTTCTATGTGTATCTGTCGGCCGACGACTGGCACGTTCTTCGCGCGTTTAAGAACAAGAACGGAGCAAGCCTATACAGTTATCTTTCGCGATGTGCGTTCAACCTCTTCATGATGAAGAAAAAGAAAGAAACGCAATCAATTACATTGTACAATGACCTCGAAAGCCACAGCATTCTTACCGACCTGAACGAAATTGCCGATACCGACGAGGAAAACACAGAAAACCAGGACTATATTTCAAAAGCATACAATAAACTCAGTCAGCGCGAAAAGGATGTTTTACGTCTGTTGGTAATAGACGGAAAAAGCGGTCTTGAAGCTGCCGAACATATATTGCCTTATGTAAAATCAACCAAAGATTGGCGCAACACACCTGCTATTGAAATACAGAAACAGATTGCAATAATAAAGCACAGAGCTATATTAAAATTGCAGACAGAATTCCACAACTTGGTCAATTACCGTTCACCCTTGCGAGGGAGAGGGAAAGTATAGACATTAGTCTCTTTAGGCTGAAAGCCTGTTGAACGATAAAGCATATTTGCGGCTACGCGAGAAGGCTTCGATGTAAGCATCAGTGTGCCGCAACCTTTTTTTTCGGCACACTCTATGGCATATTCAACAAGACGACGGCCATAGGCACGGCCACGCATCGCGTTGTCAACAACCACATCCTCAATCCACAACTTACGACCGGTGGGAGCAAGATAGGTACACAAAGTGAGCATACCTGCAACAACACCATCACATTCAAGAATAAAAAGTTGTGACGCGGCATCATCGACAAGTGCCTGCAACTCCTTGATTGTAAAATTTATGGGTGATGACGATAATTGCCCCAATAATTTCTGTATAGGTTCCACATAGGCAGCGTCGGCCACGGTGAGTTCAAATATGTGTTCCATCCCTCTCTTTTTAAAGTTTCACTTTGCACTTCACACCCTTTGACTCGTTCTGCAAACGGTCGAGCACTGTCACTACATAAGTAGCCTTGCCTTTATGCTCAGCCGATATCTTGTAATATGTGCTGGCCGTTATTGCCACAATGTTCTTCATAGAATTCAAGTTAACCTTCTCACCCTGCGCAAAACGATAGACAAGATATTTTGCGGGAGCATTCATAACATCGTCACACTCAGCGGTGAGCCACACAAGAACATCATCACCATTGTCGGCCTTTATAAGTTCCACGCCTTTAACCTTTTCGGGAGCATCTTTATCTATAAAGGGCATAAGCGGCATAAGGGCCGGATAACTGTGATAGTTCTGCGCAAGAATATCGCGATAACCTCCTACGTTGTTAGCAGCAGAGGCTGCGTCCCACAAGCACGAGCCCTGTATCGAAGACTGTGCACGCTGCATATCCATCTTCTGCACAAGCTGGTGTCGCGCTGCGTTTTCTGTATCTTTGGCTTTAATGGTGCGGTTTACATCCTGACCTATGAAAAGTGGGCGGCCATTTGCATATTTAGCCCACCACTCCACGAGTGTTGCATAATCGGCAGCCTTGTGGCCAATCTCCCAATAAACCTGCGGGATGCAGTAATCGACCCAACCCTCTTCTATCCAGTAGAGCACATCGGCATTCAGGTCGTCATAGCACTGCAAGCCATTGGTACGACTACCCCACTCCCAACTTTTCTCGTTACGATAGATTCCAAAGGGCGAAACGCCGAATTTGAGCCACGGCTTTACCGAGCGCACTGTTTGGTGAAGACGTTCTATGAGCAAATTCACATTGTTTCGACGCCACAAACTTTTATCCTCGTAGCCACTGGCTGCAAACCATTTATCATCTTTGAAAGACTTGCCGTTCACAGGATAAGGGTAAAAATAATCGTCTATGTGCAAACCATCGACATCGTAACGGGTGAGAATATCGGCCACCACCTTGCATATATGATCGCGATTACTTTTGAGCGAAGGGTTGAAATAAAGTTGTCCCTCGTACTCTATGAAATTACCCGGAGAAAGCGCTGCGAGGTGGTTCTTTGCAAGAGTTTTTGTTCCCTTGGTACGTGCGCGATAGGGGTTTATCCATGCGTGCAATTCCATATTTCGTTTGTGAGCCTCATCAACCATAAAGGCAAGAGGATCCCAACCCGGACTTTTACCTTGCTGCCCTGTGAGGTAACGGCTCCACGGCTCGTATGGCGAGGGATAGAGAGCGTCACCCTCTACACGCACCTGGAAGATTATGGCATTGACATTGACTTTCTGCAAATTGTCAAGTATGGTAAGCAGATAGTTTTTCATCTCAGCCTCACCCATTCCAAGGAACTGGCTGTTCACAGCTTGTATCCACGCCCCGCGGAACTCCCGCTTGGGAGAAATATTCTCATTGGTCTTAACAGAATGCTTACCTGTGGAGCACGACAACAGCAGCACGGCAAGCAACACAGTGTAAAAAAATCTCATTGTTCTTTGTAGCTATTTTTGAAAACACAGCGCGAAGATAATACATTTCCACCACCGCCACAAACCGGCCTCAACAATCTTTGCAAAATTCCCCTCACACCATAAATGAAGCAAAATGAATATTTTTTATTTAACCGAAAATTGTTAACTTTGGCAATGTATATTATGCCTTGCTATGCACCGCTATTATCAAGGCTATTTACCGGGGTTGATTCCCCGCCAGGAACAAACAGGAACAAAAAAGTTAATACACAAATAAAAATAATGAAACACTTTAAACATTTTCTAACGATTCTGCTGTTGCTGTGCAGCACAGCGGCAAGTGCGGGCAATTCAGCTCCTGCCAACGAAACATACGCCCTGACTCTGTGGTTAGATGGCGAAATATACCAAACCGTCAACCTCGCAGCAGGCGCAGCCATAAACCTACCGGCAGCCCCTGCAAAGGAAGGCTATGAGTTCGTTAAATGGGGTATGGAGATAGACATAGCCTCCAATGCCGATGCAATGCTCTACACCAACGCCCCCTGCACCAACACTCAATACGGCGACCAATTCACAAGTTGGCAGGTGCTCTTCGATGGCAATGCCGCCACCTTCTTCCACTCCGAGTATGCCAACAAAGAGAGTGCCGACGGGCTCGATCACTACCTTCGTGTGGATATGGGCGAGGGTAAATCGGCAAGCTTCTTCACATTTACATACACCAACCGCAATACAAACAGTTATATAAATGCCCCCAAGACAATGGTAGTAGAGGGTTCAAACACTGCTGATGGCGAGTACGTGGAACTTGCCACACTCACAAACCTCTCATCCGTCAACTCCAATGTATATAACTCCGAGATTATTGGCAACGGCACAGCCTATCGCTATATACGCTACCGCGTGACAGAAACACATTATAACCAAGAGGTACAAGGACACCCCTTCTTCTTTATTGCGGAATTTGGAATGTACGACGTCAACCTTCCCATCACAATGCCCGCAACCGACATCTCGCTCGTTGCCGTTTATAAACCTAGTAGTACCCATGACGAATATATCACTTGGAGGTATGCTAATGGCATTCTCTCCATAAGCGGTAGAGGTGCTATGTACAACTACGACTATAAAAACAGTGCTCCTTGGTCTAAATATCTTGCAAATATAACTGCAGTTGTAATAGAAGATGGTGTAACATCGATAGGAGATAATGCGTTCTATAATTGTTACGGCCTCAAAAGCGTTACAATACCCAACAGCGTAACAAGCATAGGAAATTATGCGTTCCGTAGTTGTGACGGCCTCAAAAGCGTAATTATTCCCAACAGTGTAACAAGCATAGGAAATAATGCGTTCTATGATTGTGACAGCCTCAAAAGCGTTACAATACCCAACAGCGTAACATCGATAGGAGGCGATGCGTTCTATGATTGTGACAGCCTCACCGCGGTGCATATTAGCGACCTTTCGGCGTGGTGCAAAATTGATTTTAGTAACGTCTATTCCAATCCATTGTGTCAGGCAAAGAATTTGTATTTAAATGGAGAAAAGATAACCAATCTTGTTATTC
>JAZQUI010000015.1:0-44788 GCA_045631205.1 Bacteroidaceae bacterium
GTACGAGATGAGTTATTTGCGATTCGAAAAAACGCTGATGACGAACTTGGAGGAGTCGTTACAGAAGGAGATTTTGAGAACAAACCGCTCGGGTGCATACCATTGCTCTACAATCGTCGATTGTAATACCCGTAAGTACCACGGCCTGCTGGTTGTTCCAATTCCTGAACTTGATGATGAAAACCACGTACTGTTGTCATCGCTCGACGAGACTGTCGTTCTGCACGGTGCAGAGTTCAACCTGGGCCTGCACAAGTACAATGCCGACAATTTCGCCCCACGTGGCAACAAGTATATCCGTGAGTTCGCCTGGGAGCGCGTTCCCACTACAATCTACAACGTAGGTGGTGTGTGGCTCAAGAAAGAGAAAGCCTTTGTGCACCACGAGAACAGAATTCTGATCCGTTACACCTTGCTCAAGGCAAACACGGCGGTCACTCTGCGCCTGCGCCCATTCTGCGCATTCCGCAGTGTCCGTGAGTATACCCACGAGAACAACGTTGCCGACCGCAGCTACAAGGAGGTGGAGAACGGTATCAGCATGCGCATGTATGCCGATTACCCCAACCTCTACATGCAGCTCAACAAGAAGAACGATTTCGTTTACCAGCCCGACTGGTACCGCGGTATCGAGTACGTGAAGGAGCTTGAGCGCGGTTACGACTTCAACGAGGATCTTTATGTTCCCGGCTACTTCGAGGTGAAGATGAAGGCCGGCGAGAGCATCGTATTCTCGGGTGGTGTGGCTCCAATGACAGCACGCACAATGAAGGCGGCCTTTGAGCACGAGGAGAAAATCCGCGACCCGCGCGACAACTTCATGCACTGTATGCAGTGTGCCGCTAACCAGTTCTTCAACGTGCAGGGGCAGCATACATACATCCTTGCCGGTTATCCCTGGTTCAAGTGCCGTGCACGTGACCTCTTCGTTTCGCTTCCCGGTCTCACATTGTCACAGGGGCATGTGGATGAGTTCGAGAGAGTGATGAAGACTGCGACAATTGCCATCAATGATTTTATCAAGGGCAAGATAAGCGATTGCAAGATATATGAGATGGAGCACCCCGATGTGCTCTTGTGGTGCATCTGGGCATTGCAGCAGTATGCCAAGGAGTGCGGTATCGAGGCTTGTCGTGACCAGTATGGCGACCTGTTGATGTGTATCTATGACTATGTACGCAACAACAAGCACAGCAACCTGCGTGTCACACAGAACGGCCTGCTTGCCACAAACGGCCGCGACAAGGCCGTTACCTGGATGAACTCAACAGTCAACGGCCGCCCCGTCGTTCAGCGTACAGGCTATGTCGTTGAAATCAATGCCTTGTGGTACAACGCATTGAAGTTCATTGAGGAGATGGCTGCATTGACAAACAATGGCGAGGTTCTTGACTCGCTTGCACGTCTCATTCCTCTTGTGGGCAAGGCATTCGTTGAGGTTTTCCTCAATGAGCACGGCTATCTCTATGACTATGTCGACGGCGATTATGTCGACTGGAGCGTTCGCCCCAATATGATATTCGCTGTGGCGCTCGACCACTCGCCACTCGATTCAAAACAGAGGAAAAAGGTGCTTGATACCGTTACCAAGGAACTCCTTACTCCACGCGGTCTGCGTTCACTCTCGCCAAAGAGCGTGGGTTACAATCCCAACTATGTAGGTCCGCAGATACAGCGCGACTATGCTTACCACCAGGGTACAGCATGGCCTTGGCTCGGCGGTTTCTACTATGAGGCTTACTTAAAGATATACAAGATGAGCGGAGTTTCTTTCGTGGAGCGTCAAATGATTGGCTTCGAGGACGAGATTGTGCAGCACTGTATCGGTTCAATACCCGAGGTGTTCGATGGCAACCCGCCGTTTAAAGGTCGTGGTGCCGTTGCGTTTGCAATGAACGTGGCACAGATTTTGAGAACAAGTCAGTTGCTCAAACAGTATGAATCTAAAATGGAGGGATAAGCGATATGAAAGTATTAATGTTCGGTTGGGAGTTTCCCCCTCACATCTCGGGAGGACTCGGTACAGCAAGCTATGGACTTACAAAGGGCTTTGTACAGCAAGGCGACGTTGAGATAAAGTTCTGTATCCCCAAACCTTATGGCGATGAGGATAACAGTTTCTTGAGAATTGTCGGTATGAACTCTGTGCCCATCGTGTGGAAGAATGTCGATTACGACTATGTTAATTCCCGTATTGGTGCGGTGATGACCCCTGAGGAGTATTATCGTTATCGTGAGCATATTTATGGCGATTTCAGCCATATGCACACCAATGATCTCGGTTGTATGGAATTTGCCGGTGGTTATCCCGAAAACTTGCACGATGAGATAAACAACTACTCAATTATTGCAGGTGTTGTGGCCCGCACCGAGGAGTTTGATATAATTCACTCTCACGACTGGCTCACATATCCTGCCGGTATTCACGCTAAACAGGTGTCTGGTAAGAAATTGGTTGTACACGTACACGCTACCGACTTCGACCGTAGCCGTGGTAATGTAAACCCCACCGTTTATGCAATAGAGAAAAACGGTATGGATAATGCCGACCACATTGTCTGCGTTAGTGAACTCACCCGTCAGACTGTTATCCACAAATACCACCAGCACCCCGACAAGGTGTCAACCTTGCACAATGCGGTAACTCCCTTGTCGCAGGATATCCTTGACATCGTGCCCAAGAAGATACCCAATGAGAAAGTTGTAACTTTCCTTGGTCGTATAACAATGCAGAAGGGTCCCGAATACTTCGTTGAGGCTGCTGCTATGGTTCTTAAGCGTACAAAGAATATCCGTTTCTGTATGGCCGGTAGCGGTGATATGATGAACGATATGATACGCTTGGCTGCGCAGCGTGGTATTTCGGACAGGTTCCACTTCCCCGGCTTTATGCGTGGTCGTCAAGTGTATGAGTGCCTTAAAGCCAGTGATGTGTATATAATGCCTTCGGTGAGTGAGCCTTTCGGTATTTCGCCTCTTGAGGCTATGCAGTGTGATGTTCCCACCATCATCTCAAAACAGTCGGGTTGTGCCGAAATCCTTGATAAGTGTATAAAGACCGACTACTGGGATATTCACGCTATGGCCGACGCTATCTATTCTATTTGTAACAACGATTCGTTGTACGAGTATTTGAAAGTAGAGGGACGCAACGAGGTGAACAATATCACTTGGGAGAACGTAGCTCTTAAACTGCGTAAGTTATATGAAAAAGTAATGGGTTGGTAAAATTTAAAAAACAGATAATATGAAAACAATTTGTTTCTATTTCGAGATTCATCAAATCAGACAGTTGAAACGCTATCGTTTCTTCGACATAGGTACTGATCACTACTACTATGACGATTACGCAAACGAGAGCGCTATTACAGAGATAGCAGAAAACTCTTATATTCCCGCATTGACCACAATGCTCGAGATGATTAAAGAGAATGACGGTGCTTTTAAAGTTGCATTCTCAGTATCGGGTGTAGGTCTTGAAATGCTTGAGTTGTATGCTCCCCAGGTTATCGAGCTTTTGCACGAGATTAACAAAACCGGTTGCTGCGAGTTCCTCTGCGAGCCCTATTCTCACGGCTTGTCATCTTTGGCATCGCGCGAGGTGTTTATGGAGGAGGTTCAGCGTCAGAGCCGCAAAATCAAAGAGCTCTTTGGCAAGAAACCCAAAGTGTTGCGTAACTCAGGTCTCATCTATTCTGATGAGATTGGTGAGATGGCTGCTTCTATGGGCTTCAAAGGTATGCTCTCTGAGGGTGCAAAACACATCCTTGCTTGGAGAAGCCCTCACTTTGTTTACAACTGCAGCACTGCTCCCAGCTTGAAATTGTTGCTCCGCGACTATAAGTTGTCCGACGATATCTCACTTCGTTTCTCTAACCCCAAATGGAGCGAGTATCCCTTGTTTGCTGAGACTTATGTAGATTGGATTGCATCGTTGCCCGAGGAGGAGAAGGTGATCAACATCTTTATGAATCTTCACGCTCTTGGTATATCGCAGCCCCTTTCTTCACACATTCTCGACTTCCTCAAAGCTATCCCCGCTTGTGCAAAAGACCGTGGTATAGGTTTTGCAACACCTTCGGAAATTATCGACAAGCACAAGTCTGTTGGTCCTCTCGAGGTTTCTTATCCCCTTTCTTGGATGGACGAGGAGCGCGATGCCAGCTCTTGGTTGGGTAACAGCTTGCAGCGTGAGGCTTTTGACAAGCTTTACAGCCTTGCCGAGCGTATCTCTTTGTCGGACGACAAGAAATTGAAGCAGGACTTCGATTACTTGCAGGCTGCCGAGAACCTTCGCTTTATGACAACAAAACAGAATGGAATCATTACAGAGCGTTGCATCTATGAATCACCCTATGATGCGTTCACAAACTATATGAACATCTTGGGAGACTTTATGGCTCGCGTTCGTGCGCAGTATCCCGAGGAAATCGACAACGAGGAACTTGGTGCATTGCAACAGATGATTGAGAACCAGGAGGTTGAAATTGTACAGCTTGAAGCTGAGGTTGAGAGCCTCAAAAGCAAGCTTGCTACAAAGGCAAAGAAGGCTGCTAAGGCCGCAGAGGAGGCTACCGAAAAGGAGGCTAAACCCAAGGCAAAAGCTGCAAAGGCAAAGAAATAATACATTTTTGGTAAATATGTATGCAGGGACACCTTATGGTGTCCCTGCTTTTTTATTGTTTTGTCTCTGTGTGTTTGGTGTCTGGCTATAAATGATAAGTGGCATTTAGAACTCTAAATGCCACTTATCATTTATATGGTTGGTGTGCTTGTTTCAGTTGTTGAATTTGCTCGATATAACCTCTATGCGTATCTTGTCGCTTCCGCCGTTTAGTTTTACGTGGCTCATTTTGGTATAGTGTGCCACCTTTATTACATTTCCATAACTGTCAGTTGTTGTTTCTATGGGTATAAGTACAACTTTCTTCCAATCGGCATCGGCTTCGCCGTTTTCATATTCTCTGTAACAGTATTTTACAAGTTCTGCAATGTTGCTGAATATGTATCGTTTGGTATTGTCGGCCATTGTGGTGTAAAACGATGTTTTATTGTCACATACCTTGTTCTTCTCAAAGAAGGTGTACATATCCTTTTTGCGCACCATGAGCAATTCGGTGGCGGGAGCAAAATCCTTGTTGTCGCTTGTTTTCTGGCATCCGAACTCAATCTTTACAGAGTTCAAGGTGTCACCGGTACACTCTTCCATAATCTGGTCAATGGGTAACTCAACCTCTGTAAAGATACCTGCCGGGGTCTTCAAGTAGGTGTGATTTGTGTTATTTACAAGCTCGCTTATGTCACCGTTGTCGAAAGTGTTGAGCTGCAATACCTCTTTGCCTGAATAGAATGGCGATACGAGTGTCTCTATTGAGTCTTTTTCTCCCGTACTGCTTGTTATGTAGTGCTGGAATGCAACTTCGAGTCGTGTGCGGTAGGCATTTATTACTGTACCATCACCTTGTGTGCATTTTACATACACTCCTTTGAATACATTGTTTATGAATATTTCGGAGTTTGCAAAGTCCGAAGGTGTACTGTAATATTGACTTACTATGCGTGCACCTATCTCATTGGGCAGGTTTATCTCAATGTTGGTGGCATACTCATCTTCCGAAAGGGAATCGGGTTTTGCATAATCCTTTGCGCTGAATACTTTCGCTGCAAGAGGTGCTTTGCTTGGGTCGTAGTATTCGGTAATGTCAAAGTCGGTGTAATAATCTTTGCCCTCTTCCATTACGTTGTCGAGTTCGTAAACTTCACACTTCATGGCGTTGTTCTCGTCACCGATAAAGTCATCGTAGTAGATGCGTAACTTTGTGAAGAATGAGGTGTTGTCAATCACTCCTTCTTTGGGGAATATCTCTCCTTCACCGCTTGCGAATTGTGTGGCAAAACCGGCTGTAAAGGTCGTGCCTGTCTCGGGCTCGGTATAGCGGCCGAGGTATAGACGCTCCGATGTATTGAGTATGGAGTTGCCGGCATCGAGAGATTTGCTGGTGGCGTAAAACTCTTTTTTGCTGGCTGTTATAATGTCCTTATCGGGTACAATGCTTGTTCCGATGGCATCGGTGTTGTCGTCACAACTTGTCAGTGTTAGTGCTGCTGTGACTACAAGGAGAAAAAATGATATGTATTTTTTCATACGGTCGGTATCCAGTAGGTTTTGCTGCTCCCGATTATTGCCTGCGTTGCAGGCTGCTGTCGGTAGCGTTGCTTTTGTTTATCCTATAACTGTTTCGTAGAACTCGTTGCAAGCTGCATTGTGGTCCTCATCGGCTGTTTTGAGGAGTACAGGCTTGCCTAATGATTTAGCATATTCTACAAGTGCGGGAGATACATTGTCTCCGGCTACAACCACACCGTCGCTATATCTTATGGCAAGTTTTGCGAGTTCTTCATATGATGTGGGCGATGCTGTGCCGTCGAGCAAGTCAATGGTCATATCCTTGTGAAGTGTCTTTTGAAGGAATCCCTCGGGGAAGGTACCGTTGAAGTTGTCGTCGTACAATGAGATTACAAGCTTGGAGTCGCGGTATGAAGGCTCTTCCTTGTATGCGCTTTTTACATACAAGGGAACAAGTGCCGATATCCAACCATGGCAGTGGATGATGTCGGGGCACCAGTTTGATTTTTTTACAGTTTCCAATACTCCGCGGGCAAAGAAGATGGTGCGCTCGTCGTTATCGGTGTACTCGTTGCCATCGGCGTCTGCGGTGAGCAGACGGTTGTGGAAATAGTCTTCATTGTCTATGAAATAGACCTGCATGCGTGCTGCTTGCAACGAAGCTACCTTGATAATCAAGGGGTGGTCTGTCTCGTCTATAATGAGGTTCATACCCGATAGACGTATAACTTCGTGAAGTTGGTTGCGTCTTACATTTATGGTTCCCCATTTGGGTGTGAATACTCTTATCTCTTTTCCACTATCTTGTGTTGCTTGTGGTAAATAACGTCCAACGGTTGATATGGGCGATTCGGGTACAAAGGGTGTAATTTCTTGAGTAATAAATAATACTTTATTTGCTTTCATCTTCTTAATTAATGTCTTTCCTGCCGGGGTATTTTTCGGCTTGTGCAAAGTTACGAAAAAAGCGGCACAGTAGCAAACTTATCCTTATTTTTAAGCCTTTTTAAGCCTTTGAATAGCTTGATTTACAATTGTTAGTATATCGCTTTTTTCGTAATTGGCTACTGTTGCGCGCGCAGTATGCGCTGTGTACGCGATGTATTTTTTTTAATAATTATTTCTTTATGTGGTTATTTGTTTGTTACTTTGCAGACTCAAAATGCGAAGCTTGGCTGTGCCGGGTGTGGAATTCTCTGTTGAAAAGTGCCTTACGGGCCTGTATAGCCCTTGCTTCACGAATAAAAATTACTATAAATCTTTGCTGAAATGATTATAATTCACACTAAAGATGAGCTCCGTGCTGAGCTCAACAATTATCGTGCTGCGGGCAAGAGCATAGGTCTTGTGCCCACAATGGGTGCGTTGCATCAAGGTCACGCATCGCTTGTGGAGCGTGCTGTTGCAGAGAACGATGTAGTTGTTGTGAGCATCTTTGTGAACCCCACGCAATTCAATGACAAGAACGATTTGAAGAATTATCCGCGTACGCTTGAAGCCGATTGTGCTTTGCTCGAGAAAGTGGGTGCTTCGGTTGCTTTTGCTCCCTCGGTTGAGGAGATGTATCCCGAACCTGATACTCGCGAATTCTCTTTTGCACCGCTTGATACTGTAATGGAGGGCGCTTGTCGCCCCGGTCATTTTAATGGTGTGGCGCAGATTGTGAGCAAACTTTTCTATGCAGTTGAGCCCAACCGTGCTTATTTTGGCGAGAAGGATTTTCAGCAGTTGGCTATAATAAGAAAGATGGTAAGTGACCTTGGTTTTAAGTTACAGATTGTGGGTTGCCCCATAGTTCGTGAAGCCGATGGCCTTGCAATGAGTAGTCGCAATACTCTTCTTTCGGCCGAGGAGCGTGAACGTGCCCTCACTATTTCCCGCACTCTTTTTGCGAGTCTCGATTTTGCAAAAGACAATTCGCTTGCAGCCACAAAGGCATTTGTTGAAAATGCTATAAATGAGACACCCGGTCTTGAACTTGAGTATTATCAGATAGTTGATGGCGATACTCTGCAGGAGGTGGGCGAGTGGAGTAACACGAATTATGCTGTGGGTTGTATAGCTCTGTTTTGTGGCAAGATACGTTTGATTGACAATATTAAATATTAAGGAGGGGAGTACTATGTTTCTGCAAATGATAAAATCAAAAATACATTGTGCCACCGTAACCGAGGCGAACCTTAATTATATGGGTAGTATCACTATTGACGAGGCTCTTCTTGAAGCTTCGGGCATGCTCGAGGGTGAGATGGTGCACGTAGTGAATAACAACAATGGTGAACGCATAGTTACCTATATTATAAAAGGAGAACGTGGGTCGGGCGTTATTTGCTTGAATGGTGCTGCGGCTCATAAATTCAGCCCAGGCGATGTGGTTATTATTATGGCTTATGCGATAATGACTCCCGAAGAGGCTGCGGTGAACAAGCCCAAGGTTATTTTCCCGCATCGAGGAACAAACCTTCTTGATTGATATTTTTGTTTAAGAATTTAAGGATAACATAAAAGAGGCGCGGTTAAACCGCGCCTCTTTTATGTTATTGGTTGCTGCATTTTTATTTGCAGAAGTTTACAACTTTCAAGTTTGTGATTTTGCTGTCAAACGTACCGGCTTTCTTCAAGGGGAAAACAAGTGTGCGTACATAATACATCTTGTCTTTGCCACCTTCGTTGTGGTAAACGGTCTGCTTGTTGAGTGTCTCAATGAGTTTGCCGTTTACATAGAGCTGTGTCTCCTGCTGGTTGCCGCTTATTGTTACAGTGGCTTTTTCGCCGGGGTAGAAGCTGTAGTTGAAAGTGTTCAAGTAACCGTCGCGAGAGAAACCGAGCATGCCCGATACGGGGTCGCTTAAATAGAATTCAGTGTCGCGTGAACTGAAAAGTACAGTGCCGCGTTTCTCTTTGCTGGCTTCAATGTCGAATGTTACAGAATACTCGAAACCAATCTCTTCAATCTCATTTTCGCAGCCGGGTGTTACGGTTGCTGCGTCAAGTATGGTACGTTTCTCACCACTGAAACGGCCTGCGATGTTTACACCGGGTGCATCGCTCAAGGCGAGACGTGCCTGATTGAATTGCTCAAAGGGAACTGTGGGGTTTGCGCCTGTCCACATCTTAACTGCCATTGTCTGCATTCCGGGGAATACACGATAGTGAATGTCCTTGCAGCTGATACCATTGCCTGCGTGGTCGTTCCATACTGCGAATGAACCACCCTTGATCTGTGGGTGTTTTTCCTCGAATTTCTCTCCACCAATCTGTGCAGGTGTCCAGTTCTTGTATAATTTCTCGTGGTTGAGGAAATCGTAATAGTAACCTGCAGCAGGAACAATGTATGTCCAACCGTCGGGGATGCTTACTACGTCGTAACCCAGCTTAATCATCTCTTTGGGGTCGGCATAGCCGTTGTACCACTCGTACATCAATACGTTCTCAACCTTTACAGGGGTGTTGCCCTTTGCGTGTGTGAGTGCGCCCCAAACACAAGCCTGTTTGCCATACTTCTCGGCCTCGCGTATGCAGTGGTCGGTGAAGTAACGGAATTTCTCAACAACGGCAGTATCGCGGTTTGAGTACTCGTCGGTACCTACGTGGAAACGTGGGCCGCGGAACACGGGCTCTTCGCCACCAAGGTACTCCATGAAGAGTGAATCCACGAATGTGTATGTTGCGGGGTTGAAGAGATCGAGGTGGTCAAGGCCGTACTCTTTGCTGCCAAGCTCGGGGCGGTAGTGTACGAATGCGAGTGAGTGTGCGGGTACATCGAACTCGGGAATAATCTCAACACCCATCTTTTCGGCGTGCTTTTGCAACTCAATGAACTCGGCTTTTGTGTAGTAACCGTCGCGTGATGCAAGCCCGGGGAAGAAGTCGCTCTCCAGGCGGAAACCCGAAGGTGTCTTTGCCCAATCGTGAGCGAAGTACTGCTTGAAGGCATTGTCGTTAAGGTGAATGTGGAATGTGTTCATCTTGTAGTATGCCATAAAATCGACATACTCGTGAAGGAAACTGATGGGGATGAACTTGCGGCCACAGTCGAGCATAAAGCTACGCATTTCGTAGTCGGGGTAGTCTGTTATTGTACCGCAGGGGATGCTTGTGCCGTTGTTCTGCTCAAGTATCTGCAATAGGGTACGTGTGCCCCAAAGTGCGCCTTGTGCGGTGTTGGCTGTAAGTGAAATGGTGTTGCCTATGGCAATTTTATAACCCTCTTTGCCAAGTTTGCTGTTTTTCTTTATTGCAATGCTGATATCGCCTTTTGAGGCTTTGCCTGTTGCAACCTCTATTTCGTATCCGAACATTTTTTTAATGTCGGCTGCAAATTGGTTGGCAACTTTTTCCATTTGTGCATCACCTTTTTTATATATGATTTTTGTGTTTGAACCTATGGTGAGGTTACCGGTGCTACCTATCCACTCGCGTAGTTCGGGTATAACGAACGGTTTTTCGTTCTTGATGTTCTCTGCAGCAATGAGCGATGTCGATAGGAGAAGGCTTATTGCTGTAAGCAGCAGTGTGAGATTTTTTTTCATATTGGTAGTCTTTAATAGGTTATTTATTCAAGTATAACAAGTGCTGCGCCATCGGCTACAGTATCTCCTTTGCTTACTGCTATTGAGATTACTTTTCCGTCGCGGTCGGCGTTGATGTTGTTTTCCATCTTCATTGCTTCGAGCACCACAACGGTGTCACCTTTCTTCACTGTGTCGCCAACATTTACTTTTACATCGATAATTACTCCGGGAAGAGGTGTCTTAATGGCGTTACCGCTTGTGGGTACTGCGGTGGGTGCTGCTGCGGGAGTAGGTGTTGCCGCTGGTTTTGCAGCTACGGGTTTCACTTTTACCACAGGTTTTTCCTCTTTGGCTTTCTCCCATTCCACATTGTATGTGGTGCCGTTAACGGTTACTTTGGCTGTTGTTTCGCCGGCTTCTTCTATGGCAACGGTGTATTGGTTACCGTCGATGGTATATTTGTACTCTTTCATTTTGTTTATCGGTTAAGGTTGTTCCAGTTTTTGTTTATGTATGTTATTGTGAGCACTCCACTCTCCTCGTCGTGTATGTTGTTGCCGAGAAAGTCGCTTAGCGCCATTGATATTGCGGCAATTATTGCGCCGTCGGTTTTTTCTTCTTTCATAATTGCATTGTTATAAAGGTATATTACCGTGTTTTTTCTTGGGTAGCTCCTGACGCTTGCCTTGCAACTGGGCAAGAGCGCGTATTACGCGGAAGCGGGTGTTGCGGGGCTCTATAACATCGTCGATGTAGCCATATTTTGCAGCCTGGTAAGGGTTGGCGAAGAGACGGTTGTACTCAGCCTCCTTTTCGGCGATGAAGGCTTTGGGGTCTTCGGCCTCTTTTGCCTCTTTTGCATAGAGTACTTCTGCTGCTCCTGCTGCGCCCATTACGGCAATTTCGGCACTTGGCCATGCGTAGTTAAGGTCGGCACGAAGTTGCTTGCAGGCCATTACGATATGTGAACCTCCATAAGACTTGCGCAGTGTTACCGTTACCTTGGGTACGGTTGCTTCGCCATAAGCGTAGAGGAGTTTTGCGCCGTGCATGATTACTGCATTGTATTCCTGTGCAGTTCCGGGAAGGAAACCGGGAACATCGACAAATGTTACAATGGGTATGTTGAAGGCGTCGCAGAAACGTACGAAACGTGCGCCTTTACGCGATGAGTTGCAGTCGAGTACGCCGGCGTATTTGCATGGCTGGTTAGCTACGATACCAACAGATTTTCCATTCATACGGGCAAAGCCTACAATAATGTTCTGTGCGTAGTCGCGGTGTACTTCGAGGAACTCCCCATTGTCAACAATCTCGCCAATCACGCGGTACATGTCGTAGGCCTGGTTGGGGTTGTCGGGTATTATTTCGTTCAAAATATCGCTCTTGCGGTCTATGGGGTCGGTACAGGGGATATCTGGCACGCATTCCATATTGTTTTGAGGAATGTAACTCAAAAGTTTGCGTATGAGTGCCAGGCCTTCCTCCTCGCTTTGTGCTGTGAAGTGCGTAACACCCGATTTGCTTGCGTGTACACTTGCGCCACCGAGTTCCTCCTGTGTAACCACCTCGCCAAGTACGGTTTTTACAACCTTCGGGCCGGTGAGGAACATGTACGATGTGCCTTCGGTCATTATGGTAAAGTCGGTGAGGGCGGGTGAGTAAACGGCGCCACCGGCGCAGGGGCCGAAGATGCCCGATATTTGCGGAATTACTCCCGATGCCATAATGTTGCGCTGGAATATTTCGGCGTAGCCGGCAAGGGCGTTTATACCTTCCTGTATGCGTGCGCCACCACTGTCGTTGATGCCTATAACGGGTGCGCCCATTCTCATAGCCATGTCCATTACTTTGCATATCTTTTGCGCCATTGTTTCCGACAAAGAACCGCCGGTAACCGTGAAATCCTGTGCAAAGACATAAACAAGGCGTCCTTCAATTGTTCCGCTACCAACCACTACGCCGTCGCCAAGGTACTGTTTCTTCTCTTGTCCGAAGTTTGTGCAACGGTGGGTGACAAACATATCCATCTCTTCAAAGCTGCCTTTGTCGAGCAACATGTCGATACGTTCTCTGGCGGTGTATTTGCCTCTCTCGTGTTGTTTTTCTATAGCTTTTTCTCCGCCGCCCAGACGTGCTTTTGCTCGTAGGGCGACCAGCTCTTTGATTTTTTCAAATTGCTTGCTCATTGTATTTTGTTTTAATGATTTTTATTTGTTGGGGTTCTCGCAAAGTTCGGTGAGTACACCTTTTGTGCTTTTGGGGTGCAGGAATGCTATCTGCAATCCTTCGGCTCCCTTGCGAGGTGCTTTGTCTATGGTGCGTACCTCTTTTTGCTCGCACTCGGCAAGTGCATTGGCAACGCCGTCTTCCACTGCGTATGCTATATGGTGTATGCCTTCGCCGCGGTTTTCAATAAATTTAGCAATGGTGCTCTCGGGGGATGTTGCTTCTAAAAGCTCGATTTTTGTCTCTCCAACCTTTAAAAATGCGGTGCGCACTTTCTGGTCTTCAACAGTTTCTATGTTGTAACATTCAAAACCGAGTACTTGCTCGTAGTAGGGCAGTGCCTCTTCGATGCTTTTTACTGCAATGCCCAAGTGTTCTATTTTTGATATTTTCATAATTTTCTATAGGTTACCTTGTTGTTCTTAATTGTTTAATATTGCGAAGATAAGAAATTAAAAGTATTTATCCTTTCTTTTTACTTCTTTTATTTGCATTGTAACTTTAAAATTAAGTAACCTTATTTCTTCTTTGATTTTTTAAAATTATTTGTGTAACTTGCTCCGTTGTTCATAAATATCTTGTTCTTGTCCTTTTTGTGCGTTTAAAAAGTCTCTTTTTGAAAAAAGAACGGGCGAGAGTGTGAATATTTATGATATTTTAATATCTTTGCGGCATAAAATTTGGTAGCTGGTTTTCAATAGACAGCTTGCCACAAATAATAAAAATTATGAAAAAAACATTAGTAGATCTTTTTGAGGAGTCGGTTCGTTTGTATCCCAACAACACTTTCCTTTTGGAGAAAACAAGTAAAGAGGGTTTTAAGCCTACAACTTATACACAGGTTAAAGAGCAAGTGTATCGTTTGGGTGCCGGTTATCAGGCTCTTGGTGTAAAGAAGGGCGATAATATGGCTCTTTTGAGTGAGGGTTGCAATATGTGGGTTATCGGCGAGCTTGCTATGTTCTATGCAGGTGCTGTTAACGTACCTCTCTCTATTAAATTGGAGGAAAGCAACGACTTGCTGTTCCGTCTTATCCACGGTGATGTTAAGTTTGTTCTTGTTTCAAATCATCAGCTTAAAAAGGTTCGTGCCATAAAAGAGAAACTCACAGAGGTTAAGAAGATTATAGTCTTTGGCGAAGTTAAGGGTGGTCTCGAAGATGGCGAAATTGCAATGGAAGATGTTCTTAAGATGGGTGATGAGTTTCTTGCTTCACACACAATGGAGGAGTTCCTTGCAGTAGGTCAGTCTTTGCAGAACGACGATTATGCAACAATTACATATACCAGCGGTACTACTGCCGATCCCAAGGGTGTTGTGCTCACACACCGTAACTATACAGCCAATGTGGAGCAGTCGCTCACTCTTATGAATATTACCGAGACCTGGCGCACGCTTATTATATTGCCTCTTGACCACTGTTTTGCACACGTTGTAGGTTTCTATTTGATGATGTCTCGCGGAGCTTCTGCTGCAACAGTTCAGGTTGGTCGTACTCCTCTTGAGACTTTGAAGAATATTCCTTCTAATATTAAGGAGGTTCGTCCTTACTTTATCTTGTCGGTTCCTGCTCTTGCAAAAACCTTCAAGAAAAACATTGAGAGCGCAATCCGTGCAAAGGGTGAAACAACTGTAAAACTCTTTAATATGGGTATGAAGGTTCGTCAGATTTATTTTGGCGATAGTAATCTCGACTTTAAAGGTTGGAGATATCTGCTTAAACCCGCAGTTTGGTTCTTCGATAAACTTATCTTCTCTAAGATCCGCGATAATTTCGGTGGCGAGCTCCGCTTCTTTGTGGGTGGTGGTGCATTGCTCGACAAGGAGTTGCAGAAGTTCTATGTAGGTGTCGGTATGCCTATGTATCAGGGTTATGGTCTTTCTGAGGCAACTCCCGTTATCTCTTCAAATACTCCCGATCTCTATCGTTTTGGTTCAAGCGGTAAACTTGTGCAACCCATTGACCTTAAAATCTGCGACAGCGACGGTAAGGAATTGCCCGTAGGCGAGATGGGTGAGATTGTTGTTAAGGGTGAGAACGTAATGGCCGGCTATTGGAAGAACCCCGAGGCTTCTGCCGATACTGTTCGCGATGGCTATCTCTATACCGGTGACCTTGGTTATATGTCGGCCGAAGGTTTGCTCTATGTTAAGGGTCGTTTCAAGAGTCTTCTTATCTCTAACGACGGTGAGAAGTATAGCCCCGAGGGTATTGAGGAGGCTTTTGTAAGCAAGTGTGCAAGCATCGATCAGGTGATGCTTTACAACAACCAGTCACCTTGTACTTCGGCACTTATTGTTCCCAACAAGGAAAATATCAAACGTGCGCTTGAGGCGAAGAAACTCGACCTCACGACAGAGGATGGTCGCAAGGCTGCGCTCGATCTTATCAAGGCCGATATAGATATGTTCAAGAAGGGTGGCGAGTTCGATGGTATGTTCCCCGGTGTATGGCTCCCCAGTTGCTTTGCTGTACTTGCCGAGCCTTTCAGCGAGCAGAACCAGATGATTAACAGTACCATGAAGATGGTTCGTCCCAAGATTGAGAAGGCTTACAAGGAGCGTATCGATTATATGTACACAGCCGAGGGTAAGCAGCTCTATAACGAGCAGAACCTTGATGCTTTGAAGTAATATAATCATTAAATATTAAGAAAAAGATGCAGTGCAACACTGCATCTTTTTTTTGTTTCTAAAAGTTAAAACATTGTTAAAATAGTATGTTTGTTTAAACTTTTTACTTTTTTAATAATCAAAGAAACGTAAACAATTTTTTAAGTACTATATTTGTATTGGACATAGCATATTTGATTATTTAAAACAACTAAAGATTATGAAAAAGATTTTTATTATCGCGGCTCTTGTGCTTGTGTGTGGCAATATGCTTTTTGCGCAGGAGAAAAAACAGAAGATGTCTCCCGAGCAGAGAAGAGAGATGTTTGTGTATAAAATGCAGCAGAAGTTGATGCTTGATGATGCAACTGCTGCGAAGTTTGTACCTTTGTATAAAGAGTATTTGCAAGCTATGGCGGAATGTCGTCCAGCTTGTGGTAAGTGTGAGAATCCTTCGGATGAGCAGATAAAAGAGAAGATTGCAAAGCGTCTTGATGCGCGTGAGAAAGCTATCGATGTTGAGAAAAAGTATTTCAAAAAATTCTCGGCAATACTTAACGGTCGTCAGTTACAAGAGATTTTCTGCTTTGATAAGAAGGAATCTTTCAAAAAAGGAGCGGGTCGCTCTTTTGGTAAGGGAACAAAAGGTTCTTGGGAAAAGGGTGGAAAATGTGGTAGAAAGCCAGCCTTTGGCAAAAAGCAAGCTTGTGGTTCAAAGCCTGTTTGTGACAGAATGCCAGCTTGTGGTGAGAAACCTGCTTGCGATAAAAAGCCCGTTTGTGGCAAGAAACCGGTGGGTTGTCCCAAGGTAACAGAAACAAAATAAACTGTTGCTTCTAATATAAAGGCTACTTCCTTTGGGAAGTGGCTTTTTTTTGTTCGCTATTCTTGGTTTATGAACAAAATATGTGCCGATGTCTGTGTTGTTTTGTAAAATGGCGCGATGCTGAATTTGTTGTTGCGCTGTATGTTCTTCAACTATCGTCTCGTTTTAGCGGGGTTGCTGTTCTTGGTGCTACTATGGTAATAAAAAAGGTAGAATAGCGTTGCTATTCTACCTTTTTATTGTTAAACCTTTCGGTGTTAATTACTTCTTCAAAGACGCGTCAGCCTCTGTTTGAGTAAGCATCTCTTCTGCAAACATGTATGCGCCTGTCTTGGGTGATTTAACCATTTTTACAACCTTAACAAATTTCTCCTTATCACCAGTCTGGAGAGTTGCAACTGCTTTCTTTGCCATCTCTTATTACTTAATTTCTTTGTGAACGGTTACTTTCTTCAAATAGGGGTTGTATTTTTTCAACTCCAAACGCTCAGTTGTGTTTTTACGGTTTTTCGTTGTGATATAACGAGACATACCGGGAACACCACTTGTTTTCTGCTCTGTGCACTCAAGAATTACTTGAACGCGGTTACCTTTAACCTTCTTTGCCATAACTTCTTTCCTCCTTTAATTAGTCGAGTACTTTAATTTCCTCCCAAGCGATGTGTCCCTTCTTAACAGCATCTTTAAGAGCTGCATCGAGACCTACTCGGTTAATAGTTTTCAACCCCGCTGCACTCACGCGCAACTGAATCCAACAATCTTCTTCCACGTAGAAGAACTTCTTAGTAAACAAGTTCACATTGAAAAGACGCTTTGTTCTTCTCTTAGAGTGTGATACGTTGTTACCCACCATAGCTTTCTTACCGGTGATTTGACAAATTTTTGACATCTCTATATATTTTTTTGTTTAATCTTTTGATACTTACTCAAAACAGAGTGCAAAGATATGGATTTTTAAATAATCGTGCAAACAAAAAGCGAATTATTTTCTTTTTTATAATAAAAAGATTATTCTTTGTTCAGCATCTTTAACAACAGAGACAATGCGTGTGCTGTTGTGTTTTCAATGTTTCGGGCTCTTCCTTCATCGTTGAGTTGCAACAGGTGTGTTTCTGTTGTATCGTTTACCGATATTGCCATCCATACAGTACCGACAGGCTTTTCGGGTGAGCCGCCTCCCGGGCCTGCAATTCCCGATGTGGCAATAGCGCAACAGCTACCGGTTATCTTTTTTACTCCGCAAACCATTTCGCGCACAGTCTCTTCGCTCACTGCGCCATACTTGTCGAGGGTGGGTTTGTTTACACCCAAAATAGCGGCCTTTATCTCGTTGCAATAAGCTACGACCGAGCCTTTGTAAACTGAAGAACAGCCAGCGATTGATGTTATGGTTGCGGCAATAGCCCCTCCTGTGCAGCTTTCTGCGGTGGCAAGGGTAAAATCCTTTTCTTTCAGTTTGTATATGATCTCCTTTGCAATCTTTATTGCGGTCTTGTCCTCCATTATTATATTGTGGTGCGTGAAAAGGCGGGTGCATCCATTGGGCAGAATTCCTTTTCGAGGAATTTGTAATAGCCGGCAACGCCTATCATTGCAGCATTGTCGGTTGTGAACCCGAATTTTGGTATGAATATTTCCCATCCATAACGCTTTGCATAGTTCTTGTATGCTTCGCGCAGTGCTGTGTTGGCCGAAACTCCACCCGACAGGGCAATGCGTTTTATGCCAAGTGCCTTTGATGCTTTGTAGAGCTTGTCCATGAGAATATCAACCACGGTGGCCTCAAATGATGCAGCAAGGTCTTCCTTGTGGGTTTCTACATAATACTCATCCTCGGCTACAAGTTTGCGCAAAGTGTAAAGGAATGAGGTCTTTAATCCGCTGAAACTGTAATCAAACCCTGCTATGTGTGGTTTGCTGAAGTTGTAGGCCTTGGGATTGCCATTGCGTGCGAGGCGGTCGATAATGGGGCCGCCGGGGTATCCAAGTCCCATAACTTTTGCGCATTTATCCATGGCTTCTCCTGCAGCATCGTCTATTGTCTGCCCCACAATCTCCATATCTTTGTAGCTGTTTACCTTTACTATTTGTGAGTTGCCACCGCTTACCATAAGGCACAGGAATGGGAACTCGGGGCTTTGGTACTCAACTCCATCTTCTTTTATAAAATGGGCGAGGATGTGTCCTTGCAAGTGGTTTACCTCAATCATCGGTATTCCCAATGATGCGGCAAATCCTTTTGCAAAGGATACTCCCACCAGTAGAGAACCCATGAGGCCGGGACCGCGTGTAAAGGCTATGGCATTGAGCTTGTCTTTTGTAATGCCGGCTTTTTTCAACGCGGCATCGACCACCGGAACTATATTCTGCTCGTGTGCGCGTGACGCAAGTTCAGGTACAACGCCGCCATATTGTTCGTGCACAGCTTGTCCTGCGGTAATGTTCGAGAGAACAGTATCGCCACGCATAACGGCTGCCGATGTGTCGTCACACGACGATTCTATTGCCAAAATGTAAATTTCTTCCATATAAAACAATAAACCTTTTCGCTTGTAAAATTACTATGCGAAGATACGAAATTATTTCTTTTTTCGCTAACTTTACCGAACATAACTTTAAAAACCTTGCTCTGATATGCATATTAAGATATATACAAAGAGCGATGAGATTCCCTCTCTTCTGCCCGGAAACATCCAGCACTCACTGTTGATGTTCAGTGCTCTTGAAAAGAGTCCTCGTTCTTGTCCATATATGCTTGTGGCTTATGAGAACGGTAAGGAGTTAGCGCATCTTATTATTATAAGAAGGAGAGGCTTGTTTGGGATGCCCGGAGCGTGTTCCCGGTACATAATATATGGTGAAGGGGTTTATTGTGACGGGTGTACCTGCAAAGAGACGGTATATTCTGAATTTTTAAGAATACTTTTTGAAAAGATAGACCTTGGGCACAGTTATGTTGAGGTTAAGACTATCGAGGATCCCAGGTTTGCCTATGCAGCGTTAAGCGGTCGTGAGTTTGTACCCGTGCGCGACCATCGTATATACATTTCATTGCACAGTAAACCGCCCGAAGAACGTCTTTCAAAGAGGTATCGCACCCACATACGCAAAGCGGTAGAGCGGGGCGTATCTTATCGTGTGGCGGAAACTCCCGAGGATGTGCGTGTGGCTCTTTCTTTGTTGAAAGGGTATTACAAGAGTAAAGTAAGGCGTCCATCGCCGAAAGTGGATATTGTGTATCAATTGCTTGTGGATGAAGCGGGTTGTTTGCGCAGTGAGGCGCGTCTGTTTCTTGTGGAGAGTGGTGGTAAAATGATTGGCTGTTCTGTTTGTACATATGACAAAGAGAGGGCTTACCTTGCTTATTCCTGTGGGTTGCGCAAAAGTTATCCACGTTCTTACCCAGGCATATTGGCTGTGTGGGCTGCCATTGAGGATGCTTATTGTCGTGGGTATTCGCATATAGAATTCTTAGAGTCGCGTACGCTTGTCGGCATTCGTTCCGGATATAAGAATTTCCTTCTTAATTTCGGTGGAAAGCAGGTGAGTACGTTGCGCTGGTATCGGTTCGGTTGGGGAGTTTTTAATAAAATTTTACGTGCGATATACGTTTAGGTGAAATTTTGCGTTAAAATAGAGATAAATATAATTATTGAAAAACGATGCTTAATATAAAAAGAGATATTACGTTTCTTTTTCTTCTGCTTTTTACCTTGTCGTCAATGGCGCAGAGCGTGACATTCAAGGGTAGAGTAGTGAATGAAAAAGGCTCTCCTGTGGAGATTGCCACAGTGAGTGTATTGGGTACTGCAACTGGTACGGTAACCGACTTGAAGGGTAATTACAAATTTACCTGTGAGAGTCGTGACACTATGGTTGTGGTGTTTTCAATGATTGGCCATCAGGTGCGCAAACGCACATTCTATAACCCCGTAGATACAATAACTCTCAATATAACTCTCCCCACTACCGGCTATTCGCTCGAGGGGGTGGAAATTACTGACGAGGAGAAGCAGATGGGTGGCACGCAAAAGATAACTGTTCCCAAGAATATGCGTCTGCACGCAAGTGCAAGCGGTAATGCGGTTGAAGATATTATATCCACTCAGGCCGGTGTGAGTTCGCACAACGAGCTTTCGTCGCAGTACAATGTGCGTGGAGGAAACTTTGACGAGAATAGTGTATATGTGAATGGAATAGAGGTCTATCGTCCCTTGTTGATACGTGCCGGGCAGCAGGAGGGTTTGAGTTTTCTGAACCCCGATATGGTGGAAACCATCGCATTTTCAACCGGTGGCTTTGAAGCAAAATATGGCGACAAGATGTCGTCGGTACTCGATATAACTTATCGTAAACCCCGTCAGTTCGAGAGTATAATTTCGGCAGGGCTTTTGAATAGCAGTGCCTATATTGGTGTGGGTAATGACAAATTCAGCTTCGCAAATTCGGTACGTTACAAGAGTAGCAAGAATCTTCTTAAATCTCTCGACACGGAGGGTGAATACGAACCGATGTTCATTGATTATCAAGCCTATTTTGATTGGCGCATAAATAAGAAATGGAGTTTGAGTTTGCTTACAAACATCTCGAGCAACGAATATAAATTCACCCCGGAGGACCGTAACACATCCTTTGGTACATTGCAGGATGTAAAAGAGTTTAAGGTCTATTTCGATGGTTGGGAGAGTGACCTTTTTACAACAATGTTTGGTGCTGCTTCCCTTAACTTCACTCCCGACGAGTATAATACTTTTACCTTGCAGGCATCTGCGTTTAGAACAGAGGAAGAAGAAACCTATGATATAAGCAGTGAATACTGGATTGGCGATATTTACACCGAGGAAAATTATGGTGTGGGGCGTTATCAGGAGCACGCACGTAATTATCTTGAAGCCGATGTGCAGACTTTGGCTCTGCGTGGTTCGCATTTTATGAAAGCACACGACTTGCGTTGGGGTGTGGAGTGGAAAAAGGAGTCGTTCAGCGATAATCAACGTGAGTGGCAGGTGCGCGACTCTGCCGGTTATAATATACCTTACGGCGGCTCTTCAATGCGCCCTATCTATAGTCTGAACTCACGAAACAGCGAGAGCAGCAATCGCTATTCTGCTTATGTTCAGGATACATATAAATTTAAAAGTCCCATTGGTCTCTTCTCGCTTAATGCCGGTTTGCGTTTCTCGTATTGGAGTTGGAACAAAGAGACGCTTGTCTCTCCCCGTTTATCACTCGGTCTTATCCCCGAATTCAACAAGAACCTCACACTGCGTATAGCTGGAGGTTTGTATTATCAGTCGCCATTCTACAAGGAGATGCGTGACACGGTGAGCATTAATGGAATTACCGAGGTCGTACTAAATAAGGATATAAAGTCGCAACGCTCTTTGCAGGTGGTACTTGGTTGCGATTACTATTTTACAATGCTCGACCGTCCGTTTAAATTTACTGCCGAAGCATACTACAAGAAACTTGATAATCTAATTCCTTATAATGTCGATAACGTGCGCATTGTCTATTATGGTGAAAACTGTGCAAAAGGACATGCTATGGGTGTCGATTTCAAACTCTTTGGTGAGTTTGTAAAGGGTGCCGACTCGTGGGTGACCTTCTCGGTTATGGATACAAAGGAGAGTATAAATGGTGGTAAAAAGATACCTCGTCCCACCAACCAGAAATTTAATTTCTCGTTACATTTTACCGATTATTTCCCCGGTACCGACAAGTGGAGAATGACTTTGCGTGGTGTCTATGCCGATGGTCTTCCTTTTGGTCCTCCCCACAAAGGCCGCGAGGGACAGGTGTTTACTGCTCCTGCCTATAAGCGTGTTGATGTTGGCATGTCTTACCGTCTTCTCAATAATGAGGAGAGTGTGTATCGTACAGGTGTACGTCGTTACATAAAGAACATTTGGCTAGGTGTAGATGTGTTCAACCTGTTTGATATGAACAATGTGAATTCGTATTATTGGATAAGTGATGTGAATAATCACCAATACGCTGTACCAAACTATCTTACAGGTCGCTTGATAAACGGCAAGGTGGTTGTGGAACTATAATGCGATATTTGGTAAACGGGTAATTTAAAAGCGGGCATTGCCCGCTTTTTGTTGTTAAAAAGGTTTTGATTAGCATGTAAAAACACTCTCCGAACCATCAGAGATAGTTCCTGTTTATCTGTGTTTGGGCTTTGGAAGAGTCTTGTATATGTTCTCGGGAAGAATCTCTTTTAGTTTCAATGGTACATATACTAATGAGTACCCTCCGGGGGCCTCTTCGTAGAAGAAACCGATGCTCTCTTTGTCGGGGAGAATACACATCGATGAATAGGCCGACTCTCTGTCCGATACAGCTATTTTCTCCTATCCGCTTGCGAGTTTTGCGGGTGTGTATTCGGTGGGGTCATTGCTCAGTACCTTATAAAAAAGAGCGACATTGCTACGGCTGTTGCCTGTTGGTGCCGACTGGAAAAGTATATTGCCTATGAGCAAGGGCTCTCGTGTTTGCTTGAACGCATCTTCGACGAAGAGGTGGTGAAAGAGTAGGGAGTGTGTAATCCTTTTTATAATATAAAAACAAGAGCGCTGTTCCATAATTAACAAACTACTTCGTTGTTATCAATATAAAGGCTCAGTCAAGTACCGGTGTACACTCCTTTCGTCTTAAATCTAAACGCCTTGTATCTTACAGTTCTTACAAACTTAAAGGAGCTGTGTCAAAATTTTGACACAGCTCCTTTAAGTTTAGTTTACAGCTTTATGGTTTATTTTACATAAACTTTCTTGCCGTTTACGATGTAGAAGCCGGGAGCTGTTATTGTGTTGAGCTTGCGGCCCTGCAAGTCGTAGATTGTAGCCTCTTCGGCAGTCTCGGTTGTAGTGATATCCTCGATACCGGTTGTATCGCTCCAGTCGAAGCTGAAGCTGTAACCGATAGCCTGTGCAGCGCCCTCTTCAACCATATAAGCCTTGTGGCCTGCGTTGTAGAAGGTGTTTGTCTCGTTACCGTTTACGGGGTTGTACATACCGGGTACGTTGTTGCTGTTAAGGCCGAGCATATAGTATGCTTTACCAGGTTCTTTGGTTATAAGGGTCTTTGCAATTGTACCAGTCAGCAAGTTGTTGGCAATCTCGCTGCTTTCGCTGTCGTAAGCGATGTCGAGGTTGTATGTACCTGCATTACCTTTGAGAATTACACCCTCGTTTGCGGGGATTATGCCATCCTCAATTTCAACCATTGTGATATAGTTTTCGTCGGCTTTTTCACCAATGGTGTAGTAAGCCTCAATACCCTCGAACGATACTTCTACGGGTGCGTAGAACGATGCATAACCGGCTGATGTGATTGTCACGGGGAGTGAAACAACCTCTTCAACAGCCCAGCTGTGCGCTTCACCGCAAGTATTGTTCTGGCAACGGTTTACATAAGCGTTGTCGCTGTTGTGCAACCAGCGGCCACCACAGTTGATACTGAATGTACCTTGAGTAGAGCCCTCGGAGAAGGTTACTACAGAAATATCGCTCTCTGCAGTGCCTACAGCCTCGAATGTCCAATCGGAACTGTTAAGGCCGATGTAGAGACCATTGCTGTAAGAGAGCAAGTGACTGCCATCGTAGTAGTAGATTGCGTTTGCATCTTTTGTGCTGTTCAATGCAATTCTGCCGCCCGATGTGGTAGAGCCTGTGATGTAGTATCCATTATTGCTGATTCTGTAGTAATGGCCAGTCTGCAGAGCAATGAACTCCATAGCCTCGTTTGCTGCGCGCAATGCGGTGTAGGCGTTCTTGTAGTCGTTCTCGGTGGCATCAACGTTTTCGAGTGTTGTTACAGCCTCGGCACGAGCAGTGTTGTATGCTGCACCGTTGAGGTAGTAACCGGGTTCTGTTCCGTCGGCAACGCTCTCTTTGGTACATACAAGTGACTTGTATGCATTGAGGGTGTTGTACCATACACCACCCTCGAAGTCGATGCGTGTGAAGGTAAAGAGTGAACCTGTATCGGTAGTGTTATCGTTGCTCCAGAATCCCATCTTGTTGTGGGTACCACCATTATTGCTGAAGTAGTTGCTGTTGTCGCCGGCTTTAATGTTGTATGTGCCGTTTTCCTGGTTTACAACCAAAATCTGCCACTCTTCGTGTGTGGTGCTGCCTTTAACGGCTGCCCAAACAGTTCCGGGGTTGTTGGCTGTGCTGTTTGCACCGAGAACATCGCCACCACCTACATAGGGGTGAATGAATACTTTATCATCGGCAGAACCTTTGGTGAAGTACCAGCCCTGACGAAGGTTGTTTTCGTTGTAATCGGCAACTGCAACTTTCTGTGTGCTTGCAAGGTCGTACTCGAGAACCTTGGTGTCGCCACGCTTGATACCTATTTTATATACTATAGGGTTGTTGGCATCCAAAGTGAGCAGCACGGGCAAGTTGCCACTTGCTATAGCAGCTACAAGCTCGTCGTACGCTGCCTGTAGAGCGGCGAGAGATGCTTTGTACTCGTTTACAGTCTGTGTTGCGTCGAGTGCAATAGTTGCGTTTGCAACCTCTGTTTTTGCTTTCTCTGCAGCTGCAGGTACAAGTGCGCCATCGTAATTAACTACAGGCTCGGCAGTACGGGGTATAAGGTCAAATTCTGCCATATGCCAGTACAATAGGTTGTTCGCTTTTTTGCCTGAGTTTGTAGCGGTTACTGTGAAACGCAAATATGAGTATGCTTTTTCACTTTCGATAACGCCAGACTCATAGAATTTTGTTTCGCTGCTATTACCAACAGGCAGGTTTGTTACGGTTGCTATGGTGTAATAGTTTGAACCATCCTCACTTCCCGAGATTTCGATTGTTTTGGGGAAGTCGGTCTCTGCCTTACGTGTTGCATATTTGAACTTGAACGAAGATGTTGCGTTTGCGCCCATGTTGATGTCTATGCGGTGAGGCTCTGTGATGGTTGTGTTGCTGCCGTTCCAGTTTGTGTGGAGATAGCTCTCGTTGTTACCGTCTACAAGGGCTGCAATACCGCCACCATCGGGGCTGCTGGGGTTGTGCTCGTTGTGGTCGGCATTGGTAGAGATGTAGAAGTCACCGCTTTCATTTGTTGTCTGCAAGGCAACCACGGTTGCATAGTAGTCGTAGCAATCGTTCAAGAGTTCTTCTGTCTCCTCGATGAGAGCCTCAAGAGCGCTCTTGTTGTTCTGTATTGCATTAGAAAGGTCGATAACAATCTTGTCACCTGCGTTAGATGCAATCTGGTAGCAGGGGAGTCCGCCGTAAACGATTTCCCCACCCAATGTAACTGCTGCGCCATTAACAGTAACGCTTGCAGCAGAGAGGCCTGTGCATTTAACGTAGCAGGGCTGTCCCTGGTTGTTGGTGATAGTTACTTTCTGTGCCTGGTTGCCTTCCCATATGATGTCTACGGTGAAGTCGCCAATAGCTTTGAGACCTTTGATGCTACCTTTGCTCCACTCTGTGGGGAGGGCGGGAAGAATGTCAATTACCTCGGTGTGGCTCTGCAACAACATCTCGTTGATACCTGATGTTGCACCAAAGTTACCATCAATCTGGAAGGGTGCGTGTGAGTCGTAGAGGTTGTAATAGATACCACCCTTGCTTTGGTCGGTTTGGAAAGATGTTGAGTGTTTCAACGCCTTGCGGAGAATTGCGTGTGAGCGGTCGCCCATCAATGCGCGTGCCCAGAGGTTAATCTTCCAACCCATTGACCAACCGGTAGACTCGTCACCACGCAACTTCATTGAGTTGATAGCGGGCTCAAAGTACTCGCTGGCGGGTGTAAGCTGGCTGAAGGGGAAGAGTGCCATCAAGTGTGACATATGGCGGTGACCACGCTCAATGCCTTTGCCGTCGTCGAATGTGCTTGTGTATTTCCACTCGCGCAAAATCAAATCGCCGGTGGTAATACCCCATCCATCGCCCCATTTACCATTGTACTCCTCTGTACGCAAACCGCGGTCCATATTATCTCTGCGGTCTAAAAGGAGGTTGTAATCTTCCTGTGAGATAAGGCCGGCAGCAACAGCTCCCAATTTGTCGGCAGCTTTGATGGTGTTGTCAATACATTCCCATACAATCTGCTGTGCGTGAGAAGTTGCGTTCTCGTTGGGACCGTGCTCGGGAGAGTATTCGTTAGGACACTCGTATGTGTCATCCTCCTCGTTGTATACCATACGGTCTACCCAGAAGAGTGAAGCACCCTTCATTGCGGGGAATGCGCGTTTCAAGTAATCAGCATCCAAAGTGTAGCGGTAGTGCTGCCACAAGTGTGTTACATACCACGCGTTGTTGATAAGTGCGTCACCCTGGAAACTACCGAAACCACCGAAGATGTTGTTCTCGGTAAGCATTGTCCAGCTATCCTCGCGTGTTGCGCCCTTTTGCTGTGCCTTTGCTTTCCACTCGGGCTGTGCAGCCTCGTTGATGATGTAGTTGAGGAAGGGCTCGTACATCTCGTTGAGGTTACCTGCCGACACGGGCCAGTAGTTCATCTGTACGTTGATGTTAGCGTGGATGTCGCTATTCCAAGGGGGGGTACAGCTGTTGTTCCAGATACCCTGCAAGTTGTTGGGGAGGTCTATGCCGCGTGAAGAGGCGATAGAGAGGTAACGTCCGTAGTTGTAGTACAACTGTTCGAGCATAAGGTTGCGTTTGCCGCTTGCAGCGTTGTAAGCAGCGATAAGTTCGTTGGTGGGGAGGTTGTTCTCAACACCGTCGAGTTCGAGGTTTACACGGCAGAAGTACTCCTGGTGGTCGGCTACGTGTGCAGCGTATACTGCATCCCAGCCCTTCTTGGCAACTGCATCAACAATTGCTTTGTTGTCTTCGGGGAGGTAGTCGGCACGGCCGTTGTGGTGCGATGCGTCGTTTCCGATGAAGTCGGTGCAACCAGCGAGGATAACAAGTACCTCGTCGGCCTCCTCAACTGTGATTCCATCGGCACCGGTAGAGGTGTAACCGCCCTTGGCGATAACGCGCATTGTTGCGTTGTAGCTTACTGTCTGCAATTTGCCTGTGAACGCAGCGTAACCATTCTCGTAGGTTGTCTTGGCGTTTACAGTGGGTTTGCCGGCCACCATTGTGAAGCGGAGGCTCAATTTGCCGGGCTCCGAAGCTGTAATCTTTGTTACAATAGCATTGTCGGGGTTGCTGGCAATATATTGACGTGTGTATTTTACACCATCGGCATCTTCGTATGACACACTTCCTGTCGCTGTCTTAAGGTTAAGGTCGCGGTAGTAGTTAAGCACGGGTTTTGAATCGTCGCTTGTGAATGTGCCGCTGATGTCGTCGATATAAATAGAACCGAAGGGGAGGTAGTTACCATAAGTGTTGGGACCACCGCTCCACAAAGTTTTATCGTTGAAAAGAATTTCGTCGCGTGAAACCCCGCCAAAAAGTGATGCACCGAACTGGCCGTTACCGATGGGTAGTGAGTACTCCATCCAAGTATTGGCAACGCCTGTCGAGGGTGCTGACTTTTTGTACCACAAGGTGAGTTTCTCCTCGGGTGCTGAAGCCGAAGACTCTGCAATAGAGTATACTGCAGGTATTGCGGGCTCTTGTTCGGGTACAAGGAACGATACGGGGTTGTTTGCATCGCCCGTTGACCATATACCAAGTTCCTTGCCTTTTCCTGAACCGCCGTTGGGGTTCATATACACGTTTCCGGTTTGTCCGTAAAGCTTTATCTCGAAGTTGCTGTTACCGAGAGAATTGAGAGCCAAGGCTGTTTTGCTGTCAGCCGATGTTGTTGTTTGGAAACGTCCGGCAGTGTTGTTATAGTAGAGGTAGCGACCGGCTTTGTTTTTCATATAGAAATTGTTTCTGTCGCCTACCAACATCCATAATTGAGTGTCGGTGTAAGCCGCTTCGGCTGTCTGTACGTTTGTATCGGCACCTTTATCTTCAAGAGTTGCAAGGCTTGTGTTGAAGTTTACCCACCAGTAAATAGGCTCGGCCTCGGTTGAGAAGTAGGGGTCGGGTGCAACAAATTGCAAGGGGTTACCGCCATCTCCGGGGCCCCACTCGCTAATTCTCTTGTCGTTGCCGGCACCCTGGTACATATTCATACAGTTGTTTACACCGGGGCGTCTAATCTCGTAAGCACCGGCGTAGTTGCTGTTGTTTGTTTTGAACAAGGTAAGTTCTACCTTATTCTCGCTGGTAGTAGTATTGTAGAAATCATTGGCGAAACCTAACCAGTTGCCATCCTTGCTCTTCATATAGAAGCTCTCTGGGGTACCGATGAACTGCCACAACTGTGCGCTGCTTGAACTGTTGTTTGCTGCAGTTTTAACTTCGTTGCCATTGCCTTTGTCGGCTAATGCCCATTGACCGTTCTGGAAAATCACCTGATAGTACGCGGGAGTATCCTCGGTTGAGAAGATGTTGGGCTCGTAAACCTCGGGGGTGAGGTCGTTGAATGCAATCTGGTTGCTCTCGCCACAGATTGTTCCCTCGGTAATCTCGCCCGATGTGCTGCGTGATACAGCAACCTCGCAAAGAGATTTTTTTGCGCCTTTACGCATAATCTCCCAGCTACCCTTGATGTTCTCTTTGAGTGTGAGGGCTGCTTTCTCGCTCTTGTTTGCTGTTGTGTAGTAACGCTTGGTTGTTGCGTTGTAAGCAAGGTAGTTGCCGAGCTTGCTCACAAGGTAGAACTGCTCTTTTGTACCTACGATATTCCACATATTGGCATCAACCTCCTCCTCGGTTGCCATTACGGTTGCAGCGTTGTTGCCGGTACCGCAGTCGCTAAGTACATTGCCTGTACCGCTGAATCGGATATAGTGCCATACGGGTGTCTTCTCGCTCGCGTATGTGGGGGGAAGAGCAGAAAGTGCTGCATATACATCGGCGGGGAGAATGTCTTTGAGAATAAGGGGTACGTATACCATAGAGTAACCACCGGGCCACTCCTCGTAGAAGAAACCGATGTTCTCGCCGTCGGGCAGGATACACATTGAAGAGTATGCCGACTCTTTATCAGAGATGGCGATTTTTGTCCAACCATTTGCAAGTTTGGTGGGTGTGTAGTCATCGGTGTCGTTGCTCAAAACCTTGTAGAATACAGCAACGTCGCTACGTGAGTTACCTGTAGGAGCCGACTGGAAAAGTACGTTACCTATGCGCAAGGGCTCACCGTTGGTGTCGTTAGAACCCCACTTGAGGTCGCCCACCTGGTCGGTAGAAACTTCGCCCATCCAAGCACCTTCGCCTTTCTCTGTGTCGGTGTAACGGAATACGTTGAAGTAGCGGCCGTAGCCTTTGCGGCTGCTGAGGAGTACGCTACCGTCGGGCAACTCCTCACATTTGGGCTCGTTACCATATTTTGCGGGGCAGTTGTCCCAGCCAAGCTCGCCGAGAACTTTCCAGCTTTCACCGAAGTCGTCGCTATAGATTGCGTAGTTGTGGTAACGGCTGCTACCTGTTTCCACAGCCCACACGGCGCAGTAGATACGGAAGTGTGTACCCACCTTAATCTTGCTACTCTGTGCAATGCGGCCAGCGCCGATGAACATAGAGCCTACGTGGTGGTTACCCTCTGCATCGTCGAAGATGGGGTAGATGTCGTATGTAACCTCTTTGGGCTCACCAACCTCCCACTGTTTTGTGTTTTCGTTGAACTTGATGCGTATGCGTGAAACGCGGTTGGGGTTCTCGGGGTTCTCCTCTGTACCTGCGCCGTAGTTACCGTTCCAGCAGAGGCGGTTACCGCAAACGCTCATTACGAGGAGTTCATTGTTCTCGCGGTCGGCTACTACTGCGGGGTCGCCGAAGCCAACCTTCCAGGTCTCACCTCTGTTGTGAGCTGCGTGGCCCTCGCCGTCGGCAATTTTAATCTCGTCGGTCCAAGAGTAGCCGTCCCACTCGCTGCCAGCAGCTGTGCTGTAGCGCATAACGAGGTCTACATCACCGTTACCGATATCACCACCGCAGGGGCGGAAGTCGTTAATGGCAAATACATAGCCGTTGGCTGTAGTTGCGATTGCGGGGATACGGTAGGGGTGACCGTTGGGGCCGGGTGAGTAGTAGAGGTACTGGTATTTGTTGTTGGTATCAACAGCGATGTTCACGTTTACAGTGAGGCCTCCTGCGGGAATTGTCTGGTTCTCGATAGAGGTGTTGCCGTTGATGTCGATTGTCCAACCGTGGCAGATAAGGCCTGTAGAGATACCGAAAGTAGAACCCTCGGGGAGGTAGCAAATGCTTGATGCAGGAATGCTGGTCTTCTCCAACATTCTCTTGCTTGCTACGCCGTTGATGGTTGTTGTAATCTCACCAATCTTGTAGTTCTGCTCATAACCACCTTCCAACTGTGCGTTGTACTGTAGTGTGAGAGCTTTGCTCATATCTATTTTGCGGAAGTTCCATTTACTGTTGCCGTCGGTAGTATCGTAGAGCTTGATGTCTGCTCCTGCACCACCATGCATATTGAAGCTCTGTGCGGTGTTGCCAACTGGGCTGATAGCATAGTTGCCATTAACCTCGGTGATGCAAAGCTCGGTTGCTTCGCTGGCTGCAACGAGTGTAGCTGCAGAGGCACGGCTTGTGCCGCTAAGCTTGATGGCGTAGTCTTTACCTGCTACGGTGTTGTACATCTTGAACGAAGATGCGTCACCAACGAGTATCCAGGTCTCACTCTTGTCCCAAGTGATGGTGCCACTGTTTACGGCTTTGCCTGAATAGTTGTCGGCTGCGTTCATCTTGATGGCGTAGCTGGTGTTGCCAGTGTTGTAAATCTGTACGGGTACTCCATTCTCGAACGATGTAGAGAATATTGTGAACGAGTAGCGTGCCTCGATGGTTACGTTCTCGCTCAAAGACTCTACTGTCCACTCTTTGCCTTTGTTTTCACCGTTGATGTAGAAACCATCAAAACTGTAGAGGCTGTTTGCTGTTGCGGTGAGTGTTACGGGAAGAGTAACAGTGTTCTCCCATTTTGTGTAGGGGAGTGAGGTTGCTGTGCCGTTTACAAGAAGCTCACCGGCACCGCTAATGTTGGTTGTTACCTGTAGCTGGTTGCCTGTGGGTACAACATACTCCACGAATACATAGTCGGTACACCAGTCGCTATTTGTCTGGTTGTATGTTCCGGTAGATTGGTCGAATGCGCTACCGTCGTTTTTGGTTACAAGGTAGCGGCTTGCGCCGTCGGACCAGATGGTGGTACCTTCGTGGTTGGCGTTGGCTTTGCCAAGTGTGAAGTTATAGGCTGCATCGGCAAGTCCCTTGTGAGCAAGGTATTTTGCAGTGTTGCCTACATTCTGGAAAGTGTACTTTCCGTTAGTTACAGTGCAGGTCCATACGTAAGAATCGCTGCTCTCGTCGGGGGTAGCACTCGTTTTGAGTGTACCGTTGTCGTTGTAGAGATAACGATTTACGTACTTGCCTCCAGAATAGGTGTCGGCATAGATGTAGTACTTCTTGCCGTTCTCGGGCGTGCTGGTCTTTGTGATACCAAATGCCGGTAGGCCTGCCCAAACGCTTGTAATGCTCATAAACAATGTGAGCAAATACAAAAACATTCTTTTGGTTTTCATAAATTGTGATTAATTAATAAAGTTATATAAAAAATAATTATTTATAATCGCGTTATATTGCAATTTGCAAAATAAATAAAAATAAATGAAAAGTCAGCTTTTCTTCTCTTATATTTTATAATATATAGATAAATAGATGTTTTTTGTCTTCGAACTTTTGCTTGAGATATTGTTTTTTTATATCTTCGCAGAATAAGGAATATTCGTTAAAGATAGTATTTATGAGTCAGATTGTGTCGCCGTCGCTTTTGTCGGCCAACTTTGGAAATTTGCAGAAAGACCTTGAGATGATTAACCGTAGCGAGGCCGATTGGTTGCATATCGATGTTATGGACGGGGTGTTTGTGCCCAATATCTCTTTTGGTCCTCCGGTGTTGAAATATGTCGCAGAACTTTGCAACAAGCCTCTCGATGTGCATCTTATGGTGGTGAACCCTATGAATTACCTCGATGCTGTAAAGGACTTGAATGCTCGTATAATGAATATTCACTACGAGGCTTGCACTCACCTGCACCGTGCAGTAACCCAGATAAAAGATGCGGGTATGATGGCGGGTGTTACACTCAACCCCTCGACACCCGTGTGTATGCTTAAAGATATTATAGAGGAACTTGACCTTGTGTTGCTTATGAGCGTGAACCCCGGCTTTGGCGGTCAAAAGTTCATACCTCATACAGTGGAGAAGGTGCGTGAGTTGCGCGAACTTATTGACCGTACCGGCTCAAAGGCTGTTATAGAGGTTGATGGTGGCGTAAATGAAACCACTGGCGCTTTGCTTGCTGCTGCGGGTTCCGATGCTTTGGTTGCCGGTAATGCTGTATTTAAGGCTGAGAGTCCGGAGGGTGTGATTTCGGCTTTGCGCGCTCTGTAAACGTGATAACATTTGATATTAAGAAATATCCTTTGGTGAAGCTTGCGTTGCCGTTGCTCGCAGGCATAATTATAGGGTGGCTATGCAATATTGAGGTGTTGCATATAGCCACCTTGTTTGTTGTGTCGGTATTGTTGCTCGCAATCGGGCTTTTTTCAGTTGCTCCTCGTTGGTTGTTCGGTGTTGGTGCTGTCGGCATGATGCTTGTTGCCGGGTTGTTTGCGGTTACTTGCGATAAAAAGCTGTCGCGCCCTGAATGGCCCGATGAAAAGGGCGCTTATGTGGCGCAGTTGCTCGAAGTTCCTTATATGGGTGGTGGTGCTACAAGGGCTTTGGCACGCGTGGCGCGTGTTGATACGCTCTCTTCGGCAACAGCCTGGTGTGAAGGTGTTGTATATATCTATTTTGCCAACAGTGTGGAGTCCGAGGCCTTGTGTGTTGGCGATATGGTTGGTTTTGAAGGGGTGGTAAAAAATCCTTCCAATGCCGGTAACCCGGCAGAGTTTGATGCAGTGCGTTATATGCGTGTGAAGGGGATTGATGGTTCTGTTTTTCTCCCTGTTGATGGGTGGAAGTTTATGGGAGAGGGCGAAAAAGACATCTCTATGCTTGCTCTTGAATTGCGTGATAAGGTGGTACGTATGTACGAACACTTGGGCTTAAAGGGTGACGAACTTTCTCTTTTGTCGGCTTTTACTGTTGGTGAAAAACGCGGCTTTTCTCAAAGTCTGAAGGATGCGTATGCTTCGGCGGGAATGAGTCATATTCTGGCTCTGTCGGGGTTGCATCTTGGCGTGTTTTATATGATGCTTGTCGCTCTTTTCTCTTTCTTTGGTGGACGGCGCAGTTTTTATCTGGTACGTGAGTTGCTTGCCATTCTTCTGTTGTGGGGTTTTGTTTTTGTGGCGGGCTTTACCTCTTCGGTACTTCGTGCTGCTGTGCTTTTTACAATTGTCGGGGTGGGGCGTTGCCTGCGTCGTGATGCTTCGGGGCTGAATTCTTTGGCCTTTGCGGCTATTGCAATGTTGTTGTTTTCTCCTCGTTTGCTGTTCGATGTGGGTTTTCAACTATCTTTTGCCTCGGTTGCGGCTATTTTGTTGTTTTTGCCTTGGTTGCGCAATCTTTTTTGTTGCGATTCCCACGGAAAGGTATATGATACATTCTTCTCACTTGTTGCCGTGTCGCTTGCGGCACAGGTGGGAGTGTTACCCTTTGTGTGGTACTATTTCGGTACATTCCCGTTGTACTTTTTGCTTGCCAATTTGTTATTGGTTCCACTTGCTCCTTTGCTTATGGGGCTTGCAGTTGCTCTGTGGGTAACGGCTTTTGTGCCTTTGGCGCAAGTGCCGATAGCGTGGTTGCTTTCAGTATTGCTATCTTTTATGAATGGAGTGGTGGGCTTTGTTGCAGGATTGCCTGCTGCCTCTTTTATGTTGCCGCAAATTGGTGTTGCCAGTGCCTTATTTGTTGCTTTGCTGTTTTATCTGTTCTTCTTTGCTGTGGCAACAAAAAGGTGGTGGCTGTGTCTGTTGGTCTCAGTTGTGTCGGTGTTTGCAGTTCTGTTGAATTTTTTTACAAAAAGTAGTGATGAGGTTGCCGACTATCTTTTGTTGTTCAATAACAGGAAAATGGCTGCGGTGCTTGCGGTAAGGGACGATGGCAACAGCTATCTGTTGTCATCGGTGCCACAATTCGATGCCGAAGTTGACGATGTCGTCCAGCCGTTTGTGAGGCGTGAGCGTTTGGTTGCTCCTGTGTGGGCCGAAGAGGGTTATTGCGATAATATGTTGCGTCGTGAAGCGGGGCTTGTAACCTTTGGCGGTTTGCGTTTGCAGATGCTTGCTGATGATTGCTGGCGTAACGACAGTGTGCAGTCTCCTGTGGATGCACTTTTGTTGTGTCGTGGATTTTTGGGTCCGGTGGATGAATTGCTCGATCGTTTTCCGGCGAGTTGTATCTTGCTCGACGGCTCACTTTATGAAGGAAGCCGCCGCAGGTTGTTGCGTGAGTGCAAGAAAGCCGGGGTGGGGTGCGTGGATATAAGCCAAAAGGGCGCAGTGAGGCTCGAAAGCAGGGGTGAGCAGTTTGCTCTAATATTTATGAGAGGTAAATAGTATTGTTTTTTTATTTTCTCTTTTGTTGTTTTAACGGCGCGGGTTGAGTATCTTCGCGTGTAAAAATTATTTTATGCTTGATCATTTGATTATCGAGCCTCAGGTTGAGGCTCTCAAAAGTATTATAGAGAGTAATGAGCGTTTTGTGGTTGTGGCGCACAAGAATCCCGATGGCGATGCTGTTGGTTCTTCGCTTGCCTGTATGCTCTATCTCTGCAGTTTGGGTAAAAAAGCCGAAGTTGTACTCCCTAATGCTTTCCCCGATTTCCTCAAATGGTTGCCGGCAAGTGGCGATGTCGTTGAATTTGATGGTGAAGAAGAGAGGGCGTTGCAACTTATATCGTCGGCCGATGTTATTTTCTGTCTCGATTTCAACGCTTTTTCCAGGCTTGGTGCTATGGGTGATGCTGTGGCGGCTTCTTCAGCGGTGAAGGTTCTTGTCGACCACCATCTTCATCCCGAGGATGGCTTTTCGGTTGCGGTGTCGTGTCCGGCAGCCTGTTCCACTTCGGAACTTGTGTTCCGTATGATATACAGAGTCTCTTCGCTCGATGCTCTCGATTTGAATATGTCGCAAGCTATCTACACGGGTATGATGACCGACACCGGCTCTTTTGCCTATGCGTCGAATCGCAAGGATATTTATCTTATTGTAGCTTATCTCATAGAAAAGGGCGTTGACAAGGATTTGATATATCGCAAGGTCTTTTATAATTATTCCGAATCGCGCTTGAAACTTATGGGGTATGTGCTGCACGAAAAACTTAAGTTCATTCCGAAAAAGAATGCCGCACTGATAACTCTTACATATGACGAAATGAAACGTTTTAATGTAATTAAAGGTGATACGGAGGGGCTTGTCAATATTCCTTTGCAAAGAAAAGGGCTGCGTTTCTCGTGCTTCCTGCGTGAAGAGCAGCCGGGTAAGATAAACGTGTCGCTGCGCAGTGTCGATGATTTTCCTTGCAATACACTTGCCGCAGAGTTCTTTAATGGTGGTGGGCACAAGAATGCATCGGGTGGAGAGGTGCGTGATACAATGGAGGCTGCCGTGGAGTTGTTTATGAAGGCTGTAAAGGCTTACGATGCGCAACTGACAAAGTAATTTTGTTATTTTATATTATTTTTTTAATATATTCTTTGTGTTTTCGCGCCTATGTTGTAATTTTGAATAATCTTGAATTACTTTTTACAATTGAATACGAAAAAAATAATGAATAATCGTTGGTTTTTAATGCTGTTGATGCCTTTAATGGCCCTTCTTCTCACATCTTGCGAGGATGAGGTTACATATTCTGAGATGAAGGACAAAGAGCAGGGGTATATCGACAGGTTTATAATGCTAGAAGGTGCTAATATAATAAGCTTTGAGCAATTTGTGTTGCAAGGCTACACTACGAATGTTGAAAAGAACGAGTATGTGGTGCTTGAAGATATATATGCGCAATTTGTGCGTAATCCGTCTGATATTGCCGGCGCAAAGAAAATAGAGGATGGCGAGTCAATGAACTTGCTTGTCCGCTATACAGAATACAGCATGATGGAGGGTACTATTATGTCGACCAACGAACAAGGTGATGTAGCCGACCCCGATGAAATGACCGTTAAAAATGAGAGCGGTTCCTTTTCGGCCTCTTTTTCATCGGGTGTGATGCTTGAAAACTATGGTACAAGTGCTGTTCCTACCGGTTGGTTGGTGGTTATGCCATATTTGAGCTTTACCCGCAGCCAGGCGAACCTTGCCGAGGTTAACCTTATTGTTCCTCACACCTCGGGTACATCACTTGCTGCAACTTATGTATATCCCTGTTTTTATCATATAACATTCCAACCCGAAAGATAACTTTCTAAATAAAACTTATATATGACACTTATTAAATCAATCTCCGGTATCAGAGGTACCATCGGTGGTAAGGCCGATGAGGGTCTTACTCCTTTTGATGTGGCTAAGTTAACTTCGGCGTATGCTGCGCTGATTCGTAAAACAACAACTAAAACAAGCAATAAGATTGTTGTGGGTCGTGATGCTCGTCTTTCCGGCGAGATGGTCAACAAAATTGTTTGTGGTACTCTTATGGGTATGGGCTTTGATGTTGTGGATATAGGCCTAGCTTCTACTCCCACAACCGAGGTTGCTGTTACTATGGAGGATGCTTGCGGTGGTATCATTCTTACAGCAAGCCACAATCCCCGTCAGTGGAACGCTCTTAAATTGTTGAATGAAAAGGGTGAGTTCTTGAACGCAGCCGAGGGTAAAGAGGTGCTTCGCATTGCTGAGGCCGAGGAGTTTGATTATGCCGATGTTGAAAGTCTTGGTAAATATCGTCTTGACGAAACTTACGACGATAAACATATCGATGCAGTACTCGCTCTTCCACTTGTGGATGTTGAGGCTATCAAGGCTGCCGGCTTTAAGGTTGCTATCGATTGCGTGAACTCGGTGGGTGGTATAATCCTTCCCCGTCTGTTCGAGAAACTCGGTATTACCAAAGTGGATAAACTCTATTGTGAGCCCACCGGTGATTTCCAGCATAACCCCGAACCTCTTGCAAAGAACCTTGGTGATATTATGGGTCTTATGGCAAAAGGTGGCAACGATGTTGCTTTTGTTGTTGACCCCGACGTTGACCGCTTGGCTATCATCTGCGAGAATGGCGAAATGTATGGCGAGGAGTATACTCTTGTTACCGTTGCCGACTATGTATTGAAACACACTCCCGGAAACACAGTTTCTAACTTGAGCTCAACACGTGCTTTGCGTGATGTTACACAGGCTCACGGTTGTGAGTATGCAGCTTCTGCTGTTGGTGAGGTTAACGTGGTAACAAAAATGCGCGAGACCAACGCTGTTATCGGTGGTGAGGGTAATGGTGGAGTTATCTATCCCGCTTGCCACGCCGGTCGTGATGCTTTGGTAGGAATCTGTTTGTTCTTGAGCCATCTTGCTCACGAGAAGAAGACTGTTAGCGAGTTGCGTGCTACATATCCTGCTTACTTTATGGGTAAGAATCGCATCGACCTCAAACCCGGTTGCGATGTTGATGCTATCCTTGAGAAAATTAAGGCTACATATGCAGGTAAGGCAGAGATAAACACTGTTGACGGTGTGAAACTCGACTTCCCCGACAAGTGGGTTCACTTGCGTAAGAGTAATACAGAGCCCATCGTTCGCATCTATTCAGAGGGTCCCACACAGGAGGCTGCCGATGCTATCGGTGAGGAAATTCTTGCTCTTGCAAACAGTTTGATGTAATAATTAAGAGAATATGCAACAAAAGCCGCAAGCAATGCTTGCGGCTTTTGTTGTTTTTATACATAAATGAGGTCGCGTATAACGGCGTCGCTTATAAAAACGCCCTCGGGTGTTAGTGATAGCCTGCCGTTGTGTAAATATAGGCTGCCACGTGCAATGTGTGGTTCGGCAGCCTTAATCATGTAATTGTATAAGGTGGTGCCGAATTTTTCTTCAATCCACGAAACCGGTAATCCGTCGGCGGTACGCAGGCGGGTGAGCACGGCGTCGTTGTATCGTTCTTCGTTTGTCAATTCTTCGACTTCGAAAGGCAAATCACCGTTTTCTATACCCTTTATATATTTGTTTATGTCGCAGATGTTCCATCCGCGGGCATTGCCATCGTAAGAGTGCGCTCCTGCGCCGCAACCGAGGTAGGGGGTGTCGTTCCAGTAACTGCTGTTATGGCGGCTCTCGAACCCAGGTCGTGCAAAATTCGATATTTCGTAGTGACGGTATCCGGCTTTTTTAAGCTCTTCAATAAGGGCATTGAACTGCTCGATGTTTCCCTCTTCGCTTATCTCTTCTATATCACCCCTCTCCAAGGCACGGTAAAGCGGAGTCCCTTCCTCGTATGTGAGGTTGTAGGCTGAAATATGTTCGGGTTTCAAGGCAATGGCCTCTTGCAGGCTTTGTTTCCACTCTTGCAAGGTTGATGACGGGAGAGCAAACATAAGGTCTATGCTTATATTGTTGAAACCTGCTTCACGTGCGTTTTTTACGGCTTCGCGTGCAGCTTTGGATGTGTGTCGGCGCCCAAGAGTCTGTAATTGTGTGTCGCTGAAACTTTGTATTCCGATACTTATGCGGTTGAATCCGCAGTTGCGGAGCATGGTGAGATGGGCGGTAGTCAGGTCGTCGGGGTTGCATTCAATGGTTCTTTCTGCCGAATGGCTTACCGAATACTCCTTTTCAATGGTGCTTACAATGTGACAAAGTTGCTCTTCGGTAAGGAGAGATGGAGTTCCTCCTCCAAAGTATATGGTCTCTATTGTTTCACCTTTTATATAATGTTTGCGCGCGCGTAATTCGCTGCATAGCGCGTGGGTGTATTGCTCTTGCAGCGCGTGGTGTGTGGTGGAGTAAAATGCGCAATATTTGCATCGCTGCTTGCAGAAAGGTATATGTATGTATAGACCGGCCATCTTTTTCGTTAAAATTTGCTACAAAGATAACTTTTTTAATTGTCAGGCTAAAAAACATTGTTGTTGTATTTGCTTTTCTTGTCTAAAATTCATACATTGCTACCGCTTTTATAACATAACTAACCAAGCAGGGCTGCTTGGAGAGAGGCGCAAAGGGTAAATACATTCCCGCAATGTGGCTATGATTATTCGGTGTCGCTTTTCTTTTTTGTGGTCTTGTGAAAAACAAAAAAAACGATATGAAAACTTATCAAACTAACGAAATCAAGAACATTGCCATCGTTGGATGTTCAGGCTCAGGAAAAACCACGCTCACAGAGGCTATGCTCTATGAGGGTGGTATTATAAAACGTAGAGGCAGCGTGGCTGCAAAAAACACCGTGAGCGACTACTTCCCCGTTGAGCAGGAGTATGGTTATTCGGTGTTTACGACTGTGTTCCAGGTGGAGCAGGCCGGCAAGAAACTTAATCTTATCGATTGTCCGGGTGCTGATGACTTTGCCGGTGGTACAGTATGTGCTATGACAGTGTGCGACCTTGCAATGATGGTGATCAATGGACAGTATGGTGTTGAGGTGGGAACACAAAACTGTTTCCGCTATGTGCAGAAGATGAAAAAGCCCGCAATGTTCGTAGTTAACCAGGTTGACCACGAGAAGTGCGATTATGAAAATGTTATAGAGCAGTTGCAGACGATTTACGGCTCTAAGGTGGTGCCTGTACAGTACCCCTTGACTTCGGGCCCCGGCTTCAACTCGATCATCGACGTTTTGTTGATGAAGAAACTTACTTGGACTGCTGACGGTCAGGCTCCCGTAGTGGAGGATATTCCTGCCGACCAAATAGAAAAAGCAAAAGCTTTGCACACTGAACTTGTGGAGAAAGCAGCTGAAAACGAGGAGGAACTTATGAACAAGTTCTTTGATTCGGACGACCTTTCAACCGATGAAATTCGTATGGGTGCGCGTCTAGGACTTTCTACCGGTAGTGTTTATCCTGTTTTGTGCTGCTCGGCTCAGAATAATGTGGCTGTCGGCCGCTTGTTGGAGTTCCTTGCTAACGTGGCTCCCGAGGTTGACGATATGCCTCAGCCTGTTAATGCCGAGGGTGAAACTGTACCTTACAACAGCGATGCTCCCACTTCATTGTTCTTCTACAAGACATCTGTTGAGCCACATATAGGTGAGGTGAACTATTTTAAGGTGATGAGTGGTACATTGAAGGCCGGTGAGGATTTTGTAAATGCCGACCGTGGTTCAAAAGAGCGCATCGCCCAGATTTTCTGCAGCGCAGGTGCCAACCGTACTGCTGTGGATGAATTGAAAGCTGGTGACCTTGGCTGTACTGTCAAATTGAAAGATGTACGTATTGGTAATACTTTGAACGCAAAAGATGCGAATAATAAATTTGCTTTGGTTAAATATCCTGCTTCTAAATATTCACGCGCTATCCGTCCCGTAAACGAGGGTGAAATGGAGAAACTTATTCAGGCGTTGAACCGTATGCACGAGGAGGATCCCACTTGGCGTGTAGAGCAGTCTAAGGAGTTGCGTCAGACTATCGTGTCGGGTCAGGGAGAATTCCACTTGCGTACACTCAAATGGCGTCTCGAAAATGTTGAGAAATTGCAGATTGTTTACGAGGAGCCCAAAATTCCTTATCGTGAAACTATTACAAAAGCTGCTCGTGCCGATTATCGCCACAAGAAACAGTCGGGTGGTGCCGGTCAGTTTGGTGAGGTTCATATGATTGTAGAGCCTTATGAGGAGGGCAAGCCTTTGCAGGATGTTTATCGTTTCAATGGCCAGGAGTTCAAAATCAACGCCAAAGCTACCGAGGAAGTTACACTCGAGTGGGGTGGTAAGTTGGTTTTTGTAAATAGTATTGTCGGTGGTTCTATCGATGCTCGCTTTATGCCTGCTATATTGAAAGGTGTAATGGAGCGTATGGAGCGTGGTCCGCTTACCGGTTCTTATGCCCGTGATGTGCGTGTAATCGTTTACGACGGTAAGATGCACCCGGTTGACTCTAACGAGGTTTCGTTTATGCTTGCAGGTCGCAATGCATTCAGCGAGGCGTTCCGCAATGCCGGTCCCAAAATTCTTGAACCCGTATATGATGTAGAGGTGTTTGTGCCTTCTGACAAGATGGGTGATGTGATGAGTGATGTTCAGGGACGCAGAGGTATGATTATGGGTATGGAGAGTGAGAATGGTTATGAGAAACTCTCGGCAAAAGTACCTTTGAAAGAGATGGCCTCTTATTCTACATCGCTCAGTTCGTTGACCGGCGGTCGTGCATCGTTCATAATGTCACCTTCGTCATACGAACTTGTCCCTACCGATGTACAGGATAAGTTGATGAAAGAATTTGCTACAAAAGAGGAAGAATAATTTGTAGATAAAATAGTAGAAGCCCGGCTCAAATGAGTCGGGCTTTTTTGTTAAAAAATGCTCGTAATTTGCAAATTATCCCTTTTGTTGTTGTTTTTAGTTGTTAAAAAGATAAGTAAAATAATTGACTATGTTAATTAAAAGAAAAATAAGGTTAAATATTGCTTACAGGTGATACAATCTTTGTATGGAGTGCTTATATTTGCTATATGAAAAAGCATACGATTTGGATAGTTGGGCTCGTAATGGGCGTTTGTTTTGTGGGTCTGCTTTATTTGCAGCTTACATACATTGAGGCTATGGTGGATATGCGCCGCGAACATTTCGAGGAGGGTGTGAGGAGAAGTCTCTATCAGGTTGCCTATAATCTGGAACTTGAGGAGATGAAACATTACCTCACAAAAGATATACAGAAGGATATTCATCGTGGCCAGATAAAAGATGGTTTTTTGAAGTTGGAGCATAGTTATCTAGCATCAACTGAAGGGGGTAATGTTCTTTCGGCTTTCGAGCTCAAAACTTTTGTGAACAATCCCAACCAGTCGGTATCGCAGTTCAAGATAAACCCAAGCCGTGGAAATATGTCGGTGCGCGACGCGCAACGTCTTTCTATGGAAATTTTGAGCAAGCGTTACAAATATCAGCGTGCAGTGCTCGATGAGGTGGTCTATAATATGCTTTATCAGGCAAGTGAAAAACCTTTGCAGAGCAGAATCAATTTCAGTAAACTCGATGAGAATTTGAAAGCGGAGCTTGCGAATAACGGAATTGTTCTGCCATATCACTTCAGAGTCTTGCGTGGCGATTCAAAGGAGATATACCGTTGTCCCGATTATGCTTATGGCGATGGCGTGGGAATATTTAAGGAGTTTATCTTTAAAAACGACCCGCCTGCGCGAATGGGTGTGTTGGAAGTGAACTTCCCCACCTCGGTTTTGAACAAATATATTTATAGTTCGGTTAAATTTATGATTCCTTCCATACTGTTCACTTTTGTTTTGTTAATAACATTCGTGATAACACTTTATATGGCGGTGAGACATAAAAAGATTACCGAGATGAAGAATGACTTCATAAACAATATGACTCACGAGTTCAAGACTCCTATATCGACAATATCTCTTGCAGCGCAGATGTTGCAGGATCAATCGGTATCGAAATCTCCCGAAATGTTCGGTCGATTGTCGGGAGTTATTGCGAGTGAGACAAAGCGTTTGCGCTTTCAGGTGGACAAGGTGTTGCAGATGTCTATGTTCGACAACAAGGATAATGCATCGCTTAAAATGAAGGAACTCGATGCCAATGACCTTGTCGAGGGTATTGTGAACACGTTTGCCGTGAAGGTGGAGCAGAGCGGTGGTAAATTGGTTTGGGAACTTGCTGCCGACGATTCGTTTGTCTATGTCGATGAGATGCACTTCACAAATGTAATCTTCAATCTTATGGATAACGCAGTGAAGTATCGTCGTCCCGACGCTCCTCTTCAACTTGAAGTGCGTACCTGGAATGCAAACGGGAACTTTATGCTCTCGGTGAAGGATAACGGTATTGGTATCCGCAAGGAGAACCTTAAAAAGATTTTTGATAAATTTTATAGAGTACAGACCGGTAATGTGCACGATGTTAAAGGCTTTGGTCTTGGACTTGCTTATGTGAAGCAGATAGTACAGGCGCTTAAAGGTTCAATACGTGCCGAAAGTGAGCCGGGTGTGGGAACAACATTTGTAATTGTATTACCTTTAAAATAGAAAATTATGGACGAGAAACAGAGAATTTTGCTATGCGAGGATGACGAGAACCTCGGTATGCTCTTGCGTGAATATTTGCAGGCGAAAGGATTTTATGCCGAGTTGTGTCCCGATGGTGACGTTGGCTATAAGACTTTCTTGAAAGGGAAATTTGATTTTTGTGTGCTCGACGTGATGATGCCAGTTAAGGATGGTTTCACTCTTGCGCAGGAGATTCGTGCCGTAAATTCGGAGATTCCTATCATTTTCCTCACTGCTAAGGCTCTTAATGAGGATATACTTGAGGGCTTTAAAATTGGTGCAGACGATTATATAACAAAGCCTTTCAGAATGGAAGAACTTGTTTTACGCATAGAAGCTATATTGCGTCGTGTTTGCGGTAAAAAGAACAAGGCTAACACCTTATATAAGATAGGCCGCTTCCAGTTCGATACGCAGAAGCAATTGCTCACAATTGGCGACCAGCAGACAAAGCTCACTACAAAAGAGTCGGAGTTGCTTAGCCTGCTTTGTGCTCACACCAATGAGATTCTGCAACGCGACTTTGCACTTAAAACCGTGTGGACCGATGACAACTATTTCAATGCCCGCAGTATGGATGTTTACATCACCAAACTGCGTAAGCACTTGAAGGCTGACGATTCCATTGAAATTATAAATATACACGGTAAGGGTTATAAACTTATCGCTCCCGAGGCTGAAGCCTGAACTCTTGGATGTATGGCAATAAAAAAGTCAGAGCAACCCGCGGGTTGCTCTTACTTTTTTATTTTTTTGATGAAGATTAATCTTCCATAGCCTTTTTGCCGGCGATAATGTAGGTTATGAGGCCTATGATCATACCGGTGTATGCACCTACGTTAACGGCGTTGATGTTGTTCCAGCCGCAGAAGTGGCTGAGGATAAGAATCAATGCTCCGATAAGAATAAGCGCAAGACCTAAATTTTTAATTTTTGATGCCATAATATATAGTGTTTTGTTTATTATTCACATTCTTAATGTTGCAAAGTAACATATAAATATTTAGAGTATAAAATTTTTTTGCTTAAAAATGCTCCTTTTCTGCGCTTTGGGGTAAAAATAGTTGTGTGAATTTCTTTATTGAACAGGGTCTTGTACAAAAAGGTTATCGTAAAACTTTGGTAATTCAAAAATTATCACTATCTTTGCACCCGCGTTTAGATAAACGAATGTTTAACCAATTTATTAAGTAAAAATGAATCAATACGAAACCGTTTTCATTTTAACTCCCGTTTTATCTGATGAACAGATGAAGGAAGCGGTGAAGAAATTCGAAGACATTCTCACCAAAAATGGTGCTGAAATCGTTTTTGAAGATTTCTGGGGAATGCGCAAATTAGCTTAT
>JAZQUI010000016.1:0-147154 GCA_045631205.1 Bacteroidaceae bacterium
GGTTATTCTCTCATTGAAAATATATCTTTGACGTTCTTTGTCGCGCAAAGAACCAAACGCCCGGCACGCGAGTAAAATCAGTCGCTCGGTTCTTTGTTCACGTCGCAGAAAGGCGAACCCTCAGTCGAACCTCCCTTGCCATGTTTATCTTTCTCACATTTGCAGGGTGCTGCGGGACTTCCTCAGTTAGTTGCCTTGCGGCACCTAACTCGCGGGCAAACATTCCTCGCACTCTCTCCTGCAAATGCTCGGATAAACACTGTGATTGCTTTTGCGAAGTTGCTCACGCTCGTTGCAATTGAAAATAAATTTTCATTCACTCGCTTACTCGCAACATTTTAACGGTGCCGGTTTCTTTTTAGAATTACCATTGCAGGAGATAATCGTCGCCGAAAGCGAAAATAACTATTAAGCGAGAGTAAGAAGGCAAATTTATTTTCAATTGCAACGAGCGTGAGTTATTTCGTTATACAAAGGGCTGCGTAAGGGAGCACAACTTATTAAAGAAGCAATTTGTCCACACTAAATTTCTACTGAACCTCTATTGTGTTGTTACCTTGTGCTTTTGGCCGGGGTGGTTTTTTGGTGCAAGGTGTTGCTTGCTGTGTTTTGCTTTGTTGTTACTCTTTGAATGGTAGGTGGTACAACGCGAAAAGGCTGGATTTTAAAATCCAGCCTCTCGTAGGTAAATATATGTTCTAAATATTAGGCTAACTTAGCGATTTTAGCGCAAAGACCTGATTTGAGGTTTGCAGCCTTGTTCTTGTGGATGAGACCACGTTTAGCCATTCTGTCAAGCATTTTCTGAACTTCGGGGAATTTTGCCAAAGCTTCATTTTTGTCGGTGATTGCGCGAAGGTCGCGAACTGCCGAACGCATATTTTTACCGAAATAACGGTTCTGAAGATTTCTCTTCTCTGTTTGTCTGATTCTTTTAAGTGATGATTTGTGATTTGCCATCTCTTTATATAGTTTTTAGTTTTTATTCGTAGCCCATAGGGGAATCGAACCCCTCTTTCAAGAATGAAAATCTTGCGTCCTAGCCGATAGACGAATGGGCCTTGGTTCTTTTTGTGCTCTTTTGGAGCGACGCAAACATCGTTAGATGCTTAAAGCGACTGCAAAGGTAAAACCTTTTTTTGAAACTGCAAAGATTTTGACAAATTTTTTACTATTTTTGTGTTGTAATATCGCTAAAATGGTTGAAAAATATACAGGAATAGTGCTTCGCACCTTCAAATATAACGATTCTTTGATGGTTGCCGACCTTTTTACCTTGCAACAAGGGCGCAAATCTTTTCTTTTGCCCGTGACGCATAGTAAGAAGGCACGTGTGCGTAATGTACTCTTTCAGCCATTGTCGATGGTGGTGTTTACAGCATCGGGCAAGTCGTCAAAATCTTTGGCCCGTATATCGGAAGCTCAACCATACCAATTATATGCATCTATTCCCTGCGATGTTGTCAAATCCAGCATTGCGCTTTATCTTGCCGAAGCATTGACCTATGCTTTGCGTGAGAATGGTGAGGATGAGTCTATATTTCTCTTTCTCGACCGCGCGCTCACCTGGTTCGATGCTGCCGAGGAGGGTTATGCCGACTTTCATTTGGTTTTTCTTTCGCAGTTGTTGCATTTCCTTGGAATTTTTCCCAACATCGAGAATCTTGCGCAAAACTCCTACTTCGACCTTCAAGCAGGTTGTCTGGTTCGCGAGCATCCACTTCATCCGCATTTTCTCTTGCCCGCCGATGCGGCGCGCTTTGTAACGCTTTTGCGTGCCGATTTCCAGTCGGTACGTTCTATGGCATTAAACAGAGAACAGCGAGGGGCTTATCTCGCTGTTCTCGAAGAGTATTATCGTCTGCATGTTCCCGATTTTCCCCGTTTGCGTTCGAGCGAGGTGTTGCGGGAAATCTTTGCCGGTTAGGCAAGTAACTGTTTTACTATTGCCGAAATTACTTTACCATCGGCTTTGCCTGCAAGTTGTTTTGTGGCAACGCCCATAACTTTTCCCATATCCTGTGGCTTGTTGGCACCAACCTGTGCTATAATCTCTTTAAGTACGGCTGTAATCTCCTCCTCGCTCATCTGTTTGGGAAGGTATTTTTCCATCACTGCCACTTGTGCAAGTTCTTCGGCAGCAAGGTCACCACGGTTCTGGCTCTGGAAGAGTTCGGCCGATTCTTTACCTTGTTTCACAAGTTTCTGAATGATTCTTATAGCTGTTTCGTCGCTCACAGTGTCGCCAGCGCCGGGTGCGGTTTTTGCTTCAAGAAGCACTTTCTTTATGTTTCTCAATGTATCGAGGGCTACTTTGTCTTTTGCTTTCATAGCCTCCTTGATGTCGTTGCTTATAATGTCGTAAAGTTCCATAATGAATATATTTATTCTATTGTTTCTGTGGGTTCGTGCGTGTTGTCACATTCATTTCCGGCGAGAGTTGCGGGTGTTGTCTCCTCTTCTCTCTTTCTTGCCGCTGTTATCTTCTTTAACGCATCGAGTTCCTGAACGGTTCGTTTGTAGACGGGTGAGTTGTCGAGTGCCGATATAAGTTCATCGTTGCTCATATCCTCTTCCTCGAAGATGAAAATCTTGTACTCGTCCTTGTAGAATGTTTTTTCCATGTCGGAGAGTTTCTTCTCTTCGTCGTCTCTTTTTCTTCTTTCTTCTTGTGTTATTTTTTCCTCTTCAGCTTTCTGCGCCTCTATCAACGGCTCCATTCCGGGAATGTTCTTCATGCCGAATCCAGTGGCAAGTACGGTTACCTTCACCTCTCCCTCTTTAAGCTCGAGGTCTTGGCTCAATCCCCAAATTACCTCTATGTTCTCATCTTCGAACTGCTCCATAAAGTCGTTTACGGCATTTATCTCCTCAACAAGCATAGGCTCGTTGGGGTTGTAATAGATGTTGAAAAGCAGTTTCTTCGATTTATAGATGTCGTTGTTGTTGAGCAGGGGTGAGTGCATCGCCTTTCTGAAAGCCTGGTCGAGGCGGTTCTCGCCACTCTCAATACCGTAGCTCATAATGGCTACACCTCCGTTTTTGAGCACCTTTTTAACATCGCGGAAGTCGAGGTTGATTTTTCCACGCGCAGTAATAATCTCTGCGATACTCTTGGTGGCGGTGGTGAGCACCTCATCAACTTTGCGGAATCCCTCTTCAATATCGAGTTTGGGGTATATGTCGAGAAGGCGTTCGTTGTTTATCACAAGCAACGCATCTACATGTTGTGCAATCTCGGCAACGCCTCGCAAGGCCTGTTTAATCTTTTTACCCATCTCGAAACGGAAGGGTATAGTTACGATACCAATGGTGAGGATATCCATGCTCTTGGCAATTCTTGCGACAACGGGAGCCGCACCGGTTCCAGTACCACCACCCATACCTGCGGTGATGAATGCCATTTTTGTACCATCGTTGAAGAGTTGCTCAATTTCATGGGTACTCTCTTCTGCAGCCATACGTGCCACCTTGGGGTCGTTACCGGCACCAAGTCCTTCGGTTGTGGTTTCCCCGAGCTGTACTTTTACAGGAATTCTTGAGTGGTAAAGTGCCTGACGGTCGGTGTTGCAGATGGCAAAAGAGACATTGTGTATGCCTTTTTCGTACATATTCTCAACAGCGTTGCTGCCTCCACCGCCCACACCAATAACTTTTATTATTCGTGGAGCATCTGTGGGTATGTTGAAGGGGAGTCCTTGTCTTGTATCTTCGTTCATAGCTGTACTCTTTTCAATGTTTGTAATTATTCTTCGTCATTGCCATCGGGTTCTGTTTCGGTCATATTGTTTTTCAACTCATTTATGGCCTTTTTTCCTTTGTTCATCCAGTTATCCCATAGTCCGCCGAAGATATTGCTCTCTTTGGGTTTTGATTTCCCGGTTTTTTGTGTTGTCTTTGGTTTCTCCTCGGTTTCTACAACTTGAACCTCCTCTTGGGGTTCTTCTGCGGGGAATAGTTCGGTCTGTATAGGTTTAACAGGTTCTTTGGGCATAATCTCTCTGCAACAGTTCTCTTTGCCTGTACTCAAAAGCCCGAAGAGGGTGGGGGTTATGGCACCTTCGGCAAGGTAGAGGCTGCTGTCGCTGAAACTATTTAGCGAGGGCTCTATAATTATGCGTGTAGTGTATGTGGGGAGGTGTTCCTTGATGAGCTGCGAAAGGTTTTTGAGTCGTGCAGCACCACCGGTGAAGAGTATGTGTGTCACCTTTTCTCCCGATGTTGTTATCTGGTGTTTTATATTCTGCAAAATCTCCTCCACGCGAGCCGAAATAATCTTGTTCAGTACTTCGTTGGGTATTGAAGAGTCGTCGGTAACGGTTGAGTTATACCCTTTGAATATTTTAATTTGCTCGGCCTCCTCGCGCGATACATGCTCGGCACATATATCTCTTGTGATGTTTTCACCACCAAGAGGTATTACGGCAAGCTTGCGAAGCAGTTCGTCGCGGTATATCGAAATCGTTGTTGTGCCGGCACCCATATTTACGAGCGCGCAATTTTTCTTGTCGTCCTTGTTGAGGAGTGTATCAGCTTCAATCTTTGCGGCGCAAAAACTATCGACAATCTCTATTTTTGCCATATCGAAGCTCTCACACAACTGTTTCATAAACTGATCCTTGATTATAATGTTCAAGTAGTTGCACTCAATGCAGCGTGTATGGAAACCTATTGGCGCTGTGTTTATTGTTCCGTCGAGTTTGTATTCCTGTACGATAACCTGTACCTTCTGGTATCCCTCGGGAACAATGAACTGGCAATCGTTGTCGAGTGCCATTCCATCGATAATATCGGTTGTTATCTTCTTGTATTCGTCAAACTCTTTTCTGATGGTCGATTTTATTGAACGCACCGACAAGCCTGCGATGTTTATATACACCTTCTCAATGCTTATTTTATTGTCGAGCTGTGTCTCCAATCGGTTAATGATGTTTGTGAGGCACGCGCTTGTGGCATCTACATTGCGCACAACACCTTTTGAAACAAAACCTTCTACCGGCTCGCAGGCATAGGCTATTATCTTAATACCTTCATAAGTCTCGATACCGATTACTCCCGAAATCTTTGACGAGCCTATCTCTATTGCTGTTATATAATTCTTTGTTCCCATAAATCACTATTTTTTGGTACAAATAACCTGTTTTTCAAATTCTATGTTAATCTTCTTATATTTGTTCCACCCGACAGTGCCAAGTCCTTTTTCGTAGAACTTTTTCAGCTTATCGAGTTTCTCTTCAAGTTTATCCACTTTGCCAAGTTCTATCGTGTGGTTGCCTATGCGCGGAATAAGTATTACATTGCCTTTGGCATTGAAGAATATCTGCTCCACCTGCTCATTCCAGAAACGGTTCTCCTGCATAAATTCGGCAAATATGAGCAACTCTTTCTTTGCCATGTCGCGGGTTATGAAACCACTTGCCACCGGCAGATATACAGCGTTGTTTATTCCCTCAATTATATTGCCTTTTTTGTCGATATAAAACTCTCTGCCGCTGATATCATAGGCACGCAGTACCGGTATTTTTCCCGTAATTCTTATACCAATGTGCCCCTTGTGGGTCTTGAAACTTTGGCACTCCTCCACAGCCGACAAGGCATTTATGTATTGCTCTATTCTGTTGCAATCGATATCGTCGAGTCTGTTGCCTTTGAGTTTCTCCCCGTTTTTTGTCAGGAGTTCTTCAATATCTTCGGCCGATATTACACCATAGCCATCGTCGTCAATGCTAATATCTACTCCCTGGCACACCTCCCCCTCTTCTTTTTTTGTGAGAAAGAGCAGTGCGAACAGCAGATAGCCAAACGCAATTACCGCCACAGTGTATGTGAGTATTTTCTTGAGCATTATCTTTCGGTCAATATTCTTTTCATACTCGGAATCTCATTCTCAATATCGCCAGCTCCAAGGGATACGAGCACCTCTATCTCTTGCTTTCTCTCTTCAACGGCTTTGAGCACATCGGCACGGCTGCACATACTCTTTTTTGTGTTTTCTCCAATGTGGTCGAAGATGAGTTTGCTTGTTACGCCCTCGATGGGTAATTCTCTCGCGGGGTATATATCTACGAGTATAACTTCGTCGAAGAGTGAGAGGCTCTCGGCAAACTCCTTGTAGAAGTCTTTTGTGCGGCTGAAGAGGTGGGGCTGAAAGAGTGCTGTCACCTTTTTGTCGGCATAAAGTTCCTTTATCGATTTTGCACAAGCCTTTACCTCGTCGGGGTGGTGGGCATAGTCGCTCAGCAGTACGAGGTTCTCTTCCTTAATGTGAAAGTCGAAACGGCGGTCGGCACCGGCGAAACTCTTCATTCCGTTTTTCAGCTCCTCGGCTGTGGCACCGCATATTTCGGCCATAGCCATTGCGGCAATACCGTTCTCTATATTTATGCTCACGGGTACTCCAAGTTCAACATCGTTTATTCTTTGCCACGGCGATACATAGTCTATTGTTATTGTACCACCACCGATGCGTATATTCTCGGCGTGGAAGTCGCCCTTCTCTCTGCCGTAGATATATGTTTTTACACCCTCTTTTGTGCGGGGTTTAACTTCAAGTCCTTCGTGTATTATAAGGTAACCATCCTCTCTTATTCTCTCGGTGAATTGCGCGAAAGCTTCGAGGTAGTTTTCTTTGTTGCCATAGATATCGAGGTGGTCGGGGTCGGCCGATGTTATTGTGGCAATGTATGGTTTGAGGTGCAGGAACGAACGGTCGTATTCGTCGGCTTCTATCACCACAAAGTCGCTCTTGTCGGTGAGCACAAGGTTGCTTTTGTAGTTCTTTGATATACCGCCGAGGAAAGCTGCGCAGTCGACATTTGACTGGTGCAACAGGTGTGCTGTCATTGTTGAGGTGGTTGTCTTGCCGTGTGTTCCGGCGGCGCACACGCCACGCTTGTCACCTGTGATGATGCCGAGCACTTCGGCACGTTTCTTCACAGTGAAGCGGCCATCGCCAAAAAGTGCCCACTCCTTGTGGTCGGCGGGTATGGCGGGGGTATATACAACAAGTGTTCCTTCGGGGTTTTTGCAACGCTGTGGTACGAGGTCGATATTCTCTTCAAAATGCAGTTCGGCTCCCTCCTCAATAAGTTTTTCGGTGAGGGGGCTGGGGGTGCGGTCATATCCGGCGACAAACTTTCCTTCGCTCAGGAAGTAACGAACGAGTGCGCTCATTCCAATACCTCCAGCTCCAAGGAAATAAACCTGTTTGATATCTTTAAATTCCATTATCTTAAATTCTCTTTTATGCGTCGTGTCTCTTTTTCAAGGTATGCATCGGCAAGTATAAGTACCTCTTCGGCTATCTCTTGCGCAGCATTGGGTTTTGCCATAGTTACAATGTTTTCTTCGAGTCTGGCAAGTTTTTCATCATCTTTCACGGTAGCCACGGCTGTGGGCAATAACTCTTCGTCGGCTTTTGCATCGGCAACATATATTGCTGCCTCCTTGTTCACAAGTGCCATAGCGTTCTTTGTCTGGTGGTCCTCGGAAACATTGGGCGAGGGTACCAGTATAACAGCTTTGCCAAGCAAGGCAAATTCAGATATGGAGCCTGCTCCTGCGCGTGAAACAACCAGATTGGCTGCGCTCAGAGCATTTGCCATATTGCTCACAAAGTCGGTGATGATGAGGTTGCCGGGCTTGCCTGATTTTTCGGTACGGGTAATCATCTCCTCAAAGTAGAGCTTTCCTGTTTGCCATATAAATTGTATGTCGGGGTTTGCTTTTATTATTTCAAGGTTCTTTATTATACTCTCGTTTATGCTGCGTGCACCCAAACTTCCACCCACAATGAGCACGCAACGCTTTTCGGGGTCGAGTCCCATCTCCTGCATTGCGGCAAGGCGGTTTGTGCGCATATCGAGCAGGTTTTTGCGTACAGGGTTTCCTGTGAGTTTGAGTTTCTCGTGTGGAAAGAAACGCTCCATACCCTCGTAAGCCACACATATCATTTTTGCCTTCTTTGCAAGAATCTTGTTTGTGACGCCTGCGTATGAGTTCTGTTCCTGTATAAGTGTGGGTATATTCATGCTTGCTGCCATTTTGAGTGTGGGGCCGCTGGCATATCCTCCCACTCCCACTGCAACCTGCGGAGCAAACTTCTTTATAACCTTTTTAGCCATCCATTGGCTTTTGAGTATGAGCCACAGCACCTTTATGTTTTTCCACAAATGTTTGCGGTCGAAACCAGCGATGGGCAGTCCCACTATATCATATCCGGCGTCGGGCACGCGTTGCATCTCCATACGGTTGTTCGCTCCCACAAAAAGGATTTTTGCATTAGGGTGCTTGCTGCGTATGGCATCGGCTATTGAAAGTGCGGGAAATATGTGCCCACCGGTGCCTCCACCGCTTATTATTATTCTATACTCCTTCTTCATAATTCACTCGGTTTATGTTTTCTATGTTGTTTTCTGTGTTGTTCTCGTTGTTTGTGCCGTTTGCATCGGTAGTGGTCTTGTTAAGTCGCTTTACATATCGGCTTATGCTAAGAATGATTCCTACATAAACGCAGTTTATAAGTATCGACGTTCCTCCTTGACTCACAAGTGGCAGGGGTTGTCCTGTTACCAATCCGCCGACAGAGATTGTCATGTGCAACAGAGCCTGTATGGTGATAATCATACCCACACCCATAATAAGAAAAGCCGGGTAGGGGTCCTCACATTTGGCAGCAATTGCACCACAACGGTAGAGAATTGTCAAGTATAGCATAACCACTATAAAACCGCCAATGAGTCCAAGTTCCTCAATGATGATTGCATATATAAAGTCGGAGTAGGCGTGCGGTATGTAGTCGCGCTGTACCGAGTTTCCCGGTCCTTTTCCAATGAGTCCGCTCGACGCAATAGCTATGCTTGCGTAAGTACGTTGCTCATTGCCGCTTATCTTGTAATCCTTCGGTTTTATCTGTTTTCCGGTATCGAAGACATCGAGTATGCGGTTTTTCCAGGTGAGGGCTTTGCTGTGTATTTTTCTCTCCCACGATGGTGCAGAATCGTCCATCTTGGGGGTCCACATAATTGCACCGACAAATGTTGCTCCTATTAGTACCCCAATTCCGACGAGGCTCATAAGGTGTTTCCAGTAAACACGGCCAATGAACATCATCATAAATACCGTGAGAAGAACTATCGCAACAGTAGAGAGGTTTTCTAGCAGAATAAAGAAACAGGGAATGGCACAAAGCAACAGTATTTTTTTCATTGCTTTGAGGTCGGTTCCAGCCTCAGTCTGCGACTGTGCAAGCACAAGAGCTGTGGTCATAACCACGCCCATTTTGGCAATCTCCAAAGGTTGGAAACGTACCCCGAGAATGGTTATCCAGCGTGCACTGTCATTCACGGCGTCGCCGCCGACAAGTGCCCAAAAGAGAAACACCACTCCTGCCACGTATGTGAGGTACGAGAACCTTTTTATCCACGATATTTTCATATTATGGATGAACCACACCACGCCTACTCCTGCAATAAGGAAGAGTGCGTGCTTTGTGATAGGTTGCCAATAATTGTGTGTCTTGTAAGTCTGTCGGCTCAACGCGCTGAACACCTCGACGAGCGACAAGGAACAGAGGATAAAGAATATTGCCCATATTACTTTATCGCCCTTGAAAATTCTCCTTACTATCCCTTTTCCCATATATAAATTCTCCGTAGTCGTTTATAGTTTGCAGACAAGTTCCTTGAACTGCTTGCCACGGTCTTCGTAACTCTTGAAGAGGTCGAAGCTTGCGCAACAAGGGCTTAACAATACAGTCTCTCCGCTTTTTGCCATTTTGTATGCGGCTGCAACGCATTCCTGCATAGAGTGTGTATCGGCAATGGGCAACCCGAACTCGCCGAAGAAATTATGCAACTTGGCATTGTCGGCTCCCAGGAATATGAGTCCGCAGCATTTCTCCTTTACAAGCTCCGAAATTTCGCTGTAATCGTTGCCTTTGTCCTTTCCACCAAGTATGAGTATGGTCTTTGTCTTCATACTTTGCAATGCATACCAGCAACTGTTTACATTCGTTGCCTTTGAGTCGTTTATATACTCCACGCCGTTTACCTTTGCCACCTTCTCCAAACGGTGCTCCACTCCTGTGAAGCTGCTCAACGCTTCTCTGATGGTCTCTTTGCGTATGCCGGCTACGTTGGCCGAAATACCTGCTGCCATAGAGTTGTAGAGGTTGTGCTTTCCGGTGAGTGCAAGTTCCTCGAGCTCCATATTGAAGGGCGTAGGCTCGGTAAATACGAGCTTATGCTCTTCGGTATATGCTCCAAGTCCCTCTTTCTTCTCTTCGGCAAAGGGGTATAGCTTTCCGTGCTTGTATTTGGGTAGCTCATTCTGTATAATGGGGTCGTCGTTCCAATATACAAAAGCATCGTCCTGCTGCTGGTTCTGCAGAATACGCAATTTTGCATCGACATATTTCTGCATATCGTGCTCGTAACGGTCGAGGTGGTCGGGAGTTATGTTCATAAGAATTGCTACGTTGGCGCGGAACTCGTACATGTTGTCGAGCTGGAAACTGCTGAGTTCCACAATGTAGTAGTCCTTGTCGTCCTCGGCTACTTGCAGGGCAAGGCTGTTGCCAATGTTACCGGCAAGTCCCACATTGAGCCCCGCCTCGCGGAATATGTGATATATTAGCGAGGTAGTAGTGGTTTTTCCGTTGCTGCCGGTGATGCAAATCATCTTTGCATTAGTGTAGCGGCCTGCAAACTCAATCTCCGATATTATAGGTATGCCGGCGTTCTTTATTTTTACAATGATGGGTGCCTCGTGGGGTATACCCGGGCTTTTTATAACCTCGGCAGCCGAGAGTATAACCTCTTCGCTATGTTTTTTCTCTTCCCAGCGTATGCCGTAGCTATCGAGCATCTCCTTGTATTTATCGGTAATGGCACCAAAGTCCGAAACAAAAACATCGAATCCTAACTTTTGTGCAAGAACAGCCGCTCCGCAACCGCTCTCTCCGGCTCCCAATATTACTATTCTTTTTTCCATCTCTCCTTTTTATCTAACTTTCAATGTCATAAGCGTTATAGCCGCCATAATGATTGTCACAATCCAGAAACGCACGGTAACTTTCGCCTCGTGCATAGGTCTTTTAGGTCCTTTGAACACGTACTTACACTCTTTGTCGAGCTTCTCATCGCCGATAGTGTAGTGGTGGTGCAGGGGTGTGCAGCGGAACAGTCTTTGTTTTATGCCCTTTTTCTTACCTTTTTTGAAGTAGGCCACCTGTGCCATAACCGAAAGGTTCTCAACCACGAATATTCCGCAAAGGAGTACCAAAAGTATCTCTTTGTGTATGAGTATTGCAACTACGGCAATTATACCACCAATTGTTAGGCTGCCGGTATCTCCCATAAACACCTGTGCAGGGAATGAGTTGTACCAAAGGAAACCAATGAGTGCGCCGATGAATGCAAAAGCAAACACGGCAACCTCCTCGCTACCCGGGAGGTACATTATGTTAAGGTATTCTGCCCAGTTTACGTGGCTCGACACATAAGCCAGTATGGCAAGTGCCACGCCTATTATGGCGGCGTTGCCTGCGAGCATACCATCCATACCGTCGTTCAGGTTGGCACCATTGGATACTGCTGTAACAATGAATATGGTTACAATAACGAACAAAACCCATCCGGCAGCGTTTGCGTAATCTCCGCAGAAGGACATAATATCGCTATATCCCAGGTTGTGGTCTTTTATAAAAGGTATGGTTGTCTTGTTCAGCTTTTCGGGCTTTGTGCGGTGCTGCACTTCAATGGTGTTGTTCACCTGTACGCTCACATTCTCTCTCATCACCGCCTGGGGGCTTAAATAGAGGGTGAGTCCGATGAGCAGTCCAAGCCCCACCTGTGAAACCACTTTCACCTTGCCGGGTATGCCATCCTTGTTCTTCTTGAAGGTTTTGATATAGTCGTCGGCAAAACCCACAGCTCCCAACCACAATGTTGTTATGAGCATAAGCAACATATAGACATTGTCGAGACGGCCAAGAAGCAGGCAGGGTATGACAATTGCTACAATAATTATCAGACCGCCCATAGTGGGAACACCTACTTTGAGGTTGTTCTTGTCGAGGTCGCGCAATGTTTCGGAGATTTGTCTTTTCTTGAAAAAGCGTATGAAATATTCTCCGAAGATTGTGGATATGAGCAATGCGAGCACAATGGCTGCGAGTGCCCTGAACGAAGTGTAGCCAAACAGGCGTGCGCCAGGGAAATTGGCTTTCTGTAATAGATCGAAAAGATAGTACAACATATCTCCTTATATATATTATATACCGAAAATCTCTTTTATAACCTCTTTGTCATCAAAGTGGTGTTTTACACCTTTTATCTCCTGGTAGTTTTCGTGTCCTTTTCCGGCCACAACCACAACATCACCTTTTTGTGCAAGGGCACAAGCAGTCTTTATAGCCTCTTTTCTGTCGGCGATTGCAAGCACACTCTTTTTCTGCTCTTCTGTGAGGCCTGCAAGCATGTCGTTGATTATATCCTGCGGCTCTTCGAAGCGGGGGTTGTCCGATGTTATTATCACGCGGTTGCTACCCTTCACAGCCTCTTGTGCCATAATGGGGCGTTTGCCTTTGTCGCGGTTGCCACCTGCACCCACCACTGTGATGATCTGTCCGCGTCCGCGCAGAACTTCGTTTACTGTGCCAAGCACGTTCTTTATCGCATCGGGTGTGTGGGCATAATCGACAATCGCCGAAACACCCTCGCGTGAGTGTATCGCCTCGAAGCGTCCCGAAACAGGTTTCAGTGTGCTCAACACACGCAGAACCTCACTGCTCTCCTTTCCAAGTTCCACTGCTGCACCAAAGATGGCAAGCAGGTTGCTTACATTGAAGCGCCCAGTGAGAGGTGTTGCAAATTCCTGGTTGTTGAATTCGAGTATCATACCGTCGAGGTGTGTCTCCACTATGCGGCCTTTGTAATCGCCCAAAGTGCGTGTAGAGTATTTCTTTATGTCGGCACGGGTATTCTGTACCATCACAAGACCGTTCTTGTCGTCGATGTTTGTTATTGCAAAGGCATCGCGAGGCAACATATCGAAGAAACTCTTTTTGCATTTGAGGTAGTTGTCCATTGTTTCGTGGAAATCGATATGGTCGCGTGTGAGGTTTGTGAATATACCTCCGGCAAATGTGAGTCCTCCAACACGTTCCTGTGCCAGGGCATGTGAACTCACCTCCATAAATGCATATTCGCACCCTTCATCGGCCATCTGTCCGAGCAAGCGGTTAAGGTTCACTGCGTCGGGTGTTGTGTGTGTCGAGGGGTATGCCTTGCCGTCTATGTAGTTGCACACAGTCGAGAGAAGTCCGCATTTGTGTCCCATTTCGCGAAAGAGTTCGTAGAGCAGTGTTGCGATGGTGGTTTTGCCGTTTGTGCCGGTAACGCCAACCAGTTTGAGTTTCTGGGTGGGGTTGCCGTAGAAAGCGGTGGCAAGCTGTCCGCAAATGCTTTGTGTACAGGGTAGCTGTATGTATGCAATCTCGGGGTTCAGTTGCTCGGGCATTGTTTCGCACACGATAGCTGCTGCACCTTTTTCCTCGGCTGCTTTTATGTATTGGTGCCCGTCGGCCTGTGTACCGCGTATGGCAATGAATATATCTCCTTTTTCAACCTGTCGGGAATCAATGTTCACGCCCGTGATGTCGGCCTCCTCTTTAGGGAGTACTATACGGGTGTATTGTATGTTTTTCAAAAGTTCGCTTAATCTCATAATATTCTATGGTTTAAGGGTGAGCGTAATATGTGTGCCTTTTATGGCTTTTGTGCCGGCTTTTATGCTTTGTGCCGTTACGTGTCCGTAACCGTTGAGGCTTGCTTTGAGCCCTGCTTTTTTCATAAGGTAAACCGCATCTTTGGCACCCATACCTATAACATCGGGTACAAATTCATCGCTTGTTTCAAGTTCGGAAAATGTTACACGGCTGCTGTCGGTTCTGGTTTTTCCCCATTCGGGTTCTCCATCTTTGTACGAGGTACGGTAATTGTTCTCAATTTCTATATCCATCTCATCGAGCAAGTAGCTCACAGCGTTCATGTTACCGTTTTTAATTATTGGCAGCAGGCTGTTTATTGTGTCGGTGCCGCTTGTAAGTGGCATGCGTTCGTGTTTTGCCATAATATTCTCGGCAATCTCCTTGAATACACGGCCCGATGTCATACCGCCCGAGCGTGGTTGCTTGTGGTTGACCATCTGCACTATGCAGGTGTATTGCGGGTTGTCGGCAGGGAAGAAACCGCAGAAACTCAACAGGTACTCTATTGGGCTGTAATTGTAACTTCCGTTTTTGGCAATGCGGGCGGTTCCGGTCTTTCCGGCCGAAACGAAACTCTTGGTTCTGGCATTGCCGCCTGTACCGTCTTTTGCATTCACCACCTCCACAAGCATTTTGGTAAGAGCCTCTACCGTTGTAGGTGACAGGGCTTTTTTCTTTAATACCTCGGGCTCAAATTCCTCCACCACATCTCCATCTTTAAGAACTGCTTTCACCAAGCGTGGCTTCATAAAATCGCCACCGTTGGCTATTGTGTTGTAGAAGGCTACCATGTTTATCGATGTCATCATTGAAGCGTAGCCGTAAGAGAGCGAAACGAGGTCGCTGTGTGACCATGTCTTCTGTGACGGGTTTGCGTAATATGGTGTGGCCTCGTCGTTTATAAGACGGAAGTTTGTGCGCATTCCAAGCTCTTTCAACTTGTTGGTAAAGGCTGTGGGGTTTTTCTTGAACCCTCGGCTTATAATCTCGCCCATACCAATGTTCGAAGAGTATTTAAGCACCTCGGTTATTGTGTAGTGGCTGCCACTGCCGGGTGCCGGTTTGTGGCTGTCCGATATAACGTGTTTCCTTACAAATGCGTAGGCTCCGCCGTGGTGCGGTACAGAGTCCTCGGGGTTTACAACTCCCTCTTCGAGTGCGGCTGCAAGTGCTACGGTCTTGAAAATAGAACCCGGCTCCATAAGGTTGCAGAGTGCGAGGTTGGGGGTGTTGCTGTATTCGGTTTTGTCGTTTGTTTCAATATATATGCCCTCACCGGCCTTGGTGAGGTTTACTATAGCTTTTACATCGCCGGTCTTGGCTTCCATAAGTATTGCCCAACCGGTTTTTGCATCAAACTCCGTTACATATCTGCGCAAGGCTTTCTCGCAGATGTCCTGCATTTCAATGTTGAGCGTTGTTTGTATGTCGTAACCGTTTGTGGCGGGAACATCTACTTTGAGGTTTGCTTTTTCTTTTCTTCCCACGCCGTCTTTTCCTCGTAACAGCGAATCGTACTTGCTCTCAATGCCGAAACTTATGTTGAACTGTCTGCCGCTCTTGTTCTCGGTAGCAACTATATCGCCAAGGGTACTTTTGGCGAGTGAGCCAAAGACCTTTTTGCGGTCGATGAAATCTACGGCAATAAGTCCCGAATAGGCCGACGAGAGCGACATTATGGGGAGTTTCTTTATCTCCTTATATTGCGAGTAGTTAACGTATGTGGGTCCGGGGCACAGAGGGTATTTGCGACGTCCCTTTTCGCGTTTGCGGTTAATGTTGAGCCCTTTGCGCAAGTGTGCCTCAAATGAACTTGCGCTCCATTGTGGCAGTATGCGTGACAACCCTGCCGACAGTTCAGCCACATCAGCGTTCCAAATGGAGTCCTTTCGTTCCCTCACTCTTTTTTCGGTTCTTTTGCTATTGGGGTCGGTATAGTCAAAGTCTATGAAAAGGCGATATTTCACCAGGCTGCTAACCATGATTTCACCATTGTCGCTCAGTATGTTACCTCGCTTGGCAGGAACCTTTTGGTTGCCTTTGAAGCCACGGTCTCTTATCTCTGTCCAGAAGGCGCGCTCCTTGAACATGATAATGCCGGCCTTTGTAATTATCACGGCTCCCCATATACCGAACGCGAGCAGTACAAGCAGGTTGAAACGGAATATTATGTCTTTTCTAAAATAGAACATATCTCTCTTTGTAGGGTGTTAGTCTATGGCGTAGGGTGGTTGTGTTGCTGTTTTCAGTTCGCTATTGTTTTCTTGAATATATTTCTCAATGTGCGATTGACGGCTTTTTTCCGAAAATTCGCTTTGTATGGTCAAAAGGTCGTATCGCAAGTCGGTTCTCTCCTTTTTCAGTTGCTCAATTTCGCGAGTTTCTTGCAGAAAGGCATATCGGTTGCTCACATAGATGAAGGCATAGATAACAATCATTCCAAGCAAGGGTGCGTTGTCGAGGAAGAGGTCGCTGTTGAGGAAACGTCCTCCGAAGAGCATTCCCATAAACCCTTTTTTCTTCTTCTTTTTCTCTTTTGTCTCGTCCATCCTTTATGCCTCCTTCTTTATTGCGATTCTCAATTTTGCACTGCGAGAGCGAGGGTTGCGCTGCTCTTCTTCAGGTGTGGGTACAATCACTTTCTGCATATCGAACGGCGATGTTACACGTCCGAAGAAATCTTTCTCCACAATACCCTCGATGTTTCCGCTCTTCATAAAGTTCTTCACCAAGCGGTCCTCGAGCGAGTGGTATGTTATTACCACAAGGCGTCCGCCGGGTTTTAGAACTTCGCCAGCCTGTTGCAACATCTCTTTCAGAGCCTCCATCTCATGGTTAATCTCTATGCGCAAAGCCTGGAATATTTTGGCAAGTTCCTTTTTCTCGCGTTGCGGCGGGCAGAAAGGCTTTGCTGCCTCTATAAGGTCGCTCACCATTCGGAAAGGTTTCGTACCCCTCTTCTTTACAATGGTGGCAGCAAGCTTGCGTGCGCAGTTGAGCTCTCCGTATAGTTTGAAGATGCGTGCGAGCTCCTCTTCTGTAGCATTGTTAAGCAGGTCGGCAGCAGTGTCACCACCGCGTTTGTTCATACGCATATCAAGTGCAGCGTCGAAACGGAAAGAGAAACCGCGTGTCTCGTCATCGAAATGGTGTCCCGAAACGCCAAGGTCGGCAAGCAGGGCGTCAATTTCTGTTACATTATGGTAGCGCAAGAAATTGTAGAGAAAACGAAAGTTGCCTCGCACAAATGTGAATCGTTTGTCGTTGGGAGCGTTCTTCTCGGCATCCTCGTCCTGGTCGAAACTGTACAACTGTCCCTTCTTGCCCAAGCGCGAGAGAATTTCGCGCGAGTGGCCTCCTCCTCCAAAGGTAACATCGACGCAAATGTCGTTATCACCAATCTGCATTCCATCGAGGCTCTCTTTCAACAGCACCGGTGTGTGGTAAACAAGTTCTTCACTCATTGTTTTCTCCTTTCTCTGCGGTCATAATACTTTCGAGTTCGCGGCTGAACTCTTCGGGGCTCATAAATGGTTTTTCCACCTTCTTTTTCGCCCAAATCTCTATAGTGTCGTCCATACCAATGAAGCGCACTTCCTGCTCAATCGCCGCCATCTTCATATAGCGTTTGGGTAGCAGTATACGTCCATTGCTGTCGATGTGCAATTCCTCCACGTCGGCTACAAATTGGCGGAATATCATCTGGTGTTTTGCGTTCCATTTATCGAGACGGCTGCGCAGCAAGTTCAGTTGTTCGTTCCAACTGTCGAGAGGGTAGAGCACAAGGCAATCCTGGTACACATCTTTGCGCAACATCACCGTGTCGCAGGCTCCGGCCTGCAACGTACGACGGAAACAAGCGGGCAGGAAAACCCTGCCTTTACTGTCGGTTTTTGCCTCTATGTTGCCTATGAAACGCATATTTTTATGCCAATGTATATAATTCGGTTCAAAATTACACAATTCCCCACAATTCCCCACCATAAAATAAAAATTATTTTCTGTAAAGTTTTCAACAGGTTGTTAATTCTTCTATTGCTTTGAAAATAAATCTTTTGTTTGTTGTTGTTGAGGGTGGGGTGTGTGGTGGTTTTTATCGGCTTTTTTTGTGCTTGTGAGTCTCTTTTGTAATGAATCTCGGTTGTGGGTTTATTTGTAATAGCAGCACTATGCATAATAATTCTCTCCTTTGATGCATCAAGGGGGAGTGACCTGCATGGCCGAGGTGTATTCTAACAGCAATAGTTTTCATTTTGTTGCATAAAAAAAAGCCACCCGAAGGCGGCTTTTTTGTAAGATATTTATATCGGTTATTCTTCCGGAGTAAACATAGGATCCCAAGCGGGGAGTAAAGTTGGTTTCTCCTCAAGAACTTTGAGAACCTTTTCGGGTACATACTTCTTGTTCACAACAAGGCGGAACATATACTCGTTGAACCACTCATCGGTCATAATCAATGTACCTTTGTAACCGCTTGCAGCGCCCCAACTGTTCTCAACCTGCCATTTTGTTGTATTTCCGTTCTCGTCAATATCCACGGCTTTAAGTGTCATAGCGTGTGAAGAGCCGCTGTCGTATGTCATTACTCTCTCTTTCTTGTCCATAGTGAAGTCTATGCCAAAGAGTTCGCCGTAATTATAGTTGGCAATGTCGAGTGTGCCGCGTTTGCTGTCAAGGTATTTACCCACGTCGCACGAGAAGTACATCATTGTGCTGTCCTTGATTGATGCAATAGCCATCTGTTTTATCTCTTCAATGGGAAGGTTCACATACAACCAGTTGTGTCCATCGTAAGCGTGACGGTCGAACTCAATCTCGTAGCTCTTCCAATAGGGGCGTGAGGGGTCGTTCATCAGCATAACAAAGTCGTTCTGCAAGTCAATGCCAATAAACTTGTCGTAGAAACTTTTGGGTGTGTATTTTTGTGGTGTTTCGCGATATTTGCCGTTTGCATCCTTGGGTGCCCACTCAAACTCGGTGGGAGGCACGCCATACACCTGTACAAGCATTTTATATACAACCTTCATCTGCTCTTTTTTCATAGCGAGAAGCTCTTTCTCCTTTGCGCCATTCTCGGCAGCTTCGCGCAGGCGAATACCAAATTCGCGCAACTTTCTTTTGAGCAATGAGTTGAATGCGTCGGTGTGGTTGCTGGTGTATGTCTCGCGCATAGCGTCTTTGGGTACAATACCGTATTTCGAGATAAGGTCGGCAACGCCTGTAAAAGTACCGCCGTCGCTCAACGGGTTCTGGAACAGCCAAGTAACAAGGCGGTCATCCTGCGATTTCTTGCGTGTGTCTATTACACCTTGCAGAAACATATTGGATTTCTCAAGCTGGTCGAAGAAGAAGTTGTATATCTGTGAGAATTCAAAGCCTTCGAGTTTCTGTTCTGCAATCATCTTGGCGCGCATCACGTTCATGCCGGTGAAGAGCCAGCAGCGTCCCGACGATTCCTGGTCGGTTATGCCTTTCGACTCCACGCTGTTGCTGAAGTATGTGTCGAGTTCGTTGAGGTTCTCCTGGTTTACCGAAAGGGTTTTAATGGGGTTGGCAAGCATAATGTTTTGCAATGCCTTTTCGGCTCCCGATGGTGTGTAGCTTGCGCTGATCTCTTTGAGCATTGCATCGTCGATGCCTCCGTTTGCATTCTGTGCTGATACTCCGCCGGCGATAATCGCCGCTGCAAGTAACGATGTTATTTTCAACTGTTTCATAATGGTGTTTTGTTTTTGTTTTGTGCGAATATAGTATAAAATTTTCTAAATACCTATTTTGACGGCTCTTTCCACCTCCGAGATAAAGGCAAGGGCTGTTTCCACGTTCTTTACATGGTTTATGGTTATTATACAGCGGTCGTCGTTCTCTTTTACCTGGCAACCGAACGGGCTTGTATATACATATGCCAGTATGCTGCCAAAAGCTTCGCTCTCGTAGAATTTTTTGTTCTTTCCATCGACAAAAAAGATGTTCATTCGCCCGCCTTTGAGGTATATTTTCTCCACCCCCAGTTCCTGTGCCTTGCGACGTAGTGTCACCATCTTCATCAGTTCTTCGGCCTCTCCTGGAATATCTCCGAAACGGTCCTTTAATCTTGTACGGAAGGCTTGTATCTCCTTTTCATCGGTGAGTGAGTCGAGCTCGCGGTAGAGCAGAATACGTTCATTGCTGTCGGGAACGTAAACGGCTGGGAGCAATAGTTCCAGGTCGCTCTCCACAAAGCACTCTTTCACAAAGAGGCTGTTGGTTGTCTCTTCCTCGTCGGGGAGTATGTCGGCAAACTCCTCCTCTTTAAGTTCCATAACAGCCTCGGCAAGAATTTTCTGGTATGTTTCATAGCCAAGGTCGGCAATGAAACCGCTCTGTTCTGCGCCGAGCAGGTTGCCGGCACCGCGTATGTCAAGGTCCTGCATTGCGATGTGCATGCCGCTGCCAAGCTCGCTGAAGCTTTCGATGGCTTCGAGACGACGGCGTGCGTCGGTGGTGAGGTTTTCGCGTGGCGGGGTAAGCAGGTAGCAGAAGGCTTTGCGCTTGCCTCGTCCCACGCGTCCACGCATCTGGTGCAGGTCGCTCAAGCCAAAATGTTGTGCCTGGTTTATTATTATTGTGTTTACGTTAGGTATGTCAATTCCGTTTTCCACTATGGATGTGGCAATTAGCACATCGTAATCGTGGTTAATGAAAGCATATAGAACTTTTTCGAGTTCGGCAGGTTCCATTTGTCCGTGTCCTATACACACGCGGGCATCGGGCACGTTGCGCTTAATCATATTTTCCAGTTCGTGCATATTCGATATGCGGTTGTTTATGAAAAATACCTGTCCGTTGCGGCTAAGTTCAAAGTTTATGGCCTCTTTAATGACATCGGCATCGAAGGTTTGAATTTCGGTGTGTATAGGGTATCGGTTGGGCGGCGGTGTCTGTATCATTGAGAGGTCGCGCGCTCCCATAATTGAAAATTGCAGTGTTCGAGGTATGGGGGTGGCGGTCATGGTGAGTGTATCGACATTCACCTTGAATTGTCGCAGTTTCTCTTTTACGGCAACTCCGAATTTTTGCTCCTCGTCAATGATTAGCAATCCTAAATCCTTGAATTGTACATCCTTGCCTGTGAGGCGGTGTGTGCCAATCACAATATCCACTTTTCCCTCTTTAATGTCGTCGAGCACCTTTTTGGTCGTTGCTCCGCTGCGTGCGCGGCTCAAATACTGTACATTGCAAGGGAACTCCTTCAAGCGTTTCTTGAATGTGAGGTAGTGCTGGTAGGCAAGTACGGTGGTTGGTACAAGCACGGCAACCTGCTTGCCGTCGGTGGCGGCTTTGAAGGCTGCTCTTATGGCAACCTCTGTCTTTCCAAAACCCACATCGCCGCAGACAAGGCGGTCCATCGGGCGGCTGCGCTCCATGTCTCTTTTCACCTCATTGGTTGCTTTTCTTTGGTCGGGTGTGTCTTCGTATTTGAAACTTGCTTCAAGTTCTGTTTGCAGGTAGCTGTCGGGCGAGTAGGCGAAACCTTTTTCCTTGTAGCGTTGTGAGTATAGCTTTATAAGGTCGCGCGCAATGTCCTTTATCTTCTTCTTTGTGCGCTCTTTTATGCGCTCCCACGCACCGGTGCCAAGCTTGTTCACGCTGGGCGCGTCGCCCTCTTTTCCTCGGTATTTCGATATCTTGTGCAGGTTGTGTATAGAGACAAAAACCACATCGTCGTTCTTGTATATAAGTTTTATAGCCTCCTGAACACCATTTGCGGCGGGAATACGCACAAGGCCACCGAACTTGCCTATTCCGTGGTCTATGTGTACAATGTAGTCGCCTATACCAAACTCCTTCAATTCCTTCAATGTGAGTGCCACCTTGCCGCTGCGGGCGCGTTCGCTGCGCAGGCGGAAGTTGTGGAAACGGCCAAAGAGCTGGTGGTCGGTGAAAAATGCGTATCGCAGGGTGTTGTCGCAAAAGCCTTCGTGTATAGTCTTTTCAACAGGTGCGAACGGTATATTGTCGCCACGCTCCTCAAATATGGTTTTCAAGCGTTGCGCCTGGTTGCCATCATCGGTAAGCAAAGCCAGCTTGTATCCTTTCTTTATATATTCGCCGAGTGTGCTGCTCACAAGGTCAAAGTCTTTGTGGAAAAGAGGCTGTGGCGATGTCTCGAATTTTACCTTTGTGCCTGTGGCGTTTGCAGCGGTGCGCATCTCCCAATGTTTTGTGTTGCGCGCATAATTTTCGAGTTCTGGCGCGCTCATAAGGTCGGGCATCTGTGGCAGTTCGTTTTCCGATAGTTTTGCCTGCAATGAAAAACCCTCGTTGCGCAGTTTCTCCACACAACCCTTTACATATTCAAAATCCTTGGTTATGAATATGGTGTTTTTGGGCAAAAAGTCGGTTATGGCAACGCTTTCACAGCCGGTAACTTTGGGCACAATGGCAGCCTCGTCACAACGCTCACGCGATAGCTGGCTCTCCACCTCAAAAGTTCTTATACTCTCAATCTCGTTGCCGAAAAAGTCTATGCGGTAGGGGTGTTCCGACGAGAATGAGAATATGTCGAGAATGCTGCCGCGCACGGCAAATTCTCCCGGTTCGTAAACGTAGGTCACCTCTTTGAATTTAAGTTCGTTGAGTCTTTTTTCAATGTCGGCGCGCACCACAATATCACCTGTGGCAATGTGCAGTGTTTTTTCTTCAAGGTCGCTTTGCGATGCAACCTTTTCGGCAAGAGCGTCGGGGTGGGTGATAATGGTAAGTCCCTCTTTACGACGTCGGCCGGTAAGGCGGCTCATAACCTCGGTGCGGAGTATGCGGTTCGCATCGTCGGTCTGCCCGTACTTTAATGCTCGGCGGAACGATGATGGGAAGAAAAGTGTTTTCTCCTCGCCGCACATCTGTACAATATCGTGATAGAAGTATCCGGCCTCGTCGGCATCATTCATCACCACAAAAAAAGTCTGCTCGGGTGCGCGCTGTTTCAGGCCGCACAGCACCATTGCAGCTGCGCTGCCAGTGAGTCCTTCAATGTAGGCGCGTTTTTTGCTTCCCTCTTCGCGCAACTGCATCAGAGCATCTACTCCGGGGTGGTTGGCATATAACTGTTGTATATCTTTTGTTGTCATAAATTATCTATTGCCACATAACAACTTTGCGGAAAACGCTTTTTCCGTTTCCCGCTCATTTCCTGCAAAAATAGAACAAACGAGCGAGATTAATGAAACTTGTTTCGATATTTCTTACCGCGAGTGACGTTTATTTTCAAATTTCGTCTTAAAATAGTCAAATTGTTGTATTAAAAGTGTATAACGATGCAGAAAATAATGTAAAACAGTTGTTTGGTTGTATAAAAAAATATGAACAATAATTTTTTATTGTATATTTGCACCTCTGCACGGCACTACAGCCATTTGTGCAGGCAATAAACAAATTGTTGTTATGGAAGAATATGTCTATAAACACAAGATGAGCGTGCGCGACTATGAGCTCGACTTTCAAGGAGTTGTCAACAACTCCAATTATCAGCACTATCTTGAGCACGCCCGTCACGAGTTTTTGAAAACCCGTGGAGGCAGTATGTCGGCTTTGCACGATGCGGGTGTCGATCCTATGGTTTCTAAAATAACCATCGAGTACAAAACCCCTCTGCGTGGTGGCGACGAGTTTATAGTAGGCGTGAATATGGTGCGTGAGGGTGCAAAACTTGTATTCCTGCAGGATATTCACAACCTTGCCAATGACAGGCTTGTTGTAAAGGCGCGTGTCGAGGTTATCTGCCTTAAAGACGGGCGTTTAACTCGCGGTGAGATGTTCGACGAGGTGTTTAAGGATTTTTTCAACAATAATAAATAGCAGTTATGGAGATAATCTTTGTTGTAGTGGCGGTTGTAGTCGTTTTTGTAGCAAAAATGATGTCAGGCCTCTCTGCCGGTGCTACAGCCAAAGAGGCCAAGCAGTTCAAGAAGGTACTGCAAGAGCAGTTCCCCGAAGTGGAGGTGCTTGAAAAGGCAGAGGAATACAAAATTCCGGTTCCGAACAAGGAAACGGTCAAGCCCCAGCCCGTGAAGAAGAAAAGCACTCCTTTGCAGGCGAAGCGTTCCGAAGGCGAGCGTGCCGTGTCCCAGGCTCCTGTTGTAAAAAAAGAGGAAAAGAAAAAGAGAGACGGCTATGCCTTGAAGAATAAATCGGATATAAAAAAGGCAATAATATCGGCCGAAATATTTAATAAGAAATATATTTGATAATCAACTAATAAAACACATTCACAAAATGAGTTACAGAATAATGACAGCCCAGGAGGCTGCTTGCTACATAAATGATGGCGACGGTGTCGGAATAAGCGGTTTTACTCTTTCGGGAACTCCCAAGACTGTGCTCCCCGAAGTTGCGAAGCGTGCCGAGGAGGCACACGCTGCCGGTAAGCCATTCAAAATAGACCTTTACTCGGGAGCATCTACCGGTGACGCCATCGACGGTGCCCTCACACGTGCCAACGCGATACGTTTCCGTGCCCCCTTCCTTTCAAACCCCACTGTGCGTACAGCGGTAAACAACAAGGAACTTACATACACCGACCTTCACCTCTCTTTGATGGCTCAGGACCTTCGTTACGGTTATATGGGTAAGGTGAATGTGGCAATCCTCGAAGCAATCGACATTACCCCCGACGGTAAGGTTTATCTTACCACTGCCGGTGGTATCGGCCAGACAGTTGCCAACCTTGCCGACAAAATCATCATTGAGCGCAACACCTATCACCACACCATCGGTTTCCACGATGTGTATGAGCCTGCCGACCCTCCCTATCGTCGCGAGATACCTATCTACAAGGCCGACGACCGTGTGGGCAAGCCCTATGTTCAGGTCGACCCAAAGAAGGTTATCGGTATTGTCGAGGTAAATATGCCCAACGAGGTGGTTCTCTTCAAGGAACTCGACGATGTTACCCGCAAGATTGGTGAGAATGTTGTCGATTTTATAATCAGCGATATAAAGCGTGGTATAATTCCCGCAACCGGCCTCCCCATTCAGAGTGGTATCGGTAACGTGGCAAACGCTGTGCTTAAAAGCCTTGAAAATGCGACCGAAATTCCGCCCCTTTATCTCTACTCCGAGGTGTTGCAGGACTCTGTGATAAAACTTATGGAGGCAGGAAAGGTTATTGCCGGAAGTACCTGTTCGCTTTCACTCTCGCAAGAGTGTCTTTCACACGTTTACGACAATCTCGACTTCTTCCGCGACAAGTTGATACTCCGTCCTTCGGAGATTTCAAACCACCCCGAAATAATTCGTCGTCTTGGTATTATTGCAATGAACACCGCCATCGAGGTCGATCTCTACGGCTGCGTGAACTCTTCACACATCTGCGGTACACGCCTTATGAACGGTATCGGTGGTTCGGGCGACTTTGCACGTAACGCATATATTTCAATCTTCACTTGCCCCTCTACACAGAAGGGTGGCCAGATAAGCTCTATTGTGCCTATGGTTACACACGCCGACCACACCGAGCACGATGTTCGCGTGGTGGTTACCGAGTGGGGTGTTGCCGACCTTCGCGGTAAGGGACCCGACGAGCGTGCCAAGTTGCTCATCGAGAATTGTGCCCACCCTGCTTACAAGCAGTTGTTGTGGGATTACTTGAAGATTGCGAAAAAAGGTCACGTGAGCCACAATATTGCAGCGGCTCTCGGTATGCACGCAACATTTGAGCGTGAGGGTGATATGAGCCTTACCGATTGGAGTAAATTTGCATAATACACTATTCTCGTGAAGAAGAAACTTGTAACGGAAATGGGGCGCATAGGGCGTGAGGAATTCAAAAACTCCGAGAAGTTGCCCCTGACTGTGGTGCTCGACAATGTGCGCAGCCTGCATAATGTGGGTTCTGTGTTTCGCACAAGCGATGCATTCAGAGTGGAACGTATATTGCTTTGCGGCATTACCGCCACACCCCCTTCGGCCGAAATACACAAAACTGCTCTCGGTGCCGAGGAGGTGGTGCCCTGGCTACATTTTACCGACACACTTGATGCCGTTGCGCTCTTGAAGAGCGAGGGCTACAAGGTGTGCTCCATAGAGCAGTGCGAGGGTAGCATCGCCTTGCAGAGTTTCGAGGTTGAGCCCGGCACACGATATGCTGTTATTCTTGGCAACGAGGTCAAGGGTGTGCAGCAGCCGGTGGTCGATGCAAGTGATGCGGCGATAGAAATTCCGCAGTTTGGAACAAAGCATTCGCTTAATGTTTCGGTAACAGCCGGTATGGTCATTTGGGAATTTGCAAAGAAGTTCGGTTGGGTAGAATAAGGAAGAATTAATATATTACACAGCAGCAACGGCGTTAGTCGTTGCTGCTGTGCGTTTATGGTCTTGTTAAATTTGCCCGTTTACAACAAGTATAATCACACGCTCAATTAAAAAATCCTCGCCAGTGGGGTCGTATGTCTTTTTCAGGCTTGCACCGAATAGTTTTGCGAAAGATTGGTAAAATACCGCCTTGAACGAGCCCATAAATAGCTTTATAAGCTGGTAGGCATTCTGGTCACACTCGCGGTCTATGAGCTTTATGAGCAGTTTGCCCTGTCGCAGTGTGAGTCTTTTCATTTTAGGGGTGTAAATCTCCTTCAGTTCCTCCTCCTTGTTGTCGAGATATGTTTTTTGCGCTCTTTTGTCGGGGAGAGTTTTAAGGTGCGCTTCTGTTTCGTAGATAATGTCGCGTATCTCCATTGCAAGGGGAATGGTTTTCTTAACATCCCTCACAAGGCGGTCGTAATATGTCTGTTGTCTGTTGTTCTTGAAGATAAGCGGCGCGTAAGCGTAGTAGGTGGGGAGAGTTATGTGCGGTATCTTCTCGCCCTTGTACTCGCTCACCCCCACAACGTATTTTTCCCCCTCGTCGGTGGATATTTTTCTCTGTGCAACGGCTGTGTGCAGGGCGAAAAACAGAAGCATTATACTAAACAAGGTTTTGTTCATTGCCTGCAAAAATAGCAGTTTCATCAATATTCACCTTTGTTTTTACATAAAATAATTCTTGCAAAAAAAATATGGCCCGTCGCGACGGGCCATATTCGTTGGTAAAGATATAAACGAGCAGTTTATTTAACCTCATTCATATGATATATCATTGTTGTTTCAACGGTATTACTTTCGTCAGTTGAAGTTTCGTATACTTTCATTGTGTTACCTGAATATTTGATGGTCATCTCGCCGCTAATGTTTTCGTCGTAGATGTTATCTATATTCCAAGAATATTGTACCTTGCCGGCACTTTCGTTAAGCCAGGTCCAGGCAGCAACTCCGATAGCGTTGTTTATGTAGTTAACAGTGTATGTACCCGATTTTGTGAAGGTTATTTCTGTGGGGCGAGACTGGTTATAGGCATCGGCTATATATATTATCTGCTCTTTCTCAAATTCGCTCAATTTTTTACCGCTGAGTTTTTCCATCCAACTTACATAAGAGAGTAAGAGTCCTTTATAATCATCTTCTTCGACGGTCTTGCTGAAACTGAAACTTGTGCTTTTGATTTTAACTGTAAGCCCCAATTTGTCTATCTCCCAAGTGCGGCAAAGTTTGTTTGTGGCTGTGCTTGTTGAGTATTGCTCCTCTTTGCGAGCTCCAACTTCAAAGCTTGTGCCGTTGTTTTGTTGAACTTCAATCTTGTACGAATCGTTTGCAGTCTCGGTAATTTTTACTATTCCGTAGTCCTCAAGGTAGTATTCTGTGTCACTTACTTTGGTGAATTTACCATATATAATATTATTGTAGTTGGCACGTGTTACAACACCTAAATTTACAAAGATATTTTTGTTCACGCCAAGAGTTCCAACTCTTTTGCTATAGCTGGCTCCGTTTGTTATAATTAGGTAGTTGCCACTTGCGGTCAACTCCAATGATTTGATTTTTGATTTTTGGTTTTCAATAGTGTATTTGGCACTTACACCCTCGTATTGCGGTGTTTCAAGCCCGGTTGTTGGGAGAGTTGCTATAGCAAGACTGTTGTCATCGTCGCCACCGCAAGACGAAAAAACTGTTGCTACAAAAATTGCCATAAAGCAAGACAATACAAATTTTAAAAAAGTCTTTTTCATAGTGATTTAGAATTAGTTGGTTAATGTATGTTTTTTTGCAAATGTAATTTAAAAGATATAAAAACACCCCCCCCGTTTGTTAAATTATGTTAACATGGAAAGTGCGTGCTATTTTTGTTCGTGATTTTACTCTTTAAGGGCGTAAAAATGTATAATTTAGCGAACAAAAGTTACTGTTTATGAAGAATATTGCTGTTTTTTGTGCCGCTTCGGACACCGTTGCCTCTCCTTATGTACAGGCGGCGCGTGAAGTGGGGGAACTTATAGGCTCCTTGGGTTGTGCGCTTGTTTATGGCGGTGCCCGTGCCGGTCTTATGGAAGTGACTGCTGCCGCTGCAAAGAGTGCGGGCGCCCACATTGTTGGCGTGGTGCCTCTTGTGCTGGAGGAACGTAACCGCGTGAGCGCGTTGCTTGACGAGAAAATCCACACCCGCGACCTTAGTGAGCGCAAGGATATTATGGTGCAGCGCAGCGATGTGCTTGTGGCTCTTCCCGGTGGCATTGGTACGCTCGACGAAGTTTTTCACACTATGGCGGCCGCCACCATTGGCTTTCACAAAAAACGTGTGGTGCTCTACAATGTGTGCGGCTTTTGGGACGGGCTTCTTGGAGTTCTGCAACAAATGTCGCAAGGTACTTTCGTGCGTGGCAACCTCAGCGATTATCTTGTGGTTATAAACAGTTTGAGTGAACTTAAAGAAATAATAGAGAAGGCTTGAATTTATGGCAAAGGTTTTTGGTATTGGAGAAACGGTCTATGATATACTTTTCAAGGATAACGCCCCGGTGGGTGCGGTTCCCGGCGGCTCGGTCTATAACAGCATAGTGTCGCTCGGGCGTGCGGGTGTGCCTGCGGCTTTCATAAGCGAGGTGGGCAACGACCGTGTAGGGGAAATAATCCTGGAACACCTGCGCGACAGCGGAGTGGATACATCGGCTGTCTGCTGTTTCGACGATGGGAAATCGCCTCTTTCGCTTGCTTTTCTCAACGAGCGCGGCGATGCCGACTATGTATTCTACAAGGATTATCCCAAAAACCGCCTGTCGGTGGAGTTTCCCACCCTTGGCACGGGCGATATTCTTCTCTGCGGTTCATACTTTGTGCTTAACCCGGTGTTGCGTAGCAAGGTGAAGCCCTTTTTGCAGCACGCCCGTGAACAGGGTGCAACAATCTATTACGATATAAATTTCCGTCGCAACCACATACACGAGCGCGAGGCATTGCTCCCTGCCATCATTGAAAATATGGAACTTGCCACGGTGGTACGCGGCTCGGCCGACGATTTTCGTTACCTCTTTGGCAGTACCGACGGTGCCGGGATTTACACTTCGCACATAGCACCCCACTGCAAGAATTTCATATTCACAAGCGGCGACGGCCCTGTGACACTTTTCACCCCCTCGTTCACCGCGCAATACCCTGTGACACAAGTAGAGGTTCGCAGCACTGTGGGTGCGGGCGATAATTTCAATGCCGGCACAGTGTTTGGTCTTTGGCGCGAGGGGCTTGCTCACGATGCAATTAACACTCTCCCACGTGAGCAATGGGATAATATTATTGCTTGCGGGCTTGCTTTCAGCGCACACGCCTGCACCCTTTTGGAAAATTATGTCGATAAAGAGTGGGCTGCAAAGTTTAGGCGGTAACAAAACACAACGACAAAATGGCTGACAAAAAGTTTTTTTGTGGTATATCTACATCCGTAATTCGGATTTTCAATGAAAATAAGCGGTGCAAGTTCGGATTTTCAAACCGAAATATAATTTATTGTAAATCAGATAAATAGTAATTAAAAACCATTGTCTTGGTGGTAAATTTCGAATATTCTTTCGCTCGCTGCGAGAAATATCCAAGCAAGTGTGATATTTCTCGCAAGTTCTTCCTATATTTGCATTGTATAATAGTGACGGTAATCTGTCGATGAGTGTTAATGTGTTAAATATCAATGAACTGAACGAAAAACATCCCAATAAATTTGCGGATGCGGAATTTTTGTGTAAACACACACACACACACACAGTCTAACTATCCCTTTTCTTTTTTCTTGAATTATTACCGGGCAGGCACTTGTTGTGCCGTTGCTTGGGAGGGTGTTGTGTGCTTTTTTTAGCGATAATAATTTAAATAATTGATAAATAAAAAATTAAGATTATGAAAAAGATTTACTTTCTTCTCGTTGCCCTGTTGCTCACATTGAGCGCAGGCGCACAAACCTTTAAAGATTGGTCCTCTAGTAACAGCGGTAGCCACAGCAGCAGTAGCGAAAACAGCTACGTAGTCGGTGTAGTCTCCGGTTGCAGCCTTAGTTTTAATTGGTCTGTCAGTAGCGAGAGCGGTTACGACTGGTTAATAGTCACCCTCGACGGTAGCGAGCTGTTGAAGAAAAGCGGCGAAGCAAGTGGCACCTATACCCACGAGTTTACCGCTCCCGGCGTACATACCTTTGTTGCCCGCTACACCAAAGACGGCAGCGCAAGCAGTGGCAGCGACCAAGCTCGCATCACCTCCGTTACCCTCACCGTTCCCGACGCCCCTACTACCTCTGCCGGTAAAAAAGGCGATGTTAACGGTGACGGCACAGTTGACGTAGCCGATGTAACCAAAATAGTTGATATAATTCTCAACGGCGATGAAGAAGAACCCGACACACCCGTCGTTCCCGAAGAACCAACAATTATCACAGGCGAAACCGTCGACCTTGGTCTTTCGGTTAAATGGGCATCACACAACGTTGGTGCCACCGCCCCCGAAGAGTACGGCGGTTACTACGCTTGGGGGGAAACAGAAGAAAAGAGTAGCTACGATTGGAGCACCTATAAATATTGCAACGGTAGCGAAACTTCAATGACCAAATACTGCACCAGTAGCAGTTACGGCACTGTAGATAACAAAACCATCCTTGAGCCCGGTGACGATGTTGCCCACGTTAAGTGGGGCGGTTCTTGGCGTATGCCCACCCTTGCCGAGCAACAAGAACTACTAAACAACTGCACTTGGCAGTGGACCACCCTCAATGGCATTAACGGTTACCGCGTAACCGGCCCCAATGGCAACAGCATCTTCCTGCCCGCTGCGGGCTATCGCTACGGTACGGGAGTCAGCCGCCAGGGGTCTGTCGGCGACTATTGGTCGTGCTCGTTGAGCAGCGGCGCTGGCAGCTTGTACTTCAGCAGCAGCTACCACTACTGGTGCGGCAGCAGCCGTTACAACGGTCGGTCGGTCCGCCCTGTGTGTGAGTAAAGGAAATAAATAGTATCATCCCGCTCTCCGTTTTTCGGTGAGCGGGGTGTGTTTTATACCGCGGGTGCGTAGGCAGGTTTTAACTCCGCCACTTGCACGTGAGTGCGAGGGACGGCGCGAAGTCACAGAGCCGTTTGCTTTCTGCGAGAACCTGCTGCGCTCGTTGCGTGTACAAGCAAGCTTGCACCCACTTGCTTGCAAGGTTGTTGCGACGACGGAATATTTATATTCCCAAAGGAGTAGATTTTGTTTAGTGCAGTGACGGAGGGGAGTGAATAAAAAACGAAAAACAACATAATCCCCCTCGGCCTTGCAGGCCACTCCCGCCTTGATGCATCAAGTGGGAGAGTTTTTATACCAATGTTCTTTTGTGCGCACAGATAGCATCCGCTGGAGTAATGTTAAAAAGAAACAGATGGAAATAAAGAAGAGCTGTTAGCGACACCGAGAAGTTTAAAGCAAGTCACAACAACTGAAATGTATAATGAACCCTTAATACCCTGTTCGTGTTTACATAACAACACCTTGCAACCTGTTTGCAGAAAAAAAGTATTACCTTCGCAGAGTAAATTGCGAAGGTAATACTTTTATATGAAGAACATATTTCTTGCGGCAATCACAGCAATTGCCATTTGCGGCTGTGGCCACAGCCATAAAAGCGAAGAGACCCACTCGCACGAGCATTCGGCGCTCGAGGCCGCTGTTTACAGCGACTCGGTAGAACTTTTTGTGCAGTACGATGGACTTGTTGCGGGGCATAAAGCCTCGGCAACAGCGTATGTAACATCGCTCCCCGCGTTCAAACCTTACGCCGGCGGTGCAATAAATGTTGCTCTCGATGCGCACGGCAAGCGCGAAGAACTCACTGTGCATCCATCGCACAAAGGTGTGTATAATTTTACGTTTACTCCCCGCGAAGCAGCGGTGGGTAACCTGCTCTTTTTTGTCGGCAGTGAGGTTCTTCCTGTACACGTTCACATAGAGTGCGGCGAGCATCATTCACACGATGGGCACTCGCACGAGGGAGAACACGCCCACGAGCACAGCCACGCCGAGGAGCACGCACATACTCACGAGGCTCACAATCACTCGCACGAAAATTCACACGAGGGACACAACCACGAAAATAACATAGCTTTCCCCAAAGAACAGAGCTGGAAGATTGATTTTGCCACTGCCGTTGCTACAAAAAGTTCGTTCAACGGAGCGGTGAAGGTGGCTGCGCGTGTAACAGCCACTCCCGACAATTTCATTACACTTGTGGCTGCCTCTGCGGGCAGGGTGCAGTATGCCGGCAATGTGGTCGAGGGTAAAGCGGTGAAGGCTGGTGAAACGCTTTTTGTGCTCGACGGTGGAAATGTTACCGAGAACGATGCCGCAGTGAAATTTGCCGAGGCCGAGAGTGCCTACAACGTAGCAAAGAGCGACTTTGAGCGCAAGAGCGAACTCTATAAGGAGAATATCGTTTCCAAACGCGAATACGAGGCTACCGAGGCTGCTTTTGTGCAGGCCGAAGCGCGTTACGAAAGTATGAAACGTTCCTTTTCATCGGGTAAATCGGGTGTGAAATCCACCATAAACGGTTATGTGGCAAGCCTGCTTGCGGGTAACGGCGATTATGTACAGGCGGGTGCTCCGCTTGCGGTTATTCAGCGCGACGGCGCAATGAATCTCTCGGCTGAATTGCCTGTGCGTTATGCGCAGATGCTCAAAAACATATCATCGGTAAATATTGAGTTGCCCGGTGGCAAGGTCTATACAATGGACGAACTCGATGCGCGTCTTACTGCGGGTGCGTCGGCTAACGGTTGTTCAATGCTGCCTGTTACGGTTACAGCAAAGCACATTGGCGAGGTGGTTGCGGGTAGTATAGTTACTCTCTATCTTTCGTCGCAAACACAGGGTGTGGAGCGTGTGACCATTCCGCGCACGGCACTTGTTGAGGAGATGGGTAACTTCTTTGTATTTGTACAGCATACACCCGTTTCGTTTGAAAAACGTGAGGTTGCAGTCGGAGCTACCGACGGTGTGCAGGTTCAGGTGTTGAAAGGGTTGCACGCAGGCGAGAGAGTGGTTACAAAGGGCGCTGTGTCGCTTAAATTGTCGCAGGGCGCAGCCGCGCTCGACCCCCACGCTGGGCACGTTCACTAATATATTTTTGCTATGCTTAATACAATCATAAAGTTCTCGCTGAATAACAGGTTGTTGGTGATGCTTGCCGTGGTGCTTGTGGTCATCGGCGGTATCTATTCGGCGCGAAATATAGAGGTGGATGTATTCCCCGACCTCACAATGCCCACCGTGGTGGTTCTCACCGATGCTGCCGATATGGCACCCGAAGAGATAGAGAGGCTTGTGACTTTCCCCATAGAGACTGCTGTTAATGGTGCAACTAACGTACGCCGTGTGCGTTCATCCTCGTCACAGGGTTTCTCCTTTGTATGGGTGGAATTCGACTGGGGTATGGATATCTACAAGGCAAGGCAGATTATCAGCGAGAAGATGAGTCTTCTGTCGGGGCAGTTGCCCGACGGTATTGTGCCGGTACTGGCCCCGCAATCGAGCGTGATGGGTGAAATTATGTTCATCGGTATGCGTGCCGACAGCACCTCGATGATGGAACTTCGCACCCTTGCCGAGTGGGTGGTGAAGCCGGCAATACTTGCTACGGGCGGTGTGTCGCAGGTAACAATCATTGGCGGCGATTACAAACAGTACCAGGTGCTTGCCGACCCGGTGAAGATGGGTATGTACGGTGTGTCGATGGAGGAACTTGAAGCTGCCGTGGCATCTATGAGCGTGAATGTGGGTGCCGGCGTTGTGCGCGACTATGGCAACGAGTACAACCTGCGAGCAATGGGGCGCACAAATAATATAGAGGAACTTGGTAACACACTTGTGGCAATGAAGGGTGATGCACCTGTGCGTGTTGCCGATGTTGCCGATGTTGTGGTGGCTCCCTCGGTGCGCAAGGGTTATGCAGCGCAGAATGGCGAGCCCTCAATAATTCTTTCAATATCGAAACAACCCGGAATAAACACTTTGAGTGTTACCGAAAATATAGAGCGCAACCTCGGAAGTATTGCAAAATCCCTGCCCGCCGATGTGGTGATGGATACAAAAATATTCCGCCAGGCCGACTACATCCAATCATCGGTAAACAATGTGGGGCAGTCGCTAATCGAGGGTGCAGTGTGTGTGGTATTGGTACTTTTCCTCTTTCTCACAAGTTTCCGCACTACGGTTATTTCAGTTCTGGCTATTCCCTTGTCGTTGCTCGGTACGGTGATAGTGCTCTATATGCTTGGGATGGATATAAACACAATGACTTTAGGCGGTATGTGTATCGCAATCGGTTCGCTTGTCGATGATGCCATAATCGATGTGGAAAATGTGTATAAACGCTTGCGACAGAACAATATGCTGCCTGTGGAAGAGCGTCGCTCGGCATTCAGAGTGGTGTTCGAGGCATCGTCGGAGATTCGTGCTTCCATCATTCACGCCACGCTTATAATAATGGTTACATTTATGCCGCTTTTCTTTTTGAGCGGTCTCGAAGGGCGTATGCTTAAACCCCTTGGTGTTGCCTATCTTGTGGCACTTGTAATGTCGCTCATTGTGGCAATGACGGTTACACCTCTGCTCTGCAAAATAATGCTTTCGGGCGAGGGGTATTTGCGCCGTGTGGAGAAGAAAAACTGGGTAGACGGGTGGTTGCTTGTGCGTTATGAGCAGTCGCTTGCCTGGGCTATGAAACACGGTAAGGGTGTAGTGGTGTCGCTTGTGCTGCTTTTTGCTGTGTGTATGCTGCTTTTCACACAGATGGGACGCAGTTTCCTCCCCGAATTCAACGAAAAGGCGTTGACAATATCTGCTGTGTCGCGCCCCGGAGTATCGCTCGAAGAGTCGAACCGCATAGGTCGCCTCATAGAGCAGGAACTCTTGCAGATACCCGAGGTGGTGAGCACGGCGCGTCGTACGGGACGCGGAGAGCTTGACGAGCATTCGCAAACTTCGAACGGAGCCGAAATTGATGTGAATTTTGAACTAAAAGAGCGTAACAAGGCTGAATTCCTGCACGAGGTACGCAACCGTCTTGCAACGATACCCGGCGTGGTAACCTCGGTTGGTCAGCCTTTGGAGCATCGTATAGACCATATGGTGTCGGGTACACAGGCCGACCTTGCAATAAAAATCTTCGGCCCCGACCTGAGCCGCCTGTTCAAGACCGGAACCACCATAAAATCTCTGCTTGCGGAATTCCCCGAGGTGGTGGATGTGAACGTGGAGCAGCAGGTGGAGACACCGCAGTTGCAGGTGCGTGCGCGTCGCGACCGCCTTGCCTATTATGGTGTTACAATGGAGCAGTTCAACGATTTTGTTGAGGCTGCATTCCCCGGTAAAAAGGTGGGTGCGGTGTATGAGCAGGAACGCTCTTTCGACCTTATAATCCGCTTGAACAAAGATTACACCGAGAGTGTCGATGGCGTGAAAAATGCGCTTATAGACACACCGAAAGGCAAGGTTGCGCTCACCGAGGTTGCCGACATTGTGTCGGTTGGTGGCCCGGGCAGTATAAGTCGCGAGAATGTGCAACGCAAGGTGGTTGTGTCGGCAAATATCGCAAGTGGCGATGTTGCGGGTACTGTGGAGCGTGTGGCTGCTTATCTCGAAAAGGAGTTGCCGCTCGACGAGGGCTATCGCCTTGAATATGGCGGGCAGTTCGAGAGCGCGGCATCGGCATCGCGCACATTGTGGCTCACAACGGCCGTGGCAGTGCTTGTGGTCTTTGTGCTGCTTTATGGTGAGTTCAAAAGCACATCGCTTTCGCTTGTGGTGTTGATAAACCTTCCGCTTGCACTCATTGGCGGAATTGTTGCAACATATATATCTTCGGGGGTTATGAGTATCCCTGCAATAATTGGTCTTATAACGCTGTTCGGTATTGCTACACGCAACGGTATTCTGCTTGTGTCGCGTTACGGACATCTGCGTGCCGAGGGGTTGTCGCTTGATGAGGCTGTGCGTGCAGGTTCCGGAGACAGGCTTACCCCAATCCTTATGACGGCATTCACATCGGCTCTTGCGCTTATCCCTATGATTATTGCGGGTGGCAAGAGTGGTAACGAAATTCAAAGTCCTATGGCTGTGGTGGTGCTTGGTGGTCTCCTCTCTTCCACATTCCTGAATATTTATGTTATTCCGATAGTATATCGTTGGGTTATTCGCCGAGGATGGGGAGATTGACTAAAAAGGCTCTTTTGTCGTATACTCGCCCTTAAAATAACTCTTTTTATTCAATCTACAATAAAGAGTAAGAGGGTGCCTTTGGGGCACCCTCTTGTTGTTGTGTGGGTTATTCTCTGCTGTCTGCTCCCCACATAAGTTTCTCTCGCAGGTTAAGAATGAATGAGTGCTCGCGGCGGCGCACGATAAGTTGTTTGTAATCGGCTTTGCGCACTGTAATTGTGGTGCTTTCGTCGCAGCTCTCGTTGCGGCCGTCAATGGCTATCAGGTAGTTGCGGCTGCGGCTGTTTACCTTTATCTCAATTGTGGTGCTGTCGCTCAAAACTATGGGGCGTGCGCTCAAACTGTGCGGAGCGATGGGGGTGAGAACTATTACATCGGCATTGGGGGCGATGATGGGGCCGCCTACGCTCAAAGAGTAGCCGGTTGAGCCTGATGGGGCAGCAACTATGAGGCCGTCGGCCTGGTATATTATCTTTTCCTTACCGTTGAGAGTGGCTTCGAGTGTCATCATCGAAGAGGATGCATGTTTCATTATCGCAATCTCGTTGAGTGCCACGGGGTAAGTCTCGATGTTGCCATTGGTGGCGGTTGCCTCTATGAGGCTGCGCTCCTCAATGGTGTATTCGCCGGCGTGAACGCGTTGTATTATGTGCTCAATATCGTTGTTCGATGTGCTTGTGAGGAATCCCAAACGCCCTGCGTTTATGCCCAGAATGGGTATTCTTTTGCGTCCGACACGCGAAGCTGTGCGCAACAGCGTTCCATCGCCACCGAAACTTATTGCCATGTCGGCAGCAAAGTCATCGCCGTCGATTATGCTTGTCTCGTCGAGCGCAATATTGCGGTTCTCGCGCAGAAAATCATAAAACGGGCGGTCTATTGCATAGCTGTCGCCTTGTTTGTTTATGGCGTCGAAAAGCTTGTCTATGCTTTCCGATTTCTTGGTTTGGTGTATGTTACCGAATATTGCAAACTTCATGGTTATCTCTCTGTTTATATGAAAAAACAATGTCGCCGGCCGACTTACTTTTGTTATTCTATGCAAAATTAAGATAATTTATTATTTAAATTTTATTATTTGTAGTAATTTTGCCTTTTTAAAAGGAATTTTGTTAATCATAGGCAAAATATGTTTGCCTGCAACCAGGAATTTATGAAAACGAAATTAAGTGTAAACATAAACAAGATTGCCACAATAAGAAATGCGCGTGGCGGTAACAATCCCGACATTTTGAAGGTGGCGAAAGATTGTGAACTCTTTGGTGCCGACGGAATTACAGTGCACCCCCGTCCCGACGAGCGTCACATACGTCGTGCCGATGTTCCGGCCCTTCAGGCTATTCTTCGCACAGAATTTAACATCGAGGGCTATCCTTCAAAGGAATTTATGGATCTCGTTCTTCGTGTGCGTCCTTCGCAGGTTACCCTCGTACCCGACAAACCCGACCAGATAACCTCTAACAGTGGCTGGGACACAGAAAAGGAGCAGGAGTTCCTGCGTGATATTTTGAACGACCTTCGTGGTGCCGGCATACGCAGCTCTATCTTCATCGATGCCTCTCCCCGTATGGCGGAATTTGCGGCAAAGGCGGGTGCCGACCGCGTGGAGCTCTACACAGGGCCCTATGCTCACGACTATGCACGCAACCCCGAGCTAGCCATCGAACCCTTCCTTGAAACAGCAAAGCGTGTGAAACAGCTTGGCATTGGTCTTAACGCCGGTCACGATTTGAGCCTCGAAAACCTGAAATACTTTACCGATGTTATTTCGTGGGTCGATGAGGTGTCGATAGGTCACGCCCTTGTGTGCGATGCGCTTTATCTTGGTCTTGAAAATACAATAAAAGCATATCAGAATTGTTTGATTAAGAAATAAATAAGGATATTATGATTTTACTTGCAGCAACAGAAGCGGCAGCGGTGGCACAGGATTCACTTATGGTGCTCACCGAGCCTGTTCAGGAGAGTATTAACGTGTTGGATATGGCCTTGAAAGGCGGCTGGATAATGGCAGTACTCGTATTGCTTTCCATCGTGGGTATTTATGTGTTCTTTGAGCGTTTCGCTACAATACGCGCAGCGATGAAGAAGAACCCTTACCTCATAGACCGTTTGCACGACAACATAAAGGAAAACGATATGAAGTCGGCTGTGAATTACTGTTACAACCAGGGCTCTCTTCTTTCACGAGTACTTGTGAAGGGACTAAAAGCTTATGACCTCTCGACTTCCTATATCCGTCAGGCACTGGACAATAGCGCAAGCCTTGAGATTGCCAAGTTGGAGAAGGGGCTTCCCGTTCTCTCTACAATTGCTGCTGTGGGCCCCATGATTGGTTTCTTGGGAACCGTTACCGGTATGGTGCAGGCTTTCTGGGAGATGTCGAATGCCGGTAACAACATCGATGTATCGCTTCTTTCAGGTGGTATCTACGAAGCGATGATTACTACCGTGGGAGGTCTAATCGTGGGTATTATTGCCATCTTTGCATACAATTATCTTGTTGCACTCATCGACAAGGTGCAGAACGATATTGAGGGCGATATCATAACCTTTATGGAGGTTGTTGGCGAGCTTAAAGAGAAAAAATAACATTTCATCTACCGTAAAATGATTAAAAGAAAGACTAAAACAATAGATATGTTCTCGATGTCGTCGATGACCGACATCATCTTCCTATTGTTGATTTTCTTTATGATAACCTCGACGATGGTAACACCCAACGCCATCAAGGTGCTTTTGCCACAGGGTAAGCAACAGACCTCGGCAAAGCCTTTGGCGCGTATAATCATCGACAAGGACCTGAACTACTATTCGGCTTTCGGCAACGACGACGAGATGCCCATCCTGCCCGAAAACATCGCATCATTCCTGCTCGATTGTGCAGCCAAGCAGCCCGAGATGTATGTTGCGCTTTATGCCGACGAGAGTATCCCTTATCGCGAGATTGTAAAGGTGCTTAACATAGCAAACGAAAATCAATTCAAGATGGTGCTTGCAACGCGCCGTCCCGACCGTAAATAAGAACTATGCAGATAACAAGAGAACAAAAATATGGAGTTGCAGCAACTGTCGTGGTACATTTGTTGCTCTTCCTGCTTTTGTGGTTCTTGGTGATAAACAAGCCCCTGCCGCAGGAAGAGGAGGGTGTGCCTGTGATTATGGGCGACACCGAACTTGCCTCCGGCGATGCCTACCGATATACCGAGGTGAATGTGGCACCGCAACCGGTTCCCGCACCGGCAGTACAGCCGAAGCCTGCCACAGCCCCCGACGAGCCGCTCATTACTCAACCCGACGAGCCGACCGTGGCTCTGAACAGCTCCGACAAGAAGAAACGTGAGAAAAAGGTTGAAAAGCCGCAGAAGAGCGCCGAGCAGATAGAGGCGGAACGTAAAGCACAGGAGGCCGAGCAGAAACGCAGAGAGGCCGAAGAGCTTGCCCGTGTGGCAAATTCCCGTATTGCGGGTGCTTTTGGCAAGGGCAGTACAATGACAAACCGCGGCGAAGCTGCCGAGGGCAAGGGTAATCAGGGTTCACCGCAAGGCAATTCACAGACCGGCGTTGTTGACGGTGCCGGTGGCTATGGTACTTTTGACCTTCACGGCCGTTCTTTGTCGGGAGCATTGCCCCGCCCCTCGTACAATGTACAGGACGAAGGTCGTGTTGTGGTAAACATCACCGTTAACCCCGAAGGAAAAGTTATACAGACTACTATAAACTCACGCACAAACACTGCAAATGCCGCATTGCGCCGCGCTGCGCTCGACGCTGCCCGTAAGGCTGTATTTAATGGTGTTTCGGCTGTGAATAACCAGACAGGAACAATTACATATTACTTTAAACTGCGATAAAGTATGAGCAAGATATATATATTCTTTGCCGACGGCTTTGAAACCGTGGAGGCTCTTGCCCCCGTTGATGTTATGCGTCGCGCCGGTATAGAGGTGGTAACCGTTTCAATCATGGGGCGCAAGGAGGTTCTTTCGGCACAGGGAGTAACCGTTGTTGCTGATGCTCTGTTCGAGGAGTGTGATTTTTCACAGGGCGATGCCTTTGTGTTGCCCGGTGGCGGTGTAGGTACCGACAATCTTTCGGCCCACGAGCCTTTGCGCGCTCTTCTCAAAGATGTTTCGGCACAAGGCAAGCTGGTTGCTGCTATATGTGCTGCTCCCATGGTTCTTGGTCGCACCGGGCTGCTCGAAGGTAAAAAGGCAACCTGTTACCCCGGTTGCGAGAGCGACCTCTTTGGTGCAGAATACACAGCTGCTGCGGTTGAAGTATGTGGTAACATTATCACTGGTTGTGGCCCGGGTGTCTCTTTCGACTTCGGTTTTGCCATAGTGGAACATTTCTGCGGTGCCGAGGTTGTGAATACCTTGCGTGCGCAGATGCAATTTAAATGAAAAAACATGAAAAGATATATTATAGTTGTTGCGGGTGGTAAAGGTACCCGTATGGGTGGTGAGATGCCCAAACAGTTTCAGTTGCTCGGAAATCGTCCTATTGTAATGGTGACCATTGAGCATTTGCACGCTCTCGACCCTTCGTTGAATATAATTCTTGTGCTCCCGCAGGAGCATATTGAGTTGTGGAACACATTGAGCAAAGAGTACTCTTTTGCTGTGCCTTTGCAGCTTACCGCCGGTGGTACCACACGTTTCCACTCGGTGCAGAACGGCCTTGCGCTTGTCGATGATATCGACGATGCGCTTGTGGGTGTACACGATGGTGTGCGTCCTTTCGTTTCACAGGCTGTTTACGACAATACATATCGTGAGGCTCTTATAAGCGGGGCTGCGATACCTATGATTGATATTCACGACAGCCTTCGTCACATAATAGGCTGCAATGGCGCGAGCGAGGTTGTTCCCCGCGACCGCTATCGTCTTGTGCAGACCCCCCAGGTGTTTAAGTTGTCTATCCTGCGCCGTGCCTACGAGCAGCGTTTTGTGGAGAGCTTTACCGATGATGCGTCGGTGGTTGAGGCTCTTGGTCATAATGTTGTGGGTGTCGATGGTAACCGTGAGAACATTAAGCTCACCACTCCCTACGATATGATGATTGCGAAGACCATAATGGAATGCTGGACACCGCAACAAGAAATATAAAATTCCTGCCCGGGGTGGGCGGGCAGCGTGCCACCCTGCTTAACAGGGAACTTAAAATATTTTCCCTGCACGACCTGCTATACTATTTCCCATATAAGTACGTCGACCGCAGCCGCCTCTTCAAAGTGTCGGAACTTACCGGCAATATGCCTTTTGTGCAGTTGTGCGGGGAGTTGCGCAGTTTCGAGGAGATGGGCGAGGGCGTGGGGCGCAGGCTTGTCGCACATTTTACCGATGGAACGGGTTTCATCGACCTTGTCTGGTTCCGTGGTATAAAATATGTGAAAGGGCGTTACAAGATTGGCGAAAAATATCTCGTTTTCGGCAAGCCTACAATGTTCAACGGAAGGGTGAATATTGCTCACCCCGACATTGATGTTGCATCAACTATGCAGTTGAGTGAAATGGGGTTGCAACCCTATTACAACACCACCGAGAAGATGAAACGCAGTGGTTTGAACTCGTCGGCTATGGCAAAGCTTGTGCAGAACCTTTTTCAACTTACAGGCGGGCTGTTCGAAGAAACCCTCACTCCCGAAATTATTCGCAAGCATAATCTTTTGCCTCTCTCCGAGGCATTGCGTGCAATACACTTCCCCAAGGATAACAAGGAGTTGCAGGCGGCACAGCATCGTCTTAAATTCGAAGAACTTTTCTATATACAATTAAACATACTGCATTATGCCAAGGATAGGCAGATGCGTTATGTGGGGCACCGCTTTGCAAAGGTGGGCGATGCCTTCAATCGTTTCTACAACGAGAAACTTCCCTTTGAACTTACAGGCGCACAGAAGAGGGTGGTGAAGGAGATACGCCGCGATGTGAATACCTCGCGCCAGATGAACCGCCTTGTGCAGGGTGATGTGGGTAGCGGAAAAACCCTTGTCGCTCTTCTATCGATGCTTCTTGCCAAGGATAATGGTTACCAAGCCTGTCTTATGGCCCCAACAGAAATCCTTGCCGAGCAGCATTTTACTACGTTGAGTCGTATGCTTTCGGGGCTTCCGGTGCGTGTGGAACTGCTTACCGGCAGTACCAAGCAAAAAGACCGTCCCGCAATTCTTGATGGGCTTGCCGACGGTTCGGTAGATATACTTGTGGGCACACACGCAGTGCTCGAAGATAATGTGCAGTTCCGCAATGTGGGGCTTGTGGTAATAGACGAGCAACACCGTTTCGGCGTGGTGCAGAGGGCGAAGATGTGGGCAAAGAACAATATTCCTCCTCACATCCTTGTGATGACTGCCACTCCCATTCCTCGCACCCTTGCAATGACTCTCTATGGCGACCTTGATGTTTCGGTCATCGACGAGTTGCCCCCCGGTCGCAAGCCGATAAGCACGCAACACATCTTCCGCAACCGTGCCGACCAGATGTACTCTTTCATCCGCCGTCAACTGCAGGAAGGTCGCCAGGTGTATGTGGTCTATCCGCTTATAAGCGAGAGTGAGAAACTCGACCTTAAAAACCTTGAAGAGGGTTATAACCAGCTCTGCAACATCTTCTGCGATTATCGACTGAGCAAGCTCCACGGCAAGATGAAACCCAAGGAGAAGGACGAAGAGATGCGTCGTTTTGCGCAAGGAGAGACACAGATGCTTGTTTCAACAACAGTAATTGAAGTTGGCGTGGATGTACCCAATGCTACGGTGATGGTTATTGAGAATGCCGAGCGTTTCGGCCTTTCGCAGTTGCACCAGTTGCGTGGCCGCGTGGGGCGCGGTGGCTCGCAGTCCTATTGCATACTAGTTACCGACTATAAACTCTCCGAGGATACCCGCAAGCGTATGGAGATTATGGTGGGCAGCAACGATGGTTTTGAAATAGCCGAGGCCGACCTGAAATTGCGTGGCCCGGGCGATATTGAGGGTACACAGCAGAGTGGTATTGCGCTCGACCTTAAAATAGCCAACCTTGCCCGCGACGAGCAGTTGATTCAATATGTACGCGAGGTGGCGCGTTCTGTGGTGGAGGCCGACCCGCAGTGTGATAACCCTCTCTACCGTGTGTTGTGGGAGCAATTGCGTGCAATAAAGAAACGCAACAACTGGAATTGGGGAGCCATATCATGATTTTTTTTCAAGAGTCACAAGTTGTTAAAATAACCAGTGGAAAGAAACATAATTATTTAATAATCCTTGTTTTATAAATATTTTTCTTACCTTTGTTTCATGACGTTTTGTGTCGGCCACACATCGAGTGGCATTTATACGTATAAATAAAAACTTTCAACAATGGAGAAAACACTCATCCTTATTAAACCCAACGCTATTCAGCGTGGTTTGACGGGCGACATCATCACCCGTTTCGAGCGTAAAGGTCTGCGTTTCGTAGGCATTAAGATGTTGTTTATGACCGACGAACTTGTAAACGAGCATTATGCCCACCTTAAAGAGCGTCCATTCTTCCCCTATTTGAAGGCCTCAATGCAGGCTGCTCCTCTTATCGCTTGCTGCCTTGAAGGTGCTGAGGCTGTGGAGACAGTGCGCCAGCTTGTTGGTGCTACAAACTCACGCAAGGCACTCCCCGGTACCATCCGTGGCGATTTCTCTATGAGCGGCGAGCAGAACGTGGTACACGCATCGGATTCTGTGGAGAATGCACAGATTGAGATTGCACGTTTCTTTAAAGATTGCGAGTTGTTCGATTATAAATCGGCGGTTACAGAATTTGAGTACGGTGGCGAGGAGAGCCTTAAATACAAATAATAGAAAGTGAGAATATTACAGTTGTCTGCAATAGTTGCCGTTGCTATGCTGGCAACACCTTGCTTTGTTCGTGCGCAGGATGCAATGCCTGCTCCCGCGCCTGTTGATATGCCTATGGAGGTGAGTGAGCCGTTGGAAGCGCGTCTTTCGTTGCTTAACGAGGCTTTTATGATACCTTCGAGTGAACTTTATCCCACTTGGGAAAATAGCGGTGTACACTACACTGCAAAACTGCCCGACTCTTTGCGCATAGATTTGCGTAACTTTGTTATGCCCACCACTAATACCAAGGTTACCGATGTGTTCGGCTATCGCCCGCGCCGTCGTCGTGCCCATAAAGGACTTGACATAAAGGTGCAACGTGGCGATACCATACGTGCGGCTTTCGATGGCAAGGTACGCATCACAGCCTACCAGCGCAGAGGCTACGGTCATTATGTGGTGATACGTCACAATAATGGTCTTGAAACTGTTTATGCACACTTGCAGAATAAGTTGGTTGTACAGGACCAGAAGGTTAAGGCCGGCGACCCCATTGGTTTGGGTGGAAATTCAGGTCGCAGTACCGGTCCTCACTTGCACTTTGAGACATTGTTGATGGGTAAGTCGCTCGACCCTGCGCTCTTTTTCGACTTCAAGAACCAGACAGTCACAGGTGAACAATATACCTATTACAAGCCCGGTACTCGCCGTTACGATGCCAAGAGCGGTAAGATGATTATAGAAGGCCCCGAGCCCAAGTATCATAAGGTGCGCAGCGGAGAGTCTGTTTCTACTATTGCCCGCAAGCACGGTGTTTCGCAGAGTACAATCTACAAGTTGAATGGTATAAATTCAAAAACGGTTTTGCGTATAGGGCAGAGTTTGCGTTATCAGTAAAACTTAAAGAACATTGAAAAAGCCGGGTCAAAAATCATTTTGCCCCGGCTTTTTCAATTTATCCTTTCGCTGTGTAATTTATCAGTATCCGGCGATTTTCTTAATCATCTTGGGGATATCGGTGTTGTCGATAACGCCGTGAAACTCATCGGCCTCTTCGCCTATGGCAAACAGTGGAACGAATGTGCCGGAATGGTTGGGGCCGGCCCAGCTTACAAGTGCGATGCGGTTTATAGCGTTCTTGGCAACGGTGGCAATGGATTCAAATTTCTCCACACGTTTTTCGGGGTTGCTCTCTCCCTCTTCAAAGAGTCTTTTCATTGTCTGCTCTTCGTTTTTGCTTGGGGTGAGTGCGCTCCACAAGCCTGTGTTCTGGCTTATAACCTCTTTAACATCTTCCCACTTCAAGGGCATACGCTGCATTGCTTTTGTGCGCAGAATGCTTTTTAATTTATCCTCGCTTACCTTTTGGTGTGCAAGTGCTTTGAGGTTGAGAGCGTATGCTCCGCTGTATCCGAGTACAAGGCCGCCTGTTTCGTGGTCGGCGGTTACAATGATGAGGGTTTCGTCCTTGTGCTTTTTGTAGAATTCAACGGCTTGTGCAATGGCTGCATCAAAGTCAAGAACCTCCTGGAATATGGTTGCAGCATCGTCGCTGTGTGAGGCATAGTCAATTTTGCCACCTTCAACCATAAGGAAAAAGCCTTTTTTGCTCTTCTCGCCAAGGAAGTCTATAGCCGCTTCTGTTATTTGTGCAAGGGTAAGGTCCTCGTCGGTGCGGTCTATAGTATAAGGTATCTCTTCTCTCTCCTCCTTTTGGTATAGCATCATTTTATTCGCTTCGTCGGCTTTGGCAAGGTAGTCGGCATATCCGCGAGCAATTGTGTAGCCTTGTTTCTTGGCTGCGGCGTATAGTTCCTTGCGTTGTGCTGTACTGCATTTGGCATCGCCTCCCGCATAGAAGTCGTAGTCGGCAACAAGCATATCCTTGGCAATGTCGTGGTAGTTGTTACGGCTTGTATTGTGGGCATAGAAAGCTCCGGGTGTTGCGTGGTTTATGCATACGGTGGTTGCTACTCCCACAGCGTATCCGGCTTTCTTTGCCGCGTGGGCTACGCTATAAACGGGTGTGCCGTCGGGGGCTGCGCCCAAGAATCCGTTGGTGGTCTTGTGGCCTGTGGCAAGGGCTGTGCCCGATGCTGCCGAGTCTGTGACACCGTTGCTTGCCGAGAAGGTTGTCACGAACGCACTATAGGGAAATTGTGTGAAGCACAAGGGGGTGGGGCGTCCAATCTTACCCTCTTTCTCTCCGAGGAACAGTTCTGTGCCGAGAACGTGCGAGGGGCCCATTCCGTCGCCGATAAAGTAGAATACATACTTGGGATTCTTGCCCATTGCGCTTGTGGCGAGAGCAATTATCACAATGAGTGTCAGCAGTTTTTTCATATAATCTGTTTTTTAATATTGGGGGTTACCAACTTTGCCGATGAATAATATTTCGCCGGTGTGGTTGTTTGTTATCGCATAAATGAAGGGGCGGTCGAGGGTGAGAGTTTTAGGCTCTTCTCGTGGAAGACCGGTTAGCATCATTTGCACAGCGGTTACTGCAGCAGCTTCGGCACCATCCTCATTGACCGATATATAGCTTTTTTGTATTACATCGTCGATGAGCAACGGGGTTTTAGATATTTCTGAAAAATCGGCTTGGGCTGTGAATGCTTCGTTTATTCCCATTGCCTTGAGCATAGGTTTCAGGCTTGTGCCGAATTCTGTGCGGAAGCGGGGCATAGTGAGATGTACATTGTATTTTTTACTATTGCCGAAGAGTCCTTTCTTGTACTTCTCGGTAATGTGACCAATGGCTTGCTGTATAGAGACTCCATCGCGCGGCAGAATGAGCAGCATTGAGTATTCTCCATTTTTAAAACTCTTCTCGGTGGCCTGTATAGTACTATCCTCGTAATAGTTGGCTATTTGGCTCCTTGCCATCATAGGTACTGTGATTTTTTCTCCGTTGGCTTTTGTAAAGGTATTATTATGGGTAATATCTTTGTAAAAGGGTTTACTCCATTCTGCCTTAAAGTGGAGGGCGTTTATGAGCAGTAATTTTGTTGCGGGATTGGCCTCGTTGAGTATCGAATTTATCTTGCCCTCGGTCTTGTCGCTGCACCAATCGTTTATCTCTTTCACCGTGCCTGCGTCGAATGTAACATTCCTTGTTGTTGCATCGTAGAATTTGGCATTCTCTTCGATGAAACGGCTTTTTAGCTTTATCTCCTTGTTTACCCAAATGGAGTTGGCAACCGATACTTTTGCTTCGCTGCTGTTGTTAAGTGCTTTTATATTATCTTTTTGCAGGCAATTGAATCCTTGGGTGTTGCTTGCGGCATCGGGGTAGCCGAGCGCTTCGTACATCTGCTTGGCAGTGTTGCCGCGAGCGCCGTTTGCTGTCATTGCGAGAGCCCATTGTGCGCTTGCTGGGGAGATGCAGAAATTCTCAACATCCTCGGCTGTGCTGTTTACTGCCGAAAATAGAGAGAATGCAAATGTTTGCGTGCTGTCGGTGCTCATTGCCTGCTTTGCGGTACAGCTGGGCTTGCTTGTTGCGCAGGCTGCCATTACCAAGCTTGCTAGGGTATAAAGGATTACTTTCATAAGTAGGGGTAATTAGAAAATGAAACGCATTGCGTCGTTGTAGGTTGCGAGTACGAAAAGTCCCAGCAGTATTATCATACCTACCATCTGCGCATACTCAAGAACCTTGTCGCTAGGTTTGCGGCCGGTGATAACCTCGATTATAAGGAATACAACGTGTCCGCCGTCGAGCGCGGGTATGGGCAGTATGTTCATCACTGCAAGTATGAGTGAGAGCATTGCTGTCATCAACCAGAACTGGTGCCAGTTCCAAGTGGCGGGGAACAGGCTGCCTATGGTACCGAACATACCAACCGACTGTGCGCCCTCTTTTGAGAAGAGGTATTTGAAGTCGCTTACATAGCCTTTGAGAACATTCCAGCCATAAGCGATACCTGCGGGGAACGATTCTGCAAAGTTGTATGTGATTTTCTCCACAGGGTAATCGGGGTTCCAGGGGGTGATGCCAAGTTTGTATGTCTCATCGACCTGGGCGGTGAGGTTTACAATGCTGTCGCGCATCACTGTAATCTTAATCTCCTGTGTGCCTTTCTCCTTTATGTTCTGCATAACAGCCATAAGCTTGTTCCACGAACCAATGGATTGGCCACCGATGCTTATGATGCTGTCGCCTTTCTGTATGCCGGCAGCCAGTGCTGCCGATGCTGGCATAATGCTATCTACAATGGCGGGTATGCGGTACTGCATAAAAGGTGTGCCTTTGCCCATATCCAGCAGGCCAAAGTCTTCGGGTATCTCAATTTTTGCTTCGTTGCCTGCGCGGAGTACTGTAACCTCCTTGCTGTCGGCTATGGCGCGCAACAAATCGACGCTGTAACGATCAACTTCGTTACCATCAACTTTGAGTATAATGTCACCATCGACAAAACCGAGTGATTTTGCATTCTCGTTGAACTCCATACCGTATGTGGCTTTGCGTATGTCGGTGTAGCTTTCGCCCCAGGTGAACATTATCATTGCATAAATGAACATAGCAAGTATGAAGTTGAACATAACTCCACCCACCATTATCAGCAGGCGCTGCCATGCCGGTTTTGCACGGAACTCCCACGGCTGCATAGGCTGTTTCATCTGTTCGGTATCCATAGACTCGTCAATCATACCCGATATCTTGCAGTAACCGCCAAGGGGTATCCAGCCTACACCATACTCCGTGTCGCTGTTTTTCGGCTTCCATTTGAAGAGTGAGAAACCCCAATCGAAGAAGAGGTAGAATTTTTCTACTCTCACCTTGAATATTCTTGAAAAAATAAAGTGTCCAAACTCGTGTATAAGCACCAAGAGGCTCAGTGCCATAATCAACTGCAACGCTCGTATAAAAAATACTTCCATCTTCTGTTTATAAATAGTACGTTAAAATCAAATCCAGCTTTCCACCATCTTGCGTACCTCGCGGTCGGTTGCAAGGTAGTCGTCAAGGGTGGGTTTTAGTATATATTCGGCCTCCTGCATTGCGCGGGCTATGAGGCGGGGCATATCGTTGAAACGTATGCGGTCGGCAAGGAATGCAGCCACGCATATTTCGTTTGCGGCGTTTACCACGCAGGGAATGTTGCCACCCATTGAAAGTGCGTCATAGGCGTGTCGCAGGTTGGGGAATTTCTCCATGTCGGGCTTCTCAAATGTGAGCTCTCCCAGAGTACCGAAGTCAAGGCGTGAGAACGACGAGGTGAGTCGCTCGGGGTAGGAGAGGGCATACATAATGGGCAGGCGCATATCGGGTGTGCCAAGCTGTGCTTTTACTGCGCCGTCGGCAAATTGCACCATAGAGTGTATTACCGATTGTGGGTGTACCACAACCTCAATATCCTCGGCTCCAACGCCGAAGAGCCATTTGGCCTCCATAACCTCGAAACCTTTGTTCATCATAGATGCCGAGTCTATGGTTATCTTTGCTCCCATACTCCAGTTAGGGTGCTTCAGTGCCTGTTCTTTTGTCACGTTCTCGAGCTGTGCAATGTCCCAGGTGCGGAAAGGGCCTCCCGATGCTGTGAGTATGAGTTTTTCAACCTTGTTCTCCATCTCTCCGGCAAGGCACTGAAATATTGCCGAGTGCTCCGAATCGACAGGCAGAATGGGTACATTGTGTTCTGTGGCAAGAGCGTTTACAAGTTCGCCGGCTACAACCATAGTCTCTTTGTTGGCGAGTGCAATCTCCTTGCCTGCTTTTACGGCCTCAATAGTGGGGCGTAGTCCCGAAAAGCCTACCATTGCGGTAACCACAACATCGACTTCGGGTTCCTTTACAACCTCGCAAATGGCTTCGTAGCCGCCGCATACACGTATAGGCAGGTCGCTGAGTGCCTCTTTTAATTGTGCATATTTGCTCTCATCGGCAATAACTGCAACGCGGGGTATGAATTTACGGGCCTGTTCAATGAGGTCATTTACACGGGTGTTTGCTGTTATTGCATATACTTCGAAACGCTCGGGATGCTCCTCGACCACTTGCAGTGTTTGTGTGCCGATAGAGCCTGTTGAGCCTAATATCGCTATTTGTCTTTTTTTTGCGTTTTCCATATTATGTTTATGCTAGAATGCTATGTAAATATTGGGGTCGAGGGCTTTTCCTCTGTGCCACAGTTCAAAGTGCAGGTAGGGTTTCAGTACGCTGCTGCTTTCGCCGCCTTTTCCCAACGAGGCAATAACCTCGCCTCCCGAAACCTTGTCGCCGACATTCTTGAGCAGGCGTGAACAGTTGCGGTATATCGAGATAAGGTTTTCTTTGTGTTGTATGGCAATGGTGTAGCCGTCGTTGGCTGTGTAGTCGCTCATAATAACTATTCCCTCGTGTGTGGCAAGAACACTCTCGCCGGGGTTCTCGGCAATATCCACGCCATAGTGTTTGTTCAGCGGGTTGAACTCTTTTATTATCATGCCGCGTGAGGGGCGGTAAAGGTGAATCTCTTTAAGCGCTCCAACACTGGTAGCATACGAGGTTAGGTTGTATTTCTCGCGCTCCTCGAAAGCGGCTGCAAACTCCTTTTCAAGTTCCGATGTTACAATGGAGATGCTGTCAGTTGACAATAGTTCGGGAGCATTCATCGCATTGTCTTCGGGTATTCTTCCTTCGAGCAGGTCTTTTATGTTGCCCATATAGCGGTTCTGCTTGTCAACCTCCTCTTTTAACGAGTCTATTCTTATGTTGTAGCTTACAAGCATTTCGCGGGTTTTGTTATTTATGCGCCCGGGGAGGTATTCGCCCACAGGTGTGAACGCAAGTATGAGGTATATTACTCCGGCTACGAGCATAAAGGAGAAGAAGAGTGAGAGTATAACCCACAGTGGCGAAACATAGAAACCAAGCACATTCTCCAATTTGTTCTCATTGTGTATGGTAAGCCTGTATTTTCGCATCAGGCGGCTGCGGAACCCTTTGTCCTTCATACTTTCTGGTTTATAGTGTTACAAGCCCTTCGGGAAGGTCGAATTTGATTTCTCTCTTTTTGTGGTCGATGCCGGCGATAAATTCCTCTTGTGCGGGTATAAGTATCTCTTCGCCATCCTTTTCAATAACAAACAGGGTGTTTATGGTACTGTCATCGACATCGGTTATTTCGCCAATGCGGCCCATCTTGGTGTCGGTGGCTTTGAATCCTTTGAAATAACTCCATGCGAGGTCGTCGTTCTCCTCCACCCACTCGCGTGGTATGTAAACCTCGCGGTTTGTGAGGTAGCGTACCTCGTCGGCACTGTTCATTCTTTCCATTTTAAGTATAATGGAGTCGTTGTTCTTTGTGCGGCAGTATTCAAAGAAAAAGGGTACGAGTATTCCATCAATGTCAACGGCTACAAAGTCGCACTCGTCACCAAGTGCATAGTCTTCGGCCTGTAACCCGATTTCTCCCTTTGTGCCGTGTGGTTTGAGGAACTTGCCAAAGTGTACAAAATCTTCTTTTCTGAGCATAATCAATACACCTGTATGGGTTTCTTATGAACGTGTTATTTTTGCGCCAATCTGGTTGAGACGGCCTTCGAGGTCCTGGTATCCGCGGTCTATCTGTTCTATGTTGTCGATGCGGCTCACTCCGTCGGCACTCATGGCTGCAATGAGCAGGGCGATACCTGCGCGTATATCGGGTGAGCTCATGGAGCGCGGTTTTAGGGTGAAACGGTGGTTGTGTCCGATAACTACGGCGCGGTGGGGGTCGCAGAGTATAATCTGTGCGCCCATATCTATCAACTTATCGACAAAGAAGAGGCGGCTCTCGAACATCTTCTGGTGTATAAGCACACTGCCCTTTGCCTGTATGGCTGTCACCAGCATCACACTCAATAGGTCGGGGGTGAGGCCGGGCCACGGAGCATCGCTTATTGTCATTATGGAGCCATCGATGAAAGAATCTATTTGGTACTCTTTCTGCTCGGGGATGAAAATATCGTCACCCTTCTGCTCAAAATGTATGCCCAAGCGGCGGAAACTGTCGGGTATTATTCCAAGGTTTTCGAACGATACGTTCTTTATGGTAATCTCGCTCTGTGTCATAGCGGCCATGCCAATGAAACTTCCCACCTCAATCATATCGGGAAGAGCACGGTGTACACATCCGCCCAACTCTTTCACACCCTCAATGGTGAGAAGGTTGCTGGCTATGCCCGAAATTTTTGCTCCCATCTTGTTGAGCATTCTGCACAACTGTTGTATGTAGGGCTCGCAAGCGGCATTGTAAATGGTGGTGGTGCCTTCGGCAAGAACCGCTCCCATTATTATGTTGGCGGTACCGGTTACCGAAGCCTCGTCGAGCAACATTGTGCATCCTTTCAACTTCTGGGCGTTCATACGGTAGATTCTCTTTTCCAGGTCGAAACTGAACGACGCACCTAGTTTTTGAAGGCCTATTATGTGTGTGTCGAGTCTGCGGCGGCCAATTTTGTCGCCACCGGGCTCGGACATAGTGGCCTTGCCGAAACGGGCAAGCAACGGGCCTATGAACATAACCGAACCGCGCAAGCGTGCGCAGCCGTTTATGTACTCCTCGCTGTCGATGTAGTCGAGGTTGACGTTGTTGGCCTGAAATGTGAAGCAGCCCACGCCGTTGCGGGTAACGCTCACACCCATATTTATCAACTGGTTTATGAGGTTGTTCACGTCGGCTATGTCGGGGATGTTCTCAATTGTTACCTTTTCGGCGGTGAGCAGCGTTGCGCATATCTCCTGCAACACCTCGTTCTTTGCTCCTTGCGGAGTGATGCTGCCATTGAGTTTGTGTCCTCCTTCTATGATGAAAGATGCCATAGTATTGTCTGTTTAATGTTGTTTCTTCTTGAATATTTTTTTACCGGCCTGTTGGCGTCCTTTGTTGTTGGGGCGGTTGTTGTTGGGCGCTTGTCCGTTTATCTTTATCTCGCCCTCGGTGATATCTATCTGTCCTTTTGAATACATTTTAAGGTCTTCATATATCCTTTTATCCTCCACGCCATCTTTGTTCCACGCTATGTGGTTCTTTTTCATCTGTATGGCGATGAGCTCAATGAGCTTGTTGCGCTGCTCACCCTCTTCGAGTGTACAGGCATAGGCAATCATCTCTTCTACGATGCGGCCGTAGTGGCGGTGTCGTACCTCGCCTGTCTGGTAAGGTATTCTCTGCGGCGGTTCGTTGAATTTCTCTTTCTTTATAACCACTACGGGGTAATCGATATCGAGTTTAAAGTCGGACATTATTGCAAGGTGGTCCCACAGTTTGCGTTCAAAGTCGGGCAGGTTGCGCAGGTTGGGAAACATACTTGCCATAATGTTCACGATGGTGTTTGCACACTTCTGTCGCTCCTCACGGCTTTCCAGTGTTAGGGCGTGATCTACCATTTTCTGTACCGAGCGACCATATTCGGGCAGTGGCAATCGCTTCTGTTTGGTATTGTATTCCATCATATCGGTAACTGTTTTAGAGGTTTTTCAAAAGCTCTTTAGGCTTTGTGGCAATAAAGTTTTTCAGGTAGAAAGGCTCAAAGTATGCAATATCCTCGAACTTCTCTTCCCACGCAGCGCGTTCGGCAAGTGGCATCATATTTTTTGCCAGCGGGCAGCGGAACTTGTCGATGAAACGTGCATTGGGATGGGTGATTATGCTGCTGCACTTGCCTGCTCCGTTGCCAAAGAAATATACGGGATGCTCGGCAAGAATGTCGGCAAAACTCTCCTCGGTGACAATTTCGGCAGCAGTGGGTTTTACCACGTTCAGAGCTCTGTCGTAAACTGTTGCATAAACCTCGTTGCGGCGTGCATCTATCATAGGGCACAAGAGTGCATCTTCGGGTAGCTCCTCTCCAAGCAAAAGAGGCACACACATTATGGCTGTGGTGGGTATTGCAATGAGCGGTATATTTCGCCCGTAGCAAACTCCTTTCGCTGTTGATGATGCTATGCGCAGGCTTGTGTAAGAGCCCGGGCCGCAACTCAATGCAACCGCTGTGAGTGGCATACTGCGGCTGTCGGCCATGTTGATAGCCTCTTCGACAAAAGGTGCAAGCACTTTGGCGTGCGAGCGCTCCTCTTCGTTTACTCTCTCGAAAAAAACCTGTCCGTCCTCGCTCAATGCCACAGAGCATATATCGGTCGAGGCTTCTATGTGTAATATTACTGCCATTTTGCTGTTTTAAGTTTTGTGGGTTTCCCGTATCAAAATGCAAAAATAGGAATTTAAACTTATTATTGCTAATAAATAATATTTTTTAATACAGAATGTTTTGCCGGTTGTAAAAAAAGTGCGCTAAATTGCCTGTTTATTGAATAAATGTTTAATTTTGCATAATTGTGATATAAAGACAAGCAAAACTTTTAAGAACTTTTTAACCCGGGCAGGAGTTGTGTCTGCCATAAAAGAGAGATATGATATTATCTATGACCGGCTACGGCAAGGCTGTGGCACTTTATCAGGACAGGAAAATTTGTATAGAGATTCGTTCGCTCAACGGAAAGGCGATGGATCTTTCAACCCGTATAGCAGCCCAGTTCAAGGGTTACGAGATGGAGATACGCACTTTGCTTACAAGTGTGCTGGAGCGTGGAAAGGTTGATTTTGCTCTGTGGGTAGAGCAGAACGAGAAGGTTGAAACCCCTTCGATAAATGCCGATGTTATGCAGGCTTATGCCGAGCAGATGAAAGCCGTGGCAGAAAAGACCTCAATCCCCCTGCCGCAAAATATGTTTGAAGTGCTGCTTCGTTTGCCCGATGTTATTGCCCGCAAAGAGGTTTATGAAGTGGGTGACGATGAGTGGGCTGTTGTTTCGGCGGCTATAAAGGAAGCGCTCGACGATATTCTCTCTTTTCGCAAACAGGAGGGTGAGGCTTTGCAGGCAAAATTCCTCGATAAAATCGGGAATATTTCTGCTTTGTTGGCAAGTGTGGAGCCTTACGAAAAGGAACGCGTGGAGAAGATTCGTGCACGCATAAAGGAGAGCCTTGAAAAACAGGTGGGGGTTGATTACGACAAGAACCGCTTTGAGCAGGAACTAATATTCTATATTGAGAAACTCGATATAAACGAAGAGAAGCAACGCCTCTCGAACCACTTGAAATATTTCGTTGAAACCATTGATGGTGTGCACGGACAGGGTAAGAAACTTGGTTTCATTGCACAAGAGATGGGACGTGAAATAAATACTCTCGGTAGTAAGAGCAACCACGCCGAGATGCAGAATATTGTAGTTAAAATGAAAGACGAACTTGAACAGATAAAAGAGCAGGTTCTTAATGTGATGTAACTATGAGTAACGGAAAAGTCGTGATTTTTTCGGCACCATCGGGCTCGGGAAAATCAACCTTGGTACACTATCTTATGGACGAGAATCCTTCGTTCGGTTTTTCAGTGTCGGCAACCAGCCGCCCGCCGCGTGGCGAGGAGCAGCACGGTGTGGACTATTTCTTCTTCACCCCCGACGAGTTTCGCGCAAAAATCTTTGCCAACGAGTTTGTGGAGTATGAAGAGGTTTATCCCGGTCGTTTCTACGGCACATTGAAGTCGCAGGTCGAGGAGCAATTGAAGAAACAGAACATTCTTTTCGATGTGGATGTGAAGGGTGGTTGTAGCCTTAAAAAATATTATGGCTCACGCGCGCTGTTCATCTTTGTGCAGGCTCCCTCTATCGAGGTGCTCCGCGAACGTCTTGTAGGTCGTGGTGACACTGCTCCCGAAGAGATAGAGAAACGATTGGGCAAGGCCGAGTACGAAATGACTTTCTCTAAATATGCCGACCGTGTTATTGTGAACGACAACCTAGAGAAGGCAAAAGAGGAACTTCTTGCCGTTGTCAATAAGTTCCTGAATGAATAATAAGATACCTACAGTAATATTTGGCGGCAGTTTCGACCCTATACACAATGGGCATATGTCGCTTGCTGCCGAAGTGTGTCGCCGTGGGCTTGCTACCGAGGTGTGGTTTATGGTCTCTCCGTTGAATCCCCATAAGGAGGGTTGCAGAATTACCCCCGAAGAGATCCGTCTGAAAATGGTGCAGCTTGCGGTTGAGGGAAATGCCTCTTTCGTGGCGTGCGATTTTGAATTCTCATTGCCGCGTCCATCATACACGGTGAACACCCTTGCCGCCCTTGAAGAGGCCTTCCCGGAAAGGGAGTTTAAGCTCTTGATAGGTGCCGATAATTGGGAAAAGTTCCATAAGTGGTATAAGTGGGAAACCATTCTCTCGCGATACAAAATAATTGTGTACCCACGTGGAAACGAGCAGGAACCACCGTTGCCCGCCGGGGTTGTGTGGTTACCGGCACCTCTGTACGATGTGAGTTCCACAATGGTTCGCGATGCAGTGGCCACTGGTGAGGATATCTCCTGTTTGGTTCCGCAGCCGGTAGTCGGTTACATAAAAGAAAAATCTTTGTATAAATAATTATAGTCATGAGAAAATCAGTTCTATCGATATTCTGTCTCTTTTCATCGCTTGTTTTCGCTCAAGAGGGCATAAAGTTCTACCCCGAAATGTGCGACCCCCTTCAAGAGGTGTTTTGTGATTATGTTGAGCGTGAGGGAGAGGTAAAATATATTTCCAGCCGCGATGGTCAATATATAGGTAATCTCATCAATCATAATATATACGGTTGGGGATATTTCCTTGCCAACAATGGTGCGCAGACTTTTGGTCAGTACCGCAATGGCAAACACATCTTCGGTATAACCCTTACCGACAAAATGGCCCGTGTGGGCAGTGAGGAGCATTTTGTGGAGTATGATGTTGCGACCGGTAATATTCTGCGAGTTCACACCGTAGAGGGCGACTTGCGCCTTTCTGCTCCCTATGTGCCTTCGGCGGGAGCGTCTGCCGAGTACACATTCAAGCGTGTAAGGTATGAAAACGGCGATGCCTATTATGGCGAGATGTACAATGGCCGCCGTCACGGCTATGGAGTCTATTATTGGGCGAATGGCGATTTTTGGTATGGGAAATATGAGAATGGCTATCGTCAGGGATATGGCGTGCTTGTAAAACCCGACCGTCGTATCTATTATGGTAAATGGGTGGGAGACAGTAAAGTTCGATAAAAAAATACAAATTATTATTAATAATACCATTATTATTATTATATTTGCCCTCGTATAGATTGGGCTTAAAGGATTTTAAGTAAACTTAATATAAACTTTTAAAAACCACATTATGAATTTTAAGAAACTTTTCGGTTATGCTTTCGCAGCTGTTATGGCTCTCTCGGCTACCACAGCACAGGCACAATCCCTTTCTCCTTCTACAAAATGGAACTGGAATAAGGGTACAATCGTTGTTGAAACTCCCGCTCGTGCCGAGGGTCAGCAACACGTTCTTAATTTGACCGCAGCTCCTATTCAGACAGTGCGCGTTGCTTTTGTCGGCTTGGGTATGCGTGGTCCCGGTGCAGTGGTACGTTTTTGCCGTATTCCCGGTGTTGAAATTGTAGCTCTCTGCGACTATGAGTATGCACGTGCCGAGGCTTGTCAGAAACACCTCCGCGAGCAGGGTTTGATGCCTGCCGACATCTATTGCGGTGAGAAAGGTTATGAGGAACTTTGCAAACGTCCCGATATTGACCTTGTTTACATCGCTGCCGACTGGAATCACCACTATCCTATAGCTAAATTTGCTATGGAGAATGGCAAGCACGCAGCTATTGAGGTTCCTTCTGCAATGAACCTTGAGCAGTGCTGGAGCCTTATCGACCTTTCAGAGAAGACACGCCTTCACTGTTTCATCCTTGAGAACTGCTGCTACGACGACTATGAAATGAACGCTCTTGCAATGGCTCAGGATGGTGTCTTTGGTGAAATTATCCGTGCAGAGGGTGCCTACATCCACAGCCTCGAGTGGTTCTGGGATGCATATTGGAAAGATCCCGCCGACAATGATGTTGAGAATCTTCACTGGCGTCTAAAATATAATAAGGAGAACCGTGGTGACCTTTATGCAACTCACGGCCTTGGCCCCGTTGCGCAGTGTTTGGACATTCACCGCGGCGACCGCTTTGCAACACTTGTAGCAATGGATACAGAGCCTTTCTTTGGTAAGGAACTTGTAAAGGAGAAGACCGGTAAGGAGTGTACTGAATTCCGTAACGGTGACCACACTACAACACTTATGCGTACAGCACAGGGTAAGGTTGTTGAAATCCAGCACAACGTAATGACTCCTCAGCCTTATAACCGTTTGTTCAAGCTCACAGGTACAAAGGGTTATGCTACAAAGTACCCCACACCTGAGTTTGCCCTCTCGGGCGAGGCTCTCAAAGGAACCGGTGCTCCCCAGGTTGATAACCTCAACGCTCACGGTTTTATGAATGCTGACCAAAAGAATGCTCTTATGGCAAAATATTACCACCCTATTCTCAAAAAATATGTTGAGAAAGGTCGCGACCTTGGTCACGGTGGTATGGACTTTGTAATGGATTCACGTCTTGTATACTGCTTGCAGAATGGTCTTCCCCTCGATATGGACGTATATGATATGGCTGAGTGGTGCTGTCTTGCCGAGCTCGGTACCCTTTCTATGGACAACAACTGCGCTCCTGTAGAGTTCCCCGACTTTACCCGTGGTTATTGGAACGAAGTGAAGGGTTATAGCCACGCTTATGCGGCTCCCGAGGTTGAGGCTGCTACAGAGGCTGCTGCTGATGCTTATACTGCAGCACAGAAGGAAGTAGCTGCAAAATTGAACATGTGGGGATTGTACGACGCCGTTAAGGCTGCTGAGACACCCGAAGCAAAAGCAAAGGCACAGAAGGCTTTGGACAGCGCTCGCGCTAAAGCCGACAAACAAATTGCTAAAGCAGTCAAAAAAGCTTTGAAAAAGTAATAAGGACTAAAAATAAAGCAATGGAGAGGTGCCTTTTGAAAGGTACCTCTCTTTTTTTGTTTGTCTTTGTTGCAGGGGTGTATGTATTTTTAATACTTCTCTTTGATTCTTGTGTCAAAAATGTAAATATAAATTAAAGGAATGCTTGCGTAGAGTGGTTTTGGAGCGTTTTTTGAAAACAGTCGTGATTTTTTTGTTAAATTTTAGGTTGGTGAGATATTATTTATAAATTTGCGCCCAGCAAAAGAAGAAAAGAAACATTTAAAAGAAAGACGTTATGATTGCCGTACTTAAAAATGGTGTCACAAAGGCACAACAAGACAACCTTATTCATTGGTTGGAAACACAAAATGTGAGAGTTCACGTATCGCAGGGTGAGATGCAGACAGTTCTAGGTCTTATCGGCGATACAAGTAAAATAGATATGGATTTGCTCGCGGGTCTCGAGATTATAGAGAATGTTACCCGAATCAGCGATCCTTTCAAGAGCGCAAACCGTCGCTTTCACCCCGAGGATACTATCGTGGAGGTTGGTAGTGGCGACAATAAAGTTAAAATAGGTGGTGGACACTTTGCTATTATGGCAGGTCCCTGCTCGGTGGAGTCTGAAGAGCAGATTCTCGCCATTGCAACAGCCGTTAAGGCTTCGGGCGCAAATATTTTGCGTGGTGGTGCCTTCAAACCCCGTACTTCGCCCTACGACTTCCAGGGCTTGCGTGCCGAGGGTCTTCAACTCCTTCTTAAGGCGCGTGAGGCAACCGGCCTTCCCATTGTTACAGAAATTATGAGCGCAGCTCACCTCGACCTCTTCGCCGACGTGGATATTATTCAGGTTGGTGCCCGTAATATGCAGAACTTCGAGTTGCTCAAAGAGCTTGGCCGTTCAAACAAGCCCATCCTTCTCAAACGTGGCCTTTCGGCAACACTTAAGGAGCTTCTTATGAGTGCCGAATATATTATGAGCGAGGGTAACGAGCAGGTGATGCTTTGCGAGCGCGGTATACGTAGCTACGACAACTATACACGTAACGTACTCGACCTTGCAGCGGTTCCCGTGCTTCACGGTCTTACCCACCTCCCTGTGGTTGTAGACCCCAGTCACGCAACAGGTGTTTCACGCTTGGTGCGTCCTATGGCTTGTGCAGCTTGCGCTTCGGGTGCCGACGGTCTTATTATAGAGGTACACAACGACCCTGCTCACGCTATGTGCGACGGTGCTCAGTCACTAACTCCTGCACAGTTCGACGAGGTTGCATCGCGTGTTCGTGAGATACGTAGTATAATGCACTAAAAAGTGGGGCGATGAAGGTTGGAGTTGTTGGTTTAGGGCTTATCGGTGGTTCGGTAGCAAAGGCTTACAAGGCTGCCGGACACACTGTTTATGGCTATGATGTAAACGCTACCGTATTGGGCTATGCCAAACTCGATGGTACTATAGAGGATGAACTGGCACCGGCAACAATGAAGAGGTGCGACCTCATTCTGCTTGCCGCAACGCCTGGTGCTGTAATCTCTTATCTTGTCGAGAATGCAAAGCGCATAGCAGCCTCTACACTGGTGATTGATTTTTGTGGTACCAAGCGTGCTGTTTGTGCCGAGGGTTTTAACCTTGCTGCGCAACACGGCTTTACTTTTGTTGGCGGTCACCCGATGGCGGGCTTGCAGTACTCGGGATATAAACATTCGCGTGCTACGCTCTTCTCGGGCGCATCCTTTATTATGGTGCCTGCGGTACACGATAATATAGTTTTGCTCGACAGGGTTAAACAGGCTCTTGCTCCGCTTGGGTTCAAGAAGTTTGTGATTACTACTGCCGATTTCCACGATAGAATGATTGCTTATACCTCTCAGATGTGCCACGTTGTTTCCAATGCTTTTGTGAAAAGCCCCTCGGCGCAGTATCATAAGGGGTACAGCGCCGGAAGTTTCCGCGATTTAACCCGTGTATCGCGTCTTAACGAGGATATGTGGGCTGAACTTTTTATAGAGAATCGCGAGAATCTTCTCACGGAGTTGGATTCGTTCATTAACTCTCTCTCACAGTATCGCGAGGCAATAGCATCTGGCTCGGCCGATGCTTTGCGCGCTCTTCTGCACGAAGGATGTGAGGCGAAAAAGAATATAGAATAATTATGGCGCATAGAACTATACACGTAGCCGCTTCACGCAGTTACGATATTCTCATAGGTGCAGGTATATTGTCGCAAATAGGTAGCCTGTTGCGCCCAGTGGTTGGGAATTGCCGTATAGCCATTCTTACCGATAGCAATGTCGATGCGCTTTACGGCGAGAGAATGGTGAATTTGCTGCAAACATCGGGTTACGATGTATGCAAGTTTGTAATACCTGCCGGCGAGGCTTCAAAGTGTGCCGACAATTTGTTGGCATTTCTCAACTTTCTTGCCGTGGAGCAGCTTACCCGCAGTGATGCTATAATTGCATTCGGCGGTGGAGTTGTTGGCGACCTTGGTGGTCTTTCCGCTTCGCTTTATCTGCGTGGAGTAAAATATGTTCAGGTACCAACAACGCTGCTTGCAGCTGTTGATAGTTCGGTTGGAGGTAAAACGGCAATAGATATTCCTGCCGGAAAAAATCTTGTAGGTTCTTTCTACCAGCCCTCTCTTGTCTGCTGCGATACTCTTCTTATGGATACTTTGCCTGCCGAAATTTATCGCGACGGTTGTGCCGAGGTTATCAAATATGGCATGATACTCGACAAGGAACTTTTTTCTTTGCTGAAAACCATTCCTTTCGAGCGTGACGTTGTTGTGGCACGTTGTGTGGAGATTAAACGCGATGTTGTGCAGCAGGATGAGTTTGACAACGGCTTGCGCGGTCTGTTGAATTTCGGTCACACCTTTGGTCATGCGATAGAGAAGTTGAGCAATTTCTCCGTTTCACACGGTGCCGCAGTTGCAAAAGGTATGCTCATTGCTGCAAAAATTGCCCCCTTGTGTGGCTTGTGCGATGTTGTAAAAGAACTATCTTTGCTTTTGGAAACTTATGGATTCGACCTTTCGTGCAACTACACGGCCGAGGAGATGTTCTCATCCATCCTGTCGGACAAGAAACGCAGAGGCAACGACATAACAGTTGTTCTTCCAAGAGCAATAGGTGATTGTGCTCTTGTGACAATGCCTGTGGCTGAACTTAAAGATTTGTTGTGCAGAGTAACCGCTTGATATATGGATAAGAAAAAGGTATACGGAACTTTACATGGTGTGGTAACACCGCCGCCGTCGAAGTCGCAGGCTCATCGTCTGCTCATCTGCGCGGCGTTGGGCTCATCGCCATGTACCATAGCTTGCGATACCTTGAACGATGATATTGTGGCAACCGTGCGTTGCTTGAATGCTTTGGGTGCCGATATAAAATATAACGACGGAGTATTTACAGTTGTTCCTGTGAAGTTGCAGAAGGGTGGTACGCTCGATTGTGGAGAGAGTGGCTCCACTTTGCGTTTCCTTCTCTCGGTGGCTGCCGTGCTTGGTGCCGACGCAACCTTTGTAGGAGGTGGCAAGTTGCCTTCGCGTCCCATGGGTGCGCTTTGTGAGGCTCTTGAAGAGCATGGTATCTCGTTTACGAGACACGCAGCCGGTCTTGAACTCCCTTTGACTTGCAACGGCAAACTCTCGGGTGGCCATTATACTTTGCCCGGTAATCTGTCGTCGCAATATCTCACAGGTCTGCTCTTTGCCCTTCCATTGACAGGAGAGGCCTGCAAGGTTGAGATAACCGGCGGACTTACCAGTGCGTCATACATAGATATGACAATAGATGCATTGAACCGTTCCGGCATTAAAATAACCAAGCAGGGCGATACATACTTTGTGGAAAGCGGTAGCAAATACTCTTTGCCCGGTAATGTCGTTGTCGAGGGCGACTGGTCGTCGGCAGCATTCTGGGTGGTTGCCGGTGTTATCGGCAGGTATCCCATAACCATAAAAGGTGTTGACGAGAACTCTTTGCAGGGCGACCGTCACATTGTCGATCACTTGCGCTCTATGGGTGCTTACATTGAATATACCGGCGAAGGACTGGTGGCACATCCCTCACAGCTTTTCGGGGCCGAACTCGATTGCGCCGATACTCCCGACCTTGTTCCCGTGCTCTCTGTGGCTGCTGCTGTTGCGCAGGGTGAAACCACATTCTTGAATGTCGGTCGTCTGCGTTACAAGGAGAGCGACCGTTTGGCAGCTATGCAGGCGGTTCTTGCAGCCTTTGGCATAACATCGCTTGTGGGCGAGGATACCTTCAAAGTCATTGGCGGAGAACCTGTTGCAAAAAATGAGGTCGATAGTTTTGGCGACCACCGTATAGCAATGTCGGCAGCGGTACTTTCTACAGTTGCAGCCGGTGTTACAACCATAAACGGTGCTTCTTGTGTTGCAAAATCGTACCCCCTGTTTTTTGAGGATTTTGCCGCCCTGGGCGGTGATGTATTTTAAAAAATAGGGTTCGGTGAAAATTTAAATATTCTTCTAATTTACAAAATCAATATCTATATATTATGGACTTGAAAAACTTACGTGACCAGATAGATGAGATAGATTCACAGATGTGCGACCTTTTCGCAAAACGTATGCAGGTAGTGAGCGACGTTGCACGTTACAAGAAAGAAAACAATTTGCCGGTATATCACCCTTCACGTGCCAGAGCTGTTCTGCACAATGTGTCAAAGCGCCTTGGCCCGCAGTTCGAGGGATATGGCCGCACACTTTATCGTACAATATTCGACCTTAGCGAGTCAATGGAGACTCGTATGCTTGCCGAGGGTTCAGACTTCTACGACCACATAAAGGCTATTACTTCGGCTCCTCCCTGTCCCTTCCCCAAGCGCGCAACAGTGGCTTGTGCAGGTTGTGAAGGTTCTTATGCCCACCTTGCTTCGGAGCGTCTCTTCGACCTTCCCGAAATTATGTATATGAGTGGCTTTGAGGGTGTCTTCAAGGCTGTGAGCGGTGGTCTTTGTGAGTACGGTGTGTTGCCTATCGAGAACTCTCTTGCCGGTTCTGTAAATGCCATTTACGACCTTTTGTCTGAGTACAATGTGAGCATTGTGCGCAGTGTGCGTTTGAAAGTCGATCACGCGCTTTTGGCCATTCCCGGTGCAAAACTCTCCGATATCAAGGAGATTTATTCTCACCAGCAGGCAATCAACCAATGCTCGGAGTTCCTTTCAACCCTTAAAGGTGTGCGTGTGATTGCAGTGGAGAATACAGCCGAAGCTGCTCGTATGGTAGCACAGCAGGGCGACCGTACAAAGGCTTCTCTCTCTTCTTTGCTTTGTGGCGAGCTTTACCAGATGCAGGTTCTGAAATCTTCGGTGCAGAACCGCGACAACAACTACACACGTTTCATCTGCATTGCGAAAGAGCCCAAAATTTACTCGGGTGCCGACCGTACAAGTATTATGATAAACATACCCAACCGCCCCGGAACACTCTTCCGTATAATGTCGCGTTTCAATGCCACAGGTGTTAACCTTGTGAAACTCGAGAGCCGTCAGATTCCCGAGCGCGAGTTTGAGTATCGTTTCTACTTCGATATTGAAACATCGGTTTATAGCGAAGAGTTCCTCTCTCTTATGTGCGAACTTCACGAGTGTGGCGAGCAGTTCAAATACTTTGGTACATACGCCGAAATAATATAATCCGCTATGAAGATTCTTGTAATAAACGGCCCTAATCTTAATCTTTTGGGTTTGAGAGAACCGGCTCTCTACGGTGCGCAGAATTTTGCCGCCTTGCAGAGTTTTATTCGCTCTTCGGCCGAGGAACTGGGTGTGGAAGTTGAACTTTTTCAGTCGAACCACGAGGGTGCTATTGTTGATGCAATACAGGCTGCCTATGGGGTGTACGATGCGATAATGATAAACCCCGCAGCTTACACGCATACCAGTGTTGCAATCCTTGATGCACTTAAAGCTGTGGCTCTTCCCACTGTTGAGGTACACCTTACCGACATCTCCACCCGCGAGGAGTTCCGCCGTTTCTCTTTTGTGTCGCTCTATGCGCAAAAGACAATCTGCGGAAAGGGCTTCGATGGTTATCGCGAAGGATTGGAGTTTCTTAAAGAGTTTGTGTGATATTTTTGAATAATCTCCGTCGGCGGTGAGCAATGTTTTTGTTGCCCACCGCCGTTTTTTATTTTAAAAAGAGTATCTTCACGCATTGAAACTTTGATGATTATGAAAATATTTCCCACATCGAGCATAAAACGTATAGATGCCTACACCATTGAACACGAGCCAATCCCCTCGCTGATGCTTATGGAACGTGCTGCAGCCGAGCTTACAAAGGCAATAGTTGCAAGTTCGCACCAGGGCCGGTTTGCGGTGTTTGCGGGGCCGGGAAACAATGGTGGTGATGCGCTTGCCGTGGCGCGTATGCTTGCTGTGGCCGGTTATATTGTCGATGTGTGGTTGGTCGCACTCGGTGGTCGCCTGTCGCCTGACTGTGAGGCTAATCTACGCTCTTTGCAAGCGATGGAGGGTGGTGGTTTCGCACTCTCGCTTTCTATTGTTGAAAAGGAATTTCTCCCACCTTTGCTTGCTCCCGGTGCGGTTGTAATCGATGGCCTTTTCGGCAGCGGGCTCAGCAGGCCTGTTGATGGTCTTTTTGCCGAAGTTATTCACTGCATCAATGCTTGCGGGAACACCGTTTATGCAATTGATATACCATCGGGGCTTATGGGTGAGGACAATAGTGGGAATATCGATGCCAATATTGTTCGTGCTACAAAGACCTTTACTTTGCAATTCCCCAAGCTCTCAATGCTTTTTGCCGAAAATGAAAAGTTTGTTGGAGAGTTCGAGGTACTTGATATAAAGTTGAGCCGTGAGGCGATGGAATGCGAAAAAACGCCCTATTTCCTTACTGAAAGATGTGATGTTGTACCTCTGGTAAAAACACGCGGGAAACACGCTCATAAAGGAGACTTTGGCAGAGCATTGCTTGTTGCCGGTAGTGAAGGAATGGCGGGGGCGTCGGTTCTTGCCGCACGTGCCGCGCTTCGTTCGGGTACAGGGCTGCTCACTTTGTGTGTGCCTCGTTGTAACAACGAAATTCTACAACGTGCCGTACCCGAAGCAATGACCTTGCCCGACCAATGCTCTACACATATATCAACAGCACCTTCTTTTGAAAAATATACAGCGGTGGCAGTGGGCCCGGGATTGGGGCAGCACAGCGACACAGAAAGTGCGTTGCTTGCTCTCATTGATGCTTGTCGTGTGCCCATGGTTGTTGATGCCGATGCCTTGAACATTCTTTCGCGTCACAAAGAGTATTTTGCCCGCCTGCCACAAGGAAGTGTAATAACCCCTCACATTGGTGAATTTCACCGCATAGTGGGTACTTGTGCCAATTCTTACGAACGATTACAGCGTGCAAGGGAACTTGCAATAGCTAATAATCTCTGCATTGTGCTTAAAGGGGCTTATACAGCGGTTGTGAGCCCCGGAGGTGATTGTTTCTTTAACACTACGGGTAACCCAGGTATGGCTACCGGGGGTAGCGGTGATACCCTTACGGGTGTTCTCCTTGCCCTTTTGGCACGTGGGTTGTCTGCTACCGATGCTGCTCGTTTGGGTGTTTACATTCACGGTGCTGCCGGCGATTTTGCTTGTAGTAGGGTGGGGGTGACTTCGCTCATCGCGAGTGATATTGTGGATGCTTTACCTGAGTGTTGGAAAGAGCTTGAGGTTAAAAATTGATTTGTTTTATAAGAAACAGCACTTTATTCAACTATGTTTCTTTTTATTTAATAAAGTATCTTTGTTTAAATAAATTCATTTATCTTTGCGTTTGCATATCGCTTGCAGAAGCCCACAATGTGGGTTATGTGGGAGGGTGCAAATTTTATTGAAAAGCGTTTACTGACGCTCTTTCTTGGCTTTTCGAAATCTGGTAAATTTCAATTGGAGTCAAGGATGAAGCAATGGTAGATGCCTTGAGGTGTGTTTATACATACCGATTACACTAAGGTTGTTGGTGTTATATACACCATTGACAACTATAGGTGTATTGGTTTGTTATATACATACAGCGTGAGGCTTCTGCGTTGCTCGTTCTACTCTAATGGGCATGCCAGAGCCTCGAAAAGCGGAATGAGCAACAGGTACAGGTTCTCACGCTTTTTCGTTTATATAACAGCAAGAAATATTCAGCCGAATCAGGGAACTTATAGGCATAAGAAAAACTAAAAATATAATTTACTAAAAGTTCTACTGATTATGAAAAAACGAGTTTTATTGTTAATGACCGCCATATTGCTTTGTGTAAGCAATATTGTCGCAGCAACCCTTGAGGTGACTATCGGCGAATCAAAATGGAGAACATTTTATATTCCTGTGAATGTTCAAATTCCGGAAGGTGTGGAAGCTTATGTGGTGGCATCTGTATCGGATGGTTATGTAAATTTAAATAAGATTGAAGGTGATGTTATTGCCGCGGCAACTCCCGTGTTGTTGAATGCTGCCGCCGGCATCTATGAGTTCGTGATTGCAGGGGTGGCTGCCGAGGTTGGTAATAATCTGCTTGTGGGAACATCCGCTAGCAATTATGTGACAATCTCCTCTGATTGCAACTACTACGTGTTTGATGAGGATAAATGCGCTTGGTTTCCCGCAGTTGAGGTTGATGGAATGGAGAACTGCTTTTTGGCAGAAGCCGGTAAAGCCTACCTTGAAGTGCCGGCTATAATGGCAGAGAGCAGCCCCTATTTGTTTATTGAAGGTGCAACAGCGACTCTCGCCTCGGGTATCTGTGGAGAAAATCTCACTTGGAAGCTGACTGCTGAGGGTGAGCTGATAATCGAGGGTACAGGCACGATGACAAACTATGAAGAACATTCGGCTCCGTGGTTTGCTTATAAAGATGATATCTTGGCAGTGACCATAAAGTCGGGTGTAACTACGATTGGTAATTATGCAGTCGGTAATTGCAGCAAACTTACTACAGTGACCCTCCCCGAAGGTATAACTTCAATAGGAATACAAGCCTTCCAATATTGCGACAAACTCACTTCCTTAACTCTCCAGGCTGGATTGACAACAATTGGTTGGGGATCGTTTTATGGTTGTAATAATCTTACTGTAACACTCCCCGAAGGTCTGAAAGAAATAGGCAATTATGCTTTCTCTGATTGTAAACTTGGCTCCATAATTATGCCTGAGAGCTTGACAGAAATAGGAATGTATGCATTCCGTTCTTGCGATCTTACTTCCATAGTCTGCAAGGCTGTCACACCTCCGTCGATGCTTGCCGGTTTTGATGGAGACCCGTTCCTGGATGTAAATAAGAACATTCCAGTCTATGTTCCATATTCTTCATTAGAGGCATATAAGACGGCTGACTGCTGGACTGGGTTTACCAACATCCAACCTATGGGTATTTGTGGCGACAACCTTACTTGGCGACTGACACCGGAAAATGAACTGATAGTTGAAGGCATAGGCGAGATAACCAGTACGCCGTGGAGTATTTACAGCGACCAGATATCAACTGTAACATTAGGAGAAGGTGTAGCGAATATTACAGACTGGGCTTTCGGATATTATCCAAACCTTACTTCTGTTGCAATTCCTGCCAGTGTGACTACAATTGGAGGTTATGCTTTTATGAGCTGCAGTAGCCTTGCATCGGTCACCATTGCCGAAAACTCACAGATGGCATCTATTGGAGCCTCTGCTTTCAAGGAATGCAGCAACCTCACCTCATTCACACTCCCTGCCAGTGTTACTGCAATTGAAGGCGACGCGTTTTGGCGTACAGGCCTCACTTCGTTTATCATCCCCGAGAACTCGCAGTTGGCAACTATTGGCGACTGGGCATTCCACGAAAGTGCTGGTCTTGCCACTATCAGTTTCCCGGCAAGTTTGACAAGTATAGGGTATTTCGCATTTTACTCTTGCAACTTCACCAGCATCACTTGTAATGCTGTCACACCACCTTCGGCAGGTAATGCTTTCCCCAGTACCGATGCGTCGGCTCTTATATATGTTCCGGCGGTAGCAGTTGATGCATATAAGGAGGCTGATGGTTGGAGTGCGTTCACAAACATTCAGCCAATAATCATTGATTCGGGAACTTGCGGCGATAATCTTACTTGGAAGTATCTTGATGGCGATGAGTTAGTTATTGAGGGTACAGGTGATATGTACAATTATTCTAATAATCCTGCAGCACCGTGGAGCAGTTATAGAGGCTCAATAAAGAGCGTGAATATAAAAGATGGTGTGACTAGCATTGGAAGTTGGGCTTTCGCTCAATGTTCGGCTCTTACTGATGTCTCCATATCAGAGAGTGTAATAACTATTGGCGGTGACGCATTCAGGGAGTGTAGTATATTGGAAGAAATTACTCTTCCAATAGGTTTGACTCAATTGGGAACAGGCGTATTCCTCTATTGTAATGCATTAAGAACTATCACTGTACCCGAGGGAGTGACTATAATTGGAAGCGATACTTTTGAATTCTGCCCCAACCTTAATTCTATTACTTTTCCCAGTAGTCTGACGGAGATAGGTCCTTGGGCTTTAAAGGGAGCTTACAACCTTGCCTCTATCACTTGTAAAGCAACAACCCCACCATCGCTCGGAAGTAGTGTTTTCAGTGGTGTGAACAGCGATATTCCTGTTTATGTGCCTACAGCATCTGTTGAAACATATAAAACAGCCGATGGCTGGAGCTATTTTACAAATATCCAGCCAATAATAATTGCTTCGGGCACTTGTGGTGATAATCTCACTTGGAAATTGATTGATGGCGGTGAATTGGTTATCGAGGGTGCGGGTGCAATGAATAGTGGAGAATCTTGGAGTCAATACAAGGATGCTATCAAGAAGGTGACAATAATGGAAGGGGTAACTTCTATCTGTGATTGGGCATTTCATCAATTTCCCAACCTTGCCACCGTCACCGTTCCAGCGAGTGTAACTACGATAAGTAGAGCATTCGAGGGTTGTAGCAGTCTTTCATCTTTTACTATCGCTGAAGGTTCAAAACTGACTCATATAGGAGCGTATACATTTGCCACTTGCACCAGTCTTGCATCTTTTACCATTCCTGAAGGAATGACTATACTTGATGGGTGGGTATTTGCTTCTTGTAATAGTCTCACATCTGTTGTATTCCCGGAGAGCATGACCGAGATTGGAGATTACTCATTTACCAACTGCGAAAATCTTGCTTCTATCACTATTCCTAAGAATGTTACTATAATTGGCCAATATGCGTTCAATGCTTGTTATAGTCTAAATACTATTACCAGCTATGCATCGGCTCCTCCGGCATTGGAAGGAGAGACTGTCTTTAATGGTGTAGATAGAAACATTCCTGTATATGTTCCGTACTCCGCTGTTGAGGCTTACAAGACTGCCGACTATTGGAAAGAGTTTGCAAATATACTTCCAATGGGTACTTGTGGCGACAATCTCACTTGGAAGTTGACCGTTGAGGGCGAACTTATAATTGAAGGTACGGGTGCAATGACCGGTGCTCCTTGGAGTGCATTTAGAGAATCCATTAAAAAGATCACTATTAAAGAAGGTGTAACCTCTATTTGCGACAATGCATTTGGAGGTTACAACAAGGTGGTTACTGTAACCATTCCAAAGGGCATAACAACAGCCGGGATGGAACCTTTCTGGGGCTGTACAGGTGAAGTATATCTCAATTCTATACCTGAATCATCGGATGGTATGATGATGGGCGGTTTCCTCTCCGGCGGAAACTTTACCAAAGTGATTGTAGGTGGGAATGTAACAGAAATTAAGGATATGGCATTCTTTTATCTTCCGAATTTGGTAGAGGTGGTTCTTCCTGAAAATTTGACAAGAATAGGGGAAATGGCTTTTGCAGAGTGTCAAAATCTTACTACGATTACCATTCCTGCCAATGTAACATCAGTCGGCAGGTATGCTTTTGATTATTGTACAAGACTCACTTCTGTTGTGTGCAAAGGGGTTATCCCTCCGGTATGTGATGGGGAACTTTTTTGGAATCCGGAGCAAGAACTTGTTTTGTATGTTCCGTTTGCTACAATTTCAACTTATCAGTCAGCCGATTACTGGAAAAACTTTGATTATGTGGTAGGCACTACCGGTTGTGGCGAAGAACTCACTTGTGAGTTATGGCCTAATGGCAAGTTGATCATTAGTGGCGAGGGCGTCATTACCGACACTCCTTGGGAGGGATATGAAGAACTGGTTAGAACGCTTGTGATTGCAGAGGGTGTGACCGGCTTCGCTGATGAGGTTTTTGCCGATTTCAGCAGTTTGGAAACTATAACTTCGTATGCAGTGACACCCCCTGTATGTGGAACGAATGTTTTTGCCGGTGTAGATAGAACCGCCCCCGTATATGTCCCTATTGACGGGATTGAGGCGTATCGTATGGCTGAAGGATGGAGTGAGTTTGTATATCTTGGTTCTACAGATTCACGCTTCTTGCTGGATAGTTTTGCCGAGTATGTACAGGCTGAAGATGAAGAGCTTGAAGAGATTACTTATGTACGTAATTTCAACAATACCGAATGGCAGGCTTTGTATGTGCCTTTTGAAATTCCTGTGACCGAGGAGTTCCTTGCAGAGTTTGAGGTGGCCGACCTTAATGACATACGCCAATATGACCGCGATGATGACGGCGTTGCCGATGAGACAGTTGTAGAGGCCTTCAAGCTTACCAATGGAGTGCTAAAAGCCAATTACCCTTATCTTATTCGTGCAAAGGAAATTGGAGAGAAGAATATTACAGTGACCGATGCCACACTCTACGCAACAGAGGAGAACAGTATCGACTGCTCATCGATACACGAGAAATATATCTTCTCCGGCACTTACAATACAATGGATGCTGCTGCACTCGTCGGTTGCTATGCTTTAAGTAGTGGCGTATGGCAACCTATTGCCGACGACGCTTCACTCGGTGCTTTCCGCTTCTACTTGAATATAGAGAGCCGCGATGGCAATATGCAGGCTGCACGGAACATCAGAATGCGTGTAATAGGCAAGGATGCCGGCGATGGAACAACTGCCATTGACAATATTTCAGATGCTGAAAAACAGGATTCTGAAATTATTTACGACTTGCAGGGCCGTCCCGTAACAAACCCCAATAAGGGTATATATATAGTAAACGGCAAGAAAGTATTATTTGAATAGAAAGAGCTACTATGAAATTGAAATATAACAAGCCTACTGTTGAGAGTGTGGAACTCAACACTGCTACAACGATATTGTCCGGTTCTGTGACAACAGGGGTTGGCAACACGCCCTCGCGTCCCGATGCCAACGTTCATCGCAATAATTGGGGAGATCTTTGGAATAAGAATTAACATTAACAGAGAAATTTTTTATAGAGATTTTATTTGGTACGACAAGAGGCTGATTTTTTGGTCAGCCTCTTGTCTCATTTTAAACACTTGGCAATCTTTGATTGTATCTTTAAAAAGTTGTAACTTTAGAAGTTGTTTAAAATTTATTTCGTGATTGTTTAAAGATTGTTTTTTAGCTTTTAATCGCAATTCTAATTCTTTATTTCTTACTTTTGCAGAAATTTGTAAAAAGATGAACCCACGACAATTTTTCCGCGACTGGTCTCTACCAATAACCATGGTAGCAGGTGTGGTTATGTATCTCATCTATGTAAATATACCAATCTTTGACGGAACGCATCATATAGCAGCAAAAGCAATATCAGTAATTCAGCCATTACTCATTTTTTTGATGCTCTTTGTAACCTTCTGCAAGGTGCGTTATACCGAACTTCGTCTTCGTGGGTGGTATTTTGTATTACTCGCCTTTCAGATGTTCTTCCTGGTGGGTATCTCGCTTTCTATTGCTTTGTTCAAGGATATGCCTGGCGACTTGCAGGTGCTTCTTGAAGCAGCTATGCTTTGCCTTTTGTGTCCCACGGCGACAGCTGCGGCTGTAATCACTGCAAAACTGGGTGGCAGTGCGGCATCACTCATATCATACACGATGCTTATAAATGTGTCGGTAGCTGTGGTGGCTCCACTTTGTCTCTCTTTCTCTCACCCCGTTGAGGGAGGAACTTTTATGTCGTCGTTCTTGCTCATTTTGGGAAGAGTGTTCCCTTTGCTGCTTTTTCCCCTGTTATGTGCCGAGCTCTTGCGCAAGTTTCTTCCCGCTGTACACAATTTTTTTGTTGTGAACGGCCGTAATTCCCCGTTTTATCTGTGGCTGGTTGCTCTGTCGCTTGCAATAGCAATGACCGCACGCGCCATTGCTAACAGTGATATCACCATCGAGGTTATGGTAGGTATTGCGGTGGTGTCGCTTGTGTGTTGTCTTGTGCAGTTTGCCTTTGGAAAGTGGGTTGGAGCTCGTAGTGGCGAAAGAATTACTGGCGGGCAGGCATTGGGGCAGAAAAATACCGTGTTTGCCATTTGGCTGGCATATACATTCCTCACACCCGTTACGGCTATCGCCGGGGGCTTCTATTCGTTGTGGCACAATATTGTGAACACGTGGCAGATGTACAAACATAATCACAAAAAGTAATTTATTATGGAAAACGCACAAGTTGTAAAAGCAAGGATTTACTGGATAGACTGGTTTAAGACCTTGGGTATGTTGTTTGTTGTCTTCGGGCATATGTTCCCTCCCAAGGACCATTATATATATGCTTTTAATGTGCCTCTGTTTTTCATACTTTCGGGCTTTCTTGCCAAGCGTGAAGAGAATGCGAAATTGTTCTGGAAAAAATTGTTTTATAATATGATAGTGCCACTCTTTGTGTTGGCATTGTTGTCGTGGTTGTATAACCAGTTTGTTTATGAGATATATGGAGAGTTCAGTCCCAAGAAGCTGTCACGCTTTGTGTTTGGTGTTCTGCTGGGTAAGTACAAGTATTTGCGTGAATGCTGGTTCATTTACACATTGGTTATAATAAAGATTATATATCAGTACCTGCCGCAAAAGTGGGAGAAGATTGCTAATATATCGTTAGTGCTTGTGTTTACTTTGGTAGCGGTGGTTTTGTCTGTTTTCAACAAATTTTCGGGCAGTGCATTTTTGAATATTGTGGTTTCCTATCAATTCTTTGCACTGGGCCTGTTCCTTTCAAAATACAAAAGTGCTATCAACGGTTTCCGTAATATAAAGGTAGAGGTTGCTGTTCTTTTGGTTTCTCTTGCGGTGTTGTATTTGTCGGGAAGATACAATGGTGCTGTGTGGATGTTTATAAATGATTATGGAAAGAACATTGTGCTATTCTTTACCGGTGGAATTTCCGGTACAGTCGCTGTGTATGTTGTTGCCCGTTGGCTTGCAGGGTGGCGTAACGTTGTAGTCGATTCCATTTCAACAGGAAGTATAGTGCTTCTTGGTCTTCACTTTCCGGTGGCAAAGTATCTGTCTTCTGTAACTTCCTACAATTTTCTTGCAGCCGTTGCAATAGTTCTTGCTTTTGTGCCTGTAATTATGTTCTGCGAGCGTTATATCCCGTGGATGATAGGTTTGTATCGTGTGCGTAAGTAACAAATAGAATAATAACAAAAACGGCTCCCAATCGGGAGCCGTATTTGTTATTGCGTGGTTAATTATCTCTTTACGAACTTGAAGTTCTTGAAGTAAACCTGCTGCTCGCTGCCACTGATGTTGGTGATGCGCAGTGCGCTTGCTGTCATACCGCCGAGTTCGTTGCCTGTGTGAATTACAGGGTCATTATCAGAGTAGTGTAAGAGTGATACCTCGCGCCAGTTGCCATTGACAAGCAACTCGAGTTTGAAGTTCTTTGCAACGCCGTTGATGCCGAAGTTGAAGTCCATACCCTGGAAGGTGATGGCGCGGTCGCTCTCAACGATAAATTCACCGCCGTCCTGCCAGTTGATAACCTCGAGTGCCGATGCTACGGTAACATCGCTGCCACGTACGCTCACGGGGAGCAACGCAAGCTGTTTTACAGTAGATTTAACCTTGAAGGGGTTGTAGTCGGCTGCTGTGTCGAGTTCCCTGCCATTCTGCTTGTTGTAAGTTTCGGTAGCCTGTGTAAAGAGTGTCTGAATGGTGGGGAGCAACACTTTTGTACCGAGTTTTGTACCGGTCTGGTAGGGGTGGAGCATCGACTTGTCGTTCTCGTTGTTGTACATCTGTTTCTGTATAGAACGTGCCTGCGCGTAGAGGTTCTCGAAGTTCAAGAAGGTGTACTCCTTGGTTTTCTTCTCGGCAACCTTTCTCATTTCGCACACAATGTTACCATAGTCGGCAAGGAGTTTGCCTTGCAACAACCAGGGGCGCAATTCGTGTATAAGCTGGGGGTTGGTCTCGTCAACGAGCAAGAGGTCACAAGCGAGTTTCAGCTCGGTACATTTCTGTGCAAGTGCCTCAATGGCTTCTGCATTTCCGCCAATGGCATCTTGTGCAGTTTGTTTGAGTTCTTCACCCTCTTCACGACGGAAACCGTGGCCGTTGGGGCCGAGGTCTTTGTTGTAAAGTGCGAATGTTTTGAGTGCTTGGTCGTTGCCGGGCAATATGCTGCGGAGGCTCTTCTCCCAGTTGCTCTGGTAGTTGTAGTTCTCCATTGACCAGCAGTAGTCGGCAATACCGTAGAGTGAAATCTTGGATGTCTCTGCATACTCCATGGGGTTGCTCACGAAGCCCGAAACAAGGGGAGCAATGTCCTGTCCGTTGCCGTAGAGGGGGCCCATAAGCATATGGTCGCGTACAAAGTCATTCACGGGGAAGTTGAGCCAGATGTAAGCCTTGCGCTGTATACGCTCGTTAATCCACTCCATTGTGCCCTTGTCGATGCATGCAACCACAGAGTTTCCTGTCCACATAATCTCGATACCCTTGTTCATTGTTGTACCAAGAGTGCGCAAGTAGCCTTTAGCCTCGTTTGCCCAGCCACGGTTGTACTCGGTGGGGCACATAATAAGGGGTGCAACATCTTTTTTCTTCTGTATGAAGTTGTCGTCAACATAGTTGAGAAGCTCGGCCTGTTTGTCGGCTTTTGTACCCTCGCCCCAGATATCGTCGAAGAATACGGCGAAGGCGCGTACGCCGAGGTCGTACATCTTCTCGAGTTTGGCAACAAGAGCGTCGCGGTCCTCGGTTGTCCATTTGATATCAACACCCGGGTGTATAGCCCAGTAGAAGTTTACATAGTTCTTTTTGGCAACCTCCACAAGCTCGGCAATACGGTTAGCCTCTGCCTCGGGGTAGGGAACGCGCCATTTGTCGCGGTGCCAGGGGTCGTCCTTGGGGCCGTAGATATATACGTTCATCTTGTTCTTGCCGTAGAACTCCAACTGGCTCAAGCGTGCAGCGTGGCTCCAGGGTGTGCCGTAGAAGCCCTCTACTGTTCCGCGGAAGGGAACATCGGGCCAGTCGGCAACGGCTACCTCTTCGTATATGCCATTTGCAATGTGCTGCAAGAGCGACTGAATACCGTAAAAAAGACCGCGCTCGTCGCTACCGGCGATAACGATGCCCTCCTGTGATATCTTGAAGTAGTAACCCTCGGCCTGCTCGGGAATGTACTTGTTGTATTTCTTAACCTCTTTGTCACCTTTTACACCAAGTGTTACTTTGTACTTCTGCTTGGGCGCAATCTCGGGTTTTGCCTGTTTGATTGCCTCGCCGATGTATCCGTTTATGTACTTGTCGGCTGCAACGATAGTCCATTTTGCGGGAACTTCGTACCAAACTTCGGCAGGTGCCCACAGGATTTTCTTCCATTGGGGGTTTCTGGTCCAGTAACTGGCCTGTACTGTGCATAATGCGGCTATAAGCAAAATGCCTAATGCAAAAATCTTCTTGTTCATAGTCGTAAATGTTATATTGTTTAGAAATTATATCTGAGCATACCGCACAAACGGTGGTTGGTTACGCGGTGCATGTCCTCAATCTTGTATTTGCTGTCAGCAGTGCCGTAACCCACAGTGGTGGGGTTGTATTCAAGGCCGATAGAGAGTGCATTGTGGGTGTAGAGCACGCTGGGTGCGATGCGCCAAATGTATCCGGCATTCTTTTCACCTTTAAGATAGATGGGGCCTGTTATTTCGTCGCCACAACCAAGGTTTTTGGTGTATCCGGCGAAGAGGCAGTAGGTGAAGAAACCTTTCTTCATCTTGTGTTTGTAGGTGATATCCATCCATCCGGCAATGCTTCGCAAGGGGCTGTACTCCTGCTCGCCGTTAGCCTTTTTCTCTGTTACGGCATAACCGCTTACCATACTAAGGTGGCCGGCATTCTCAGCATATGTTATGCGTCCCTTTATGCCCCAGTTGCCGCTCTTGTATGATGCGAAGATTGTGGGCGAAATGGTTACGATGCTCTCCTCAACTTTTACGGGGCCGTTGACACTTTCTGCTTTGTTGCGGGGCTTAAGAGTAAGAATGTCCACACCAGCACCTGCCTGGAATTTCTTGTTCTTGTACATTGCCTGGAAGTAAAGCTCGGGAACCACAGCGTCGCGTGCGTAGTCGAACTTGCTGCCGTCGGGGCCGGGTGATGTGTACTGGTATTGGTAGAGCGCAGTTGCGGTGAGTGTGAAATCCTTAATGCGGTAGTCGTAACGAACCTGCGGGCTACGGCTGAAAGGAGTGAAAGGAGCACCGGTCTCGAGTGTAAATACATCGGGCATCATATCACCCATCATGGGGTGCCATGCCTGTCCCACGAGAACATCGTGTTTATCCCACGACATCTTAGCGTATGCCTGACGTATGCGGAATACAGTGTTGCTTGTGCCGAATCCAGCAAAGTCGGCCTCAATCTTTGCCGAAGTCTTTGCTCCCAGGAACTCGGGGCCGGTGATATTCAAACCCAAACGGGTGGTGATACTCAACAACATCATGTTGCTCTTCTCGTTGAGGTCGTCACCATAGATATCCTTGTTCCAGTCTTTGGGCATATAATAGAACTGTTCGCTGTTCGATGTGTAGCTTTCGCGGTTGTCGTAGCAAGCGTAGTTCCTGATAAATCCATAGAGCTTGATGTTTACCTGGTCAAGAATTTTACTTTGTGAGTAGCTGCCGGCTGCGATGCAAGCAAAGGCTGCAAGTAAAAATAACTTTTTCATAATTTTTTATATTTATGTGATTTGTTTTTTAAGCGAAGAACCCGGTTTTTCCAACCGCTATTATAAGCAGGTAACCGATTATGAGCGAAATAATACCTATGAGAACGCCCACTCTCAACATATGTGACGATTTTATGAGACCTGTTGAGTGGGCTATTGCGTTGGGCGGTGTGCTTATGGGCAATGCCATGGCAAATGATGCCGACAGAGCTACACCAATGAGCAGTGTGCCTATTCCGCCGTATTCACCGAGTGCAGGGCCCAATCCTTTGCCCACAGCTGCGAGAATGGGTACCATAAGTGCTGTTGCAGCTGAGTTTGAAATGAAGGTTGACAGTGTCCAGCAGATAATACCGCCACCAATCATCACTGCGAGCACAGGCCAGCTTGCAAAAGGAATAGCCTTTACAAGTGTGCTGGCGAGGCCGGTTTTGTCCATTGCCACGCCAAGTGCAAAACCTCCGGCAACCATCCACAGACAAGCCCAATCGATATCTTTGAGGTCTTTCGATTTTATTATTCGTGTTATGGAGAAGACGCCGATGGGAATGAGTGCCACTACGTATGAGTTGATACCGACCACCTTTTCGAACATCCACAACAGGATGGTTACGGCAAGTGTTGCAAAAATAACAACGGTGCGCCATCCTTTCTTTGCACCACCGTCTATGCGCAAGTGTATCTCTTTTGCTGTAAAGGGGTGGAAAATTCTCAAAAGAATCCATGCGATTATGAGGATAACCAGCATAAGAGGAGTCATAACTGCCATCCAGTCACCGAATCCTATGCCGAGGTTCAAGCCGCTTGTGTCGTTAAGGTAACCGAGTGCGATACCATTGGGAGGTGTGCCAATTGGTGTAGCAATACCACCGATATTTGCTCCAATGGGTATGGCAAGTGCAAGTGCAGCGCAACCTTTTTCCTCTTTGGGAAGCGATTTAAGCACCGGAGCGAGGAATGTGAGCATCATTGCAGCCGTGGCGGTGTTGCTCACAAACATGGAGAAGATGGCTGTAACTACCATAAAGCCGAAAAGCACAACGTAGGGTTTTGAACCGAAGGGCTTGAGCATGGCGCGTGCAAGGGTTATATCCACACCGCTTTTTGAGGCTACGAGTGCGAGAACAAAGCCACCCATGAAGAGCATTACTGTTTGGTCGGCAAAAGTACCCATAATTACCTTGTAGCCAATTAATTGACTTCGGTTAATTTCATCAAGCCCGCTGATGAGCGGTGTAATAGCACTGTTCGATATTGTAAGCAACGATATTACAATTATGAGCAACGAGGTTGTCCAGGCGGGCACAGCCTCCATAATCCACATAAGTGCGGCCCAAACAAAGATAGCTATAACACGTTGCTGAATTATAGTCAACCCTTCAATGTTGAACAACTCGGTGGGCATAGTTGCAAGTATCAAGCCCAATACGGATATGACAGATACTTTTATGTATCGGTTATATCTTTTAAAAAATCTCAAAAAGCAGTTCAAGCCGTTCTGTGTTTCCATTTTTTGTTTTGTTGGAATTACTATTTTGTATCAAACTCTCGCTAAAATTACTTTAAAGTATTTAAAGTATCAAAAAAGAAGGCTCTTTTTATGCTCTTTTTTTTGTTTTATTGTAGAGCGGGCTGTGCCTGCCGAGTAATTTTTATAAAAAACAGAAGAATATGGCTGCTATTCCTTTAACCAAAGAGTTGTTCTCAAAGAGGGTGTCTCCAATTGTTCCTCACTCCTCGGAATTTCGTTTCATAGGTGCAAAACCTGTTGTGATAGATTTTTATGCCACCTGGTGCGGCCCTTGTCAAGCGGTAGCTCCTTTGCTTGAAGAACTTTCCGATTTATACGGTGAAAAGGTCGATTTTTACAAAGTGAATGTAGATGAAGAGAACGAATTGTCGGGGATATTCAACATACGTTCCATTCCCACGCTTCTTTTTGTTTCGCGTGGAGGCGAAGTGCAGAGATTTACGGGAGCATTATCGCGTGAAAGGCTCAAAGGCCTGGTTGAGTCTCTAATAAAGTAACTATGCAGTGGCATTTCGGGGTTATATGCCCCAGAATGCGCTGCTGAATCTCTTTTCAGCCTCGTTCTCAATGGAGTCGGGCAATTGTGCGAAGAAGTCTATGTTAGTTATCTTCTCAATCTCATCGACTTTGCGTGCGCACTCTTTGAGACTCTTTTTCCCGGCCTTGTTCTCGCACAAGAAACCTATCGTGCGGTATGTGCCACGATAGTCCGACAACAGCACTTTAAAGAAAGCGTCGGGTACTCTTACACTGTTTTTACCTATGCTTTTTGCCTTTTTGTTGTAGAATACGGGGCCGGTTACTATAACCACACGGCCGTAGAGCTCGGCTTTGTCGCGGCACAACTCTTCGAGTTTTTTCCACGTTCCGCGGTTAAGTTGTTTGTCCTGTGGCGATACGTTGCTCAGGTAAAAACTCTCCTCCATTGCTTGGCGGCTCCATTTCATGTCGGCGGCAGGGGCAAGGTGTCCTCTGTCCCATCCCGACTTCTTGTAGTCGTTGTCGTCGGCCTGCTTGCCCTTCACCAAAGGGTCGGGGCGAAAATCGTTCCCGCGTTCCACCACGCCGTTTACCTCCTCGTCGGTAAGTTCGTATCCCACCCAGTTGGCGTTCAGTGTTTCGTTGTTGTAAGAGAGTGTGTATCCGGCATGTTTCACTATTTGGCTTTTTATGCCTTCGGCAGTGATGGCTATCGATAAATCGCCACCCTGCATAGTGCCCTCTCCATTGCTTATTGTCGGGGTAATGTAGCGGCTGATGAATATACCAATCAGCAGCAGGGCTACTATTGCAAGCAACCTGTTGGGGCTCTTTTTGTTGTTGCTTCTTTTCTTTTTTGCCATAATATAAATGTAGAACGGCAGGAATTGCTGTTCCTGCCGTTCAGCTATGTTTTTTTGGTGGTTTTATGCTTTCTTTAATTTTTCGTCCACAAGTGTAACCTTGTATGTTCTGCCTTTCTTTGTTCCAAAAGAGAGTGTTTCGTTGCCATATCGCAGGTTACATTTACCGCCCTGTGTCGATTTTACGATTATTTCAACGGGCTTGCCATCCTTCCAGGTGAGGTCTATCTCAAAGCCGCCTTTTGCGCGCACTCCGTTGAATGTACCCTCTTCCCAAGCGTCGGGTAGTGCGGGAAGTATATGTATAAAGCCCATGTGGCTCTGTATAAGCATCTCTGTAATACCTGCTGTGCCACCGAAGTTACCGTCAATCTGGAAGGGAGCGTGGGTGTCCCAAAGGTTGTCGAGTGTACCGTTTTTCAGCAAGTTGCCAAAGAGGGTGTAAGCGTGGTTGCCATCGTGCAAACGTGCCCATTGGTTGAGCTTCCATCCCATACTCCAACCTGTTGCACCATCGCCGCGGTGAACAAGTACAATTTTGGATGCTTCGGCAAGTTCGGGAGTGGTCACTGGTGAAATGGTGTGTCCGGGGTGCAAGCCGAAGAGGTGGTTCACGTGGCGGTGCTGGTCGTTGGGGTCATCTATATCCTTGCTCCATTCGAGCAACTGACCATAGCGGCCGGTCTTGTAGGGTACAAGGTTTGCGAGTACATTCTTCCACTCCTTTTGCAGTGCCTTGTCGGTGCCCAGTGTCTGTGCAGCGCTTATCGCATCGAGCAGAATTTCGCGTACCACGGCGTGTACGAATGTGGCACCCTGGTCTATGGGGCCGTGTTCGGGTGAGGTTGATGGTGCTGCGGTGTAACTGCCGTCCTCGCGTTTCCACAAGTAATCTACGGCGAATATCGCACTGCTTTTAATAATCTCGTATCCTGTTTCCTTCAAGAATTTCTTGTCACGAGTGTAGTCGTAGTAATCCCACACATGAGTAGCGAGCCACGGGCCTGCCATGGGGTTGAAGTTCCACGACATATCCTGGCTTATAAGCGGGGCGGTGAAACCGAAGATGTTACCCGAAATGCTTGCAGTCCATCCACGTGCGCCGAAGTAAGATTTTGCAGTAACCTCGCCGGGTTTTATAAGTGTCTTAATGAAATCTATAAGAGGCAGAACGCACTCGTCGAGGTTCGTGGCGCAAGCGGGCCAGTAGTTCATCTGTAAGTTGATGTTGTTGTGGTAGTCAACACGCCAGGGACCATCGACATTGTTGTGCCACATACCTTGCAGGTTGGCTGGGAGGTTACCGGGGCGTGAACTTGAAATGAGCAGGTAACGTCCAAACTGGAAATAGAGCTCTTCGAGCCCGAAATCAGGCTTGCCGGTGCGGTAGCTTCTGAGTCTTTTGTCTGTGGGTAACTTGGCAACACCCGGGAATTCATATGTTGTGGGCGCGTTGGGGTTAATGTCGATAGTAACTCTGCCAAAGAGTGCGGCATAATCCTCGTAGTGCTCTTTAAAAAGGGTGTCGTAACCCTTTGCAAGAGCATTTGTCATCCACTCACCGGTTGTTTCGTCGGGGTTTACTCCAATGTATGTTTTGGGGTCTTTGAAATCGGGGTCGAAGTTTATCTTGTAATCGGTGTCGGCAGTTACAAAAAAGCAGACTTCATCGGCATTTTTTATATATATCTTGCCATCTTTTGCCTCTGTGGTTCCACCTTTTGCCACGGCCTTTACACGAACTGCGTATTGCATTCCGTTGTTATCGAGTGTGCCACGGAATATAAATCCGTTATTGCCGTCGTTCTCAAAAGCACCTTCTGATACGGGGTTGTGGGTATAACTGAGTGTAAGGTTCTGCATTCCGGCTTTGCTTGCGCTGTATCGCATAGCAAGAACGTTTGCGGGGTACGATACGAAATATTTACGCTCGTAGCTTACACCCTCCTGCTCGTATTGTACCACTGCAAGTGCCGAGTCGAGTAAGAGCGCGCGTTTATAGTTACTCATTACGGCGGCGTTGTGCCCTGTCTCAATGTAGAACTCTCCCATTGTGGTAAAGTTGCCGAAACGGAATGGGTTCTCACCGTAATACTCATAAGATGCGGTACTATTGAAGTTCTCGCGTGTGAGTTTTGCGGCCTTTGCATCGTCGCCATCGAGGAATGCCTGACGTATATCGTCGAGCAGGTGTGCCGACTGCTTGTTCACGTTCCAATAGTAATCGGCACCGCCGGCTGTGTTAGGGCCGCCTCGCCAAAGAGTTTTTTCGTTGAATGTGATGCGCTCTGTTTCAAGCGAGCCCATAATATTTGCACCGATACTGCCGTTACCGATGGGCAATGATTTCGATTCCCACTCCTGGTCGTTGTTGTATGCTGCATCTCCTGCCCATTCGGGTTTCTTGTCAACCCAAAGGTCGGGGCGGCCGCCATACCACACGCAGCGTCCGTTGAGTGTGGTGGGTTGGTCGAACCATACGGAAAGGCCTTGTGTGTAGTCGGTCTGTGCCTGAACGGTGAGTGCTGCCAATGCTGCAATAATCGTCAAAACTCTTTTTCTCATATTTGTTGGTTTTATTTGTGTTCTAGCTACAAATATATAAACGATAATCAATAAAAAAAAACAGCAGCCCCGTTATTAGGCCTACTTTTCCGCTCTTTTAAAAAATACAACATATTGTTGTAAAGTAAACACCAAACCACTATCTTTGCATTTATTGCATAACAAAATATTTGTGCTTATGCCCAAAATAACATTACTTGTTTCTACCTACAACTGGCCTGAGGCTTTGAGCGTCTGCTTGAACTCTGTTCTTAAACAGACAGTAATGCCTTGTGAGGTTGTAATTGCCGACGATGGCAGTCGCGAAGAGACCAAGCGTCTTATCGACGATTTCCGTTCACGTTGTTCCGTTCCCGTAATTCACTGCTGGCAGGAGGATAACGGTTTCCGCAAGACACGCATACTCAACACCGCCATTGCGGTCTCTTCGGGTGATTATATTGTGCAGATAGACGGCGATATTGTCATCGACAAGAACTTTATTGCCGACCACGTTGCACAGATGCGTCCGCACACCTTTGTGCGTGGCAGCCGTGCTTGTCTGTTGCCCGAAATAACGCAGGAGGTGCTCAAAAAAGGTCGTTGCGATGTGTCGCTACTTTCAAAGCACGTCATGAACGGTTTTAATGCCTTCCGCTCAAAGTTCCTTTCTCTTTTCTTGTGTCGCAAATCGAGCGATGTGCGCCACGTGAAAGGGTGCAATACCGCTTTCTGGAAAGAGGATTTTATAGCAGTGAACGGTTACAACAACGAACTCTCGGGGTGGGGACACGAAGATATTGAGCTTGCCGCACGTCTTTACAACAACGGCACTGCATTGCGCATAGTGAAATCTCTTGCAATAGCCTTTCACCTCTATCACACATTCAATTCCCGCCACAACGAGCAGGGCAATTTGCAGGTGTATGAGCAGGTGATAATGGATAAAGTAAAGCGTTGTACCGATGGTTACGATGAACTGTTAAATGTAGAAAACGATGATAGAAAAATCTGGAGTTAAAGTTACCGTTGTAACTGTTGTTTACAATGGTGCCGAATATATTGAACGCGCCATAGACAGTGTGGCTGCGCAGAGTTATCCCAATATTGAATATATAATAGTCGATGGTGGTTCCACCGATGGTACATTGGAAATACTTGAACGTCGTAGCAAGGATATTACACGATACATAAGTGAGCCCGACAAGGGTATATACGATGCAATGAACAAGGGTATAGCCCTCTCCACCGGTGACTGGATATACTTCCTGGGTTGTGACGATTTCCTCTATCCACAATTTTCCGATATGTGTCTGCGCCTTAAAGACCCCTCTACCGTGTATTATGGAAATGTATTCCACAAAGAGCAAGTGTTGAATGGTGAGTTCAACTCATATATGCTCGCAAAATACCCCATCCTTCACCAGGCGGTCTTCTATCCGCGTATGTCTATGGAGAGATATAAGTATAACCTTAAATACAAGGTTGCTGCCGACCACTATATAACTATCCAGTGCTGGCACGACAAGGATATAAAGTTCAAGTACGAGGATTTGTGTGTCGCGCGCTATATGGAGGCCGGTTTTTCGGCGGTTACACGCGATGAGGCTTTTGAAAAGGACAGGCTGAAAATTGTGTACGACAATTTCGGGTTGTGGGTATTTGTACGCTTCCTGGTGCGTTACATAAAAGATAAATTCAGAAAATAATGAAAGTTCTTTACGACTCTCAGGTTTTCGACGGGCAGCGTATAGGCGGTATTTCGCGCTACTTTTCTATACTCGCATCGGAACTCCCCAAACTGGATGTCGGAGTGTCGGTGGGCTTGTTGGCAACAAACAACGTGTATATGCGTAGCACTTGTCCTTTGAGTTTCATTGGTTTCTTGCGCAAGAAGAACCAAAGTTATTCAAGGATGCTTATGCGTCATTCCAAGTACGACATTTTCCACCCTACATACTATTTCACACACGACCTTCACTATAAGCGCCCCGGTGTGCCAATGGTTATAACCGTACACGACTTAATTCAGGAAATCTGCTCTTCGGGCACGGCTAACGAGTCGGAACTTGCGTATGTAAAGGCAGAAAAGGCCAAGATAGCTGCCGCTGCCGATAGAATAATTGCGATTTCGGAGCATACCAAGCGCGATATAATGGATATATGGGGAGTTGATGAGAATAAGATTGATGTTGTACATCACGGTCTTATGTGGTCGGACAAGCTTGTCTCTTCGCCTTTGCAACTTCCATTCTCGGGCAGTTATCTGCTTTTTGTTGGTGACCGCAAGGCTGAATATAAAAATTTCAAAGAGTTTATTATTGCGGCCTCTCAGGTTGTGAATAAATATGGATTGCATATCGTGTGTACAGGGCATCCTTTCACTGCGGCAGAGATGGAATTCCTGAAAAAATATGGCGTTGACACTCTCACTCACTCTTATTTTGTCGATGAACCCACATTGTTGTGGCTTTATGAGAATGCTGCCTGCTTTGTTTTCCCCTCTTGCTACGAGGGATTCGGCCTTCCTGTTCTCGAAGCCTTCAAAGCCGCTTGTCCCACAATATTGGCCGATGCAAGTTGTTTCCCTGAGATAGGCGGCAATGCGGTGGATTATTACAAGCCGGGTTCTTCTGACGACCTTGTGTCAAAGCTTGAGAAAGTGCTCGACGATTCACAACATCGCGAGGCCTTGCGTGCCTTAGGAAAAGAGCGGCTCTCGTTCTTCACTATAGAAAAGATGCTCAAAGGAACCAAGGAGTGCTATAAGAAAGCATTAGGTATATAAAATTAAGAGACCAACATTGGTCTCTTAATTTTTATATGAGTAGCATTATCGCCACCTGAATGATAATTATTCTCAAAAAGATGCAGACGGGATATACAGTAGCATAAGCCACCGACGGGTTGTCGCCCTCAATTGTATCGTTGACATAGTTCAAGGCCATTGGGTTTGCCATTGCTCCGCAGACAAGTCCCGAAATTGAACCGAAATCGAGCTTTTGTATCTTTAATGAGAAAATGCTCACCAATATTACCGGGAGAATGGTAATAACCAACCCGATAAAGAGCCACAAAGCACCCTCGGGGCGAACGATGGTTTCAAAGAAGTGTGCTCCGGCATCGAGTCCCAAGCAGGCAAGGTAGAGATTAAGACCAAGAGCGCGCAGCATCATATTCGCGCTTTGGGTTGTGTAGGTCACCATATGCAGGCGCGGTCCGAATGTTCCTACAATAATTCCCATAAGTATGGGGCCTCCCGCAAGTCCTAGTTTTACGGGTAGCGAAATGCCGGGAACGGCAAACGGGATGCTTCCCACTGCAAGTCCTAAAATAATACCAATAAATACAGCTACAAGGTTGGGCTCGTCGAGGCTCTTTACAGCGTTGCCGAGAATTTTCTCTACATTTTGAATGTTTGCAGCCTCGCCAACTACGGTCAGTCGGTCGCCCATTTGCAGTATGAGGTCGGGGGTAGCAAGCAACTCCACGCCCGAGCGGTGTACGCGGCTGATGTTTATGCCGTAGTTGTTTCTCAGTCTTAACGACGAGAGTTTCTTTCCGTTTATTTCGGGGCGGGTAATGAGAATGCCTTGTGCCACCAGTTGGCTGTCAATCTTGTTCCAGTCAATATTTTCGGCATTCCAGTCTATGTTCTCCTGCTCGCCGAATATAATGCGCAATGCTTCGGTCTCCTCGGGCTTTGTTATTATAAGCAGTATGTCGTTTTCTTCTATAAGTTTGTCGCCTGTGGGTATCTGTACCTTGTTGTTTCTCCACAAACGCGAAATCACAAAGTGGTGTTGGCTGCCTGCTGCAATTTCGCTCACGCTTTTGCCGAACACTGCGGGGTTGGTAACGCGGTAGCTTGCAACGAATATGTTCTTCTTGTGCTCTTTGTCGGGGCCTGCAAGGTCACTCTTTTTCACAAGAAAGCGACGCATAAAGGCCAAGGCAAGAATAACTCCCACCACACCTAACGGGTAGGCGAGGGCGCAACTGAGTGCAGCACCGTTGGCATCGATGTTCATCTGTTCAAGCGTTTGTTGTGCAGCAGCCAAGGCTGGCGTGTTTGTGGTTGCACCACAAAGAATACCCGAAATGTCAGCTATGGATATACCGCAAATATAGCTTGTGGCAAAGGCAAAGGCAGTACCGGTGAGTACAACTCCAACTGCCGGCAACAGTAATTTTGTGCCGGCAGTGCGAAGCGAACTGAAAAAACCGGGACCCACCTGCAAACCGAGAGCATAGACGAAGAGAACAAGTCCGAAAGATTCTGCATAGTGCAACATATCGGCATCGATGCTTAACCCGAAATGGCCGGCAAGGATACCTATGAAGAATACAAATGTTATGCCCAGGGAGATGCCTAATAGTTTTATCTTTCCCAGCATAATACCTGTTGCAGATATCAGCGAGAGTATGATTATGGCTTGCAAAGCCGAGTGTTCAACGAAAAGAGAATTTATAAAATTCATATCGGTAGGTTTATTGTTGGGGTGTTCCCTCCTATCTGCGAAGATACATAATTTTATATAACTTCTCCTCTTTTTATAATAATTATCCCTCTGCTTGTGCTTCTTTTATGGCAAAGCCAATCTCTTCAATCGCTTTAATGGCTGTTTCTTTGTCAAAAGTACCCTCTACAACGGCTGTTCCTTCGGCAAGGTCAACGTAAACGCTCGACACGCCTTCTATGGCAGCAAAGGCTTTTTCCACACTTGCTTTACAATGGTTACAGGCCATTCCTTCAATTACAAAGAGCGCACGTCTGCTTTGTGCAGTGGTGCAACTGTGGCAGTCGCACTGCTTCTTGTGCAGGTAGCGTTGTATGAACGCATTTATGAGCAGCACGGCAAGTATCAGCGAGCAGCCTGTGTTGAAGTATGAAAATCCCTCGTGGCAATGTGCCTGCATTGCAACAAGGTGCTCTGTGAACCATTCTCGCGGAAGAATGTAGTCTATGACAAGGCCGAAGGTGATGGCTCCTGCTATTATGGATACAAGGTATATGAATAGTGAGCGGCGTCCCATAACCTTGCCAATTACAAGCATCGATGCGCTGTTTACCGCCGGTCCTGCCATTAGCAGAACAAGGGCTGTGCCAGGCGACAATCCTTTGAGCATAAGGGCTACGGCAATGGGTATGGAGCCTGTTGCGCAGAGGTACATGGGTATTGCAAGCAACAGCACAAGTAACATGCTTGCCAACGAATTATTGGCAAACAGTTCAAAGAATTCCGCAGGGACGAAGATGGTTATGAGCCCGGCAATAAGGAGTCCTGCCATAAGCCACTTGCCAATGTCCTGCATCATATCGACAAAGGCATACTTTAAAGCCTCCTTTATTTTACCGGCAAAATTTTTCTTCTCAACATCACTGTTTGGGGCATATGTGATTTTTTCACCCTTTTCATCGCTGAATTTTGCCGTGAGAAGGCCGCCTGTGAGTGCGGTGACAATGGCTGCTACGGGGCGAAACAGTGCAAATGGCAATCCCATAAGTGAGTATGTGGCAATAATGGAGTCAATGCCGGTCTGCGGTGTTGCTATAAGGAAAGATATTGTTGCGGCTTTCGATGCACCCTCTTTTCGCAACGACATTGCGGTGGGTATTACTCCGCACGAGCATAGGGGAAGTGGTATTCCAAGGAGCGTGGCGTTTACGATGGTACGCAGTGAACCACCGGCGAGGAATTTGCGATAAAGGTTGGCGGGTATAAAAGCATGCATAAGCCCTGCGAGCAGAAATCCTAAAAGGATATAGGGCGACATGGTGTTTATGAGTTCTAAAATCTCGTTCATCTTTTTTATTTCTTATATCATTTGTTTGCCCCGTTAATGGCAACGTCTTCAGTTATTGAAACAAAGATAGCACTAAAAAATCGCAAACGGCTTGCATTTTTTATCAATAATTTAATTATGGAAAAGAAAAACCGCTATTTTTGTGTAGGTCAAATGTTTGCAGCTAATGGATTTCGAAGGGATTTTAAACGAGCACAACATCAGAGTTACGGCTATGAGGTTGCTTATACTCAAAGGGATAGAGGCTTATGGGGCTCCTTTTTCCCTCGAAGAATTGTACAATTTCCTTGTTACAGTTGACCGCAGTACCGTTTTTAGGGCTTTGACCCTTTTCGAAGAAAATCGTTTGCTGAATAGTTTTGAGGATGGCAGCGGTAAAAGAAAATATTGTTTCTGTCACAAAGACGGCGATGAGGAGCACGCTCATCACAACCATTATCACGCTACTTGCAGAGTGTGTGGCCGCACATTCTGTGTTACCACGCAAAACACTCCGGTGGTTGTTGCTCCCGATGGTTTCGAGGTAGAAAATATCAACTATATAATCACAGGGGTTTGCGAGGATTGCAAGAAGGCGTAGTAGCTACGTTCTTTACAATTTGAATGTCTTTATGCTTTGTTTTAAAGATTAATTTTAACATATATTAACAAATCAGTAGGGGTATTTTGAATAATTAAGTTTATATTTGCTAAATATTATATATTTTGCTATTTCACTGATGGGAACTACGGTTCCGGCGGGCAGGCGTCCGTTAAACTTGGCGGTTTATTAAGTAAAGAAAATGGCAGAACAAATGTTGTGCGTGCAGTATCAGTGCGTACCATTGGTTTGTATATTATGCGTCAGGTTTTCATCGGTGGGTAGCTACTGGCTATCCGCCTTTTTTTGTGATGTAAAAGTATACTAACCATTAATTGATAATTTATGAAAAAGTCTATTCAAAAGATTCTTTCTGCGGTAATGGCTCTTGCACTGTGTCTTACGGCACAGGCGCAAAGCGTAATTTTTCCGCAGGAGAAACAGCCGGGAATGGCTGAGGCTGGAGAAAGCGCAGGTGTCTACACCTTGTCAAACGAGCTTTTTGCAGCTAAATTTGTCCTCCTTGACGGTAAGCTCACCTTCGGAGGTTGTGAAGAATTGAACCTTGTCGCAGGTAGCGAAATTTTCAAAGTGCAGCTTGGCGACGGAACCGAGGTTCCTGCAACTGCTTTTACTCTTGATGGAGAGATTGCTGTTGAGAATCTTACCGGCAAGCCCGACGCTGTTAAAGGCGCGCATCGCTTTGCTGGCAAGCAGATTGTTGCAAACTTTACACACGAAAGCGGTCTTGCTATCCAATGGCGCGCAGTGTTGCGCGACGGTTCTCACTACTTGCGTACCGAAATGGATATAAAGAACCCCGGTACGGATGGTATTGCTATGAACAGCATCACTCCCATGATTTACACCGTGCAGAACGAGGACGGCGTGAAGGCTCCCACCGTGGTGGGTAACACACGTGGTGCGGTTATCGCAAGCGACAAACTTTTTGCCGGAGTTGAAACCCCCACAGCCTATAACTCAGCAGGCGAGGCTACCGACTTGGAGTCGTTTGTATTCAAAGCTTGGGACGGTACAGGTACTAATCCCTGGGCTTGGGTGCCGGAAGAGACCGACATTCCCGACGGCATTAAAGGCTTGAATAAATATGAAGCCGGTACAGTACAGGGTTCACGCGGTTATGTGATTTTCCGTGAGACCGGTGATTGTACCATTACTCTCGACTACGCTAGCGGTAACAACAAGTTGCAGATTCTTGGTATAGACATTCTCGACATTGCCGGTAATAATGTAGAGGACTCTGACTATCACTATGGTTCAACTGGTACTAATGACAGCAATAATAGCTATACCGTTACTATCCCCGAAGTAGGTGCTTATATGGTGCGTATCTTCGTTACCAATACCGGTAATGGCGAGGGATTCCACAGCAAGGGTACCATTGCTTACAGTAAAAAGGTGGCACAACCCTCACTTGTGTATGACCTTGCATCGACGGACCTTCCCTATGTAACTCCCGAGGTAGTTGAGGAGGTGGTTACCGATGATACAGAAATCGGTGTCCCCACTCCCGAAGAAACAACTACAGAGGTGAGCCTCAATTGGACAGACAACCTGCCTGAATTCTCGAAGGAGGATACAGATAAGGTTCCAAGCGGTCTCGATGCTTGGGGCGATACTGAGGCTACTATGCTTGTGTATAGCCGCAAACTCGAGTATGCAATGGGAGCTGGCGACCTCAATGTGAAATTCCAATACACCGGCGGTTATTATAAGCTCGATGTGCTTGGAATCGATATTCTGGATGCCGAAGGCACTGTTGTAGCCAGCGACTATCACTATGGCGATGCTGGAACAAAAGAGTACCACCTCACAATCCCTTCAAGCGCAACATACACCCTTCGTATTCTTGTAGACAAGCAGGGTAAGGAGAGTAGCTATGGTACCAACGGTGATATTACAATAACCTATCCCACCTATAAGGAATCCGTGGAAACTGTAGGTTCGCTCAATGCCGAAAATAGTTCTGTTACCGACAATTGGGTAAGTGCCTGGACAGGCTTTAATAACTGGGAAGGTAATCTACCTTCAACTACAACAAAGGCCGGTACAGCAAAATACAAGGATACCGGTTTCTATAATGTAGATTTGGGCCGTCTCGACGTACTCTTCGATTACACAGGCGGTAACCACGGTCTTTATGTTCTTGGTGTTCAGGTTGTGGATGCCGACGAAAACGTTGTGGCACAGCAGTTCAAGAATGGTTTTACCGGTTCTTCTTCCACTGTAACTTATAATGTCCTTGTTCCCGAGACCGGTGTATACAAGTTGCGTTATATCACCGATTATCGTAATGGTGGTACCGACACCAACGGTGACATTACTGTAACCTATGCAGCTATAAGTGCCATTACAGGTAGCCAGCAGCAGACAAAGGCGTGGACAAACGCTTGGACTGGTTTTGCTGTATGGGCCGAAGCTCCAACTGATTTGAAGGCTTATAATAATGCCAATGGTACAGAAGTTAATCCCACAAGCATTCAATATACCGACCAGATTTACAAAATCACAGCCGGTTCGCTCTCGGCTTCTTATGCTTGGACAGGTGGCAGCCACGGTATGCATCCCATAGGCCTTGTACTCTATGATATGAATGGTAATATTATTTCTACCGACTATCACGCAGGTTTCGCAGGTGGCCGTAGTGTAAATGCTACATACACAGTGAGAGTGCCCCAGACAGGTTTCTACACAGTGAGATTTGTTGTTGACAAGAACAGTGACGGAACCAACACAAACGGTACTATAACTCTTTCGGTTGCCGAGGCTGTTTCACTTGGTGCAATTCTCGAGGACGAGACTCTCTCACAAAGCTGGGCACCCACAGATTGGGAAACCATTCCCGCAGACGAGGTTCCCAACCGTGTGAACGAGGCTGGTTGTACCGATGAGAACGCCCGCATAATGGAGCAGCTTATCACAATCAAGTCGGCCGGTCAGTTGAGCGTGAACTTTGATTACACAAGCGGTGCAAACAAACTTGTCCTTATGGGTGTCGACCTTATTGATGAATCGGGCAGCGTGGCTTGCGATGACTATCACTTAGGTGAAACAGGTAGCAGCGATGTCGATAACACATACAAGATTAATGTGTTTGCTCCCGGTACATATACAATGCGTTATTTTGTAAATGTAGCATCAGAGGCTCTTACATCATCGGGTAACATAACAATCTCGTTCAAGGTTGATTACACCTTGCACCTTGTTGCTCCCGAAACAACACCCATCGTCGGTAAGTGGAGCCGCGTGACAACACTTGCTGCAGGCGAAGAGTGGAACATTGGTGCAGTAGTGGGTGTTATAGCTCCCGGTCAGGCACGTCGTTCTTTCCTCGCTTATAGCGAGCGCGAGCGTGCAGTACCCTGGCGTGCAGTACCCGCATATATCTCTTGGTACGAAATCAATATCAACCGTAACAATGCTGCTCCCGGCTATGAACATACCAATACCGATGAAACAAAGTGTCTGCCCATTGTTGATGAGTGGAAGAAACAGTTGTTCGATGTTTACGGCGAGGCTCCATATGCCTTCGTTTGGGACGACGGTTGGGATGAATACGGCGAGTGGGAGTTCCATAGCGGTTTCCCCGATGGTTTCACTAATATGGACAACATCGGCCGCCAGATGAACGCAGGCCAGGGTGCTTGGTTAGGCCCTGTAGGTGGTTATGGTACAAGTGGTGGCTATCGTCGTAATTATTGGAGTGATAAGGGTGGTATGCAGCTTTCTAACCCTGCATATTACGATGTCTTCGTAAGAGCTGTAACAAACCTCTTGCACGACTATGGATACGATTTCCGTTTCTTCAAGTTCGATGGTATCAGCGCACAATTTGCTTCTGTAGGCCCCGACGCAGGTGTGACAGGTAACGAGAATGCCGAGGCTATCATTATGGCCGAGAAGGTGCTCCGCAGTATTAAAGAGGATGTGTTTCTCAATACAACAGTGGGTACTTGGGCTTCACCTTTCTGGTTCCAGCACACCGATGCTATTTGGCGTCAGGAGAAAGATGATGGTACAATTGGTACAAATAGCAACAATCGCGAAAATTGGATTACTTATCGCGACCGCCTTGTTTATCAGAACTATGTTCAGAACTCACCCCTCTGCCCCATCAACACATTGATGACTCACGGATTTATCTTCACCGAGTTTGGTGGCCCTGCAAGTTTCAGTCGCGACTGGCAATGTGTTTTGAACGAGTTGCGTTGTGCATTTGCCTGCGGTTCGGGTATGGTTGAGCTTTACAACGACTATAAACTTACAAACGAGCTTGTAAATCCTGCAACCGGTAATGCCGGTGAGCTTTGGGGTGAGATTGCAAAATGTATGAAGTGGCAGAAGGAGAATGCCGATGTTTTGCCCGATATTCACTGGGTTGGTGGTAACCCCTGGACCGGTTCTAAAGCCGAAATCTATGGTTGGGCTGCTTGGAATGCCCAAAAGGCTGTTCTTACCTTGCGTAACGGTGCAAACGGCTCACAGACCATTAACATTACCTTGCGTGAGGCTCTAGATATTCCCGAGTATGTGAACACTACTGTTACACTTAACCACGCATTCGAGGACCAGCTCTCTGTAGCAGGCTTCAGCGGTCTCGATGCTGGTACTCCTATTGATATTGATACTCCCCTCGAGATTACACTCCCCGGTTCATCGGTGTTTGTATTTGACGGTATCGACAATAGCTCATCTGGCGTTAAGAGCGACAAATTCTATCGCTTGAAGAATGCTTCTACCGATAAATATGTAACATCTAACGTTTCAGGCGAAACTTTGGCTATGGGCGCAGAGACCGATGCAAGTACAATCTTCTGGTTGAATGCCGAGAGCGAGTTGCTTTCTTACTCAAACGGTTTGTACCTTAATACCTTCGATGGTGGCAACGGTGGTTTTGAGGCTGTTGGCCACAAGGGTAACGCTGTTGAGTTTACAAAGGCTGCAACAGAGGGCTGCGTTAAGGTTGCTCTTGGCGATGGCAAGTACCTCACCGGCAATGATGCAACTGTAACCGCTGCTGCCGAGGGTAGTGAGTGGTTTGCCGAGGAGGTTACCTCTTTGCCTCTCTCAATTGGCAACGTAGGTTATTCAACCATTTACTCACCCGTTGCATTGGAGATTCCCGAGGGTATTACTGCCTATGTGGCTTCTATCACCGGCAATTATATTGTTCTCTCAGAGTTGCAGTTTGGTGTTATCCCTGCTTATACAGCTGTAATAGTTGAGGGTGCGAAGGGTAACTATAACTTCAACATAACAGACAATATTGAGTTCTCGGGCGACAATGCACTCTTGGGTACCATAGAGAAGATTGAAGCTAATACTGTAAATTCTCCCTATACATTGCAGACCGACAGCAAGGCTGCAAACGGTGTTGTAATGCGTAGTTATAACGGCGAGTTCATCAATGCCTTCAAGATGTATATGAGCCTCCCCGAAGAGACTACAAAAGCATTGAGTTTCCGTTTTCCCGGCGGTACCACCGTTATTGAGGATATTCCCGGCGCAAGCAAGGTTATCGACAACGTTGCTTATGACCTATTTGGTCGCAAGGTTGAGGCTCCTTCAAAGGGTATATATATTATAAATGGTAAAAAGGTAATGATTAAGTGATGACGATTATGAAGAAAGAATATATTTCTCCCCTTGTGGAGGCTGTCAGCGTAGATTGTGAATCTATTATTGCGCAATCATTTGAGATTGATAGAGAGAATCAAGGTTCTGAACAGTTGAGCAACAGACACTCCGGTGGTAAATGGGGTGATCTCTGGAAACAATAACGAAAATGAGCGGGCTTTTTGAAAAGCCCGCTCATTTTTTGTATATGGTCTTTGTGTATCCCTCTTATGCCCTTGTTCCATTGGCTAACGGAACATTATAAATGCAGTTGTAAGGAGTAGCGAAAAGAGCAACAGGTTAAGGGCTGTTTTGCCAAGCAAGGGGTTTATGGTGCTTCCTCGGCTTGCTTTTAGTTTATGCCATAGCTTTATGTGCAACCCCAGGCAGCAGAAGGGTGCTGTCAAAAAATAAAGTGGGAAACAGAACCACACTGGAATTGTCACAGCAACGGCCGCTATGCCCGATACAAGGTATACAAGGCTCATAACCTTGCGACCGAAAATTACAACCGTGGTGCGCTTGTTTACCTTCTCGTCGTCGTCGGCATCGCGGTAATTGTTCAATATGAGTACATTGGCTGCGAGTAACCCCACTGCCACCGATACCGGTATAGATGTTTCAATTCCCTCCCAACCTCCGCATTGGAGATAGCAGGTGAGGTTTACCGGTACAATGCCGAAGAATATAATAACGGCAACATCGCCAAGCCCGTGGTGCGAGAGCGGGTAGGGGCCGGTGCTGTATGCAAGGGCGAAAAGCAGTATTGCAATGCCGGCTATAATGAGCCACCAACCGCCGAAAAGCAATAGTGTGCAGCCTGTGAGTGCGGCGGCAGCAAGCACACCGAAGGTTGCTGCTTTCATAGCCCGGGGCGAAATATCCCCCTCGGTTACTCCTCGGCGAAAACCTTCGCGTCCTTTCCTGTCTATTCCGTTGGCAAAGTCGTAATATTCGTTACCGAAGTTTGAGGCAATCTGTGCAAGCACGGCAAACAGCAAACATAAGAGTGCGGGCAAGGCGTTGAATTTCCCGTGCCACACTGCGCAACCTGTTCCGGCAATAACTCCCGCAATGCTTACGGGTAGTGTGCGCAGACGCATAGCCTCAATCCACTTTTTCAGCATCGTGGGTTACTTTTTGCAAATATACATACGGCAGATGCCGAGAGTGAGGGCTTTGTGCTTGACATCGGCAAAACCCGCTTCGCGCAGCATTGCCTGGAATTTGTCGGGGGCAGGGAAGTGCAGAACCGATGCCGGCAGGTACTCATACGCTCCACGATTGCCCGAAATAAAACCGCCGATAGCGGGGAGTATTTTCAGGAAATAGAGTTTGTAGCACCATCGTACAAAGGCGTTAGAGGGCACCGACAATTCAAGAATTACAAGCTTGCCACCACGTTTCAGCACGCGCTGCATCTCTTTCAACCCCACGGGAAGGTGCTCAAAGTTGCGCACTCCGAACCCCACTGAAATTCTGTCAAAAGTCTCGTCGGGGTATGTTAGGGCTTCGCAGTCGCCTTGTTCGAGTGTAGCATCAACCCCGGCAGCAGCAATCTTTTCACGGCCTATGCGCATCATTCCCTCCGATAGGTCAATGCCAGTCATTTTGCTACCTTTTGCCGCCTTTTGTGCAATTTCAATGGTAAAGTCGGCAGTTCCGCAAGCAACATCGAGCAATGTAAGCGGTTTTTGGGTATCAATAATCTCGCGTACGGCTTTCTTGCGCCAACCCTTGTCTATGTTCAGCGAGAGAATGTGGTTCAGTTTATCGTAGTCGGGTGCTATGTTGTCGAAAAGTTTCTCTATTTTCTCTTTCTTTGCCATTGTGCTTTGTGCTTATTCTGTTATTCTTCTCTTTTTTATCACATATACGTATATCAATAGAATTACGTTCATCATCAAGGCATATATGATTGCAGGGATTGCCATCTCTCCGTTGTTGAAAACGAATGGCGATGAGGCTATGGCTATTGCTTGCGCAGCGTTCTGCATACCAACCTCTATTATTATTGTGCGGCGTGTGGCTGTGTTTACACTGCTTGCACGCGAGAGGAGTGAACTGGCGAGCATTGCTGCAAGAATTAGCATTGTGCAAGCTATGCCTTGTGTTGTGAAATTGTCTATTATCTCCCGTGGGTATTGCAGGAAGAAAAGCGCGGCAAGTGTCATAAGCGCAGGGAAGGCGCATTTATTCAGCACTTTGCTTGTGGCAATGGCTGCTTGTGGCATCAAACGGCGGAATAGTGCTCCCAGTACAAGCGGTACAAAGAGTAATACAAGGTTTTGTATCAACAACTTGCCGACGGGTAGTTCTATGGTACTCCCGGTTTCGCGCGCCACGTATTGCACGGTGTACTCCATTATCACAGGCAGAGTGAAGAGTGTTATCACGCTACTAAGTGCTGTGAGTGTGATGGAAAGGGCTATATTGCCTTTTACCAGCATTGAAAACACATTTGAAGAACTGCCGCCCGGGCAACAGGCGATGAGCATGATTCCCATAAAATAGATTGGTGGCAGGTTTAGAGCCCATGCTACGGCAAAGGCTATTGCCGGTAGTATTACAATCTGCCCTGCAAGCCCTGCGAAAAGCGCTCGCGGGTTACGTGCCACCTCGTTAAAAGCGTTGCGTTTTAGCTCTATTCCTAGTAGGAACATAAGCACTATGAGTATGGGCATTACAATCCAAATAGTGTTCATTGGTTGTTTTGTTTGGGTGTGATATGTGCAAAAGTAACAATAATTACCCTAAAAAAAGAAAATAAGATTACTTTTTGCGGCTATGCGGCATTGTAGGATATTTTATTTACCGCATAATTACATATCAACCTCTACAATTTTTGTAAAGAGGTTCCAGCCGTAAGTGTTTTTGTATGTGCTTTTTGCACCACGGGGAACGTAGAGTACGCAGTTCTTGTTAATTCCGCTGAAACAGCCGCTTCCTGTGGCTGTAAGTTCTTTGGCCGGTATGCGTGATATTACTTTTGTTAGATTTTTGCAACTTTCAAAAGCGTATGCGCCGAGATTTTTCATTCTGCAGCCTATTATCGCGGTTTGCAGGCTCTTGCAGCCGGCGAAGGCTTTTTCTTCAATATCGGTTACACTATCGGGTATTACTATTTCTTGTAAGCCACTGTTGCAGAATGCTCTTTGTGCAATTTCTGCAAGTCCTTGCGGCAAAATTACCTTTTGTAGTGATTGACACAGCAAGAAGGTGTGTCCTTCAATCTTTTTTACGTTTCTGGGGATTACAATCTCTTTTATTGCGCTTTGGTGGAAAGCATATTCCTCTATTCGTTCTACACTTTCGGGTATTACGATGCTGGGCATCTGTTGTTGAATAAAAGCATTTCTCCCAATGATTGTAACGTTCTCCGGTATCACGGTGTTGGCGCACGCGACAACGAGCCTGTTTGTGGCTGTTTCTATTATTGCATTGCAACCGTTGCGGCTGTCAAACTTGGGGTTGTTCTCGTGGACCGCGAAGCCTTCTATTTGTGTGTTCGATTCAAAAACCCATTCACCAATCTCTTTTATGGTCGAAGGAATGTGTACAACTCCTGTGAGACGGCACATTAAAAAGGCTTCTCTTTTTATGTTTTCGAGTCCCTCGGGGAATATTATGCTTGTTGTTTCCGGGTTGTCAATGGCTTGGCTTCCAATTGATGTGACCCGGAAGGTGCGGCCGCGGTGTGTTACCGTTGCGGGTATTTTCACCTCGCCGTCGTTGTATTCATTTGTGTATTCGTCTGGGTGCGTGCCCTTGTAGGTAAGTTCCACGGTGCGTGTGTCGTGGTCGGTGATGAGGTAGTGGTATCCTTTTTCTTCGAATTTATCGGCGATATTTCCACGTTCCCATGCAATATAGTCGTGTACGGTGTTATATACTTGTGTTGCAAAAGGCGCGAGAATACAAAATGTAACCATTGGAATAATTATTGCCATTATTTTGTTTGTGCTTTTAGCGTTTATGGCAGGTATTATTTCCTCTACGCTGTTGTAACGCTTTTCCTTCAAAGGTTGCAGGCAACGTTTTTTTATGTGTTCCAGGTTGCCGGGAAGACGCTTGCCGCTTTTCTCCTCAATATATTGCAGTATGCACCCCACGGCGTAAATGTCTGTGCGTGCATCAATCTCTTTAATATTGTCAAGCTTGGTTTCGGGCGCGCCGTATTTGGCAGTGCTGCCCGGCGAACTTTCGTCATAGTTGCTGAGACAAAAGCCCAAGTCAACAAGTTTTAAGTTGTTGCTCGTTTGCTGTATTATAATGTTTTCCGGTTTTATGTCCAGGTGTACAATATTCTCTTTGTGCAAGGCTTTGAGGGCTTGGCACAGTTGCAACAAAAGTTTTTCGCAATTCTCTTTTCGTTGGAAATATTGGGGCTCTTTTTCAATTTTTTCGCTCAAAGTGCTACCACCTACATACTCCATTAGAATGTGCAGCCCATCGGCATTATCTTTTATATCAATATACTCCACCACGAAAGGGCTTTTAATGCCTTTTCCGGTGTTGAACTCTTTGTAGAAAAGGTAGCGGTAGCGTTTTTCTTGATAAAGTTCCGGGCGTAATTTTTTTATAAAGAACAAGCGTCCGCCTATTCTTATTTTGTAGGCGAGTGAAGTGGTGCCGCAACGCTCCAGCATTTCTATGTCGTCAACGTTTTTGGTATATATAAAACCGCTGCTCAACCCTTGTTCCATTGGCTTATGCGCTTGTTATAATTTGAAATTTAACCCCACCCTTTTGGCCGCAGATATAATTGACGGGATCACCATTGTTGTGTATGAGTGCCGACAATAGCAGTGGGGCGTTTTCCACTATTCGCTCACAAGTGAATGTGTCGTTTACTTGTAGCTTGCTATTTTTACTATCTACTACCTTAAACATGTTGAGCCCAATGTATTGAATCGTTACACAACGGTCGGGTTGCCACATAAGTTTTACCTTGTCACCTTTGAACAACGATTTTGAATGCAGGCAGTTGTTTCGCAGAAAGCTGCTTTCGCTCTCTCCGTCGGTCTTTTGGAATTTGCAATAAGCATCCCAGTCGGGATAACCAATGTATCTCGATAATATGTTAAGAGTGCTCAAACGTGCAGTTTGTTGCTCTTTTTCTTGCAGGTAACCCCACAAGCGTTTTAGTGTGGTGGGGGATAACTGGTTGCGCGTTTCGTTAAAGATACTCTTTGCGAGAAAGTCAAAATCGCGCGGAGTGTGCATTTTGAATCCTATGATGTTTTCTGTTGCTTCTTTCAAACTTTCAATTAAAGAGCTTTTCTCGTTTTCCATTTTGTGGCTTGTGTGTTACGTTCTGCGTGCGAAGATAGTGATTTTAACGGTGAAAATAATCTCATAATTGGTGTAAAATGGCTTTGTGAGCATATAAGGATCAAAATGGACCAAATGAAAGTGGAAAAAGTTTTTTTCCTTTGCATGAGGTATAAAAACAGGCTATTTCTGCTTGTGTAGTTAACCAAAAATGCGATTTATAATAAAAAGAGAGTACCGAGCCGCTTAAAAGGGGGTAGGTGGTAACATATTAATTAATTTAAAATGAAAACAAAATTATTATTAATGGCGGTTGCCGGAATGTTCATTTTTGCGAGTTGTAAAAATGAGAACGATGCATTCAAAGAGGCAATGACATCTACTAATGTTGAGGTGTTGAACAAGTTCTTGGAGGATTATCCCGAAGCATCTTTTGAACGTCGCGACAGCGTTCAGGTGCGTTTGGACGATTTGTATGCACAAGAAGAATATTATTCTGTGGTAATAGCCAATGAATATTTGATTGATAGTTATCAAACTGCCGAAAACTATTTGCAAGCATGGCCCGACGGTGTTTATGTAAAGCATATGAAAAGATTCGTTGAAAAAGAGAAAAATGCATATGAGAGTGCACTGGCAGAGTTGTATGAGACTCGTTATGGGCAATTCCGTGATGCAATGGTGAATCACATTTACGATGGTGTTGTATTTGCCGCCCCCGATTATAATGGAGAGGGTGTGGGAGCATATACAGCGAGATGGGGCCAACGAATAAGTATCTTTAGATACCAAATAAAAAACAATGGTCGTTTGGATTTGGAGCTTTTCGGAGAATATGAATTCTATACTGAGGATCGTTGCTTGGAGGACTGTAAGAGTGTGTTTGAAACTTATCAGGAATTCTTGCAAAGATGTCCCTTGTTCCAAGCAGCCAACGGTAAAAAATATAATTACAAGTCTGGTAGCTCGGCGCCCACTTATGCAGAGGTTATTTTCTACGATCGTCATATAAATTTTTATGACCGTCGTAGGGGAGAGACTGATTATCCCGACAAAAAATATGATGTAGAGTTATACGAACAGGTTATACAAATGATTAACGATTGCTTGCCTAAACTCAATGAGTTGGTGAACTAAAATAAGGCAAATGCAAACATAAAACATAGATGACACTCCAACGTAAAAAGGGGTGTCATCTATGTTTTGTATATTATAAATGTTATAAAGCGTTTTGTTATTCCATTGGAATTTATCCAATGTCTGTAATTGCGTCCAACTGTCTTATTGGGTTTTTAATGTTCTGCTTTGCGCCAAGTTTTTCAAGTTTGGCACAAGTCTGCAGTATGCTTTGTCCGCCGGGGAGCAGTTTCTTTTCACCGTCATCGTATGCCTTTTGGGCATTCTCCAAGGCTTTGCCAATGCTTTCGTAGCTCTTGATGAATTTGCCCACTCGGTCGAGCATCTCATTTGCCAGTTCATAGACCTTCTCGTGGTTCTCGGCCTGTGCAATGTGTGTCCAAGTGAGGTTAATCATTCTAAGAGCGGCAAAGAGTGTCTGCTCGTCGGCTATAAACACATTCATCTCCATAGCCTTGCGCCAAATGTCGGGTTGTGCGTTAAGGGCAGTCCACAATGCGCCGGTATGTGGAACGAACATTATCACATAGTCCATTCTCACTTTTGGAGCCTTTATGTACGATGAGTAATCTTTCTTCGACAGCTCCTTAACGTGCTTGAGTATGCTTTCGATGTGGGCTTTCAAATGTTTTTGACGCTCTTCCTCGCTCTCGGTGTTAATGTAGTCCCAAAAGGCTGTAAGTGAGACCTTTGAGTCTATTATAATTTCGCGGTTATTGTCGATGTGCATAATAACATCGGGGCGTACATTGCCACCGGTGTCTGTTCTCACAACATTGCCCGATGCATCGCGTATGGTAGCCTGTGTTTCGTAGTGAACTCCCTGTGTGAGACCTTGTGATTCGAGCAGTTCGTCGAGTACACGTTCGCCCCAGTCGCCCTGTATCTTGCTCTTGTGCTTAAAGACGCGTGCAAGTTCGTCGGCACTCTGCTTGGCGGCCTCGCTGTGCTTCATCATGTTTTCCAGGTTTACTTTCATCTCTGTACTCAGCTCGGTGTGTTTCAGAGTGCTGTCGTTCATCGTTTGTTTCATCTTTTCGATGGTCTCACGCAATGGATTTACAATTTGTCCCAAGTTGCTGTTGCTTGACTCGGCAAACTCCTTCTGACGTTGCTTGAGCATATCATCGGTTGCGCTTTTCATCTGCGCGGAAACCCTTTCCATAGTTGCCTCAAAAATCTCCTGTTGGGCTTTTATTGCCTGCTCGTGTCTTTTCTCCTGCGCGGCAAGAATCTCATTGGTCTGTTTTTCGGCATCGCTCTTAACTTCGGCAATGCGTTTATCGCAATCGGCTTTTATGCTTTCAATCTGCTTGTCTTGGCTCAACTGCATGAGTTGAGCATTCTGTTTCTCGTTGTCCAACTGCCATTGCAACTTGTCGATTGTGTTCTGCTGGTCTTTGCTTTTATTTCGTGCAATAACAAAACCTATTGTTACTCCAGCAACAACTCCAATGATAATTGCTAAGATAATTTCCATAGTATAACTGAATTTTATTTTTTTGTGTACTCCCTGTTCGCTATTGTTTTTATTATGTTATTCCATTGGAATTTCGGGGTTTTGAACCGAAAGTGGTTCTCCCTCTTGTGAAATATAGAACATATAGAGCACTACGGGCTCCTTACCGCGGTTCTCGCCGTGGTGAATGGAACCAACCATTTCCACAACAACCTCGCCTTCGCGAACGATTTTAGTTTGGCCGTCAAGCCCAATGATAGCCAGCTCTCCTTGTACCAATACTCCGTGATTCATTGATGTGTGATGGTGCCATCCAAGTTTCTGCCCGGCAGGGATAACATATTTTACAGCCACCAGTTCGGGGCGTCCTTGCGGGTAATCGGGCAGCTCTTCGCCGTTCCAGCTTTGGCTTGTGCGCAAAAGTTCGGTACTTCTAACTTCTGTGACAACGGTTTCACCGTTGTTATTGTTGCAGGAGAACAACACGCTCATACAACAAAGAATTGTGGCTGTAAGTGCCACTCTTGTAAAGCTTTTATTCATTTGATTTCTATAATTACAGATGTTTTGCAGAATTATCTATTCTTGGGGATAACAAGATTAAGTGTCACACCCACCAATGCCGCCAGGCCAATATGCCAATTGTTATGCTGTCAATGGACATTTCGGCACCGCCAACACTTGTTGTAATGATGAGGGATGCAATACAAGGTTGCGGGTGTTGCCAAGATCGACATTGTTTTTCACCAAGGTGTTGACACCGAGCGATGCGATTGTTCCAAAAATAAAGATGATTGCCTCCCAGCATATCTCGGGACAAACAAATGCAGGAAAAGCGAACCATTCAGCATCGAGTATAGGCTGGAAATCGACAACTCCAAAGAAATATGTACTACCGAACTTGTCGGGACGGAACATTTCAATTGTAGAGGTTACGCATCCTCGATCTGTGTCGTACATAACCTGCAAATTCTGAGCTTGCACCTCAGACAATGCCAACAATGACAGTACTGCCGAAAAAAGTAAAATATGTAACTTTTTCATGTCTTTAGTTCTTATTGTGTTAATGTGTTTTTACTGGCGGAGACGGATGAACGCAACACCCTCGCCCTTATATCGCGCCATTATCTGCGTCGTGGATACAAAAATAGTAAAATGTCTTAACTATAGTCCTAAATTGGAGATTATTTCAGCTTGTTATCGACAAAAAATATTTAAAAGCCGCGTTTTTAAGATTAATTAAAGACGATTGTATAAAAGAAAAAAACCTCTCATAAATCATTGATTCACAAGAGTGATTTATGTACATAAACACAGCAATCCCTTGTAAGCTAGCTTACAAGGGATTGCTGTATATTCAGTACTCGAAGCGGGACTTGAACCCGCACGGCTGTTAAGGCCAAAGGATTTTAAGTCCTTCGTGTCTACCGATTCCACCATTCGAGCGACCTTTTATTTATGCGGCTTTTTTCAAAACCGGTGCAAAGATAATGGCTTTTGCCTAATAAATCAACAAAAAGCGGGGTTTAATTTCTTATAATGATGTTGGGCCCGTTTTCCGACACTCTGTATTGCCACAGTGGGCGTCGTGCAACTCCATGTATGGGAATGCCTCCGCTGTTGAGGTCGAATATGCTTCCGCACTTTTCGCACTCGGCATGTCCTATTGGTTGTGTGACTGTGAGTTTTCGTTCTGCCTGCTCGCAGTGAGGGCAGGCGAGGTCAAATGCCATGATGTTACCGTCACAGGCCGAGGGGGTGCCTATAATAAGTCCGCCGAGCCCATAGTAGGGGTTTCCGTACATTGCTTGCTGGGCGGTGAGTCTTACTGTCATCTCTTTGTTGTTGCCCCATTGTACTTTGTAGGCTGCAGCGCCGTCGCGGGTAATTATTATGTACTCGCCGTAGCCGTGGACTATGTTATAGGGGTGTATTGATGCGTCGCAACTGAAACTAACGGGATAGTAGGAGTAGAGTGATTCGTTCTCGTCGCTGCACGATGTGGCAAGTGCAACAATTATTGTTGCCAATAGAATTATTCTTTTCTTCATTGTTTCTCTTTTTGTATAAAGAAAAACGCAACCTCCGGGCTTTTATTATCTCCGTAGGCTGCGTTTAACTGTTTTTAGTATCAACGGCCGAGTAGTGCTTTTTCAGCGTTAAGGCTCTTGTCGAAGTCCATGGCTGTGTATATGCTTTCCATGAGTGCGCTTATGCGGTCGTTGCAGAGGTTGCCGATACTGCCTTCGTGTGTGTGGCGTATGTTCTTGTCAGGGGTGAAGGAGCCGGCTTCAATGTCGAGTCCCACCTTCTTGTAGGCATCGCGGAAGGGCAGTCCTTCGGTTGCGAGGCGGTTTACCTCCTCAACGCTGAACATTGCGTCGTAACGGCTGTCGTTGAGTATCTCTTTGTTTACCTCAATGCGTTTAATGATATATGTGGCCATTGCCAGGCAATCCTTGATTTCGCTGAACGCAGGGAGGAACAACTCTTTTATTATCTGCAAGTCGCGGAAGTAGCCGCTGGGCAGGTTGTTCATTATGAGAATGATATCGGTGGGCAACGCTTGCAGGCGGTTGCACTTTGCACGCAACAACTCAAACACATCGGGGTTTTTCTTGTGGGGCATGATGCTGCTGCCGGTTGTGCACTCGGCGGGCAGTTTCACAAACCCGAAGTTTTGCGAGTTGAACATACAGGCATCGAATGCCATCTTGGCAAGAGTGCCGGCTACGCTTGCAAGAGCGTATGCAACGTTTCTCTCGCATTTTCCGCGTCCCATCTGCGCATATACCACATTGTAATTCATTGAGTCGAAGCCCAGGAGTTCGGTGGTCATTGTGCGGTTCAATGGGAACGATGAGCCGTATCCTGCGGCCGAGCCCAAGGGGTTGCGGTTGCACATTCTGTAAGCGGCTTGCAGGAAGAGCATATCATCGGCAAGGCCCACGGCGTATGCACCGAACCACAAACCGAACGACGATGGCATTGCCACTTGCAGGTGGGTGTATCCGGGCATTAGCACCTCTTTGTGTCTGTCGCTCTGCTCCAAGAGGGCGTCAAAGAGTTCTTTTACCGCCTCGCACACATTCTGCAACTCCTTGCGTGTAAATAATTTGAGGTCGAGCAATACCTGGTCGTTACGTGAACGGCCGCTGTGTATCTTCTTACCGGTATCACCAAGTTTACGGGTGAGCATGAGCTCTACTTGTGAGTGTACATCCTCCACGCCCTCTTCAATGGTGAAGTTGCCCTTCTCGATGGTGGCGTAAATCTCCCTCAACTCTGCGTGCAGGCTTTCCATCTCCTCTTTTGTGAGCATGTCAATGCTTTGGAGCATTGCGCTGTGTGCAAGTGAGCCTAAAACATCGTAACGGGCAAGGAAAAGGTCCATTTCGCGGTCCTTGCCCACGGTGAAACGTTCAATCTCGGGGTTTACATCGATATTCTTTTCCCAAAGTTTCTTTGCCATCTCTCAATTAGTATGCAATTAACGAAAGTGCTTCGGCTATCTTTTCAAGTCCCTCTTTCAAGGGTTTCTCAATCATTGCGCGGAGCATAAAGTTTATTTCTGCTTTTGCCACCACACGCATCTTCGATGCCTGCTCGCCATCGGGGATAATCTGTATCCAGAAATTTGCGGGCATAGGTGAACCGACGGTTTCGAATTTTATACACTTGGGTGCTTCGCGCTCTATGATTTTCAGTGTAATCTTGCCCACGGGAGGTACATCAACCGTTACTGTGTCGCGGTCGTACGCAAACTCCTTCACCTTGTCCTGGGGAATGCGGTCTTTGACGCTTTCGAGGTTGTTTAGGTCCTCGAGCTTGCCAAATACCCTGTCCTGTGAGTAAGGTATGTTTTTTACGCTGCTTTCGTATTGGCTCATAGTATTATTTTAAGTCGTTTCTCCATTCTGAGGGGTTCTCGCGCCACTCTTTAAGTGTGGGCATAACATCCTCTGTGATATATCCTGTTGCTTTTGCAGCTTCGAGCACTGCCTCGTAGTTGGTGAGTGTGATGAGTTTTACACCGGCTTTTGCAAATGCCTCCTCGGCAACGCTGAAACCGTATGTGAACGATGCAACCATACCAACAACCTCTACACCTGCTGCGCGGAGAGCGTCAACGGCTTTGAGACTGCTTAAACCGGTTGATACGAGGTCCTCGATAACAACAACCTTTGCTCCGGGTTGAATATCGCCCTCAATCTGGTTGCCAAGACCGTGGTCTTTTGCTTTGGGACGTACATATACGAAAGGCTTGCCAAGCTCCTCGGCAACAAGAGCTCCCTGTGCAATGGCTCCGGTGGCAACACCTGCAACGGTGTCAGCCTCGGGGAACTCCTCGAGTATGAGGTTTGCAAGGCCCAATTTCACGCGTGTACGCAACTCGGGGAAAGAGAGAGTCTTGCGGTTGTCGCAGTAGAAGGGTGATTTCCATCCCGATGCCCATGTGAAAGGCTCTTGAGGTTGTAGTTTTACGGCTTTGATTTTTAGCAGCTCGGCTGCAAGGATAAGTTCTGATTTCTGTGCCATAATATTTTAGTTTTAATGGTTTTGTTGTTCTTTGGTGCGAAGATAGTGAAAAATATGTCAAATTGAGCGTGCGGGTTTCTATTTTGTTTGTGTGTAGCCCTCTTTTTTCAAAAGTTCTATGATTTTTTCTTTGAACTCGCCTTGCACAAGGATTTCGCCATCCTTCACGCTGCCGCCCACACCGCACTTGGTTTTCAGCAGGCGGCCGAGCTCTTTCATATCGTCTTCGCTGCCGATAAAGTTTTTTACTATAGTCACGGTTTTTCCGCCTCTGTGGTTCTTTTCTATGCTTACTCTCAACTTCTGCTGTTGCTTGGGCAGTGTCTCAAATTCCTCCTTTTCATCGGTGGAATATTGGAAATCGGGGTTTGTGGAATATACAATGTTGAGGCGGTCTTTCCAGTCGTTGTTTTTCATTTTTCAAGTCTCTTTTTTACCGGTTTGTGTGCTGCTTGTTACTGCGGCCTTGATGCAAAGATATAATATTTTCACCAACAAATTTTATCTCTTCGCAAAATAACACTAAATTTGCTACGTTAATAATAAACACGCGCGATAAATCTATGTCAGTGGAACAATATTCAGAAAGAGTGCCCGAACCTACCTTGCGCCGTTTGCCCTGGTATCTTTCGGTGTGCCGCCTACTCAAATCGAGAGGTGAGCAGTATGTCTCGTCCACGCGTTTGTCGAAAGAGACAAATATTGTTGCATCGCAAATAGCCAAGGACTTGTCGTGTGTGAATATTGTCGGTCGCACACGTGTGGGTTACGATATTGATAATCTGTTGCAGGTGCTTGAGGATTTCCTGGGTTTTACACGCCTACACAAGGCCTTTCTTTTCGGTACAGGTCGCTTGGGTACGGCGTTGCTCAACGATTCGGGTCTTAAACAGTTTGGTCTTGAAGTAGTTGCGGCTTTCGATGTGAACCCACGTCTTGTAGGGCACAACGTATCGGGAATACCTGTCTTTCACATAAGTGAGCTCGAAAAGCAGATGCGCCGGCATAATGCAAAAATCGGTGTTCTGACCGTGCCCATTGATAATGCGCAGGAGGTTGCCGACAAGATGGTTGTTTGGGGCATAAAGGCCATTTGGAACTTTACCCCGTTGCGCATAAGGGTCCCCGATAATATTGTGGTGCAGAACACCTCGTTGTATGCGCATTTGTCGTTGATGTTCAATCGTCTCGACAGCCAGCAGGCTGAATCGGGGCGCAAAGATAAAGAGTAATGAAGATAATTGCAGTAGGAAAAAATTATGCCTGCCACGCTATGGAGTTCGATGGAACGTGTGAGAAACCTTCCGTTCCGATGATTTTTATGAAGCCTGACTCGGCAATCCTTAAAAATGGAAAACATTTTTATATGCCCGATTTCATGGGACAGATAGATTATGAGGCCGAAGTTGTTGTGCGCATAAACCAATTGGGAAAGAGTATCCCCGCGCGTTTTGCCCACAGATATTACGATGCCATAACCGTGGGTATAGATTTCACAGCAAGGCAGATGCAACGCGAGTTTATAGAAGCCGGTGCACCCTGGGAATTGTCAAAGGGCTTCGATGGCTCGGCAGTGCTCGGAGAGTTCAAGCCGGTGGAGCAGTACGATATAAAGAACCTGGACTTCTCGTTGACAATAAACGATGAAACGGTGCAGAGTGCCAATACCTCACAGTTGCTTTTTTCGGTCGATGAGGTTATTGCTTATGTGAGTCGTTTCTGCACGTTGAAAACAGGTGATTTAATCTTTACAGGAACCCCCGTTGGCGTTGGTCCCGCGCGCATAGGTACGCATCTCAAAGGTTATTTGGCCGGTGAAAAAGTTCTTGATTTTCATATACGATAAATGATTATGGAGTTGAAAAAAATATTTATATCAGCGTTATTGTTTGCATCGCTCACAGCAAGTGCGCAGTTTACCGATGTTGATTGGGAACCTGCCAAGAGTGATACAATTCTTCCTCAGTGTACGGCTGTGATACCCTTGCCTGATGATTTTGCCGAATACGACTACTCGGTGCAGGTAGAATATCCCGAATTTCAGGCAATGACGGCCGAAGAGGTGGCGCGTTATCGTTTGTCGGCCTTAGAAGGGATGTTGCAGGCTTATCCGCTTGTGGAAACATATACATCTATGGCTGCCAAGCGGGCTATGCTTGATGTTAGTTTCTTGCCGGTGGTTGTTACTGACGGCAAGTATGTGCGCATAAACTCGTACAAGCTTGTGGTGAGCCGTGCCAAAAAAGCTTCAAGTCCTAAAAAAGCAACAGCAACACCTGCTACGCGTTATGCCGAAAATTCGGTGCTGGCATCGGGACGTTGGGTTAAAATAGCCGTGTCGGAGCGCGGTGTACACCAGATTACCACTGAGCAACTTTCGCAGATGGGCTTTAACAACCCATCAAAGGTGCGTCTCTATGGTTATGGTGGCAACATTCTACCCACTACAAATATACATACACTAGTCGATGACTTGTGCGAAGTTCCTTTGTGGCGCGAAAATGGCCGCTTGCTCTTTTATGCCAACGGAACCACATCGTGGACATTTTCTTCAAGCAGGTTTGTGCATGAGGAAAATGTATTCTCCCTCTATGGGTACTATTTTATAACCGAGAGTACCGAAACTCCAATGCAGTTCCCAGTGGAAGAAAGTGCGTCGTCTTACTCTTCGACCACCACTACATTCCCCGACTACGAACTCTATGAGAAGGATGCGATTTCTTTGTGCAACTATGGTAACATAATGCTCGATAACTATAATTATGCGTCGGGTCGCACAAAGCAGTACAATTTCTCTTTGCCCGAAATAACCGGCAGCAGTATGTCGGTGGATGTCTCTTTTGGTAGCAGTGCCGAAGAGACTACCAAGGTGGCTGTTGACGTGAACGGAACAAAAGTGGGTAACATGAATGTGGCAAGAAGAGGTACTGCCGATTTTGGTAAAATTGCCAGTGCGCGTTACACAAGTTCTTCGCCCCGTGCAAACACGGTGGTAACCCTCACTCATAATGTTTCCACTTCGACTGTTTCCGGTTACCTCGATTATATTGCTCTCAATTTCACCCGCAACCTTGCAATGCGTGGTTCGCAGATAAATTTCCGTGGAGCAAACAGCTCTTCGTCAAATACAAAATTTGTGATTTCCGGCGCTACGGCCAACACTCGTGTGTGGCGCGTTTCGGAAAGTGATGGCATAAAACAAGTGTCGGGTGTTCTCTCCAATGGTGCCTACTCTGTGGTTGCTCCCGGCTCTTACAATGATGAGTATGTGGCATTTAATACATCGGGTACTTTCCCCTCTGTTTCTGTTGTGGGCCAGGTGGCGAACCAGAATCTCCACTCTTTGGGACAGATAGATATGGTTATAATTGTGCCTTCGAGCGGGAAATTCCTTGCTCCCGCAGAGCGTCTGGCCGAAGCACACCGCACCATCGACGGTATAACCGTTGCTGTGGTTACCGCTGCGCAGGTCTATAACGAGTTCTCATCGGGTACTCCCGATGCGACTGCTTATCGCCGCTTGATGAAGATGCTTTACGACCGTGCCGATGATGCAGTGTCAGCTCCTAAATATCTTTTGCTCTTCGGTGACTCTTTTGTGGACAACCGTATGATATCTTACCCCAACCGCAGTGCCGATGACTATTTGTTGTGTTATGAGTCTGACAACTCTGTGAATGCCATCTACTCCTATGTACACGAGGATTATTATGGTTTCCTTGACGACTCGGAAGGCAACAATCTGCTACGCGACAAGGTTGATATTGGCGTTGGCCGTTTCCCGGTGCAGAACCTCTCGCAAGCCGAAATTGTGGTTGACAAAACCATAGCCTATATGGAAAACAAGGAGGCTGGTGATTGGCAGAATGTAATTTCGCTTTGGGGTGACGACGGTGACGACGACCTTCCCAACCAACACATGATCGATGCTGAGGGTGTTGCCGCAATAGTGGAGAAGAACTATCCCTCTTATATAGTTGACCGTATCTATTGGGACGACTTTGAGCCTGTGGCAAACTCTACCGGAAACTCTTATCCTATGGTTACCGAGGCTATTTACAAACGACTCAATACCGGTGCATTGGTGGTGAACTATTCGGGCCACGGAAGTGCTACGATGATGGCTCACGAAATGGTGTGGATGGCTTCGGATATGCAGGCGTTGAGTTCACCCCGTCTTCCTTTCTGGGTCACATCATCGTGTGATATAGGTCCTTTTGATATCGGCGACAACTCTCTTGCCGAGTTGGCTCTCTTTAATGCAAAGGGCGGTGCTGTTGGTCTTTTGACAACAACACGTACAGTGCGCCAAGTGTATAATGCAGTTATAAACAAGGCGTTTATGGAGGTTCTTCTTACCCCCGTGTATGAAGGACAGTCCCAAGCTGTGGGCGATGCTCTGCGTCGTGCCAAGAACAAGGTGATATCTTCATCGGGCGATTTGGGCGAGAATAAACTTTCGTTTGTGCTTTTGGGCGACCCTGCGCTTCGCCTTAATTTGCCTAAGTACAATTTTGTGGTGGAGAAGTTCAATGGTGAATCGTCATCGGTGTCTTCGCAAGTGTCGGCAGGTGGAATGCTCTCTGTTGAGGGTTACGTTGCCGATTCCGACGGCAATATCGTTACCGACTATTCCGGTGTTCTCTCCTCGTCGCTCTATGATAGTGCCGAAAAGGTGTTTACACTCGATAATCTTGGATATGGTTCATTCGAATATACTGCTCACAAAAAGAAACTTTTTGTAGGTAGCGACTCGGTGAAGAACGGTCGTTTCAACATAACAATGCCTGTTCCTATGGATATAAGTTATAGCGGTGAACCCGGAAGGCTTAATCTGTTTGCTGTTGATGCCTCTAAAAAACGTCTTGCACAAGGCACTTACGAGAACTTTGTTGTTGCAGGAACCTCTTCGTCGAACAGCAATGATGGTAAAGGTCCCGAGATTACAATGTACTTGAATTCACCGGTATTTGTCAACGGTGGAGAGGTTAATTCAACACCCTGTCTGTTTGCTACATTGTACGATGAAAACGGCATAAATACAGTGGGTACAGGTGTCGGTCACGACATTATGCTCATTGTAGATAACGATGCTGCCTACACATACAACCTCAATGAAGTTTATACTCCCGTGGTTGGCGATTATAAACGTGGTACAATAACAATGCCCATCGATGCTCTTGCACCCGGAGTACACACCCTTATATTGCGTGCCTGGGACTTGTATAATAACTCATCGGTTGAGGAACTCACCTTTGTTGTTGTGCCTAATCTTGCTCCCGGCGTTTCCGATGTGAAAATTTCTCCCAATCCGGCACGCTATGGTCAGACATCCTATTTTGTATTGACACACGATTTTCCATACAGTGCAATGGATATAACAATAGAGGTGTTCAATATTCAGGGACAAAAGGTGTGGGCAAATACCGAGAATGCTGTTTGTGATGGAAACACCTATACCTGCGCCTGGGATGTTACAGCTATGGGCGGACAACCTATGCCCACCGGTGTTTATCTCTATCGTGCCACAATATCGGCGGTAGGTAGTAGCGAGGTTACAAAAACAGGAAAATTTATGGTTATAAACAATAAATAAGGGAAAACGGAGTTTTAATATAGTAATAGCAAACTTAAAAAGATAAAAAATGACAAAAAATAGAATTCTAACAGCGTTGTTGATGGCGGTGATGTTGCTCCCCATCTATGCGCAGGAACAACAGATGAATTTTGTTGAAACCGGTGTGACTTCATTGTCCATCGCGCCCGACGCGCGTGCCGGTGCTTTGGGAGACGTTGGTGTTGCCACCGAGCCCGATGTCTTTTCACAATATTGGAACCCCGCCAAATATCCTTTTAACATAGCGCGTGCGGGTGTTGCAATGTCTTACACTCCCTGGTTGCGTCAGTTGGTTGGTGATATTGACCTTGTCAACCTTGCCGGTTTCTATCGTATTGGTGATTATTCGGCAGTAAGTAGCTCTCTCACATATTTCTCACTGGGTGAGGTTACAATGCTGGATAACGATATGACCATAAAACCTTATGAGTTTGCCTTTGATGTGGCATACTCGCGTATGTTGTCGGAGAAACTTTCGGCGGCTATTGCTTTGCGTGTAATCTATTCCGATCTTAAATATTCTCTTGATGAGGATGTGGAACCCGGTAAGGCATTTGCTGCCGACGTTGCATTGTATTATAACAATTATATAATGGTTGGCGACCGCGAGTGCTTGCTTGGTCTTGGTTTGAATATCTCCAATATCGGTACCAAAATATCATATAATGGTGGCGAGAGCAGTGAGTTCTTGCCCACAAACTTGCGTATCGGTGCTTCTTTGGTATATCCCATCGACGAGTACAATACGCTCTCTTTCAGTGCTGATATAAACAAGTTGCTTGTTCCTACCCGTCCTACATATAACCAGTTCCTTGAAGAGATGGGCTATGATCCCAATGACGGTATTGATAGAAAGGATGAGTACCGTTTGTGGATGGAACAGGATGGTTACAACGATATTTCTCCCATTTCGGGTATCTTTAAATCGTTTAACGACGCTCCCGGTGGTTTTAGTGAGGAGTTGAAGGAGATTTATGGCGGTATCGGTGTGGAGTATTGTTATAACCAGAAGTTCTCGGTTCGTGCAGGTTATCACTATGAGAATGAGTTTAAAGGTAACAGAAAATACTACACCGTGGGTGCCGGTTTTAAGATGAGTGTCTTCTCGCTCGACGGTGCTTATCTTATTTCATCGGCTCAAAACAACCCGCTCGACCAAACTTTGCGTTTTTCTCTCTCATTTGATATGGATGGTTTGAGAGATCTTTTCCGTCGTTAATTGTTAAGTAAATAAAGGCTTTTTATGATAAGAGTTGGTTTTGGTATAGATGTACACAAGTTTGTTGCCGGTCGCGATTTGTGGATAGGTGGTGTGAAGGTGCCTTATGAATTCGGCCTTGCCGGGCACTCCGATGCCGATGTGCTCATCCATGCGATTTGCGATGCTCTTTTAGGTGCTGCCAACTTGCGCGATATAGGCTTTCAGTTCCCCGACACATCGGATGAATTCCTGAATATCGACAGCAAGATTCTGTTGCGTCGTACAGGCGAATTGCTTGCCGAAAAGGGATACAGAATCGGTAATATCGACTCAACGGTTGCGGCGCAGGCTCCTAAGCTCAACCCTTATATTCCTGAGATGCAGCGTGTTATGTCCGAGGTGTTGGGTATTGATGCCGATATGCTCTCAATAAAGGCTACAACTACCGAGAAATTGGGTTTTGAGGGACGTAAGGAGGGTATCACAGCCTACGCAACTGTTCTTATAGAGAAGTAAGCTTTTGCTGAATGTCTAAAATCTCCTTTTTGAATATAATGTTATCGGCAGCCTTTGTGCTGCTGATTTCGTCTTGTGCCACCTTGTCGGATAGCGGGGTGGGGCGTGTGCGTAGCTATACGGTGGAGAGTGAACGGTTGCCCGAGTCGTTCAATGGCGTGCGCGTTGCTTTCATTTCTGATTTGCATTTCCCCAGTAAGTTTACGCCGAAAAGGTTGCGCAAACTTGTGCGTAAAATAGCGGATATCGGTGTCGAAATTCTGGCTTTTGGTGGTGATTATGTTTCGTCGGCGCAGAATGTTGAACCGCTTTTTTCGGCCTTTTCATCGCTGGAAACTGTCTATGGCAAGTATGCTGTGGCGGGTAATCACGATTATAAATTATACGATACTTTGCGGGTGGCAGCGCAACGAAACGGTATTGCAATGCTTGCCGATGAGGCTGCTTTTATTGCCGCAGGATTTGATACCATTTGTATTGCCGGGGTTTATAACTCTTTTAGGACTACTGCCTCGAATAAGGCACTTGTAGAGGCTTTGCCAGTCAACCTGTTTACTTTGATGCTTGCTCACTCCCCCGATTTTGCCCAGGATTCCTCTGTTGGCTGCGATTTGGTGCTATCGGGGCATACACACGGTGGTCAGGTAACATTTTTTGGTCTTTACACTCCGGTTAAAAATACGAAATACGGCACCCGCTTCTTACGCGGGCGTAATTTCACTGACAATGGTGTGACGGTTATTACAACAAACGGGGTGGGTACATCGCGTCGCAAAGTGCGTTTTTTAGTGCCAAGTGAGATAGTTGTGGTTACTTTGAGAAGAAGATAACCAGTGTATGAGAAATGTTTTGTATCTTCGCATCGAATTCACTCTGTTACTTTGATTATGAACGGTTTTTCACATATTGATGAGATTTATATGCGTCGTTGTCTGCACCTTGCTTCTTGTGGTGTTGGCGGCACCTCTCCCAATCCGGCTGTGGGCGCGGTAATCGTGTGCGACGGTCGCATAATTGGCGAGGGCTATCATATACGCGCCGGAGAACCTCATGCCGAAGTTAATGCTGTCAGATCGGTAAAGGAAACTGACATAAAACTGCTCTCCAGCTCTACGATGTATGTGAGTCTCGAACCCTGCTCGCATTATGGAAAGACACCCCCTTGCGCCGAGTTGATAATCTCCTGTGCAATCCCTCGTGTGGTGATAGCAGTACGCGATGCCAATGCGCAGGTTAATGGTGGCGGTATTGCACTTTTGCGTTCTGCCGGGGTGGATGTTGTTGTGGGCGTGTTGCGCGACGAAGCTTATGATGTAAATAAAAATTTCTTTACAAATCACACGCTTGCCCGTCCGCGTGTAATCCTCAAATGGGCCGAAAGTGCCGATGGGTACATCGATTTTCATCGTTCCTCTTCGGCAGAGCCGCCTGCGCAGTTGTCAAATGCTCTTTCCCGTGTACTTGTGCATAAATTGCGCTCGCGTTGCGATGCTATACTTGTTGGTACCCGCACTGCGTTGCTCGACAATCCATCGCTCGATGTTCGTTACTGGGGCGGTCGTTCGCCGTTGAGGCTTGTTATAGACCGTAAAGGTGTGCTGCCGGCATCGCTCAAATTGTTCGATGGCTCGCGCCATACAATTATCTTTACCCAGGCTGAAATACCAGGTAAGTTTGCTGCGAATGTGGAGCAGGTTGTGCTGGATTTCTCTTTCGATGTGTTATCGCAAATTCTCTCTTTTCTCCATGCCCGCAAAGTTGGCAGTCTGCTTGTTGAGGGTGGTAGCCGTCTGTTGCAAAGTTTTCTGGATGCCGGCTTATGGGACGATGTGCGAGTTGAAACCAATCCTTCTCTGTTCTTGAACGACGGTGTTCCGTCGCCGGTAATGTCGGGTGGGGTTTGTGTTGAAAAACGAAACTTTGCAGGTAATAAAATTGCAACTTTTGTATCAAAAAATCCATATAATCTATAAAATATTATAAATAACGCGCGAAAAGTGGGCTAAAACAAAAAATGTTGCTAATTTTGTAGATTGAATATCAGTATCAATATCTATGAGAAAAAGCACTGTAATATATTTAGCCCTTTTTGCGTTGATTCTTTGCGGCGTGTCGTGCAGCAATGATGATGACAATTCGGCAACATCGAGTAAGTCGCCTTATGCTTATGTAAAGTCTTTCAGCATAGGTAATATTAAATCTCCTTTTCACGATTTTACGGTCGATGGCCGTGATACTATTGTGGAGAAGGTTGTGTCGGGCGATGAATTTGTTTTTGTGGTTGACAACAAGACACGAGAGGTCTATAATGCCGACTCCCTCACTTACGGAACAAAAGTGAATAAAGTTGTTGCTACTCTTTCGTGTGTAGGTGTGCCCTATCGTTACGACGCTAATCTTGGTTCGTACGTTTATTTCTCATCTACCGACTCTATTGATTTTACATCTCCGGTGAATGTGCGTATAATGTCAACCGACGACACCTATGAGGTTGATTACACCGTAAAGGTGAATGTGCATAGCGTTGACCCCGATTTGATGGTGTGGAGCCGTTTTTCAAATGCTGCGCTTGCCGATATTGTTCCTGTAAAAATGTTTGAGAAGGGTGGCGAGATCTATCTCTTCTGTACCGACGCTGCGGGTGCTCCTCTTGTGGGTGTGACATCATCTGCGGGTACTCCTGAGTGGAATTTTACTGCAATCTCGGCTCCTGAGTCGTTCGACCTTGCTTCGTTGCAACTTTTCGGCGAAAAATTCTATATGCTTGCCTCGGGCGATGTTTATGTATCGAACGATGCTGTTGTTTGGAGTGTGGCTTCCGAGGGTAATGGCTTTGTGTCGTTGTTCGCTATCTCGGGCAATGGCGAAAAAATGTGGGCTTCCACTGCCGGAGAGTTGTACTCGACTGCCGACGGAGTGGCTTTTGAGTCTGTTTCCACCATACCTACCGGTTTCCCTATATATGGTTGCAGTTACACAAATTCGTCATTGAATACCAATGCGAGCATTAACCGCACAATGCTTGTCGGTTATGCCGACGCAGAAAAGCAGGGCGCTGTAAAGGTATGGAGCATGCTTTCGAACAGCGGGGAGTGGTACGAATATGAGTTTGGCGACGATAAAAACATTTGCCCTTCGTTTGAGCGTCTTGTCGTTCTCGGCTACGATGGTGCGATGTTTGCGATAGGCGGTTCTGCTGTTGTAGGTGAAAAAAACTTACTACCTTTCGAGAAGTTCTATATCTCTCGCGACAATGGTGTGGTGTGGAAAGCTTGTACCGATTATGCTCTCTCGCTTCCTGTCGAATTGAAAGGCTGCGATGTGCCTTTTGCGGCAATGGTGTCGCAAGACGATTATATGTGGATAGTAACTCCCGAGAATGCGTGGAGAGGAAAGATAAACCGTTTGGGTTTCAAATAAGCAACGAAGAGAATGAAAAACACAACTTTTTGTAAAATTGTTTTGTTCGGTTTGCTGCTGTTTGGAGCGGTAAGTGTCTCTCGTGCCGATGATCTCGAATATAGAATGGAGGTAGGCGGTATGACCGGTGTTTCAAGTTATTATGGCGATGCAAACTATAATGGCTTGTTCAACAATATGAGCATAATGGGTGGCCTTGTGGGGCGTTACAATATAAATCCGAGAATGTCGGTCAAGGGTGCGCTTGCAATTGGCAAAATCTCAGGTAACACAGCCGATTCAGACAATCGCTTCCCCGCAGGTGATATAGAGTTCAGCCGTTCTGTGTACGACTTGTCGGTGATGTTTGAATGTAACTTCTTTGCTTATGGTTACGGAGCAGCGTATAAGGGTACGCGACGCTTTACTCCCTATATTTTTGGTGGTCTCGGTGCTACATACGCGCCTGCACCATTAGAGGGCCTTTTCACTGTAAATATTCCTTTGGGTCTGGGTGTTAAGTATAAGTTTGCCCCTCGTTGGAACGTGGGCTGTGAGTTTACTTTGCACTGCACATTATCCGACAACCTTGATGTTACCAGCGAGCAACAACCAATACTCAGCGACCCTTATGGTATAAAGAGCAGTGGCTTGAAGAACAAGGACAATTACTCCTTTCTGTCGTTTTTTGTAACCTACGACATCTTCCCAAAATATCGCAAGTGCAACAATTGATATAAATTAAAAAATATATAACAATATGAACTACTCGGAACTTGTAAATACGGAAAACGTACCGCAGCATATAGCAATAATAATGGATGGAAACGGTCGCTGGGCACAACAGCGCGGTCTTGATCGCTCGCAGGGGCATCAGGCAGGTGCAGCAACAGTGCGCAAACTGGTTGAAAATGCTCTTAAACTGGGTGTCAAGTATTTGACGCTATATACCTTTTCCACAGAAAACTGGAAACGTCCGCAGGCCGAGGTAGCCGCTCTAATGGCTCTTTTGTTCGAATCTATTGAAGAGGAACTTTTTGTAAAGAACAATGTGGCTTTCCGCATAATAGGTGACTTGGATAAGTTGCCGCAGAATGTGCGTGAGCGTTTGGAGGGGTGTATGGAACGTACTGCAAAGAACGACAGTATGACACTTGTTCTTGCATTGAGCTATTCGGCAAAATGGGAGATAACGGAGGCTGTCCGTAATATCGCATTACGCGCAAAGAGTGGCGAACTTGCAATAGAGAATATCGATGATGAGCTTATCTCGTCGGAACTCACCACCGCTTTTATGCCCGACCCCGACCTCCTCATACGCACCGGTAAGGAACAGCGTTTGAGTAACTTCCTCTTGTGGCAGTGTGCATACTCTGAATTCTATTTTACCGAGGTACTCTGGCCCGACTTCGACAACGAGGAACTCTGCAAGGCTGTGTGCGAATATCAGAAGCGTCAGCGCAGATATGGATTGACCGGTGAACAGGTTAGTAAATGAAAATAGGTGTAAAAATGAAATATTCTTCGTTCATAAGAACTCTTCTCATAATGGTATCGTCGTTGCTTGTAACTTTGCAGGTTGCGGCGCAGACAACTATTGTAAACCCCACGATTCTATATACCGACAATCCCCATACATATACCATTGGCGGTATAAACCTTTCGGGTGTTGATAACTATGAGCCTTATCTCATAATCGGTATATCGGGTTTGTCGGTTGGCGATGTTATAGAGGTTCCCGGCGATGCTGTAACAACAGCTGTCAAGAACTTCTGGAAGCACGGCCTTTTTGCCGATGTAAACATTGTAGCCGACAGTATTGTTGGCAACAAGATATACCTCGGTATAAACCTTACACAGCGCCCCCGTATTTCGCAGGTTAACTATAATGGAATGAAGAAGGGAGAGCGTGAGGACTTGGAACTCAAACTCAATTTACGTACCGGTAACCAGATTACTCCCAATATGGTTGACCGCGCGACACAGGTGGTTAAGAGTTATTTCGAGGATAAGGGATACAGAAATGCCGATGTACTCATACGCCAGCGCCCCGATGTGAATGCCGACAACCAGGTGATTGTTGATGTGAATGTCGATAAAAAGGAGAAAATCAAAGTTCATCGCATATATATAAACGGTGTTAACGAGGTGCCTTTGCGTAAGATAAAATATGCGATGAAGACACGCGAAAAGATGCGTTGGGACAATTTTGCCAACACTGTATTCCGCAAAAAGAGATTCCTTCCCGAAAAATATGCCGAGGATAAGGAAAATATCCTGTCGCGTTACGCCGAATTGGGTTATCGCGATGCCCGTATAGTCGCAGACAGCGTTGTGCCTTACAACGACAAAAGCGTCGATATATACATTGATATCGACGAAGGAAATAAATATCATATACGCAGCATCAAGTGGGTTGGAAACAGCGTATTCTCAACCGCTTATCTCGATTTCCTACTGCGTATGAAGCCCGGTGATGTCTATAATCAGACAGAACTCGATAATCGCCTCTTTACCGACGACGACGGTATAAAGAATGAGTATTATAACCGTGGTTATGTATTCTTTGAGATTATTCCCATTGAGGTGAGTGTAGTGAACGATTCAATAGACCTTGAATTGCGTATGTCCGAGGGTGCGCAAGCAACCATCGACCGTGTGCGCATCACTGGTAACGAGCGTTTGTACGAGGAGGTGGTACGTCGCGAGTTGCGCACTGTGCCCGGTAACCTCTTCTCAATGACGGCACTCGAGCGTTCTTATCGTGAAATTGCGAACTTAGGACACTTCAACCCCGAAACAATCAAGCCCGATGTACTCCCCAATCGCGAGTCGGGTACCGTAGATATAAATTGGGGGCTCGAAACAAAGAGCAGTGACCAGATAGAACTCTCTGCTGGTTATGGCCAGACCGGTGTTATCGGTAAACTCTCGCTCAAGCTCACAAACTTCTCTATGCGTAACCTCTTCCGCAAGGATGCCGTGCGTCGTGGTATTCTCCCGCAGGGTGATGGTCAGACACTTACATTGAGCGCACAGTCGAACGGAAAGTATTATCAGGCATACAGCGTATCGTTCTTCGACCCCTGGTTCGGTCGTAAGCGTCCCAACTCTTTCTCTGTATCTGCGTTTATGTCCATACAGACCGACGTTGCCGACAGTTACTACAACTCGGCCTACTACAATAACTACAACAACTATTTGTATGGCTATGGTAACTACAACAACTACGGCTACAACAATATGGCGTCTTATTACGACCCCGACAAATATATAAAGATGTATGGCTTCTCAATAGGCTGGGGTCGTCGTCTCCGTTGGCCCGATGATTACTTCTCTTTGTCGGCGGAGTTGAACTATCAGTTGTATTCGTTGAAAGATTGGCAGTACTTCCTCATTACCGACGGCAAGTGCAACAACATCAACCTGTCGCTTACTCTTTCTCGTAACTCAATCGATAACCCCCTCTTCCCACGTCAGGGTTCGGAGTTCAGTTTGCAGACATCTGTAACACCTCCTTACTCTCTCTTTGACGGAAAAGATTATGCATCTCTTGCCAATAACCCCAAGAGTGCTACCTACAAGGCCGAATTGCGCGAGAAACACAAGTGGATAGAGTATTACAAATTCAAGTTCCGCAGTAGAACCTATACATCGCTCACCGAGGGTAAAAAGAACTTCGTGCTCATGACACGTGCCGACTTCGGTATCCTTGGCAGCTTTGACAAGAATAAAAAATCACCTTTTGAGACATTCTATGTCGGTGGTGACGGTATGAGCGGTAGCTATTCTTATAACTACGCAACCGATATGGTAGCTCTTCGCGGTTACGAGAATGGTAGCCTTACCCCCTACGGTTACGAAGGTTATGCTTACACCCGTATAGGTCTTGAATTGCGTTATCCCTTCATGATGCAGCCCTCGACCACAATATATGGTTTGGCTTTTGTTGAGGGAGGTAATGCATGGAGCGATGCATCCAAGTTCAATCTCTTCGACCTTAAACGCAGTGCCGGTGTTGGTATCCGTGTATTCTTGCAGATGATTGGACTTATCGGCCTTGACTGGGCTTATGGTTTTGACGATGTGTTTGGCTCAACACAATACAGCGGAAGCCACTTCCACTTTATTTTAGGACAGGAGTTTTAATAGAGAATTGTTATGAAAAGATTTTTTACGGTTATAATATTGGCAACCCTTGCCGCTGTTGGTGTGCAGGCGCAGAAGTTTGCTCTTATAGACATGGAGTACATCTTAAAGAACATTCCCGCTTACGAACGTGCCAACGAACAGTTATCGCAGCAATCGAAAAGATGGCAGAGCGAGGTTGACGAACTCGAATCCGAAGCCCGTGAGTTGTATAAGAAGTACCAAAGCGAGTCGGCCTTCCTTTCCGACGAGCAACGCCTGGCTCGTGAGGAGGAGATAATCTCAAAGGAGAAGGCTGCAAGCGAACTGAAAAGACTCTATTTCGGCCCCAATGGCGAGTTGTTTAAAAAGAGCGAGAGTCTCATTGCTCCCATACAGGATGAAATATACAACGCAGTAAAAGAGGTATGCGAAATTAAAAAGTATACAATGGTAATAGACCGTGCCTCGGCTGCAAGTATCATATATGCAACGCCCAAGGTTGACATAAGCAACGAGGTGCTTTCAAAACTTGGTTATTCAAATTAAATGGCTACCTTTGTGCCCTCACAAAACGATTAAACAATTAAATAAATGATAATATGAAAAAGATTCTTATTCTACTTTTGATTATGGCTCCCATGAGCCTCTTTGCGCAGAAGTTCGGTTATGTAAACGCACCTGCAATTGCACAGGTTATGCCCGAGTTTACCAAAGCGCAGAACGAGTTGCAGACATTGCAGAAACAGTATGCCGACGAGTATGAGCGTCTTCGTACCGAACTCGAGAAAAAAGGTGTGGAGTTTGAGCAGTTGAAAGACTCACTCCCCGCAAGCATCCTTCAGCGTCGTGAGCGTGACCTCCAGGAGTTGTACACTCGCCTTCAGCAGTACGAGCAGGAGAGCTATCAGAATCTCCAGCAGGCACAGAATACTAAAATTGCCGAAGTAAACAACAAGTTGCAGGAGGCTATTCAGGCTGTTGGTCGTGAAGGTGGCTACATCTGTGTCTTTGACATAGCAAGCGGCATTCCTTTCATCAGCGAGACCTTGTGCGAGAATCTTGATGCCAAGGTAAAGGCGAAGCTTGGTATAAGCGCTGCTGCAAAGTAATTTTGCGGTAATCTTTTAAAATAAGGGGGATATAATTTATTCCCCTTTACCTTTTTAATATGAATATAAAAGCAGTCTAAAATGCGTAAACTACTTTTCGTGTTGATATTTTTGCCGGTGGCAATCTCGGCGCAGACCATAAAATTCGGTTATTTCAGTATGACCGAGGTTATGGAGGCACTTCCCGAATATGCATCGGCACAGAACGATTACAACTCCCTGCTCGACCTCTGCGACCAGGAGATAGCATACAACGAGACAGAACTCACCCGTCTTTACGTGGCATTCCTCGATGGCCAGCAAAGTTTCCCCGAACCCATTTTGCGCAAGCGTCAGAAGGAGTTGCAGGAGATGGTCGATCGCAGCGTGGTCTTTCGCGACCAGCTGAAAGATTACTTGGCCGAGGCTCACGATTCTCTTTTTGCTCCCATTGAACAGAAAATCGATGTAGCAATTGAGAAGGTGTGCTTACGCAACGACCTGGCTTATGCCCTCGATACCGATAAAGCCTCTTGTCGTTTTATGAACCCCAATTTCAGCGTTAAAATTACAGACCTCATAATTCAGGAGGTAATATCTCCCAAGCCCCTTACACTTCGTCCCGTAGTGGAGGCTCCTGCTGAGGAAAATATTCCTGCCGCCATTGAGAAGGCAGTAGAGGTGGTTGCTGAAGAGACTGAAACTGTGGAGGTTGCCGAGAGTGAAACACCTGTCGAGGGTGAGGATATAATCATCGTTGAAGAGTAATTATGCCCGTCAAGTATATCTCCGAGTGTGCCGGCCCGATAGGAATCTTTGATTCGGGTTATGGAGGTCTCACTATTTACAGGGAGATTCAGGAGTTGTTGCCCCAGTACGATTATCTCTACCTTGGTGACAATGCCCGCACTCCCTATGGTACACGCTCCTTTGATGTTGTTTACGAATACACTCGTCAATGCGTGAAGCATCTCTTTTCGCGTGGTTGTCATCTGGTTATATTAGCTTGCAATACAGCCTCGGCAAAAGCGTTGCGCACAATTCAGCAGGTCGATCTTCCTGTGATTGCCCCGTCACGCAGGGTGCTCGGCATCATACGCCCCACAGTGGAAACCATCGGCGATGTTACACAAAGCCGCCACGTAGGAATTCTCGCCACACAGGGCACAATAAAATCGAACTCTTATCCTTTGGAGATTCAAAAACTCTACCCCGACATTATGGTCACCGGCGAGGCTTGTCCCATGTGGGTGCCTTTGGTCGAAAACAATGAACACGAAAGTCCCGGAGCCGATTATTTCATAAAACGCCACGTCGAAGATCTGCTGTCGCGCGACCCTGAAATCGATACCATAATCCTCGGTTGCACACACTATCCAATGCTGATGGAGAAAATAAGGCAATTTGTGCCTCAGAACGTGAAGATACTTACACAGGGCGCGGCAGTGGCTGCCTCGCTTAAGGATTATCTTGTCCGTCACCCCGAAATGGAGAAACTCTGTTCAAAGGGTGGTGGCAGAGTGTTCAGTACCACGGAATCGAACACCCGTTTCCGTGAACAGGCATCACGTTTCCTTGAACAGCACATCGAGGTAGAACACATAATCCTCGATTAGCTATTATCATTGCTCGTTAATCAAAAATTTCTTTGTGAGTAATTTAACCGGCAACCACACTGCGGTAAGTCCCACGGCAAGCACGGTGAAGAAGATTGTTGCAATGTCGGCAGCCTCAACCTTTACTGGGTAGCTGCTGACAATGAATGCATCGCCCACATCACCCATCGACAATAGCCCGAACTCCTGTTGCAAAAGACATATCAGAATACCGAGTGTGATGCCACCTATGGCTCCAATTGCCGATATTATGGAGCCCTCGAAAACAAAGATATTCGCAATTATCTTGTTGGTTGCGCCAAGCGAGCGCAATGTCTCCATGTTTTGCTTCTTTTCTATGATAAGCATTGAAAGCGAGCCAATGATGTTGAAACAGGCTATGAGAAGTATGAAAGAGAGAAATATGTAAGAGATGAATTTCTCAATTCTCATAACTTTAAAGATATCTTTCTGCTGTTCGTAGCGGTCTTCAATCTTGAATCCCTCGTCAAGAATCCCAGCAATCTCTTTTTTTGCATCGTCGGTGTTGCTGCCGGGCGATAACTTTATCTCTATGCTTGTGGCCTCGTCTTCGTTTCGTGCGAACACCTCTCTCGCAAATTTAATGGATGTAAGTATATATCCCTCGTCGTATTTTGGCTGGTTGGTGATGAAACTCACCCCCGACGAGTGCAGGAATCCCCTTTTGAAGTTTGCCGCAGGGTTTGTAAGGCTTATTTTTGCATCCCTCTTGGGTGCGTATATTTCCAGCGGGCTCACATGGTACAGCCCGCAGTTAAGGTAGCTCACAATTCCAATACCGGGCACGGCGTAACTATGTGTGCTGTCGCCGAGTATGAATTCTCCGTTACCTACAAGGCTTTTTTTGATTTCTGTAAGTTGGCTGTAACTCTCCTCCACGCCTTTAATGGTTGCCATAGCCTGTTTGCTGCCATATTGCACCATCACCTTGTCCTCCACTGCAAGTGTCGCAACGGCTACCGACGGCAAGGCGGCAAGGCGGTCGTGGGTGTTGCTCTCAATGGTGAAACTCTTACCCTTTTCACCGGTTATTTTAATATCTGGGTCAAAGGCTGTGAACTGCTCGGCTACCATCTCCTTGAATCCGTTGAATACCGAAAGGGTACACACCATGGCAATAGTTGCAAGGGTTACCCCCGCAATCGCCACTCCCGAAATTATATTTATTACCTGGTGGCTTTTTCGGGAGAAAAGGTATCGACGGGCTATGTATAACGAGAGGTTCATCTACGTTAAAGTCAGTCTTTAAGCAGCTTGTCGATGTTCTCTATGTAGTCGAGAGAGTCGTCGAGGTAGAAACGAACCTCGGGTATGATTCTCAACTGGTGACGCACGCGATTACCAAGCTCGAAACGTATGGCTTTGATGTTCTCGTTTAAGTGGTTTACAACCTCGCCGCCTTTGTCCGAGGGGAACACGCTCAGATACGCCTTTGCAATGCCCAAGTCGGGGCTTACACGTACCACGCTCACCGATACCATAATGCCACGTGTCTCTTTTGCAAGTTTCAGTAATATGTCGCTCAACTCTTTCTGTATGAGGCGCGAAATTTTGTTCTGTCTTGTACTGTCCATCTGTTATATCAGTTTTTGTTTTACTTCTTTCTTATAATCGTAAGCCCGTCGCGCAACGGGAGTATAACCTCCTCCACGCGTTCATCGTTGCGCACAAAGTCGTTGAAAGCTCTCACGCCGTTTGTTTGGGCATCCTGTCTTTTTTCATCTATCACCCACCCATCCCACAATGTATTGTCGGCAAGTATCCATCCGCCTTCGTTCAAGTGTGCGAGAGCCATCTCGTAGTACGCGGTGTATTCACGTTTGTTGCCGTCAATGAATACGAGGTCGAACTTTTCGTTCATTGTGGGTACAATATCCAATGCACTTCCTATCGTGAACACAATTTTGTCGGCAACAGGTGAGTTTTCTATCCACTTGCGGGTGAAATCCTCCAATTCATCGTCAATTTCAAAGGTGTAAATCTTTGCACCCTCGTCAAGTCCTTCGGCCATGCATATAGCCGAATATCCTGTATATGTGCCAATCTCCAACACTCTTTTGGGGCGTATCATCTTCACAAGCAGTTTGAGCAGACGGCCTTGAACCTGTCCCGAAGCCATGTGCGGGTTGATGATTTCAATGTTTGTGGCGCGGTATAGGTTGTAGAGGTATTCCCCTTCGGGGCTGCTGTGGGCTGCTATGTAGTCGTCAAGCCTGCTGTCGATGCTCATTGGGCGGTTCTTTATTTTGTGCGAAGATACAATAATTATCTGAAAATGAGAAATCGGGCGGTGTGGGCTTGCCGCTTTTTTCTTTTTTTTTGTTGTACATGTAATAAATAGTGGATGTTTTTATTTATTTGCACAGCTTTATTTGTACTTTCGCATAGCAGAATCACAAATCAAGAAATGTCGGTAGAAGGTAAAATAACGAGTGTAACCGGCAAGGGACGCGACAATTCGCCCCTTGCACGCTACCGCATATTCCTGCAACTCGAAAAATCGCTCTCCGCAAAGACCATTGAAGCTTATTTGGGCGATGTAAAACATTTTATCGATTTTATGGAAGATGGCGGTAAGAACCCGCTCGCAGCCGAAATTGCCGATTTCAGAGCATTCCTTGCCACTCTCGACGATGTAGGTATCACAGCCCGCTCGCAAGCGCGTATCGTCTCTTCACTTCGCTCCTTTTATGGCTTTCTGCATCTCGATGGTTTTGTGGAAAACGATGTCACCGAACTGTTGCAAACTCCAAAAATAGGAATGCGTCTGCCCACTGTACTCACTCTCAAAGAGATAGACGATATTATAAATATTATCGATCTCTCAAAAGCCGAGGGGCAGCGTAACCGTGCTATCATAGAGATGCTATATAGTTGCGGTTTGCGCGTTTCCGAGGTGTGTAACCTTAAAATATCCGACCTCTACCTTGCCGAAGGCTTTATACGCGTTACAGGAAAGGGCGACAAGCAACGCCTTGTTCCCATCTCGCCTCGCGCGGTAGCCGAGCTCGAAACCTATTTCGAGGAGCGTAGTCACATAAACATTAAGCGAGGCTACGAAGATTTTGTCTTTGTGAGTGAGAGGTTGAAGAAGAGCCTTTCCCGCATAATGGTGTTCCACATGATAAAGGAAAATGCAGCGTTGGCGGGAGTCACCAAGAATGTGAGCCCTCATACTTTTCGACACTCATTTGCCACCCATCTTCTCGAGGGCGGTGCCAATTTAAGAATAATTCAGGCAATGCTGGGGCATGAAAGTATTGCCACTACAGAGATTTACACACACATCGACCGCACCCGTCTGCGTGAGGAGATTATAGAGTACCACCCCCGAAACAGAAAAAGAATGTGAAATTTTTAAAAAAAAGTCTTTTGTGAGCCGTTCTTCTGTTTGTAAAGTGGATTATTAAACTTATCTTCGCGTGATTTTGGTTAAGAAAGATAAATACAAAATTTAAATATTCGATAAAATGAAAAAACTACCTATTTTGCTATCGTTGATGATAGTTTTGTTGAGCTCTTGTAAATCAAAAATGGGCGAGCTCCCCGCAGATTATTTCACTGTTACACCCCAGGTTCTCGAAGTTGTGGGTAGTGAAATTCCCGTAACCGTAGATGGTAAGTTCCCCCCCAAATTCTTCAACAAGAAGTCGGTGCTCACCATTACTCCCGTGCTTAAATACGAAGGCGGTTCTGCAACAGCCGAGTCTGTTGTTTTCCAGGGCGAGAAAGTACGTGGCAACAACCGCACAATTCTTTACGACAAGGGCGGAAACTTCACAATGAAGATGAACTTCGATTACATTCCCGAAATGGAGAAATCGTCGCTCTATCTAAACTTCACCGTGAAGAAAGGCGATAAAGTCTATAACCTCCCCGAAGTTAAAATTGCCGATGGTTGTATTGCAACCTCACAACTCTACCGTACAACCGCCAAGAGCGCAAAGATTGCTTTGGGTGAGGATGCTTTCCAGCGTGTAATCAAGCAGGCGAAAGAGGCGAATATCATGTTCCTTATCCAGCAGACCAACTTGCGTGCCGCAGAGCTCAAGAGCGATGCAATGAACGACCTTAAAGCCGCTATGCGCGATATTGCAGCCGACGCCGAAAACAAAGTTGTCGATAATGTAGAGATTTCGGCCTATGCATCTCCCGACGGCGGAATGTCACTCAACACCGATGTTGCCACTGGTCGTGAAACCAGTACTTCAAACTATATGAAGAAAGAGATGGACAAGGCGAAACTCGAAGGATATCTCGATGCCGACTACACTGCCGAGGACTGGGACGGTTTCAAGGAACTCGTTTCAAAATCGGAACTCCCCGACAAAGAACTCATCCTTCGTGTGCTCTCAATGTACACCGAGCCCGAAGAACGTGAGCAGCAGATTAAGAATATCTCTTCGGTTTACAAAGACCTTGCCGACGAAATTCTCCCCCAGTTGCGCCGTGCCCGCATTACCCTCAACTATCAGTTGATTGGTCGTTCCGACGATGAGATTATGGAGCAGTATGCTGCCGATCCCAAAGTTCTCTCACTCGAAGAGATTCTCTACGCAGCAATCCTTACCGACAAAGTTGCCGAGCAGAAGGAGATTTACTCAACAGCCATCAAACTCTATCCCCAGGATTTCCGTGGCTACAACAATCTTGGTGTACTCGCTTACAATGCAGGCGACTATGCCACAGCCAAAGAGTATTTTGCCGAGGCTGCAAAGGTTGACAAGAATGCCCCTGAGGTGAACTTAAATCTCGGTTATCTTGAACTTCTCGAAGGCAACGTGGCTGCAGCTGAGGCCTATATGGCTATCGGCGCGGGTGCAAAAGCCGGCGACGAGGCTCTTGGAAACCTCTATATTGCACAAGGCCTTTATGGTCGCGCTGCCTATTTGCTCGAGAAAGAGCCCTCTAACAGTACTGCTCTTGCACAGCTTCTCGATGCCGACTACAGTACAGCCAAAAAAACCATTGCATCAATAAAGAATCCCGATGCAACAACACACTACATTAAAGCGGTTCTTGGCGCACGCACAGGTAATGCTGCACTCATCTACGATGGTCTCAAAAGTGCGGTGAAACTCGACCCCTCTTTGGCTAAAAAAGCCCTCGGAGATTTGGAGTTTGCAAAATATGCCAACGACGAAGCATTTAAATCAATACTTAAATAGTGAGTCGTAACGCCGACATAAATGAGCAGGTTTCTATACTTGCGCTCTCACGGGTGCAGGTGCAGAATCCTGCTCTTCTTCGTCAGATAATAGATGTTGCCGGCAGTGCGAAAGAACTCTTCGACAACATCGATTACGTAGAAGATATACTTCCCGGCATCTCGCCAGTGCTTGTGTCGGCTTTGCGCGACAAGAGCATCATTGAGCGTGCCAAGCGCGAGATGGAGTTTGTGCAGAAAAACGGCATAAAACTCACCTGTCTTAACGATAGCGACTATCCCGCACGCCTTTTTGAGTGCAGCGATGCACCCATAGCCCTTTATTCGTTGGGCAATATACCCTTTAATGCCAAGCATATAGTTTCCATTGTGGGCACACGCCACGCCACAGAGTACGGCAAGGAACTTTGTACGGCTTTTGTGCGCGACCTTGCCCGCTTTCTCCCCGGAACTCTTGTGGTTAGCGGTCTTGCCTACGGAATAGATATTTGTGCGCACCGCGCAGCAGTAGAGGCAGGCCTTCCAACCGTGGGCGTGCTTGCTCACGGGCTCGACAAACTCTATCCGCAAACCCACCGCAGTGTGGCAAAAAAGATGATAGAACAGGGTGGTGGTCTTCTCACAGAATTTATGAGCGAAAGCAACCCGTTGCCGCAATTTTTTGTGCAGCGCAACAGGATTGTTGCCGGAATGGCCGATGCTACGGTTGTCGTTGAGTCGGCATCGAAAGGTGGCTCGCTTATCACTGCATCCATAGCCCAGGGCTATTCGCGCGATGTCTTTGCATTCCCCGGCAGAGTGAACGACCAGTACTCCTGCGGGTGCAACGAACTTGTCTGCCGTAACCGTGCAGCACTCATCACATCGGCCTATGATTTTGTTGAGGCTATGAACTGGGGTAGCAATGCAGTGGCGGCAAAAACAGTACAAAGAGAACTCTTTCCCGCCTTTACTCCCGAGGAAGAAGTGTTGATAAAACTTTTGAAAAGCAACTCCGACGGGTTGCAGATAAACCAGCTTGTGGTGAAAACCGATATGCCCATAAACGTGCTTATGCCTTTGCTCTTCGATATGGAAATGAAGGGCTATGTAAAGGCTGTGGCAGGCGGTTGTTATCGCGCACTTGTATAAAAGCGATCTTTTTTGTATTTTAGCAGATGATTTTGAATAGCAACAGTTGATGAAAGAATTTGTAATATCTACCACTAAGAAAGAAACTGCAATACTTGTAGGTCTTATCACCTCAACACAGAACGAGCGTAAGACAAACGAGTATCTCGACGAACTTGAATTTCTTGCCCAAACCGCAGGAGCCGAGGTTGTCAAGCGTTTCACACAGAGAATAGACCATCCCCACCCTGTAACCTATGTCGGCAGTGGAAAACTTGCCGAGCTAGCCGAGTATGTGGAGATGCGCAAGGATACCGACGACGAAATCGGTATGGTTATCTTCGACGACGAACTCTCGGCAAAGCAGTTACGCAACATTGAAAAAGAACTTAAAATAAAGATACTCGACCGTACATCGCTCATCCTCGATATTTTTGCGATGCGTGCGCAAACCGCCCACGCAAAAGTTCAGGTGGAGCTTGCGCAGTACAAATATATGCTCCCACGTCTGCAACGTCTGTGGACCCACCTCGAACGCCAGGGTGGTGGTTCGGGTAGTGGCAAGGGCGGTAGCGTGGGATTGCGTGGTCCCGGTGAAACCCAGCTCGAAATGGACCGCCGTATAATCCTCGGCCGTATGTCACTGCTCAAAGAGCAGCTTGCACAAATCGACCGCCAAAAATCAATACAGCGTAAGAATCGTGGTCGTCTTATCCGTGTGGCACTCGTGGGATACACCAATGTAGGAAAATCCACACTTATGAATCTGCTAGCCAAGAGTGAGGTTTTTGCCGAAAACAAGCTCTTCGCCACACTTGATACCACCGTGCGCAAGGTAATCATTGAGAACCTTCCTTTCCTGCTTTCCGACACGGTAGGTTTCATCCGCAAATTGCCTACCGACCTTGTGGAGTCGTTCAAATCAACCCTCGACGAGGTGCGCGAGGCCGACCTGCTGTTGCACGTTGTCGATGTGTCGCACCCCGAATTTGAGGACCAGATAGCAGTGGTAAACAAAACCCTTGCCGACCTGAACTGCGGCGACAAGCCAATGATGGTTGTCTTTAACAAGGTCGATGCATTTACCTGTGTGGAAAAAGAGGAAGACGACCTCACACCCCGCACAAAAGAGAATATTACCCTCGATGAGCTCAAAGCCTCTTGGATGGCGCAGCTCTCCGACAACTGCATCTTCATTTCGGCACGCGAGAAACAGAATATCGATACCCTTAAAGATGTGATATACAAGCGAGTGTGCGAGCTGCACGTGCAAAAGTATCCCTACAACGACTTCCTCTACCAAACATACGAAGAAGAACAATAAACCTAAATAAAAACATTGTTAAACATAAAAAATAAAGAAAATGGCAGCAATTCCCGAATTTAAGTTTGCCCATATGTTCCAACAGGGCGCCGACACCACCGAGTATTATCTCTTGTCGAAAGAAGGAGTTTCGGTAGGTGAGTTCGAAGGTAAACCTATGCTGAAAATCACCCCTGAGGCTTTGACACTTATGTCGCGCACAGCCTTCCGTGATGTTTCGTTTATGCTTCGCCGTGCCCACAACGAGCAGGTGGCAAAAATCCTCACCGACCCCGAGGCAAGCGAGAACGACAAATATGTAGCACTCACCTTCCTTCGCAATGCCGAAGTGGCTTGCAAAGGTCAGTTGCCCTTGTGCCAGGATACAGGTACAGCCATTATCCACGGCGAGAAAGGCCAGCAGGTGTGGACCGGTTTCTGCGATGAGGAGGCACTCTCACGCGGTGTTTACGACACATACACACAGGAGAATCTCCGTTACAGCCAGAATGCACCTCTTAATATGTACGACGAGGTGAACACTCGTTGCAACCTCCCCGCACAAATCGACATCGAGGCTACCGAAGGTATGGAGTATAAGTTCCTTATGGTAACAAAAGGTGGTGGTTCGGCCAACAAAACATATCTCTATCAGGAGACAAAGGCTCTCTTGAACCCCGCAACACTTGTTCCCTTCCTTGTTGAGAAGATGAAGAGCCTGGGTACAGCAGCTTGTCCTCCCTATCACATTGCATTTGTAATTGGCGGTACATCGGCCGAGAAGAATCTTGTCACCGTGAAACTCGCTTCAACACACTTCTACGACAACCTCCCCACAACCGGTGACGAGACCGGTCGCGCATTCCGCGACGTTGAGCTCGAGAAACAGTTGCTCGACGAGGCGCATCGCATTGGTCTTGGTGCGCAGTTCGGTGGTAAATATCTTGCTCACGACATTCGCGTTGTTCGTTTGCCCCGTCACGGAGCAAGCTGCCCCGTAGGTATGGGTGTAAGCTGTAGCGCCGACCGCAACATCAAAGCAAAGATTAACAAAGACGGAATCTGGATAGAGAAACTCGACGACCAGCCCGCTACTCTTATCCCCGAGGAGTTGCGTAACGCAGGTGAGGGCGACATCGTGCGTGTCGATCTCAACCGCCCAATGAAAGAGGTTTGCGCACAATTGTCACAATATCCCATTGCAACCCGCTTGTCGCTCAACGGTACCATCATCGTAGGTCGCGACATTGCACACGCAAAACTCAAAGAGCGCATCGACCGTGGCGAGGGATTGCCCCAGTACATCAAAGACCACCCCATCTACTATGCAGGTCCTGCAAAGACCCCCGCAGGTATGCCTTGTGGTTCTATGGGCCCCACTACAGCTGGTCGTATGGACTCTTATGTCGATCTCTTCCAGGAGAATGGCGGTTCAATGATTATGCTTGCCAAGGGTAACCGTTCACAGCAGGTAACAGACGCTTGTAAAAAGCACGGCGGTTTCTACCTCGGTTCAATCGGTGGCCCCGCAGCCATCCTTGCCCAGAATAACATCAAGAGCATCGAGTGTGTAGAGTATCCCGAACTTGGTATGGAGGCAATATGGAAAATTGAGGTTGAGGACTTCCCCGCGTTCATCCTCGTCGATGACAAGGGTAATGATTTCTTCAAGCAGATAAAACCCCGTTGCCCCGGCAGCTGTAAATAATCGTTTTTGCGGCTGAACAAAACATCGCCCCCTGTTGTTTTATGAATTATTAAATAAAATAGCAGCGGGCGATATTTGTATAATTTAAAAAAATAACGATATTTGCAAAAATTAATTTTAACTATTACAACTATGGATAAATCATTGAAAGGAACAAAGACCGAGGCCAACTTGATGGCAGCGTTCTCAGGCGAGAGCCAGGCGCGTAACAAATATACCTATTACGCAAGCAAAGCAAAGAAAGAGGGTTTTGAGCAGATTGCAGCTATCTTCCAGGAGACAGCCGACCAGGAGAAAGAGCACGCAAAATTGTGGTTCAAACTTGCTCACGGTATCGGTGATACAGCCGAGAACCTTGTTGATGCAGCAGCAGGTGAGAACTACGAGTGGACCGATATGTACCCCACAATGGCACAGGAGGCTCGCGAGGAGGGCTTTATGGAGATTGCCGCTATGTTCGATGCGGTAGCAAAAGTTGAGGCTGTTCACGAGGAGCGTTACAAGAAACTTCTCCAGAATGTGCAGAACGGTCAGGTATTCAGCCGCGACCAGGAGAGCGTATGGCAGTGTCGCAACTGTGGTCACTTGCACTTTGGCAAGATGGCTCCTGAGATGTGCCCCGTTTGCTCACATCCCAAAGCTTACTTCCAGATTAAGCCCGAGAATTATTAAAATACCATGTTATTACATAAAAGCCTGTGCATTGTGCACAGGCTTTTTTTATATCAATTGTAATCGCTTTATATGGGTTCATTGTCAAGATGGTGTTGGCATCCTCTATATATGATAGTAAAATAGAATAGCGCTTAGGAACACTGAGAAGGTGAAAGTATGTATCAACAAAATTTACAGATATGCATGTGGTGAGAAGCAGAAATTATTACTTTAAAGATTTATTAAAGAATCTATTTGCCCACGCTAAATTTCTACAGAGTCTTCTTTATGCTATGAAATTGATATAGCAGAGATACGCGGCAATGGAGATTGCTGTAATAATTGCCGACTTTATAATAATGTGAAGAAATAGTTTCATAAATAGCTTGTTTTTTTAATTCAAAACGAGCCCAACCTTGCGGCGGGCTCGTTTCAATTTTTGCTTAGCTGCGTTTAATTAACCCTCGTGGATAGCCTCAGAAGGACATACACCAGCGCAAGAACCACAGTCGATGCACAACTCGGGGTTGATAGAATATTTATCACCCTCTGAAATAGCACCCTGAGGACACTCGTCGATACATGTACCGCAAGCAACGCAGTCGTCTGAAATTACGTAAGCCATAGTTGTAAAATTTAAATTGTATTTATCCGCCACGAAGATAGTGCTTTTTGTCGTACTCTGTTTATCAAACTTGGTTTTTAACATTTTTTTACAATTTGCATATCTCCGCTCTTTTTTTTACCTTCGCACAAGGCAATAAGCAGCCCCAAAACACGTTATTCTAATTGCTATGAAGAGGATTTTATACATATTTTTATTGCTCTTGCTGCCCGTGTCGTTTTTTGCACAGGAGCGCAAGGTGCAGAACAAGCCTTATATCGATTATCGTCGCTTGCACTACGGTTTTTTTGTGGGAGCGCATATGCAGGATATGGAGTTTACCAACAATGGTTTCATTACCGAGAACGGCGAGCAGTGGTTTGCCGACATTGCGTCGTACAACCCCGGCTTCACAGTGGGTGTGCTTGCCGACCTTCGTTTGAGCAACCATTTTTCGGTGCGCGTGTTGCCCACCCTGCACTTTGGGCAGAACACCATTAAGTTCCGCGATGCAAGTACCGGGCTCAGAGAGAGCCAGCAGCTTAAAACAACATACCTGGCATTTCCCGTACACGTGAAATTTGCAGCGGAGCGTTTCAACAATTATCGCCCTTACCTTACAGCCGGTCTTTCTCCAATGGTGAACCTCACCGTGAAGAAGCAACGTCCTATTCTCTTCAAGAAGTTCGACTGTATGTTCGAGGTGGGTATGGGTTGCGACTTCTATCTTCCCTTCTTTAAACTTATCCCCGAGTTGAAGTTTGCTTTCAGTCTCACCGATGTACTCGAAAAAGACCGTAAGGATTTGCTTGATGAAAACTATTTAAAATACACACAGTCGGTTGACAAGGTGGTTTCTAAAATGATAGTTCTCTCGCTCTATTTTGAGTAGCATATAAGTTTTTATATGTAATTATTTGCAGGAAAAAAAAATATATATATCTTCGCAAGCACAAAGAATTGGTTATAGAAAGAATATGGCAAGTGTAATGAACAGATATTGGTGGTGGCGCTTCTCGGGAAAAAACTCGTGAGCGGTTGCCGCATTGTCTTTCGACATGCTGCTTATTAAAGAATAGTTAAGACCGGTCTCACGAGGCCGGTCTGCTTTTATTATCGAACAAAAACAAAACAATATAAAGATGAAACAGAAACGTTATTTTCTACAAGAAAATGAGATACCCACGCAGTGGTATAATATCCAGGCGGAAATGGTCAACAAACCCGAGCCTATGCTCGACCCCAAGACCCGCCAGCCTATAACCGTAGAGGAACTTTCCAAGTTGTTGTCGGCAGAGTCGGCACGCCAGGAACTTAACTTCACCGACGCGTGGATTGATATACCCGAGCCAGTGCAGGAGATGTACCGTTACTATCGCTCAACACCCCTTGTACGCGCCTATGGTCTTGAAAAAGCCCTCGGCACCCCTGCACACATCTATTTCAAGAACGAGAGCGTGAGCCCCATCGGTTCTCACAAACTCAACTCGGCACTTCCCCAGGCCTATTATTGCAAAATCGAGGGTACAACCAACGTAACCACCGAGACCGGTGCAGGTCAGTGGGGTGCAGCACTCTCTTATGCAACAAAAGTCTTTGGTTTGGAGTGTGCTATTTATCAGGTGAAATTGAGCTACGAGCAGAAACCCTACCGCCGCAGTGTTATGCAAACATTTGGTGCGCAGGTAACTCCCTCTCCCTCAATGTCAACCCGTGCTGGTAAGGATATTATTACAGTTAACCCCAACCACCAGGGTTCGTTGGGAACAGCCATCAGCGAGGCTGTGGAGCTTGCACGCACCACACCCAACTGCAAGTATGCCCTTGGTTCGGTTATGAGCCACGTGAGCCTTCACCAAACAATCATCGGTCTCGAAGCAGAGAAGCAGATGGCTATGGCAGGCGAGTACCCCGACGTGGTTATCGGTTGCTTTGGTGGCGGTTCAAACTTCTCGGGTATAGCATTCCCCTTTATGCGTCACAACATCAAAGGCGACAAGAAAACACGTTTCGTGGCTGCCGAGCCCGAGTCTTGCCCCAAACTCTCTCGTGGCCGTTTCTGCTACGACTACGGCGATGAAACAGGCTACACTCCCTTGATGCCGATGTTCTCTCTCGGTCACAACTTCAAACCCGCCAACATACACGCCGGTGGCTTGCGTTACCACGGTGCTGGTGTAATTGTGTCGCAGTTGTTGAAGGATGGTCTTATGGAGGCCGCCGATATAAGCCAGCTCGACTCGTTCAATGCCGGCTTGATCTTTGCCAAGGCCGAGGGTATTGTACCCGCTCCCGAGTCGTGCCACGCCATTGCTGCTGCCATTGCCGAGGCTGAAAAATGTAAGGAAACAGGCGAGGAGAAGGTTATACTCTTCTGTCTCTCGGGACACGGCCTTATGGATATGACAGCCTATGACCAATACATTTCGGGTAGCCTTAACAACTACTCTATCAGTGACGAGGAGATTGAGAAGAACCTGGAGAGTTCAATAAAATAAAAATAGGGTGACTGACTAAAAAAAATAGCTCTTTTTATTCAATCCCCAGCAATAAGGGTGAGATAGGGACACCCTCTATGCCTTTATGGAAAGACGAAAAATGATGTATGTCCACGGCTTTGCCTCTTCGGGCAGTTCGGGCACGGTTATGAGCCTGCGCCGTCATCTCCCCGATTGGCAGGTAATAGCCCCCGACCTTCCTGTCGACCCTTTCGAGGCCATTGAACTTTTGCGTGGCATAGTGGAAAAGGAGAATCCGGAAATTGTGGTGGGAACATCTATGGGCGGAATGTATGTGCAGCAACTGTGGGGTGTGCGCAGGGTGGTGGTGAACCCCTCTTTCGAGATGTCACGCTCGTTGCTCTTCGGTAAGATGGGGCGTAATAAATATATGTCGAAAAGACAGGACGGAGCCACCGAGTTCCGCATAGACAAGGTTGTTGTGGAACGTTTCAAACTTATGGAAAAGGAACAGTTTGCCGGCATCAATGAGCAGGAAAAAGAGCTTGTGGTGGGGCTGTTTGGCGACAAAGACCCGGTTGTGCATTTCCGGCCGCTTATGGCAAGCCTCTATGGCGAGGAGCGTTGCCGGTGGTTTAGCGGAGAACATCGCCTGAACGACGAAATTGTAAAGAAAATTCTTATCCCGGTTCTGCGGGAGTTGCTTCCTGAAAAGGGTAACCAATATGAGTGGCAAGGATACTGATTCTTGTCACTTTTTTACATACCCATAGACTCTATTTAACACATTGCTGGTGTTTTTTGTTCTTTTTTTTGCCTATCTTTGCGGGTAATTAAAACATTTTTTTAGAATGACATTTACGGCACTTTTTATCTCTTTGTTTATGCTCTCTACCGTGGAGAGCAGCGACACGGTGCTGCTCTCGGGTGTTGATATAGTATCTTCGGTCAAAATGTCCGACGAGTCGGTGCGCAAGGATTATTCTGCAACCACAGTGGGGCGTGTTGATTTGGAAAACCGTCACCTCAATGGCGTAAAGGAGCTTTCGGGCGTGGTGCCCAACTTCTTTCAGCCCGACTACGGCTCGCGTATGACCTCTTCCATCTATGTTCGCGGCTTTGGCTCGCGCATAGACCAACCGGTTGTTGGTATGAGCATAGATCAAATGCCTGTGATGAACAAGAATAATTACGATTTTGAACTCTTCGACATAGACAAAGTTCAGGTTGTGCGTGGTGCGCAAGGCACACTTATGGGGCGTAACACCGCAGGCGGTGCCATAAATGTGACGACCTTGTCGCCGCTTAATTTTCAGGGCAAGAGATTGTCGTTGGAGTATGGCAACGAGAACAATATACGCTTGAAGGCTTCGCACTATGCCGCAAAAAGCAACTCTTTCGGTTGGTCGGCGGGTGTATATTATCACCATAGCGACGGCTTTTTTACAAATGCTTACTCGGGCGACAAATGCGATGCCAGCGATAATGCGGCGGTGCGTTTTCGTCTTCAATGGTTGCCTGCCGACAGGTGGAGTATTGATAACACCCTTTCGGCAGGTTATGTCGATGAGGGTGGCTGGGCCTATCGTTTCCGTGATTCTGCAACAGGCATTCTCCACCCCGTGAACTATAACGAGGAGTGTACCTATCGCCGTTTTACCCTATCCGACGGTCTTGTGTTGAAACGTTTTTTCGATGCCTTCACCGTTTCATCGGTCAGCGGCTACCAGTTCTCCGACGACAAGATGCACCTCGACAACGATTTCCTCCCCCTCGATTACTTCATAATGGAGCAGGCGCAACTTGAACACTCCTTTACACAGGAGTTTGTGATAAAGTCGCGCGACGATGCCTCTCTGAAATGGGTGGCAGGTGTTTCGGGTTTCTACAAGCACTTGGAGATGGAGGCACCGGTTACCTTCCGCGATTATGGTATAAGCGAGCTTATGGAGAAATACTCGGGCATTCGTTTCAAGGAGCGCGAGTTTACCATTGCCGACGATTTCACCATTCCTGCCTGGGGTGTAGCAACCTATGCACAGTTCACATACACGCTTGGTGCTTTCGATTTCAGTGCCGGCGCGCGTCTCGACTACGAGTACTCTTCTATGGACTACAACAGCCGCTCACTGGTGCATTATACCAGCAAGAGCAACAGTATATTCTTTGCTCCGTTGCTCACCGAGTTCGTTGGTAAAAAGGAGATTGACGAGTGCGAGTTCCTGCCGAGTTTCTCGCTCACTTACCGCCATAACAGCGGCAACGTATATCTGTCGGCACGCAAGGGGTTTAAGGCGGGTGGTTTCAACACTCAGCTCTTTTCCGATATTTTGCGCAACAGAATGATAGCGGGGCTCCTTCATCAGCCTGCCGGTGGCGATGCTTCTACCACCGTTTATCGCCCCGAAACAAACTGGACCTATGAACTTGGAACCAACCTTTCACTTCTCGATGAAAGGCTCAAAATATCGGCCTCGCTTTTCTACATAGAGTGCCGCGACCAGCAGTTGACCGTATTTCCCAAAAACGGTACCGGCCGCATGATGTCCAATGCGGGTGAGTCGCATAGTTGGGGTGGCGAGGTTACTGCAAGGCTTAACGTGGGCCGTTTCACGCTCGACGCATCTTATGGTTACGCGAAAGCCGAATTTGAGCAGTTCGAGAGTGACGGCGAGGATTACTCGGGTAACAACCTGCCATTTGCACCTCGCCAAATGGTGTCGGCGAATGTGGCGTTCGATATTCCCGCACCAGCCTCTTTTGCCCGCCGTTTTGTGCTGAATGTAGGTTGGAATGGTGTGGGGCGCATATATTGGAACGAGGCAAATACCTTGTCGCAACCATTCTACGGCCTTTTCTCGGCTTCCCTGCTGTGGGAAAAAGGTCACTTTGGAGCGTCGTTGTGGAGCAAGAATCTGCTCGACAAGGAGTATAAGACATTTTATTTCAGCTCCATAAATCACGATTTTTTTGCCGACGGCAAACCTTTGCAGTTTGGTGTTACGTTGTATATAAATTTGTAAGAATAATATGAAAAGAATTTTATTTATACTTCCCTTGTTGTTGGCAGTGGCAATGTTCACTTCCTGTGCCGGCGATGATTATGAGATGCCGGTGTCATCGGCACCCGCTTCCGGTGTGTTCTCCTTTAAAGGCTGTTTGCGTGCGGGCGATTACGAGATGCCCGAAGCCGAGGTTGTGGTGGAACTTAACCAAAAGGCTGTGGGGTATGCCGATATAAAGATGTCGGGCGTGAAATTTTCCGACAAAATGCCTATGGCACTCGATATTACATTGAGTAATGTTCCCTGTACCGAAACCGACGGCAAGTTGCTCTTTTCGGGCGAAAACATTGTGCCATTGATAGCCGGCAAGGCAAACAGCGATTACAAGTTTGCCCTTTTGAGCGGCTGGATAAATGCCGATGCTTCGGAGATTACCTTTGTTGCGCAGATGGCCGACGACCTTGCCGCTCACGTTGCGGGTATGGTGTTTGTATATACGGCAGGGAAGGCGGGCAACGATGGCGGCGATGTTGTTGTTCCACCCACTACTGAAGGCGTTGAGTATGATTTTACAGGCTCTTTGCTTGTGGGCGATTATGCAATGACTGGTGCTGCTCTTACAGTTGTTGTGAACCGCACTGCCGGCACTGTTGATGTAAAGATGCTGGGTGTGAAATTCTCCGACAGAATGCCGCTTGTGCTCAATATCACTTTGTGTGGCCTTGCTTGTGAAAATGTGGGCGGGGTTATGCGTTTTGCGGGTCAGAACGTGGTGCCTCTCATTGGTGCAGAACCATCGGCAAACTACACTTTTGCTTCGGTAATCGGTGAGTTCGATGTTAAGAGTTCAACACTCTCATTCAGTGCGCAGATGGCCGATAATCTTGAAGCCTTTGTTGCAGGTAAGGAGTTTATGTATAACGGGCAATTAAATAAGTAATTTATATGATTTCAAGAAGATGCTTTTTTACAATAGCTTTTGCAGTTGTTGCAGTTGTTGCATTTGCACAGGTTAAGACCGTATGGGGCAACACCGATACCCGTTACCCGTTAGAGGCAGGAGCCGCTGTAAAGAATACTGCTGTAAATAAAGCAGTTGCGTGGCGTGGTGAGCGAGTTAATTTTCAATTGCTTGTTCAGAACAGGGGTGGCGAGCACCCCGTTGCTTACTCCTTCTCCGACCTTGAATGTGGCAAACAGCGCATTTCGCAAAAAAACATTGTGGGCGGTTTTGTACAGGGTGTTCTCACAGACCGTTTTATAGGTTGCGGCAAGCACGAGGTTGATGCTTATGGCGCGAACCTGTCGGCCGACCGCATAACCACAGAAAACCCCGTGACATTGCCCGGCGATGTGGCTATGGGTTTGTGGTTCACTGTTAATGTGCCCCAGAATGCAAAAGCCGGCACATATAAAGGCTTTGTGGAGATTACAGCTGGTGGTGTAACGACAGAACACGCTTACACAGTGAAGGTGTTGCCACGCACACTTCCCGCGCCCAAAGAGTGGAAATTCCACCTCGACTTGTGGCAGAACCCATATGCCGTAGCTCGTGTGCACGGTGTGGAACTGTGGTCGGCCGAACATTTCCATAAATTGGCACCCTATATGCGCAAACTTGCTTCGGCAGGGCAGAAGGCTATAACAGCAACCCTCATAGACCGTCCGTGGGACGGGCAGACATACGACCCCTTTGGCAGTATGGTAACCTGGATGAAAAAGGCCGACGGCACTTGGTATTACGACTTTACCATCTTCGACCGCTGGGTGCGTTTTATGATGGACTGCGGTATTGATAAGGAGATTACCTGTTTCTCCATGATACCTTGGAAACTCTCGTTCCGTTACTATGACCAGGCTACCGACAGCCATAAATATATGCAGTGCGCTCCCGGTGATGAGGCTTACGACCTCTTTTGGGGTGGAATGTTGAAGGCCTTTGCACAGCATCTTAAAGAGATGGGGTGGTTCGACAAAACATTCATCTCCATGGACGAGCGTAGCTTGCAGCAGATGCAGGCAGCCATTGCCGTGATAAAGAAACACGCTCCGGGTATGAAAATATCAATGGCGGGTAACTACCACCCCGAAATTGAGGCGGAGATAAGCGATTACTGTCTCGATATTTTTGCCTACGGTGCTTACACCCCCGAACTCCTTGCACGCCGCCGTAGCGAGGGTAAGGTTTCAACCTATTACACATGCTGCTCGGCCGAGTACCCCAACCTCTTTACCTTTACAGCCCCTGCCGATGCTGAGTTCATAGCACTTGAAGCTCTAGCAAAGGACCTCGACGGTTATTTGCGTTGGGCATACAACAGCTGGACTGTGGAGCCCGAAAAGGATTCGCGTTTCACTGCGTGGCCTGCCGGAGATACTTATGTGGTGTATCCCCACAGCATAAGTTCGGTACGTTGGGAGCGTCTTGTGCAGGGTATTCAGCAGTACGAAAAGTATAAGATATTGCTTGCCGAGGCTGTTGCTGCCGGTGACAAGGCTACAGAAACAAAGCTCCGTAAATTGTTGCAAACTATAAAGATAAAGGAGATTTCCACCCGCAGTGCGGCAATGGTAAACAACTTCCGCAACGAACTAAATAAATTCTGAAATGAAAATAACAGATAGTATAAAATATGTTGGAGTCGATGACCTTGCCCTTGACCTTTTCGAGAGCCAGTATATTGTGCCCAATGGTATTTCATATAACTCTTACATAATAGACGATGAGCAGATAGCCCTGCTCGACACCGTTGACGCGCGCATGGCAGCTGAATGGTGGCAACGTGTGGAGAGCGCGCTCGACGGGCGCGAGCCATCGTACCTCATTGTTCACCACGCCGAGCCCGACCACGCTTCGCTCATTGCCGAGGCTATGGAGAAGTACCCCACTATGCGCATTGTGGCAACCGCAAAAGCCTTGCAGATGATGCCGCAGTTTTTCGAGGGTGTCGATTACTCGTCGCGCTCTGTGGCTGTGAAAGAGGGCGACACGTTGTCGCTGGGCAAGCACACACTTACATTTCTCCTTGCTCCAATGGTTCACTGGCCCGAAGTGATGGTTACCTTTGACACAACCGAGAAGGTTCTCTTCTCGGCCGATGCCTTTGGAAAGTTCGGTGCCCTTTCGGCCGACGAGGAGTGGGCTTGCGAGGCTCGCCGCTATTACTTTAACATTTGTGGAAAGTATGGTGCGCAGGTGCAGGCCTTGCTCAAGAAAGTTTCCACCCTGCCCGTTGAGGTTATATGCCCCTTGCACGGCCCCGTGCTGAAAGAGAATATTGGTTACTATACCGCGCTCTACGATACCTGGAGCCGCTACGAGCCCGAAACCGAAGGCGTTTTTGTAGCCTATGCCTCTATACATGGTGGCACTGCCGCCGCAGCGGAAAAACTTGCGCAGATGTTAAGAGATGCAGGCGCGCCTGTGGTTGCCGTTTCCGACCTCTCGCGTTGCGATGGTGCCGAGGCAGTGGAAGATGCCTTCCGTTACTCCCATCTGGTGCTTTGCGCTGCGTCGTACGATGCCGGCCTTTTCCCGCCAATGGAAGCGTTCTTGCATCACTTGAAGAGCAAGAATTTCCAGCGTCGCAAGGTCGCCTTGCTTGAGAATGGTTCGTGGGCTCCCACCGCAGCGCGTGTGATGCGTACCGCGCTCGAAGGTATGAAGGATATTGAAATTGTGGAGCCTGTGGTTACCATACGTTCGCGTATGAAGGAGAGCGACATACCCGCTATGCAACAACTGGTCGATGAATTGCTGAAATAACACCCCACACTTGGAGTGCGGGGTTAAAAATCATCTACTTATGCATATTAAAAATGTTTTAATGTTAGCCTTGGTTGTTTGCTCTTGCATATTCTGTGCTTGTAGCGATGAACTCCCTGAGCAGTTTCAACTTCCGGATTTGCCAACTCAACCAATTATTGTTTTGTATGAAAACGATGTTCATTGTAGTATAGACGGCTATCCTATGCTTGTGTCGTATCGCGACGAGTGTTTGTCTGGCACTGATTATGTTTCGACTATATCTTGTGGCGATTTCGCAAGTGGAGGCCTTGCCGGTGCTATATCAAAAGGCGAAAGTATTGTCGAGATTATGAATTATGTAGGCTATGATGTTGTGGCTATAGGTAATCACGAGCTTGACTATGGAATGGAACAGATGTTCAATATTACCGAAGCGCTGGATGCACCTGTGGTTTGTGCCAACTTTAAGAATGTACAAACCGACACTTATCCATACCCGGCCTATCATATTGTTAGTTATGGAAAAGTGGATGTAGCGTATATCGGCTTTACAACGACAACAAGCGGCACTGTTACCAGCCTAAGTGATGAACAAGGGAACCCGCTTTATAGCTTTATGCGCGAGGACTTTTATCAGAATGCCCAATATTTTATTGATGAAGCCCGCAACAAGGGAGCTGATTATGTCATAGCTCTCGCTCATTTGGGCGATAGCGAGAAAAGTGGAGGTCATTCCAGCTCTACTAACTTAATCATCAACACTTCGGGCTTGGATGCTGTTATCGATGGTCACGACCATCACGTTATTGAAGAACGATTTGTGAACAACAAAGACGGTAAGCCCGTTTTGCTAACATCTTCCGGCACAAATTTCCAATATATTGGCCAGCTGACTATCAACTCCGACGGAACTATGCATTCTTCACTTACAGATATAGTAAATGGTGAGGTTGCTGCCGACAATAATGCGCAGGAATTCATCAATCGCTTGAAAGAAGATATTGGAAGCCAGGGTAATTTTGTCATTGGAAATAGCGAAGTGGATCTTATGATTTATGATGTCGACGGAAAGCGTATCGTCCGCAAGCAGGAATCTAATCTCGGTGATTTCTGTGCAGATGCCTTGCGCGTTTTCACGGATGCCGATATTGCCTTAATTAATGGTGGTGGTATCCGCACCAATATAAAGCGTGGTGACATTCTGTTCAACGACCTTTATAATGTAATGCCTTTTGGTGATATGATTGCTACGGGAATCATCACCGGACAACAATTGCTTGATGTGTTGGAATTTTCGGTTTCTTCTTTGCCTGCCGAATCGGGTTCTTTCATGCAAGTTAGCGGTTTGCGTTTTGAGGTTAATCCCTCTATTCCATCTCCTGTAGTGAAAGATTCGGAAACTTCGGTATTCTCACACGTGGGAGAGGGTAATCGCCGTGTCTCTAATGTAGAAGTTTTGGATAAAGAATGTGGAGAGTACAAAGAGATTGAATTGTCGCACCAATATATAATGGCGACATTGGATTACCTAATCCTCGAACAAGGTGCTTCGGGTATGTTTAATCAGGTAGAACCAATTTCAACTTATTGGGGAGCAGATATTGAGATTCTGCGTCATTACCTAGAAACGACTCTTGGTGGTTGCGTAGGCGTTGAGTATAATGAACCTCAAGGACGTATTATATTCAAATAAATATACGTATATTTGAGGTTTACATCGAATATATGTAATTGTTCTATAAGGCAAAACTTGTAAGGGGATGTACTTTGTGGTGCATCCCCTTGTTCTTTCTGGAATGCAGGTTACGTGGACAAAAAGTAGGATGTTTTTATTTAAAAAATATCTTATTGGACAAAAAGTAGGATAGATTACCTCAACAGGGCATGCCCTGTTGAGGTAATTCGCGCTTAATAATGCCGCATAATGTACTCATCCAATAA
>JAZQUI010000017.1:0-59752 GCA_045631205.1 Bacteroidaceae bacterium
CACATTGTGGACATCTTTCTCGTCGACTTTTTGCCATAAAAAAATAACTTTGATGAAAACGTTTTCATCAAAGTTATCTTATTTGTTTGTATTTTAATTACTTACAAAGGTTTTACCAACCGTTTTTGGCAATTATACCAATTTTAAAACCGAATCTGTTTTCAAGCGAGCTTGAACAGATTCGGCTTTAAATTTCCTATAAATACTTTATTCGAGCCTCTTGTCGGATTCGAACCAACGACCCCGAGATTACAAATCACGTGCTCTGGCCAACTGAGCTAAAGAGGCGAACTCTACATTTGCAGTGCTGTTACCGTTGTAAAGCGAGTGCAAATGTACGAGTTTTTTTTTAATCACAAAACTTTTTCGGCGTTTTTTTTTATTTTTTACTTCATTTTTTCGCGTTTTTTCTCAATTTGCGCCTTTAAAGCATCCAAAGCAACCAACAAAGCATCCTCAAACGTGTCGGAGATCTTAGAGGCAAACATTTCTCCAAAACCCGATGACAAGTTCAAAGCCACCTCTTTGTTCATAGCAGTTTCGGGCTTTATAAGTTTCATGGTAACCTCCAACGATGTTGCACCATCGCAAAATTTCTCAATTTTCGCAACTTTCTTCTCTACGAATTCCAACAACTGGGTTGACGCATCGAAATGCACTGATTGAATTCTTGTCTCCATAAAAAATCCTCCTATTATTTAATTATTACCGGCTCGTGGATGAGCCTTATCATAAAAACGCTTTAAATCTTCAAATGTCAAATGGGTATAAATCTCTGTTGTCGAAAGACGCTGATGCCCCAGAAGCTCTTTCACAGCCAAAAGTTCAGCATCATTATTCAACATTGCCGTGGCAAAAGAGTGACGCAAGACGTGCGGACTTTTTTTCTTAACCGATGTAACACGGGAGAGATGCTTATTCACAAGCCTGTAAACTTGCGACTGCGTTACACGCCCGCCCTTTGAGGAAACAAAAAGAGCCGACTCAGCCGAGGAAACCACCGCCGAACGCTCAAGCATATAGTTTTCAAGTTCAACTTTCAATTCTGGCGCAAAGGGAATAATACGCTCCTTATTACGCTTACCAAGAACTTTAAGCCTGCACGAATCCAAATCGACATCATTCAAGTTAAGCCCGACAAGCTCTGAAAGACGAATACCAGTCTCATAGAAACAAATTATCACTGTCCTATCGCGACAAGCGTCAAAACCCTCACCAAAGGCAATTTCATCAATGAGAGAATTTATCTCTTCCTCTTTTATAAATACCGGGAGTTTTTTGCGACATTTTGGCCCCTTGACGGTAGATGCGGGATTGACACTGGTGTCACCCTCGCGACGCAAAAAAGAGAAGAACGAGCGCAAAGCACTCAATTTGCGGCAAACAGAACTTGAAGCACAGCCTTCATTCATAAGCGAGGCCACCCACAAGCGAACCACATCGACATCAACCTCCGCAAGAACCGGAGCGTCGCCAAGCCCCTCAACAAAGCTTTCGAACGCGCGAAGATCCCCCGCATACGCTTTTAGCGTATGCAACGAGTACTTCCTCTCGTTTTTAAGATAGCCGATGAAGGTGTCTATAAACATATTCGTTGCCGCAAGAACAATCTTACGGCAACGAATATATATCAGAAAATTTTAAAAAACAAGAAAAGGGTGTTTTTTATTCCTCGTTAGCACGAAGTTTCTGAACGTAGATAGCGTGCTCCATCTTCAATCTTTTGAGTACTGAAGGTTTGTCAAACTGCTGACGTGCGCGCAACTCTTTAACTACACCGGTTTTCTCGAATTTTCTTTTGAATTTCTTGAGAGCTCTTTCTATGTTCTCGCCCTCTTTAACAGGTACTACAATCATTTCCTATTTATTATTTTTAGTTTATATTATTATCCACTGAACAAAATGTGGCGCAAAAGTAGGCACAATTTCTTAATTGGCAAAACTTTTACACTAATTTTTGCACAAAAAAAGGCAAAGAGCCCAAAAAGAGCTCTTTGCCTACCTATTTTAATAAGGTATTTTATTAAAGGTTAGGGTTGAGAGTGCTCCACTCCTCAACTGCGGGAATGATGCCAAGAGCAATAATCTCGTCACGCATCTTGCCCAAGTGCTCAACTGAAGACTGCAAAGCTGCCATCTCCTCAGCTGTACCCTGGGGAGCAACATAGTGTACACCATCAGCATCGATGATTGTAGGCATAGCCATCATTACATTCTTGTAACCAAGTTCCTCGCTGTTTACATAGCAACCGGCAGGCAATGTGTAAGGAGCACCACCCATAGCAGCCTCAATCATCTTGATAGCGCAGTAAGAGGGGCTCTGGAATGAGCTGCGACCACGGAGTTTGATAATGTTAGAACCACCCTGAACAGTGTTGTGCTTAATCTCAGCCCAACGCTCCTCTGACAAGCCCATTTCAGCCAAAGGCTTACCATCGATCTGAACCTGAGAAGCAAAAACAGCCATCTGCTCACCGTGACCACCATAAGTTTTTGCACCGGTAACTTTGTCCTGCTGAACACCGAACTCCTTGGCAAGAGCCTGCTGCAAACGAGTTGAGTCAAGAGCAGCCAAAGATGTCAACTGGTTGGGTTTCAAACCTGAGTGAATGAGAGCTGTAAGAGCTGTAACATCGGCAGGATTGAAAATAACAACAACGTGTTTTACATCGGGGCAATATTTCTTAATGAAATCACCGAACTCAGCGGCAATCTGACAGTTACCCTTCAACAAATCCTCACGTGTCATACCCTCCTTACGGGGAGCACCACCTGAAGAAACAATATATTTAGCACCAGTGAAAGCCTCCTCGGGGTTTGTTGTCCAAGTGATGTTAGCACCAGGGAAACCACAATGAGCCATCTCGTCAGCCACGCCGTGTACACCGGGCTCGAAGATATCATACAAGCAGATGTTGGGAGTCAAACCGAGCATCAAAGCACTCTGTACCATGTTTGAACCGATCATACCACCGGCACCAACAATTGTCAATTTTTCGTTAGTCAAATACTGCATAATTCTAAAAATTTAATGTTTATTGTAATATTTACTTTTTCAAAACCAAATCTCACTTCGGCGAAGATAATAAAAAATCCTTATCCACCGCAGAATATTAACGCTATTTATAAAAAATAGAAAAAATCAAAGACCAAGCACTTTGAAAATTCTGGCCGACGCACCCGCATTCTGCGACACATACGCACCTGCAGCCTCTCCGGCTTTCTTTGCATACTCGGCATCATTGTCTATCTGCGACATTTTTTTATCGAAATCATTCTCCGAAGTAATTTCAATACCGCCGCCACAAGCTTTCAACTGCTGCGCCTCCTGGAATTTATAATTGTTAGGCCCGAAGAATACAGGAATTCCATAAACCGCAGCCTCCAATACATTATGAATGCCGACACCAAAGCCGCCGCCCACATAAGCCACGTTTCCATAACGATATATAGAAGAGAGCAAACCAAAACAATCTATTATAAGACATTTCGCCGTACGCACCTCCTCCATCGTAGCCTGTGTGTAACGCACGCAATAGCCGCGCAACTGCTCTTCAATATTCTTAATGCGCTCCTCGTTCACTTCGTGCGACGCAACGATAAGCTTCCAGCCCGGGTGAGTATTGAAATAAGACATATAAACAGCCTCATCGGCCCCCCAAGAACTACCGGCGATAAAAATTTTCTTGCCATCCTCAACAAAAGTGGCAACCAAAGGAAGCAGATGAGCCTGCTCGGCAATCTTTACTACACGGTCGAAACGTGTATCACCAACAACGGTAACATCGGTAACACCGACCGAAGCCAACAAGTTCTTAGACTCCTCGTTCTGTACGAAAAGATGGGTAAAACAGTGTAAAACCTTGCGATAAAAGCCACCCCACCATTTAAAGAACACCTGCTCCTTACGAAATATTGAAGATATGCTATATGTAGGTATGCCACGTTTCTTCAAAGCGAAAAGGAAGTTAAGCCAGAACTCATATTTAACAAAGAACACCATCTTGGGATTCAACAAATCGAGGAATCGCTTTACATTCGAGGGGGTGTCGAACGGTAGATAACACACAACATCGGCCTGTTGGTAGTTGCGAGCCGAACGATAACCCGAAGGAGAGAAGAATGTCAAAACCACTCTATATTCGGGATGAGAGGCGCGCATTTTCTCAATCATAGGCCTTCCCTGTTCAAACTCTCCAAGAGAGGAAGCATGGAACCACACATAGTTAACACCCTCCTTTATACCCTTTTCGAGCGAAACAAAAATCTCTTTATGCCCTTCGAGCATCTGCTTTGCCTTCTTATGCCCAAAGAGTGCCACCAATTTTATGACGGCCATATATAGATATATTCCTAATGTGTACATATTTTAGCCCAAAACTTTTATTGCACGATAAAGACGCGACAAAGTCTCCTCCTTGCCTATAAGCCCCGAAATATCGAACATCTGCGGACCTTTACCCTCGCCCACAAGCGCCAATCGGAAAGCATTCATAATTTCGCCCATACCATAGCCTTTCTCCTCAATCCAAGCATGAACTGCCTTATCCTGGTTTTCTATTGAGAAGTCGTCGAGACTCTCAAGAAGCGCGGCGAGCTCACCCATTTTTTGCGCAGAGTCGGCTTTCCAACGCTTTTTAGCGGTCTTTTCATCATACTCGGTGGGAGCAATGAAATAGAAGTTGCAAGCATCCCAAAGTTCGTGAACAAAGTTCACACGACCCTTCATAAGCGAAACTATCTTTGTGAGCAACTCCATATCGGTTTCAATGCCATGCGACTTCACCACCGGCATAAACGCCTCGGCTATCGCAACATCGTCTTTCTGCAATATATATTCATGATTGAACCATATCATCTTCTTGTAGTCGAAACGAGCACCTGCCTTACTGCACTTGACAAGGTCGAATTTAGCAATAAGGTCGTCCATCGACATCATCTCCACATCGTCGCCGGGGTTCCAGCCAAGCAAGGCGAGGAAGTTTATCACAGCCTCGGGGAGATAATCGCTCTCACGGAATCCCGACGAAACCGCACCACTCGCGGGGTCGTGCCATTCAAGAGGGAATACAGGGAATCCCAGACGATCGCCATCACGCTTGCTCAATTTACCATTTCCTTCGGGTTTAAGCAACAACGAAAGGTGGGCAAACCGGGGCATTGTATCCTCCCAACCGAAAGCACGATACAAAAGCACGTGAAGCGGTGCCGAGGGCAACCACTCTTCGCCACGAATAACGTGCGAGATATTCATAAGGTGGTCATCGACAATATTTGCCAAGTGATATGTAGGGAGTTCGTCGGCCGACTTATAGAGAACCTTGTCGTCGAGAATCGAAGAGTCAATGGTCACTACACCACGGATAAGGTCGTTTACCACAACCTTCTCCCCCGGCTCAACCTTGAAACGCACCACATACTGATGACCGCTTGCTATGAGCGCTTCGACCTCTTCGGCGGGAAGAGCCAAAGAGTTACGCATTGAAAGACGGGTTGATGCGTCGTACTGGAAGTTATCTATTTCGGCACGTTTGGCATCAAGCTCCTCGGGAGTATCAAATGCGATATAAGCTTTACCACTGTCGAGCAACACTTTTACATACTTTTTATAGATGTCGCGACGCTCCGACTGACGATAAGGGCCACAATCTCCGCCAAATGTAACACCCTCGTCGAATTTGATACCCAACCAACGGAACGATTCAAGAATATATTCCTCGGCCCCGGGAACAAAACGATTGGAGTCGGTATCTTCTATACGGAAGATAAATTCTCCACCATGCTGTTTAGCAAAAAGATAGTTATATAATGCCGTTCTCACACCACCGATGTGCAAAGGACCGGTGGGGCTGGGAGCAAAACGCACCCTTACTTTACGTTCATTCATAGTTTTAAATTATAATGTTTATACCGCGCAGTTGCAGCAGTGCGACACACACATTGCAACAAAGCACAATAACGCATATTATCACACTGCAAAATTACTACAAGTTACGTTCTTGACAAAATAAATCTTCCTATTTTTCAAAACCTTGTAACAGCACACAACAGGAACCGCACAAAAGAGCCGTTGCCAGCTATACAGCAAGATTAAAAGAGAAACAAGGCGCGGGATTTGGTTGTTCTTTCGTATTATCAACAGCCACCTCAATATAGACAGCACTCGCTGTGAAAAATATTCAAGTAAACTTGATATTCCTCGCTCGTTTGTTGCTATATTTGCAAAAGGCAACACCTCCGGATGTATGCTTTAAGTTTTACACAACCAAATAATTGTAAAGCAATGAAAAAGAAGATTAATTTATCGGTCAAACACATCAAATTGATATTCCAGGCAACAATTGTTCTGCTCTGTATGGGGCTTGTAATCAATTTTATGCCACGCAACAATGTATTCAACTACAATTACAGCGAAGCTGCGCCATGGAATTATGGACAGATAATAGCACCATTCAGTTTCCCCATATACAAAAGCGCGCAACAACTTGAACATGAAAAAGACAGCATTACAAACCACTTCGAACAATATTTCTCCAAGGACACAACCGTAGCCGTAAAAGCATTGCGACAACTCAAATCGCGTTTTTACAGTAACGCAAGCGAGGAGATACCGCAAAGTGCCTACACAAAATACTACAACACCTTGCTGAAACTATACAACAATGGTATAGTTTCGGACAAGGACAAAGAACGTATCAGCCAGAACAAGGCACAAAATATAAATATAATAAGCAATCACATATCGACAAACAGCAACAAAAAAGCGTTTGTATCCACATCTGAAGCATACAACACCTTGCTCACTGCCGACACTTTCCCCAGAAAGTTGATAGCATCGTACCGTCTCGAAGAGATTATCACCCCCAACATCACATACGACTCATTGAAATCAACCGGCCTACTCGAGGATGAACTCAACCGCCTGCCACTAAGCAACGGAATAGTGCAACACGGCCAAAAGATTGTGAGCCGTGGCGACATTGTTGATGCCGAAACATATCAAATTCTAAAATCATACCAGTTTGAAGTAAACAAACGACAGGACAACAACTACAAATCGACCACAATGCTTCTGGGCCAGATTATTTTTGTAATAATCGCCTTTGGAGTGCTATTGTCATACATATACATTTACAACCCCGACATAAAGAACAATAACAACAAGTTCCTGCTGGTAATACTCTCTATCACCATATTCCCCATAATTGTAGGCATGATGATGCAGGCACGTTTCAGCAATGTATTTATGCTGCCCTTCGCGCTTGTACCAATGATGCTATGCCTCTTTACAAACCCACGAACAGCGTTCATTACATATACAATAGAGATACTTATCTGCTCAATAATGCTGAACTCTCCCTACGAGTTCGTATTGTTGCAAATTATGGCAGGCTACGCTGCTATACTCAGTCTCAAAGAACTATCATCACGTTCACAAATGTTCCGCAGTGCATTCATTGTGCTTGGTACCTACTGCGCAACATTCCTGTGCTATGAACTTATCGTGGAGAACGACATTACAAAGATGAATCTTATAATGTATATCTACTTTATAATAAGCGCCGTACTAATGCTTTTCGCATACCCGCTTATGTTTATCATAGAGAAATTACTGGGCTTTGTTTCAAACATCACTCTCATAGAGTTGTCGAACCTCAACAATCCCCTGCTACAAAAACTTTCACAAGAGGCGCCGGGCACATTCCAGCACTCCATGCAGGTGGGCAACCTTGCAGCCGAAGCTGCGCGCGCAGTGGGCGCCAACAGCCTCGAAGTTCGTACCGGAGCACTCTATCACGATATTGGCAAATGCCTTAACCCCATCTACTTTACCGAAAACCAGAGCGGCGGTATAAGCCCTCACAACAAACTCACACCGCACCAGAGTGCCGAAATTATCATCAAGCATGTCACCGACGGGCTTACCATAGCAAACCATAGCCATTTGCCAAAGAAGATAAAGGACTTTATCGCCACACACCACGGACTATCGAAAACAAGCTATTTCTATATAACATACAAGAACGAGCACCCCGATGAAGAAGTTGACACCGCTCCTTTCACTTACCCCGGACCGCGACCCACTAACGCAGAACAGGGAATTCTAATGATGGCCGACTGCGTTGAGGCGGCATCACACAGTATTAAAGAATACACAGCCGGAAATATTGAGCAGTTGGTTGACAACATCATAAACAGCAAAATTGCCGAGGGCGAGTTAAGCCTTTGCCCGCTCACATTCCAGGATGTACACACAATAAAAGAGGTCTTTAAGAAACGCCTTAAAGCCATATATCACACACGTATAAGTTACCCTGAAGAGAAAAAAGCATAATATGAAAGAACTTGCCACATTTCTTTGGAAAAACGGACTTTTACCTCACAAAGAGCTTTCCACTGCCGACGGCCGAACATTGCATTTTACACATTTCGGACACGAAGTGGACAATGGCACATTTGCCGATGCGAAATTCAGCATAAACAGTGAGGAGCATTGTGGCAACATCATATTAAATGCCGACAGCACCACCGGGGATATAAACATCGTTGCGCAAAGCCATGAGAACAGAGAGTGGGAAGCGATAGTAGCAACAGAACTTACAGAAGCGGAAGCCAAGGAGTTCAAAGAGATGCAAGATGGCCGTTACCGCCCACCATGCGAAATTACAGCAGCAACGTACAGCAGTATAAAACTGCGCGATTTTCTCTCACGACTGCTTGTGGAACGTATAGAAGAAAAAGCCGAAAGAATCGCTAGCATATATGAGTCGTGCGACAAAAAGTGGGACGACACCCTGTTCAAATTACTTGCTCGCAGCTACGGATTCGGCATTCAAGGGCGCGCCTTTGAAGAGTGGGCACTCGCGCTTAACCTGCAAGCACTAGGTAAACACCGTAACAACATTGAGCAGGTTGAAGCCATTATGTTCGGCCAGGCAGGCCTGCTCGACGAAGAGAGCATACCCGCCTACTATCGCACTGAAGCTGTTGCAAACGACTATTACCAGAGATTGGTACGCGAGTACAAGTTCCTGAAAAGCAAATTCAACCTTCAAGAGATGAATTCAGCCACTTGGGGATATGGAAATTCAGCACCACACATACGCATTGCACGCCTTGCCGCCCTCTTTCACAAAGAGAAATTAGGCACCACAGCCATTGCAACCTGCAAAAGCCTGGAAGAACTGCGCAATATACTGCAATCACAACCCATAGGTTATTGGCAGCACCACACACAATTTGGCAGCACCACAACCTGCGGCACCGGCGATCTCAGCAGCAAACAGCTCGATGTCCTTATTATAAATACCGTGATACCCATGCTTTACAGCTATGGCAAACACAGAAGCGATACCGAACTATGCAACAAAGCCGAGGACTTCCTCTACGAAATTGGAGCGGAAAGCAACAGCATTGTACGTCGCTGGACACAACAAGGGTTATGCATAAACTGCGCCGCCGACTCGCAAGCACTCATACAGCTCAATAACGCATACTGCAAAATGCACCGTTGCACAGAATGCCGTTTCGCTCACGAATACTTCAAGAGAAAAATCTAAATCATATATATAATTTACACCTTATATATATAAAGCAAAAAAGCAACCGAATCATCGGTTGCTTTTTTGCTTTATGTCAGTGTTATCGTTCCTGTATTATTTCTTACCCTTTGTAATAATAGAGTAAGCGATAGGAGTTGCAATGAACAATGATGAAAGTGTACCGAACACTACACCAAGAATCATTGCGAACGAGAAGCTGCGGATGCTATCACCACCCAAGATAAATATTGCGAGCAATACCACCAAAGTACTTACAGAAGTATTTATGGTACGTGCAAGAGTTGTGTTCAAAGAGTCGTTGAACAAAGAATATTTATCACGTTTGGGATAGATATACGCGAACTCACGGATACGGTCGAAGATAACCACCTTATCGTTGATTGAATAACCGATAGCGGTAAGAATAGCACCTATAAAGGTCTGGTCAATCTCGAGCGACATAGGCATCCAGCCATAGCAGAGCGAGTAGCAACCGATAATAAGGAACACGTCGCTTGCAAGGGCTACGATAGAACCGATACTGTATGCCACGTTGCGGAAACGGATAAGGATGTAGATAAATATCGCAATCAAAGCCAAGATAACCGATACAACCGCGCCATCCTTGATATCCTCGGCAATGCTGGGACCGACCTTCTGTGAGCTGATGATAGAACCACCCATACGGTTGTCATAGTCGGTAAATGTATCGAGTGTAAGGTCTTTGCTCAACAAACCACCCTCCATGAAAGCATCGTAGAGGAACTTCTCAATCTCAGAATCAACAGTCTCCGAAACATCGGTTATACGATAGTTGGTTGTGACACGTATGGTCTTGCCATCGGCACCAAGAGCAATAGCCTGAACATTATCCTCGGTAATCTTCTCACGAAGCAGAGCACGAACAGTCTCGGGTTCAACCTGCTGCTCGAACTGAACAACGAAGTTGCGACCACCGGTGAAGTCGATGCTCTGGCTCAAACCACGGAAAGCGAAAGATGCAACGATTGCCACAAAAGCAACAGCAAAACCTATACCGTAAGTTTTTGCCTTCTTCAAGAAGTCGAAGTTAGTGTCACGCATCAAAGCGCTTGAGTATTTTGTAACAAAGGTGAGGTCGAGCCACTTGCCCTTGTTCATAAAGTGCTCGTAAACAACACGTGTAAGGAATACTGCTGTAAAGAATGAGCAGAGAAGACCAATAATGAGCGTTGTAGCAAAGCCACGGATGGGACCTGTACCAAAGTAGAAGAGGATGATACCGGTGATGATAGATGTGAAGTTTGAGTCGAAGATTGCAGAGAATGCATTCTTGTAACCGTCGGCCAAAGCTGCACGAGTGTTCTTTCCGGCACGCAACTCCTCTTTTGTACGCTCATAGATAAGCACGTTGGCATCCACAGCCATACCCAATGTGAGCACGATACCGGCGATACCAGACATTGTAAGAGCAGCCTGGAATGATGCAAGCACACCGAGAGTGAAGAAGAGGTTCATCAACAAAGCAACGTTAGCTACCGCACCGGGGATTATACCGTAGATTGCGCACATATATACCATCAAAAGTATGAATGCTACAATAAACGACATCAAACCTTGGTTGATAGACTCCTGACCGAGTGAAGGACCAACTATATCCTCTTGTACAATACGCGCGGGCGCGGGCATTTTACCTGAACGAAGCACGTTTGCAAGGTCTTTTGTTGTCTCAATGGTGAAGTTACCTGTAATCTCAGAACGACCGCCTGTAATTTCGTTGCTTACCATAGGTGCGCTATATACATAACCATCGAGCACAATAGCAATTGCCTTACCAACACTTGCTTTGGTGAGCTGTGCCCAACGACGAGCACCGTCGGTGTTCATTGCCATAGTTACGCAAGGACGACCATATTGGTCGAAAGAATCAGATGCAGAAACCACAACATCACCCTCAAGAGGGGCACGGCCATTGCGCTGCATCACCTTAATTGCATAAAGCTCATATATTTGGTTGGTAGTTTCACGGTCAATAGCCTCAACACCCCAGTAAAGACGAAGCTCGCGAGGCATAGTGCTCTTAAACTCGGGAGATGCGATAAACTTGTTGATGGCAGCAGTATCGCTATAGTGAGCATAACCCACTACGCTACCATTTGCATTGGCCTGTACCAACTGCAAACGAGAGAGCAAGGGGTGCTGTTTTCTCATAGCCTCAATATCATCTGCAGCCGTTTCACCAGCAACTTCACCGGTCAAAGCAGCCTCTACATCAGTTTCAGCAGCGGGTGCAGCCTCAGTAGCTTTCTCTGTAGCAGGAGCCTCCTCTGTTGCAGCTGCAACAGCCAACTTTGCATCGAGCGAAGCCAACGCGGGTACAATCTCCGATGCGTTGTATGTATCCCAGAATTCAAGGTTTGCAGAACCCTGCAACAATTTACGAACGCGCTCGGGCTCTTTAACACCGGGAAGCTCTATCATAATGCGACCCATTGAACCCTCCAAAGCCTGGATATTGGGCTGAACAACGCCGAAGCGGTCGATACGGGTACGCAACACGTTGAAAGAGTTGTCGATAGCAGCCTGCACCTCCTCACGAAGAACCTTTACAACCTCCTCATCGGTAGAACGTGTGTTCACCTTGTCTTTCAACTGCTGTGTAGCAAAAAGTGCTGCGAGGTTACCTTCGGGAGCAAGTTTCTTATACTCATTTACAAAAAGTGTGATATAATCGCTCTGACTGGTAACCGAAGCCAATTTTGCAGCCTCAACAGCCTGATTGAAAACAATATCACTCTTGTGGTCGGCCAAAGCTTTGATAATGTCGGGTACCGACACCTCCATAATGACGTTCATACCGCCTTTGAGGTCAAGACCTAGACCGATTTCCATCTCACGGCTCTGCTTCAAGGTGTAAACACCAAGCCAAACCTTCTCGTTCAGCATTGAATCGAGGTAGTGTTGCTCACCATTGGGATCTTCTGCGGCCTTGTTCATATGATAGCCGGTCACAAAAGAGAATGAGAGGTAGAACAAGCATACCAGCGTAAGCAGTAGCGCAAATACTTTTACAAATCCTTTGTTCTGCATTTTTAATTAAGTTTTATTTATGATTTATTTTGTTCCATTTTCTTTAAATGCGCGCAAATATAGCGTTTTTTTCTTAATTATTTATATAATTGGCACATTTCTTTGACGTTTTAATAAAGAAATAGATAAAAAACCACCCATGCCATTACAGGCACAGGTGGTTTTGAATTTGCTGACAAAGTGAATATTACGAACGCGAAGCGTCAAAAAGTTTCTTTTTCTCCTCTTCGGTCAAAGAAGAATAGCCACCGGATTTTACTTTTTCCAATATGCGGTTAATTTCCTCTTCATTACTCTTTTTTTGAGCATTATACTCATAATCGGCCGAGCGATCGTTTTTGTAAAACGTAAATTTCGGTTTTTCCGTTTTCTTTGAACGCTTGAAAAAAGTTGCGAAAAAATCGATGGTTTTGTTAATGAACGAAGTCACATCCTTGCCCTTGTTCAACATAAAAGCAAACAGCCAACCGGCAAAAGCTCCGCCAAGGTGGGCAAAATTACCGCCGGCATTTTCCGAAGCAAGCAACAGGAGTGAAATCACGACTGTTATTACCGCGATGGTCATAAGACGCATTGAGCCTAAAAGCATCAAATTTACGGTATAGTTAGGGCGACGCACTGCCGAGGCAACGACAACAGCCAGCACCGACGCAGAAGCCCCCAACAGATAAGAGTGCTCAACAACACCAGAGAAATAAGGGAACACATTGAATGCAAGTATAAAGAACAAACCGCCCAGCATGCCTCCCAAAATGTAAACACCCACAAAATGGCGCATTGAAAAGAATGAGAGAAATATTTTTCCAAAGCCATAAAGAGCCAGCATGTTCCACAAAATATGCATTACCCTTTCGTGCACAAACATATAGGACAGCAAGCTCCATGGCTGGCACAAAAAACTGCCAAGCGATGACGGCAGTTCGAGCCACTGCATGAAACCGACCACCGGAGATTTTGCATTAAACAAAGTGGCAAAAACCCCGATGAAAGCGACAATTATGTAGATTACAACATTTATATAAATAAACTTTCCAACGATGTTTTCATTACGGAAACCGGTATATATTTTCTTAAACATAAGGACCTCCTATTTTACCATTCTTACGCCAAAAAATTATCAACAAGAAACCAAAGAGAGCACCACCCAAATGGGCAAAGTGCGCCACATTGTCACTCGCATTGTTGCTTAATCCCAAAAGTAATTCAAGCACGATGAAAATCATTATAAAATACTTTGCCTTGATGGGAAAAGGTATTGGTATAACATACATACGCTCATTGGGAAACTGCATTGCAAAAGCCACAAGGATACCATATATCGCACCCGAAGCACCGACAGTTGTCCAAATATTGATATAATCGGACATCGGTATCAAAGAGTACTCGGTTCTCACATACTCGTAAGAGGAGAGAAAGTACTCATAGTACCCAAACTGTACAATCTCCTGAATGAACGCAGCACCGATTCCTGTAACGAAATAATATATCAAAAAGCGTTTCGAACCGAACACATTTTCGAGCAAGCCTCCAAACATATACAGAGAGAACATGTTGAAAAACAGGTGAGTAAACCCACCGTGCATAAACATATATGTCACAAGTTGATAGGGATGAAAATCATCGGCAAGAAAAAAGTGCAGGCCAAGATAATCGGCAAGGCGGACACCATACTTTTCGGCGACAATTGTGGCGAGAAACATCAATCCATTTATCGCCAAAAGATTCTTTACAACAGTTGTTATACGATTCATTGTCAAAACATAAAAAACTGCGCGAAGATAATACAAACAAGCGACAGAAACAAACCGTAAGCAGAGAGGGCAAGTACAAAACAAGCATTTTAGCAAATAAAAAAATTTTTTCACCATTTTTAAGCCAATATGGCAAAAACAGGCAGTAAGAAGATAATTTTAGAAGAGCAAGTAAAGAAAAGTCATATAAATTCACTATCTTCGCGGGAAATTATCAAAGAGAGCTCTTTGCTATGCAAAGAACCGCCAAAAAAGGACAAAAAAGATTAAAGCAATGAATATCGAAACTACACTTACCGAAACTATCATCGCAACCATAAAAGAGCTTTACGGCCAAGAGGTTGCAGCAGAAAAAATCCAGTTGCAAAAGACACGCAAAGAGTTTGAAGGCGATTACACATTGGTGGTATTCCCCTTCCTCCAAATGTCTAAAAAGCGCCCCGAAGAGACCGCACAGGAGATTGGCGAGAAGATTGCAACCACACAACCCCTCGTATCGGGTTTCAATGTCATAAAAGGTTTCTTGAATCTAAGCATTGCCACCACATATTGGATAGACCTGTTACAAAAGATTGACACAACAGAGGCGTGGGGTTGCACAAAAGCCGATGAGAAATCACCTCTCGTGATGGTTGAATACTCTTCACCCAATACAAACAAGCCCTTGCACTTGGGACACATCCGCAACAACCTTCTCGGCTATGCACTGTCTAACATACTTGCCGCAAACGGCAACAAAGTGGTAAAAACAAACATTGTAAACGACCGAGGCATACACATTTGCAAATCTATGCTCGCTTGGCAAAAGTGGGGTAACGGCGAAACACCTGCAAGCAGCGGCAAGAAAGGCGACCACCTTATCGGTGATTACTATGTAGCATTTGACAAGCACTACAAGGCCGAACTCTCCGAGCTTATGGCAAACGGAATGAGCAAGGAGGAGGCCGAAGCGGCTTCACCCCTTATGGCAGAGGCACGAGAGATGCTCGTTAAGTGGGAGGCCGGTGACAAGGATGTGCGCAACTTGTGGAGCACAATGAACGGTTGGGTATATGAAGGTTTTGACGAGACCTACAAACGTCTCGGTGTAAACTTCGACAAGATATATTATGAGTCGGACACATACCTCGAAGGAAAAGAGACAGTACTCGGTGGTCTTGAGAAAGGAATTTTCTACCGCCGCGATGACAATTCTGTATGGGCCGACCTCACAGCCGATGGTCTTGACGAGAAACTTCTTCTGCGCAGCGACGGCACATCGGTATATATGACACAGGATATCGGTACCGCCCAGTTGCGTTTCCGCGACTACCCCATTGACAAAATGGTATATGTAGTGGGTAACGAACAGAACTACCACTTCCAGGTACTTTCATTGTTGCTCGACAAACTCGGTTTCTCTTGGGGTAAAGGACTAGTACACTTCTCTTACGGTATGGTAGAACTTCCCGAAGGCAAGATGAAGAGCCGCGAGGGTACCGTTGTTGACGCCGACGACCTTATGGACGAGATGACACGCACTGCTCGCGAGACATCAGAGGAACTCGGTGGCAAGCTCAACGGAGTATCAGAGGAAGAGGCAAACGAGATTTACCGCATTATCGGCCTTGGAGCACTCAAATACTTTATGCTCAAAGTCGATGCACGCAAGAATATGCTCTTCAACCCCAAAGAATCTATCGACTTCAACGGAAACACAGGCCCATTCATACAATACACTTACGCACGTACACGCTCAATTGAGCGCAAGGCTGCCGAGAGTGGTTTCGTTTGCGACAATGCCGCTGCTCCCGCAAGCATCAGCGAGAAAGAGTGCTCTATCATACGCCTGCTCAACGACTTCCCTGCCGTTGTGCGCCAGGCCGGAACCGACTACTCACCCTCGGGCATTGCAAACTACGCATACGAACTTGCCAAGGAGTACAACCAGTTCTACCACGACTTCAGCATCCTGCGCGAGGAGAATGAGGCTGCAAAAGCATTCCGCATACTTCTCACACGCAACGTTGGTAAAGTGATAAAAACAGCCATGAACCTCTTAGGTATTGAGGTTCCCGAGAGAATGTAATGGCAAAAAAACGTTACTATGTAGTGTGGAATGGCACCGAAACGGGGATTTTCTCCTCGTGGGACGAGTGTAGCGAACGTATAAAGGGCTTTAAACAAGCTTTGTACAAATCATTCGATACACTCGAAGAGGCCGAACGCGCCTACAACTCTTCGCCACACACATACATAAGAAAAAACACCGATAAAAAGAAGGAAAACAGCAACAGCGAGCTACCTGCAAGCGTACATAAAAATGCGCTTGCGGTAGATGCTGCTTGCAGCGGCAACCCCGGACAAATGGAATACCGCGGAGTTTACCTTGCTACAGGAGAGGAGATTTTTCACTTCGGACCAATATTCGGCACAAACAACATCGGTGAATTCCTGGCGATAGTACACGCGCTTGCTCTACTCAAACAAAAAAACAGTAATCTTCCCATATACAGCGACAGTCGCAACGCACTTATGTGGATAAAGCAGCGCAGTTGCAAAACCAAGCTCCCACGAACACCCGAAACAGAAGCCATATACCAGTACATAGAACGTGCCGAAAAATGGCTGCGAGAGAACAGATACACGAACACGCTCATAAAATGGGAGACATCGGAATGGGGAGAAATACCGGCCGATTTCGGGCGTAAATAAGCACATAAAACAACCTATACTATTATGAAAGATATTGCCGTTATTGAATACGTTGCACTCTTTGCAATAATGTTTGCCGCAAACCTTTTCATCTACCTGAAATTCAACAAAGGACTTGCACGCAATGCCAAAGGGCAACAAGGACGCCGCTATCTCATAGCCTCGCTCATATCCATTCTGCCCATAGCTGTAGCACAAATTCCTGTTTTAAGCAGCGCAGTACTTCTTAATGCTGTCATCGCTCTATTTTGTGGTGCAAGCTACAATATTATCTTTCATCTCAGCAACAAGAAACACTCGCCCGGTTACGACAACCGCATTGATATTGTATTTGGCATATACCTCTTCGGTTGGCTCACTTCCATGCAGATAATAAGCGGAGCATTACCCGGTGCAACAGCCATCGTTGGCGGAGCTATCGCCGGCATAACAGCGCTTGCAGCCATAGTATTGGTAACCATACAATGGGTACATTTTATTATTTATGGCAGCAATTTCGATATGAACGGAATGCAGGCGACACTCGATACCGACCGCAACGAAACAATTGAGTTCATAAAATCATTCCCGCTATACACAACCTTAGCCATAGCGCTTGGCATAATAGCCATACCGGTATTATGCATCGGTGCAGAAATTGCTGTTGTAGAGAACTACCACACACACCTCTTTGGAATATGTTTGGCTGCATTGTGGGCAACAGGAATGTGCGCATATATCTGGATTGGCAAACGCTCGCTATTGTGCCGCACCGGTTTTATGACCCTTTACCTTGACACGAAAGAGTACAGCAAACGTACCCTTCTGTATGTTGAGGAGATGGACAACCGATTGAAAGACCTTGAACTCAAAAACGCGGGAAAGGAGAACAAGGAGCCTCACACTTATATTATGATTATCGGCGAGTCGGCATCACGCGACTATATGAGCGTCTATTTCGATATGGAGCACGATACAACCCCCTGGCTCAAAGAGTGCGACCGCAAGAACGGAAACGACATAGTCTTTACAAACGTATATTCGTGTCACCACCAAACGGTACCCACACTCGAGCAGGTACTTACCGAGCGTAACCAATACAATAACAAGGAATTCTACGAGTCGGTATCCATAATAGACATCGCCCGCAAAGCCGGATATACCACCCACTGGTACAGCAACCAGGGATGTATTGGTGTTGCAGACACATCGGTAACACTTGTAGCCAACACTTGTGATACTGCAAAATGGACAGAACAAGAGGTTAACAAATTGCAGTACGACGGTTCACTTATAGAGTTTCTCGACGAGGTCGACCCCAAGAAGAACAACTTTGTGGTTCTTCATCTTATGGGCAGCCACTTCAACTACATAAACCGCTACCCGAAAGAACACACACAATGGGGAGAGCCTGGTGTGCAAGACAATATGCTTAACTACTTAAATTCCATACACTATACAGACAGTTTGCTGAAGAAGGTTTACGAGTACGGTAGTGAAAAGCTAAACCTCCAGGCTATGCTCTACTTCAGCGACCACGCTGCTGTACCCGACAAACGCCGCCCGCCCCATTTCAACGGATTCGATATGGTGCGTATACCTATGAGCATACATTGCAGTGATAGTTATATAAGCCACCACAAAGAGCGTTTTGAGGCATTGAAAGCCCACAAAGAGAAGTTCTTCACCAACGACTTGGTTTATGAACTGGTTTGCGGCCTGCTCGATGTGGAGAGCAACCACTTTGACACTTCTAACTCACTTGCACACAAGGAGTACAAATACACACGAGATATGCTTTATACCTGCGGTGGAGAGTTTGCCATAATACACGACACTGCCGTAAAAACTGAATAAATAATTATTACAACAACAAAGAATGGCGACTGTATAGTCGCCATTCTTTGTTTATATTACTTGCCAATTATTTCTCCGAAAGAAGCTTGCGATAGCAATCCATTGTCTGTTGCGCAAAGTTCTCGGGAGTGAATTTTGCAGCCCACTCAAACCCCTGGGCTATCATTGTCTCTCTTACTTCGGGAACAAAGCACTCTTTTATGGCCGATGCTATGGCCTCAACATCATAGGGAGCGGTGTATTTACTTCCCGGACCACCAGCCTCTTCAAGACAAGAGCCTGTCGCTGCCACCACCGGCACCCGGCAGTTGAGAGCCTCGAGCAAAGGAATACCAAAACCCTCGTATATCGACATATATGCAAAAACATCGGCACACTGGTATATCACGGGGAGGTCGGCATAAGGAACACCATGAAGCAGATGTACACGATTCTGCAAATTGTTCTTTTGCACATATTCATCGATAAGGGCGGTGTATTTTGTTCTACGCCCCACGGCAACAAGATGCACATCTTCGGGTAACGATGACAAAGCCTTAACGACCGAAAGAAGATTCTTTCGTCTCTCAATAGTTCCCACAGAAACTACAAACTTGGCGGGCAAAGAATACTTTTTACGCACCGCTGCTTTATCCTCCTCCGATGCCTGCATAGCAAAGAGAGAATCGCAACCCTGATATATTACATCAATCTTCTCGGGAGCAATTCCGTAATGCTTTACGATGTCGCGCTTGGTACACTCGCTGACAGCAATAATACGGTCGGCATTGACACAAGCACGGCGGAATTTGTAGTTATAGATGTTTCTGTCTATAAAGGGATAACACTCGGGGCATTTCAAGAAAATAAGGTCGTGTACGGTGACAACACTCTTAACATTGCCCGAAATGCGTCGTATATTCAACGGAAGTTCATTACTCAAACCGTGGAACACCTGTACACCATCGCGAGCAATATCGTCTGTGATGCCCCACACGCGCCACAAAGAGCGGAATTTCTTATCCCAGCGCCCAGTTGGAAGCACCTTTCTTATAGCTCCCGCTGCCGCCGACAGAATAGAATCGAACTTTTTGTTCTCAACATCTTTGGGAACATACACCAAATACTCTTCCCCGGGAAAACTCCCGGCAAGAGCCTCTAACACATAACGGCTGTAATTTCCAAGACCGGTAAAATTCTGCGCTGCACGCTTACCATCGTAACCAATCTTCATTGAATTATATTTACTGAATAATTAAGCAAACTTTTGACCTCGCACGTTACACGGGCAGGTTGTTAATGCAAATATAACGCCAAACAGGCGAAATTTATAAAATTTGCTTTAATATTTTATATTAAGTGTTGTATTATACCCTATGTTTAATCCTAACATCTACACATTTACGTTCTTTTATTACCGGCACATTTGAATTTATTAGTATTTTTGTATCAATCTTTTATTATCGCTAAAGAACTGCAAAATGTCAACAATAATTTTTCCATCACCCATATTCGGCCCCATCAAAAGCCGCAGATTAGGAATCTCATTGGGTATAAACCTTCTGCCTAACGACGGAAAAGTGTGTACATTTGACTGCATTTATTGCGAGTGCGGGCTTAACAACGAACGTCGCAGCCACAATCCACTCCCCACACGAGAAGAGGTTGCTGAAAAATTAAAGGAAAAACTTATTGAGATGCAAAGCGAAGGCATTACGCCCGATGTACTTACCTTCGCAGGAAACGGAGAACCCACAATACACCCGGCATTCCCTGAAATAATATCAGATACCATCGCCTTGCGCAACGAACTATGTCCCAATGCAAAAGTAAGCGTATTGAGCAACTCCACCCTGATAACACGTGAAAAGGTTTTTAACGCACTTAAACTGGTGGATAATAACATTTTAAAACTCGATACGGTTAATCTCGACTACATAAAACTTACCGACAGACCTTGCGGCACATACGACCTTACAACCATCATAGAAAGGATGAAAGCCTTTAATGGAGATGTTGTAATACAGACAATGTTTATGAAGGGAGAAGTCGACGGACAAGAGATAAACAACACCACCGACGAATATGTGTTGCCATGGATAGAGACTGTAAAAGAGATTGCTCCACGCGAATGTATGATATATACAATAGACCGCGAAACACCCGTCAAAGGACTTCAAAAAGCAACAAAAGAAGAACTTGACAGCATTGTGGAGAAACTGCAAAAAGAGGGTATCAAAGCATCGGCATCCTATTAAAGATTAGTCTATCAGCTGCATAAAGCCGGTATATGAGATGGTTATAAATGTATAACGCACCAGCTTGCCGACAGCCATAACCAAAGCGACCTTCCACCAGGAAACACGCATAATTCCCAGCATCACAAGCAAGGTTTCTCCTATTACCGGCACAAAAGATATTGCCGCTGCCCAATAGCCATACTTCTGAATAATTCTGTCGGCTCGCGACATACGTCGTGGGGTTATCTTGAACATTTTCAAAACCTTCTCCTTGTCGGCTAACATACCCACCAGAAAACAGGTTACACCGCCAAGAGTGTTGCCAAAGGTAGCCACCAAAGTAAGCCACACTGCATTGAGTCCCAAACTCAGAAAAAAGACCAAAAGCACTTCACTTGTTATAGGTACAATGGAACCCGACAGGAAAGCCAACAATCCCATACCCAAATAACCATAATCTGCGAACATCTGAATTAACCAATCCATAAGCATAACAAGGCTATAAGCAGCCAAGCAACATTAAGTGACACAAAATATATGTTTGAAACTTTTGTAACCTTCGTCGAGAAGGTATAGGAAGCCAGAACTGCAAACCCCGGCAAACGCCATGTCAACAGCAACAGACCACACCCCGGAAGGACAAAAGACAACACAAACAGATACATATTCAGCAACATCAAAAACAATATACGACGACGCAACAAAGGCTTTGCCGGATACGATGAAGCCACAAAAATATACACAGAAACCACCCAAACCAATAATTCTGGTATAAGTGCTGCATAGTAAGAAAGCGGAAGTTCCGGTGCAGCAAAGGAAGGCACCATAGCCGCAAAAGATGAGTCGGAGGGGATAATAACACCCATCAATGCCGGGAATAGGTATATAAGCCCTGCAACCAACCAACAGGGGGTAAGAACACCTAAAAACGCAGACATAAAGTTTCTGACTGTTGCCATATGCGATATAAACATATATACAACAAACAAAGGCAACAAAAGGAGAAACTGTACATACAACAACGACGAGGTTGCAAGCAAGGCAAAAGCCCCGAAAATGGCACGTTCGTGTCCCGTTTCGCGACAACATACAAATAGTTGTGCAACCGATAGTACAAAGAGCAACAATGAGAAGGCTGTGACACAGTCGGATTGCACAAGAGGCTGTACCGCAGTAAGCCAAAAGAAGACAAGCGGCAACCACGCTACCCGACGCTCGAACAGATATATATTGTTAAGTACCAGAGCCACGATACCATAGGCCGCAAAAGAGAGAACACGCCCCACGGCATCGCTCACCTGACCAAAAACAGAGAGGGTGCTGTACCCGTAAGAACCGAGCACTGCACCCACAATCCAAAGAAATATCGACACAAAAAGCATCCCAGCCGCAGGATAACCCGTGGCAACGAAACGCCCTTGGAGTGAATTTCTATAAGTCAAAACCTATATCTCCTCTGAAATATTTCTTGTTATATTTAATGGCATCGGCCGCACGGAACGATTTTTCAAGAGCCTCGGCACGATTTTCTCCATAAGAGCAAGCCGCAATTACACGACCACCGGCTGTAACCACCTTACCATCCTTCACGGTTGTTCCGGCGTGGAACAGTATGCTGTCGGTAACATTCTCAAAGCCTGTCATCTCAAAGCCTTTTTCATAAGTCTCGGGATAACCGCCCGACACAAGCATCACGCACACAGCGGTTCTATCGTCAAACTCAACGGTAGCCTGTGACAAAGTACCGGCAGCCACCATCTCGAACAGTTCAACAATGTCGCTTTTCAGACGCAACATCACCGACTCAGTTTCAGGGTCACCCATACGCACGTTATATTCTATAACCATAGGCTCTCCCTCCACATTGATAAGGCCGAAGAATATAAAGCCTTTATACAAGAGGCCATCGCTTACAAGACCTTCAACCGTGGGGCGAATTATTCTTTCGTCAACCTTCTGCATCCACTCCTTTGTTGCAAAAGGAACGGGAGAAATTGAACCCATACCACCTGTGTTAAGACCGGTATTACCCTCACCTATACGCTTATAGTCCTTTGCCTCGGGCAATGTAACATAGTTCTTACCGTCGGTAAGCACAAAAACAGAACATTCGATACCGTCGAGGAACTCCTCAATAACAACTGTTGCCGATGATGAGCCGAACATTCCGTCGAACATCTCGTCGAGGCTCTTTTTGGCCTCTTCAAGTGTAGAAAGTATCAACACGCCCTTACCGGCACAAAGACCGTCTGCTTTAAGTACATAAGGAGCTTTCAAACCTTCGAGGAATGTATATGCCTCGGCCTTCTCTGCTGCTGTAAAAGCACGATAGGCAGCTGTGGGAATAGAATGACGCTGCATAAAGTCCTTTGCAAAACTTTTGCTACCTTCGAGTTCGGCAGCAGCGCGAGTAGGACCAATGACAGCTATGTGTTTAAGTCTTTCATCACTCTGGAAATAGTCGTAAACACCCTTTACAAGAGGATCTTCGGGACCGACAACCACCATATTCACTCCATTTTCGAGCACAAAGGCTGCAATCGCATCAAAATCGCAAACTGCAATATTGACATTTTCACCCACTTGCGATGTTCCCGCATTTCCGGGAGCTATAAACAACTTCTCGAGTTTAGGGCTCTGTGCAATCTTCCACGCCAAAGCGTGCTCACGACCGCCACTACCTAAAAGCAAAATTTTCATAGTGATGATATTTTTATTTGTTATTTACGTTTATCATTTCCACCGCGACGTGCCGATGTGCCACGACCGCCGGCAGCATTACCTCCACGTTTGTAACCACCTTTTTCGCCGCCCTTGCGTGCAGAATAGCCACGTTGTTCAGGCTTTGACGCACGAGGAGTACGCTCAACAGGCGCCTCATTTCCATCGCGTTTTTTTCTTATCTTTTGAGCCGAACGTGTATTGAAATAAGATTCGAGCTCGCGACGACGACGTTTAGACTCATCGCTCTCCAAGCCGGCAAACTCGTCACCTCTGCGCTCTGAGCGCGAAGGACGCAACTCTCCATCGAGACCGGTAAGACGCGATTTGCGTTTCAGCGGTGCAAAATCTTTTTTAAGTGTATTACCCTCCTCGCGGAAGCCCTTGAACTTACCCTGGAAAAGTTCGTACTTGCGGCACTCACAATCAAGGTCACCATTGTAAAGGGGTATTCTTGCCGATGCTTTAAGGCCAATCTGGTCGAAACAGTCGTAGCTACTGCTTATAACCCAAGCCTCGTTGCCCTGAAATGCGTGTTTGAGACGCGCACCAAGGTCTTTGTAAACCTGCAACAAGTTATCAGATACCAAACGCTCGCCATAAGGAGGATTCACCACCATTATAGCACGTTTCTCGGGCTGTTCAAAGTCCTTGATATCGCGGCATTCAATATCAATGATATCACCCATCATTGCCGACTTCACATTCTTGCGAGCGCAGGCAACCATACGGCCATCAACATCGTAGCCATATATCTTATGGTTGAACTCACGTTCCATAGAGTCGTCCTCGTAGATGGAACGGAACAATTCACTGTCAAAATCTCTCCATTTTTCAAATGCGTAACCCTTGCGATAGACTCCGGGAGCTATGTTACGAGCAATGAGAGCTGCCTCAATGGGGAGAGTACCCGAACCACACATAGGATCGATGAAGTCACACTCACCGTTCCAGCCGCTGAGCATAATCAAGCCCGCAGCAAGCACTTCGTTGATGGGCGCAGCACCGGTCTCCACGCGATAACCGCGACGATGCAACGACTCGCCCGAACTGTCAAAAGCAAGAGTACAATCCTCCTGGGCAATATGTATGTGGAATATGAGGTCGGGGTTGTTAAGGCGAACCGAAGGACGGCGGCCACTCTTCTCGTTAAAGTAATCAGCAATTGCATCCTTTACACGATAGGCCACAAATTTTGAATGACGGAAAACGTCGCTATACACAACTGAATCGACAGAGAATGTAGAATTTTCGTCGAGATACTCACTCCAATCGACACCCTTAATAACATTATACACCTCGTCGGCATCCGACGCTTTAAAGTGAAGTATAGGTTTAAGTATGCGCACGGCTGTTCTCAAATGAAAATTCGCCTTGTACATAAGAGCATTGTCGCCTGTAAATGAGACCATACGACGACCTATCTGCACATTGTTTGCACCCAAACTCACCAATTCCTTTGCCAAAATCTCCTCCAATCCCTGGAAGGTTTTTGCTATCAATTCAAATTCCGCCATAATATAATAATGGATATCCCGAAAATCAATTTAAACCAAGTGGCGATAATGATAAAATACAACCGCGCACCCACAATCTGCAAACGCATTTGCAAATGCAAAGGAACAAAAAAAAGAGATGCGAAACAACCAAACAACCTTGATATTTGCAAAGAAAAAGAGTACTTTTGTACAAAAGAACAGAAAAGGGAATGCAAAACAAGAACAACAAAAGAAAAATCATATACACCATAGCCTTAACCGCAATAGCAGCTGTTTCGCTCACACTTTTGGGCAATGCTGCTGCCGACAAATTCAATGTACCTTATTCGCAGATACCATACTGTGCCGTATCGCCCAAATTACCACGGGAAATCACTTTCGCAGGAGAAACCATATCACTTACCCGCCAGGACCGCCGAGAAAGACTCGACCGTGAAATTTTGGCATTTACATACTCGCACATAAATACACTGTTACAGATAAAACGTGCAAACCGTCTGTTTCCCATCATTGAACCATTACTTAAAAAGTATGGTGTACCCGACGATCTCAAATACCTTATGATTATAGAGAGCAACGGCGATATCTTTGCCCGTTCCAATGTTGGCGCCGCCGGACTATGGCAATTTATGGAAGCTACTGCACGACAATATGGGCTCGAGGTTAACAACCACATAGATGAGCGTTACCACATAGAGAAAGCCACTCGTGCAGCTTGCGATTACCTGAAAGAATCATACGCTGAATATGGCGACTGGCTCACCGTTGCCGCAAGCTACAACGCCGGAAGAAACAATATAAACAAACGCATAGAAAAGCAGAAAGAGGGAAAAGGGATAAACCTGCATTTGGTACCCGAAACCTCGCGATATCTATTCCGCTTGTTAGCGGCAAAAGCTATTTTCAGCGACCCGATAAACTACGGATTCATCATACAGCACCACGACCTTTATCCACCGCTACCCGTAGCAAAAACCATCAAAGTTGGCAACCCTGTAAAGAGTTGGGCTGATATTGCAAAAAAGCATGGCCTGACCTACATGCAACTGCGTGAGGCAAACCCGTGGATAAGAGATACAGAACTCCCGGCAGGCAAAAGCAAGAAGAGATACGAGGTTATAATCCCAGACTCGGCACTCCTGCACTATAACCCCGAGGAGACACGCGCCCACAATCGTAACTGGGTTATAAAATAAATTCAGGCACAATACACTTTAAATAGACAAATGGCTCTGTATCGCGATACAGAGCCATTTGTCTTATTGATTATTGACAGTTTACAAGAACTTGTCACCAAGTTTCATACGTACATCGTTAAGGAATTTACGTATATTCTTTTCAGAGCCTTTCTTGCATAGCATCAGCACATTGCCATTATCAACCACAAGGAGGTCATCAATATCCTGCATAACTACCAGTTTGCCTTCGGGAACAGATATCACATTGTTACGGCTATCGTATTTAAGGGTTCGCGAGTGCATAACCACATTTCCGTCGACATCCTTTGGCAAAGTTCCATAAAGAGTGTCCCATGTACCTATATCAGCCCAACCAAACTCTCCCACAAGCAAACATACATTGCTGGCGCGCTCCATAACACTCATATCCATTGAAGCGTTGGGGAAAGAGGTGTAAATCTCGTAACCGCGCTTTCTACGCTCGTCGCGCACAGGAATCTCACGGAAAACCCTTTCAAGCTCACCCATCATTTCGGGCAAGAATGTGGTCATAGTATCTATAATGGTGTTAACATTCCAGATGTAGATACCGGAGTTCCAATAGAACTCACCGCTCTCCATGAATATTTTCGCAAACTCATACTCGGGCTTTTCGGTAAAAGTACGAACCGTATACATACCCTCGGAACCCTCTATCGGCGTATCGGCCTGTATGTAACCATAACGGGTTTCGGGAATGGTTGGCTTTATACCAACAACAACGAGTTTGTCGTGCTTCTCAACAAAATCGAGCCCTCGCCCAACCGTCTCTACAAAAAGTTCTTCGTTGAGAACAAGTTGGTCGGCCTGCGCTACAACGATATTTGCGTTGGGATTCAATGTGCGTATGTGGCATGCAACATAAGCAATGCTGGGAGCCGTACCTCGAAAAGCAGGTTCGTGAAGTACCTGCTCGTCGGGCAGCTCGGGCAACTGTTCCCGAACCACGTCGGTATAATCGACGTGGGTAGAAACAATGATATTTTCTTTAGGAACAACACGACTATACCTGTCGAATGTCTGCTGCAACAGAGTGCGGCCACAACCCAAGAGATCGTGGAACTGTTTGGGCTTATCCTTTCGGCTCAAAGGCCATAGACGCGAGCCTATACCTCCTGCCATAATTACACAATAGCGGTTGTTCATAGTTTAAAGTTTTTAGAATTCTGCGTTGTTCGGAGTACGCGGGAAGGGTATTACATCGCGTATGTTCGACATACCGGTAACAAAGAGCAAGAGACGCTCAAAGCCAAGGCCGAATCCTGAGTGAGGGCAAGAACCATAACGACGTGTATCGAGATACCACCACATATCCTTCATAGGAATGTTCATCTCCTCGATACGAGTGAGCAACTTGTTATAGTCAGCTTCACGCTCTGAGCCACCGATAATTTCGCCGATTTTCGGGAAGAGAACGTCCATTGCACGTACAGTCTTTCCGTCCTCGTTCTGCTTCATATAGAAAGCTTTGATATCCTTGGGATAGTCGGTGAGGATAACGGGACGCTTGAAGTGTGTTTCAACAAGGTAGCGCTCGTGCTCCGATGCAAGGTCAACTCCCCAATATACAGGGAACTCAAACTTGTGACCGTTCGCAACAGCATCTTCAAGGATTTTAATACCGTCGGTGTAAGCAAGACGCACGAACTCGGTGTTAACGATAGAGCGCAAACGCTCGATGAGTTCTTTGTCGAACATATTGTTGAGGAAGGTTATATCCTCGATACAGTTGTCGAGTGCCCACTGCACGCAGTATTTAATAAACTCCTCTGCAAGCTCCATATTGTCGTATATGTCGTTGAATGCAACCTCGGGCTCAATCATCCAGAACTCTGCGAGGTGACGGGGAGTATTTGAGTTTTCGGCACGGAAAGTGGGGCCGAAGGTGTAGATAGCACCAAGCGCTGTTGCTGCAAGCTCACCTTCGAGCTGACCTGAAACGGTAAGACTTGCCTGCTTGCCAAAGAAGTCGCTATCGTACTTTATGCTGCCGTTCTCGTCTTTCTTCAAGTCATAGAGGTTCATTGTTGTTACCTGGAACATCTGACCGGCACCCTCACAGTCCGAAGCTGTGATAAGCGGAGTGTGGAAGTAGTAGAAACCTTTATCGTGGAAGAATTTATGTATAGCGTAAGCCATGTTGTGGCGTATGCGGAATACTGCACCAAAGGTGTTGGTACGGGGGCGAAGGTGAGCCACTGTACGCATATACTCCATTGTCTGTCCCTTCTTCTGCAAGGGATATGTGCTGTCACAAGCACCCAGGAGCTCTATCTCTGTTGCCTGTATCTCAACCGACTGACCGCCACCGATAGACTCAACAAGTGTACCATTAACGCTCAAGCAAGCACCGGTTGTGAATTGCTTCACAAGCTCCTCATCGAACTTGTCGGCATCAATCACAATCTGTACATTATTTATTGTAGAACCATCGTTGAGGGCTACAAAAGCCACCTGTTTGCTGTTGCGACGCGTGCGCACCCAACCTTTTACGTTTACCATGGTACCGAAAGCCTTGCTTTTAAGCAAGTCGGCTATTTTTGTTCTTTTTATTGTTTCCATTTTGTATTTATGTTTATCGCTTTTTACTCATAAGCACCCATACGGAGCATATTAATCTCTTTCTCAGTGAGATAACGCCAGTCGCCACGTTTCAGATTTTTCTTTGTAAGACCTGCAAAGAGCACGCGGTCGAGTTTCTGCACCTTGTAACCAAGATGTTCCATCATACGACGAACAATACGGTTCTTGCCCGAGTGTATCTCAATGCCAATTTGCGAGCGGTCGGCTTCGTTCACGTATGTAACCTCGTCGGCATACACATTACCATCCTCGAGCTCAATACCGTTTACAAGCAAATCCATATCGGACATAGCCACGTTTTTGTCGCAAGTAACGTGATATACCTTTTTCTTCATAAACTTGGGATGTGTAAGTCTCGATGCAAGGTCACCATCGTTTGTGAGCAGAAGCACACCAGTTGTATTTCTGTCGAGACGACCTACGGGATATATTCTCTCCTTGCCGATGCCACGCAAGCAATCGAGCACAGTTTTGCGCTCCTGTGGATCATCGACTGTGGTCACACAATCTTTAGGTTTGTTAAGAAGCACATACACCTTACGCTCGGGGTTGATGCGCTCGCTGTTGAAACGAACATCGTCACCCGGAGTTATCTTTGTTCCAAGCTCTGTAACAACCACACCGTTTACAGTTACAAGACCTGCTTCGATATAGTTATCAGCCTCACGACGTGAGCATATGCCTGCATTGGCAAGAAATTTATTCAAACGAACGGGAGCATTGGGGTCTATTGCAGCCTCTTTATATACTACGCGCTTCTTTGCACTGTATTTTGCATTGGGGTCGTATGCCTTACGGGTTCCACGGTTACCATAGGCAGGGCGTTGCTCGCCACCATAGGTTCCATAACTTCCGTTGGAGGCACCGCGATAGTTACCCTGCTGCGATGAGATATGACGGTTTCCGCCGAAATTGGGGCGTGATGTACCTTCTGTCTCGAAATCGCGGGGTACTCTGTTGTGTGACTTGTAACGGCCATAACCGCTACCTTGTTCAAAAGTTCCACGACGCTCTATGCGCGCAGACTGCGGGCGTCCCTCTGCTTGGTTACCATAGCGCGAACGGTTGTTTACACGATTCTCGCTATTGAAATTAGGGTTGAACGACTTACGTTCTCTTTTACCTCCTCGGGAATTGTTGTCGGAGCGTCTTTCTCTAAAATTATCCATTTTTTATTGTTTTTATGAACCTCACGGTCCAAATTCATTTCTTTTATCTGCCGGTATATGCATGGGGAGTAATTCGACGCAACTCCTCTTTCACGCTCTCGGAAACATCGAGACCATCGATAAACTGCAACAGCGTGTTCTGATTTATACCTTCGTTAGTACGGGTGAGAGCTTTAAGCGCCTCATAAGGATTGGGATAAGCCTCACGACGAAGAATTGTCTGAATACCCTCGGCACACACACTCCAACAATTGTCAAGTTCATCGTAGATAGCCTTTTCGTTGAGCAAAAGTTTGCGCAAGCCAACCAAAGAGCTCTTCACGGCAATCATCATATGTCCCATGGGAACACCAACGTTACGAAGAACGGTAGAGTCGGTAAGGTCGCGCTGCAAACGAGATATAGGGAGTTTCATAGATAAGTGGTCGAGTATGGCATTTGCGATACCAAGGTTACCCTCGCTGTTTTCAAAGTCGATGGGATTAACCTTGTGAGGCATTGCGCTTGAACCAACCTCACCGGCTTTTATCTTCTGCTTGAAGAACTCCATTGAGATATATTGCCAGAAGTCCTTGTCCATATCCATAATGATTATGTTTATGCGACGCATAGCATCGAACAAGGCTGCAAGATTATCATAGTTTGAAATCTGTGTTGTGTATTGCTCGCGCTGCAAGCCCAAATTCTCCGCCACAAATTTATTGGCAAAGGCAACCCAGTCAACCGAAGGATATGCCACGCTGTGTGCATTGAAATTACCTGTAGCACCACCAAATTTTGCCGAAATGACACACTTCTTAAGCTCGGCAAGCTGTGTTTCCAAACGATAGACAAACACCATAATCTCCTTACCCAAACGTGTGGGAGAAGCAGGCTGGCCGTGTGTACGGGCGAGCATAGGAATCTCTTTCCAAGCCTCGGCATACTCCTTGAGCTGGGCAATGAGCTCTTCTATCGCGGGGTAATACACCTTTTCAAGAGCATCTTTTATAGAGCAAGGGATTGAGGTGTTGTTTATATCCTGCGAGGTGAGACCGAAGTGTACAAACTCCTTGTACGCATCAAGCCCACCAATGGCATCGAATTTCTCCTTTATGAAATACTCCACGGCCTTGACATCGTGGTTGGTAACTTTCTCAATCTCCTTAATTCTGCAAGCATCGGCAGTTGTAAAACCCGAGTAAATCTCACGCAATTTAGGGAAAAGACTTGCATCTACACCAGCCAACTGAGGAATGGGCAACTCGCACAAAGCTATATAGTATTCAATCTCTACGAAGACACGATACTTCATCAATGCATACTCCGAAAAATACTCTGCAAGAGCTTCTGTCTTGCCTCTGTAACGACCATCAATGGGTGATACAGCTGTTAAAATGTTTAATTCCATATTTGTGTAATAATCGATTTACAAAAGGGATGTTGCGCACCATACTCGACAAAACTGCACAACACGGGTATTATACGTTTTAAAATTTCACGATACAAAAATAGTACTTTTTAAGCATAAACACCCACTGTTACAATAAAGTTTATTAAAATTATTATTAAATAAGGTGTAAAAACAACAGAAACCAAAAAAAGACCTACGCAAAGCGTAGGTCTTGTGGACGTTGACGGATTCGAACCGCCGACCCTCTGCTTGTAAGGCAGATGCTCTAAACCAGCTGAGCTAAACGTCCGATAAATCGGATTTTCTTGTGGACGTTGACGGATTCGAACCGCCGACCCTCTGCTTGTAAGGCAGATGCTCTAAACCAGCTGAGCTAAACGTCCATTATGTGCGCAATTCTCAATTGCGATGCAAAGGTAGCTCTTTTTTTTATTGCCACCAAATGTTTTACAATATTTTTTTATAAAACAACCAAAAATCTACAAAGAGCACCACACACCACTGCAAGCAGCGCAAACAAAACTTAACGCAACACACTACCGCACCTTATATAAATAAAAAAAATGAGCAGGCAAAACCTGCTCATTTTATACTTATCTCGACTGTTAATTATTCAACAACAGTGATGATTACGCGACGGTTCAAACGTGCGGGTTTCTCAACCTCAACACCACCTTTACCCTCAACAACGAGCTTCTCCTGGGGAAGACCAAGCTCAATCAATTTCTCAGCTACCGCGTTTGCACGAGCCTCAGAAAGTTTCTGGTTGTAAGCAGAAGAACCAGTTGCGCTATCAGCATAACCAACAACAGCAAGCTTAGCATTTGTATTCTTAACAGCGTCAACGAGAGACTGAAGGTTGATGATCTCTTTCTTAGAAGCAATCTTTGAAGAGTTGAAAGAGAAGAATACTGACTGAGATACAGTAGTAAGTTTACCCTCGCAATCTTTCAACGCTGACTGAGCAGCAACCAAATTCTGCTTTGCAGCAGCAAGCTGGTTTTTCAAACCTGCATTCTCAGCCTCTTTTGCCTGCAACTGAGTATTGAGCTCAGAAAGAGCAGCAGCGTTCATAGCCATGATAGCATCAACGTCAGCAGCCTGCTCCCAACCTACCTTATTAAACTTGTAAGTAACACCTGCAAGAGCTGAGAACATCATGTCGTGACCTGAACGGCCTGTGATGCCGCTGAAACCATTACGCAAGAATGTTGTAGAGAGCTCGAGGTTGATAGCCCAGTGCTTAGAAACACGGAAGCTATTGATAAGACCTACGTTTGCAGTCAAAGTACCGGTAATATCATTACCACCGTAAACTTTTCTACCTGCCCAACCTGCACCGAGGAAAGGAATAACATTCCAGATGCGCTCCTCGTTGTAACCACAGATAAGGTTGCTGAGGTTGAACATCGCATCGAAGTGGAAGTTCATGTAAGTTCTGTGCTGAGTCCAGCCATAAGTCTGAACATTGAGACCGTTGTAAGCAACTCTCCAACCGAAACCGGGAGTGTGCCATTTACCGGCATACACCTGAAGCGCGGGAGAGAGGTGTTTCAAAGGACTCTGACCGTGTGTGTACACACCATTGTAGAAATTAAGACCGCCGTTTACACCCAAGAACCAGTTGCTACCGAAAGAGTTAGTAACAACGCGATCCTTCAAAGTAGGAACTACGACCTCGCTAACAGTCTCCTGCGCGAAAGAGACCATCGCAATACTAGCAATTGCTAGTGAAATCATAAACTTTTTCATACTTAAACTAATTAGATTCTATAAAATTATTACTCAATTTTTCTCTTTACTTAAAACAAGAGGCAACATAAAATGTTTAACACATACAGCACGAAGCCAACACACCCCTTATTTTGAGTACAAAATTACATAATTTTCGCAAACAAATATAAATATATTATATAAATAAGATTTTTGTTAACAAATTTTAACGATTATTGTGGATAATTATCCTTTATCGCTGAAACACACGGGTAATTTCAGCATCAGAAAAGGTGTAAACAATGGGCAAACCGTCGGGGGTATGCTTGGGCGCCGTTGTTTGAAACAGTTCCTCAATCAAATTTTTCATCTCTACCTCAGAGAGTACCTGGCCCACTGTTATAGCCATCTGCTTAGCCACTGAAAGGGCTATTTTATCAAACAGTTTATCTTTTGCTCCTGCAACCTGCTCCGCCACGGAGTTTACGATATCAGCAAGCATTGCAACGGGGTCAAGCCCATCAATACCGGCGGGTACAGAGTTTATAGCATAACTATTACCTCCGAGAGAAGATATGTCAAAACCAAGTGAAGCAAGTTCTTCCGCAATACTATCGAGCACAAGCGCCTCTTTCAATGAAAAATCGGCACGCTCGGGAAACAGGAGCCCTTGCGAATGTCCTTTGCCTTCATAGAGTTGACGCAGGAACTTTTCAAACAAAATCCTTATATGCGCACGACGCTGGTGCAAAAGCAGAAGACCATCGATGGATGACACAAGTATATACTGCCCCTTATATTGAGCAAGCGGGAGATACTCTTCTGAGAAAAGCATCTGCTTGGTGGGGCGAAGATCGGGCAGAGAGGACAACAGCCCACCATCAGGGGTTTCCGAAACTACATCACTCCCTGCTGCCGAAGGAGCATCACTTTCATACAGAGTCTCCCACCATGCATCATCGGTTTTGCGATATTCGGGGGCATTCTTCTTGAATGGATTGTAAGAAGGGTCGTACGAAATCTTTGGAGCAGATATAGCAGCGCGTTCCTCTTGCCCGAGTTGCTCCATAACAGGAATATCGGGCATATCATCGGAGTTAAAATCGAGACCGGGAGCAACATTGAAACGACCCAAAACTTCGCGCACTGCCGCCAAAATAATTTTCCACAGATTTGGTTCGTCTTCAAACTTTATTTCTGTCTTTGTAGGGTGTATATTGACATCTATACGCGAAGGTTCAACACCAAGACACAAGAAGAAAGGCACCTGCTCACCGGCCGGCACAAGATTTGCATAAGCTTCCTGCACAGCTTTGGCAAAATAGGAGTGACGCATATAACGCCCATTAACAAAGAAATACTGCAAAGCACCCTTTTTGCGAGCACTTCCGGGCAAGCCTACATATCCCTTTATATTCACAAGCGTGCTATCAACAGAAACCTCCAGCAACTGTGTGTTTATCTTCTTGCCAAAGATATTTACTATTCTTTGACGGAACGAAGAGGAAGGCAAGTGCGAAATTTCCACACCATTATGCGAGAGAGAAAACTCAACATCGCTGTTTATGAGAGCTACTCGTTCATACTCAGTTACAATGTTATTGAGCTCAGTTTGAGTCGATTTCAGGAATTTACGGCGCGCAGGTATATTGTAGAAGAGGTTTTTCACCTTAAAATTACTACCTACAGGTGCTGCGACTGCCTCTTGCTGTTCAAGACACGAGCCCGACATTGAGATACAGGTGCCAAGTTCATCATCGGCACGACGAGTAACAAGCTCCACCTGCGACACTGCAACAATGGAAGCAAGCGCCTCACCGCGGAAACCCATAGTATTAAGTGCAAAAAGATCCTCGGCTTTTCTGATTTTCGAGGTTGCGTGACGCTCAAAAGCCAAACGGGCATCAGTTTCGGACATTCCTACACCATTATCTATAACCTGAATGAGAGTGCGACCACCGTCACTTATCAAAACCTGAACCTTAGTAGCACCGGCATCTATCGCATTCTCCACAAGCTCCTTCACCACCGACGAAGGGCGTTGCACGACCTCACCTGCCGCAATTTGATTGGCAACGGAGTCGGGTAATAAATGTATTATATCTTGCATTGAGAATGATTCAGAAAGCCCAAGAGCCTGTTAATAAATAATGTAAAACAAACAATGCCACAAGGATTCCAATAATAAGTGTCGGAGTTTTCAAATGGTTGGCATTTTGCTTGCGACGCTTTAAATGTGTTGTAGAGTTCTGAAAAACACCTTTAAGACGTTCCCTGTAAGTAACCTCTTCGGGAGGCAACATACCTAAATCGCGTTTGGCATTATTGACGATTTTATCGAGTTTTTCCTTACGCTCGTCAACATATATATATTTATGCTCGAACTTGCGCGGAGCACCCATCTTGAAGAAACCCATAACCCTAATTCTTTTTATCGTTAAACCTTTCAAGAGAGGGCAACGGGATATTCTCTCTGTTTATAACCTTCAACATCAACTCTTTTGCCTTAGTGCGACAATTGAATATATCATCCTTACTCTTGGGGCGCACATAGTCGAACCAGGCGAAGTTTTCGAGATAGCGCGCAGTCGATGGTATTTTACTCAAAGGATAGAAAACACCGCTCGAAGTATTAGGAACCACAATGCGATCCATCTGTCCGTCTTTCATATAAGCCGAAATATTACCGGCAAGGGTTGTATTCATTCCAACAAGAACACTATCCTCATCCATTGGGAAATAAACCACATTGGCACCACCGACAACATGCATACGATCGAGTTTACCATCTTTAAAGTGGAACTTCATCTCTTGTCCGTTTATCTGATTATAGCTGACAGAATCCATCTTTTCAGCATACAAGGTCTGCTTTATGACGTGCACCCAATCAATAGATGCACTATCCATATACATCTTAATCTCCTCACCGAGAAGCTGTATGCCATCGTTCCACAAAATTGGATCCTTATACATTGTCATACAAGAGTCGCGTGAATCGAAAACAAGAGAATCGCACGCCGCCTGCATGCTATTGCTGAACGCACGCACTTTATGACAAGCTCTTATTTGACGATAGAGAGAATCTGTTTCAAGATTTTCACTCACCGCCCAAATAGTGTCGGCATGCAAAAAGAGTGAATCTTTCTGCGAAAAATCAACCACAACAGCGCGGTCGGTAACATAAGCCGAATCGAGAAGTTCATTCATATAGCTGTAATCACCGGTGAGCATATTATGGTTTTCCGGGTCAATGTAAACTATATTACCAAAAATCTCGCTCACACCCGCTGCTATATCATAATAAATGGAGTCTGCCGTAATGTTCTTTGTACCGTTATATAACACCGAACGATCAAGAAGAGTGGCATTACGGGCGGCAGTGTTATACAAACCTCGCTCAGAATATATACGATTTGCAACACCGTTATAAATATTGGTCGGGCCCAGAATTGTAGCAATTCTTGTTGCAGTGTTATATTGCAAAGTATCCGATTCAAGAGTAAATTGCGGATTCTGGATATTTACATTATCGTTAAACACAGCGACTTTTGTTCCCACACGATACTCGCCCCATAAGGATTCAAGCGTACTCTCGCCATCAAAAAGAGAACCTCCGTTAAAATAGTATCCCTTGTTGAGGTTGCGGTCAAAATCAAGGCTGTCGGTCTCAAGAACTGTGTTTTTATCTATCAAACGCACATTGGTACGAACGCGTGCCAAATTGGAATCGCCATTATAATCCATATAATCGCCATAGAGGAAGAGTGTATCTCCCTGCTCCATCTTTACATTTCCAAAGGCCTGCACCGCATTCTTCTTAGTATAGAAATATGCACTATCGCAATACATATACATACTGTCCCTGCGAAAAGATACATCGCCCACAAGAATGAATGCATCGGGCACGCGCATCTTGTCGAACTTTGTAGTATCGGCATGCAACAAATGAACATAAGTGCGTTTCTTTTCTGGAACAGTATCACCGCTATGCGACACAGAAGCGTTCTGCGCCACAGCGCACAACGCCACCAAGGTTAACATTATGAAAAGTTTTATTCTCATCATCGATGCCAATATCATTATTTATCCTCGTAGAACACCCAACCCGGGTATTTGAAATCTTCTTTCTTAGCATTACCGTTAAGACGGACATAAACGTTACGCTGTTTCTCACGTATCCACTCGGCAATACGCTCCTCACCCATTTTTGCCTTGTACATCTCCTTCAGCACCTCATAATCATCCTTAACACTTGCCTTGTGAGCCTCTATTTTCGATTTAAGCTTCACTATTGCACAAATGGTCTTGCCATTATCCAGTCTCATTGTAAAGGGAGACGAAACCTCGCCTACCTTCATTCCATCGACCACGCGCGCAACGTCCACAGGAAGATCCTGCAACTGCAAGCGCGATGCACCGGTCTGCTTATTGTACATAATACCGTGGTTATTGTTTGTCTCCTTGTCGAAAGAGCAAACGGCTACGGCTTCTTCAAATGTTATAGAGTCTTTTCTTATCTCGCGAGCAAGAGAATCGAGACTGAGCATCATTGTTTTAATATTCTGAGCCGATACTCTTGGCTTACGCAAAATGTGACGTACATTCACACGGTCACCACGCTTGTCTATGAGTTGAATTATGTGAAAGCCATATTCTGTTTCCACAATTTTGGAAACCTTTGAAGGGTCGGTAAGGTTGAATGCAGCAGTAGCAAATTCGGGTACAAACTGTCCACGACCTCTAAAACCTAGTTCTCCACCGCGACGGGCACTACCGGGGTCCTCGGAATAGAGCAGTGCAAGAGTAGAAAAACTTGTCTCACCGTTATTCACACGCTCGGCATAATCTCGCAATTCATCCTTTATGCGATCGATCTCTTCCATATCAACAGGAGGCTCAGCTGTTATTATCTGCACCTCAACCTGCTCCTGAACAAAGGGAACGCTATCCTGAGGCAGAGATTCTATATAACGACGAACAAGCGACGGAGATACCTTTATATCTCCCACAATTCTATCGCGCATAAGCGACATCATACTGTAATTGTGAAGATTCTCATAAAGCATTTCGCGTATCTTGCGCATAGGCATTTTCTGATACTCCTCGAGTTTCTCTTTTGAGCCGGCACGCTGTATATGATCCTCGAGCTGCGCGTCGACCTGGCGCATCAAATGTGTTTCGTTAACCTCGACACTGTCTATTGCTGCCTGATGCAGAAAAAGTTCCTGCACAGCAAGGTCCTCACCAACAACACTGTAAGGGTCGCCATTGAACTTACGATTCTCCAATGTCCAGTATTTTATAGCCTCCTCAATATCGGAACGCAATATAGATTTATCGCCAACAACCCACTCTACTCTGTCAATGACATTATCCTGTGCAAAAGAAACACCAAATGTCAAAACACAGATAACGGATAATATATATTTCTTCATACTTTCACAAATTGCACGGGCTTAAATAGCCTGCGTGTTTTTACTCTTTATAATATTTAATGGCACCGGCCTTACAGGCCTCGTCATATATATCCTGCTTCTTCTCTTTTATAAAATTTGCCTTCATTGTGTTTGTCACAAGAGTGCGTATATCTTCCTCGACAAGTTCTATGGGTTTCAGCCCGCCTTTCTCTATCACCGAGTCGGCCGAAACAAAATAGATATAGTCCTTATCCTTAAATTCTATATTGGCAGAACGACGAAGACGCTGACAAAGATCTTCTGCCGATATTGTAGTCTTTGATGCAATAACAGCCACACGTTCCCAGGTTTCAACAAAATAGTCATACACAACCTCATTGGTAAGACTATACTTGTCGAGTTTTTCCAGATCGTCTATTTCACGGCTGCTATACCATTTACGCAGTTGTGACATTTTAGGAGCATTGACAGGAACTTTCAGGAAAAGACCTTTCACAATGGGTTCTTCAAGTTCAAACATTGCGCTGTTATTGTCATAGAATTCCTGTACCTTCTCGTCCGAAATATCGTTACGCAGGTGCTGCTCCACCAAACCTTCCTGATAGAGGTTCAGCACAAGGCTACGCCTGTAACTCTCAACAAGCCTTTCAACCTCACCCGAAGAAGGTATATTACGCAATGCCACGCTATAAAAAAGAGCCTCCTCAACCCAACGTCTGATATAGTCGTTTACATACTTTGCACTATCCGAAGCCGGAAGATTGGCGGCATAAAAGCGTTGCACATCTTCTTCATACAAAAACTCGTTACCAACACTCACCAAAGGAGTTTTCCCTTTATGCAGTATCTCCTCTTTGCACGATGACAGCGCAAAGAGGGGACACAAAGCTATGATTATAAGAGTTCTTGTCACATTCATAGTGTGATATCTGTCTTTTTGTCGTAAACGGATATATTATTTCCTTTATTCACGACAAAGATACAAAATATACTTTTTCAGTCGTGGTTATTAACGGTTTTTAGCACCTCTTCATTTATTTCAACATCGTACTTACGACGAAGTTTCTTTACCCACTTCTGCTCCTTGTATTTGTTATAATCGTCAATAACGGCACCTTTTACATCGGTATAGGTCTCGGGAGACTCTATAACCTTGCCGACAACATCGACAAAAGGAAGTTGCTCTCTCTTGTCACCACCGGCACCCTGGCCGAACACAAGGTAATCAACCCAGTTGTTATCACCTACGGCATAAATTCCGAGTTCCATTCGAATAGAGCGTTTCTCCTCTTTTTCAAAACTCTCAGCTACGAGCGAGCGATACTCATCCTTATGCTTGCCGGCAAGCAACGTTTTTACAGAATCGAGCAGTTCCTGCGATTTGGTAAATACCACCGCACCACGGAAACGTGGCTGGTCAAACTTATATTTCTTTTTATTCTTCTTGAAGAACTTGACAAGTTCTTTCGCCTCATCGGCCTCTTTTTTCCAAACCTCACGATTTGAAATCTCAAAGAAAAGCAGACCTTCGTAATACTCACGCATAAGGTTGCCGAATTCAGGATATTTGCTTTCAAGCAAACTATCTTCCTTGGCAAGAGCCTCCTCGGGTGTCATTCCACCGCCATAGGCATTGGCAAGGTCACGACCTTTCTTCAAACGCGCAGTCTTTCTGATATTCTCTTTCTCAAGCATATTCATTATTGGCTCGCGATATTGCTCAAAAGTTCCAAAGGGACGAGAAGATATTCTCTTTGCAATGTGATAACCGGCCGGAGATTTGAATGGAGCGGAATACTCACCGTCGGCCAAAGCATAAGCCTCCTTTTCAAATTCCTCATATACCTGTCCGCGAATAATTTCGAAAGGTTTAAGATACTGAGCTGGCATATTGACAAAAACAGCAACCTCGTCAAAAGTCTTACCGTTTTGCAACATCACATAGGCCGAATCCATTTTTGCTTTTGCAGCATCCACCTCCTGCTGTGTTGCCTTTTGGGAAAGTGGTACAGCAAGATGCATAACATTCACAAAACCATCTTTTCCGATGGTTGCGGAATCCTTTAAATAAACGCGATAGGCTTCGAGTTCTATAAAGTCTTTGTCGGTGAGATAATCCTCGGCAAGAGCAGCACGGTCTTTCTCATACTCCTGCTTGAAAGAAGAAAGAGTATCCAACTTCTGGGCTTTTGCTTCGGCAACCTTCAGTTTGAAATTCACAAACATGGGCAAATACTCATCAATGGAGTATTCAATTTCGGCCTGCCCTGTATTGTTCTTGTTATATGCATACTCGAACTCAGAGCGCTTTATATCGACACCGGCAACGGTCATAAGCACCAGGTCGCCTCCTTGAGCAAAAATCGCCTGACAAGATGCAACCACAAGTGTTATGAGTGAAAAAAATCTGCTGATATTCATCATATCTTTTTATTCGGGACGGCTGTAATTGGGAGCCTCACTGGTGATGGCAACATCGTGGGGATGACTCTCAAGCACACCTGCATTTGTTATTCTCACAAATTTAGCATTATGCAAGGTTTCAATATCGGGAGCACCACAATAGCCCATACCGCTACGGAGTCCTCCTACAAGCTGATAAATAACCTCCTGCAATGTTCCTTTGTAAGGTACGCGGGCCGCAATACCCTCGGGAACCAGTTTTTTCTTGTCGGCAGTATCAGACTGGAAGTAACGATCCTTGGAACCACATTCCATAGCCTCCAAAGAACCCATACCGCGATATGATTTAAATTTACGGCCATTGAAGATTATAGTATCACCGGGAGACTCTTCGGTACCTGCTACCAAAGAACCAATCATTACACTGTAACCACCGGCAGCAAGTGCTTTTACCACATCGCCCGAATAGCGAAGACCACCGTCGGCAATCAAAGGCACACCTGTACCTTCGAGTGCTTTAGCAACATCGTAAACAGCCGACAACTGAGGTACACCGACACCTGCCACAACGCGGGTTGTACAGATTGAACCGGGGCCTATACCAACCTTAACAGCATCGGCACCGGCTTCAACCAACATCTTGGCAGCCTCGCCTGTTGCAACGTTACCCACAACGATATCTATCTGCGGATAAGCAGCCTTTGCCTCTTTAAGTTTGTTTATAACGCCTGCCGAGTGTCCGTGTGCAGTATCAATGATAATAGCATCGACACCTGCCTCAACAAGAGCCTTGATGCGGTCCATAGCGTCAACTGTAACGCCGACACCCGCTGCTACGCGAAGACGACCTTTCGCATCTTTGCAAGCCATAGGCTTATCCTTTGCTTTGGTGATATCCTTGTATGTTATAAGACCAATGAGCTTACCATCGTTGTCAACAACGGGAAGTTTCTCAATTTTGTTTTCACGCAATATTTTAGCCGCCGACTCCATATCGGTCTTCTGATGAGTTACCACAAGGTTCTCGCTTGTCATAACCTCACTTACAGGGCGGCTCATATTTGTTTCGAAACGGAGGTCGCGGTTGGTTACAATACCAACGAGTTTCTGCTCCTCGTCAACAACAGGGATACCGCCGATATGATATTCTGCCATGAGATCAAGAGCATCTTTCACGGTTGCTGCCACTTTTATTGTCACAGGATCATATATCATACCGTTCTCGGCACGCTTAACAATAGCCACCTGATGTGCCTGTTCAACAATCGACATATTTTTGTGAATAACACCGATACCACCCTCACGAGCTATGGCAATAGCCATTTTAGCCTCAGTTACAGTATCCATCGCCGCTGTAACAAAGGGGATATTCAAGTCGATATTACGCGAAAATTTGGTTTTCATACTAACCTCCTTGGGCAACACCTCGGAGTAAGCCGGGATGAGCAATACATCGTCGTATGTAAGGCCATCAATTGCAATCTTGTCTTTAATAAAATCGTTCATATATTTTCTTGTATGTTTCTTAATTACCCATTTCTGATATGAATTTCACGCGCACAAGACGAATCTCTTCTTCGCTGTAATCGGCGCCGAGCACATCCAACGCAGCATTTATGCTGTCGGTATCGGAGCTCTTAAAGTAGTCATATATCTCCTGTACGTTTTCCTCATCCATAATCTCTTCGAGGAAATAATCAATATTTAGTTTTGTGCCGGAGTAAACAATTGACTCAACCTCCTCGAGCAATTCCTCGAACTCAACGCCACGGCTTATGGCAAGGTCGTCAAGTGCCACCTTGCGGTCGATTGCGCTGATTACGCTGACCTTCAATTTCGATTTGTTGGCAACAGTACGCACGCGGAAATCCTCGGGGCGGTCTATCTCATTCTCCTCACAGTGGCGTTTGATGAGCGAACAGAACTCCTCGCCATAACGCTTTGCCTTTCCTTCGCCCACACCGGGAATATTCTTCAATTCGTCAAAGGTTATGGGGTATGTGGTTGCCATTGCCTCGAGTGATGGATCCTGGAATATCACATAAGGAGGAAGTTCCAACTGCTTCGCAAGTTTCTTACGCAAATTCTTAAGCATTGCATACAGTTCGGGATCCACAGCAAATGTACTGCCGGCTTGGGGAACAGCTTCGGTCTCGGTAAAATCACGATCTTCAACAATCTTGAACGATTGAGGCTTCTCAAGGAACTTGCGTCCCTCAGCTGTAACCTTCAAAAGACCATAATTCTCCACATCCTTGTCAAGATAACCGGCTATAAGAGCCTGGCGTATCACTGCATTCCAACGCTTGGGTTCCTCATCGACACCGCAACCGAAACACTCGAGTTCATCATGTCTGTGTGAGATTATATCGGCTGTTTCTTTGCCCGTCAGGACGTCTATAACGTACTCTACCTTAAAATTCTCTTTAATTGCAAGAACCGTCTCTATTACGGCTTCGAGCAACTCTTTTGCCTCCACCTGTTTTTTGGGTGTCAGGCAGTTATCACAATTACCACAATTTTCCACTTCAAAATTTTCACCAAAATAATGTAACAACAATTTCCTGCGACAAACCGATGATTCTGCATATGCAGTGGTTTCGTGCAAAAGCTGACGACCTATATACTGCTCAGCCAAAGGCTTGCCTTCAAGGAACTTTTCGAGTTTCTGTAAATCTTTGCTATTGTAATAGGCTATACACTGCCCCTCGCCGCCATCGCGACCTGCACGACCGGTCTCTTGATAATATCCTTCAAGGCTTTTGGGTATATCATAATGTATCACATAGCGCACATCGGGTTTGTCAATACCCATACCAAACGCTATTGTAGCGACTATCACATCTATTTTCTCCATAATGAACTCGTCCTGTGTCTGCGACCTCATTGCCGAGTCCATACCTGCGTGATAGGCTTTTGCCGAAATTTCATTTGCCTGCAACACCTCGGCAAGTTCTTCAACTTTCTTACGGCTCAAACAGTAGATGATACCCGACTTGCCGGGATTCGACTTTATGAATTTTATAATATCCTTATCGACATTCTTTGTTTTGGGCCTTACCTCGTAATAGAGGTTTGGGCGGTTGAACGACGATTTGAAATCAGGGGCATTTTGTATTCCCAGGTTCTTCTTGATATCGTCGCGAACCTTTGCCGTTGCAGTTGCCGTAAGTGCAATGACAGGAGCTTTTCCTATCTCGTTTATTATGGGACGTATGCGACGATACTCGGGACGGAAGTCGTGACCCCACTCCGAAATACAGTGCGCCTCGTCTATAGCATAGAATGATATTTTTATACTTTTCAAGAACTCCACGTTATCCTCTTTCGTAAGCGACTCAGGAGCAACGTAGAGCAATTTTGTCTTCCCCGACACAACATCGGCCTTAACCTCTTCGATTGCCTGTTTTGTAAGCGAAGAGTTCAAGAAGTGTGCAACACCATCCTCCTCGTGGAAGTTTCTGATGGCATCGACCTGATTCTTCATAAGGGCTATCAGCGGAGATATCACAATGGCAGTTCCCTCCATTACGAGCGAGGGTAACTGGTAGCAGAGAGATTTTCCACCACCGGTAGGCATCAGCACAAAGGCATCATTACCATCAAGGAGATTTTTGATGACCGCTTCCTGATCCCCCTTAAATGCATCGAAACCGAAATTCTCTTTCAGAATTTCCGCCAAATTATACTTCTTTGTCATTTTACAATATGCCTATTTGCTAACAAAGTTATAAATATCTCCATAAAACGCACAAACTTTTCAAAAGATATTTTTAAAAAACGTCGTTTTTTTTTGCAAGGCCGAAAGATATTTAAAAAAACGCCCCTTCGGAGTCCGAAGGGGTGTTTTGCTTTATTGAGAACAACTCGCTTATGACATCATAGTCATAGCGCCGCTTTTCGCAATTCTTTCCATGGCATATTCTTTTGTAATACAGCAGGTTTTGTCTCCGCTCGATGGTATCTCGAACATCTTTTCCTGCATAATAGCCTCTACAATTGAACGAAGTCCGCGAGCACCAAGTTTATACTCCATGGCAACGTCAACTATATAATCGAGAGCATCGTCATCGAAAGTGAGCTCCACCCCATCCATCTCCATAAGTCTTATATACTGTTTAATGATAGAGTTCTTGGGCTCAGTGAGTATGTTGCGCAATGTAGCACGGTCAAGAGGACGCAACGATGTAAGTATGGGCAAACGACCAACTATTTCGGGGATAAGGCCAAAAGAACGCAAGTCCTGTGGAGTCACATACTGCATCATATCGCCTTTATCGACCTTGAAACTGTTCTGCACAGAGTTGTAACCCACTATATGTGTGTTAAGTCGTTGCGCAATTTTCTTTTCTATTCCATCGAAGGCTCCGCCGCAGATAAACAGAATGTGTCTTGTATCCACAGCTATCATTTTCTGCTCGGGATGTTTGCGCCCGCCCTGAGGGGGAACGTTCACCACCGAACCTTCAAGCAACTTCAACAGACCTTGCTGCACACCCTCACCACTCACGTCGCGAGTAATAGAAGGGTTATCGCTCTTACGGGCTATCTTGTCAATCTCATCAATAAAGACAATACCACGCTCTGCCTCTTCGACATTATAGTCGGCTGCTTGAAGAAGACGAGTAAGAAGACTTTCAACATCCTCACCAACATAGCCGGCCTCGGTAAGCACCGTAGCATCTACGATTGTAAAGGGAACTTTAAGAAGACGGGCAATAGTGCGAGCGAGAAGAGTTTTTCCCGTACCCGTACTACCCACCATCACGATATTGCTCTTTTCAATCTCAACATCGTCTTTGGCATCACGCTGCATAAGACGCTTGTAGTGATTGTAAACAGAGACCGCAAGCACACGCTTTGCTTCGTCCTGACCTATCACATATTGGTCAAGGAAATTCTTAATCTCTACAGGCTTAGGCAGTTCACCAGGCTCAAAATCATTTTTCGGGAGCATCTGCTCCTCGCGCAATATGTTATGAGCCTGCTCCACGCATTCATTGCATATAAAACCGGTCATACCGGTCATAAGCAATGCTACCTGGTCTTCGGTTCTACCACAAAAACTGCAACGTTTTTTCCCCTTTTCTGCCATAATTATTTTTTGCGTGAAAGAACATTGTCAATCATACCATAGGCTTTTGCCTCTTCGGCAGTCATCCAATAGTCGCGGTCACTGTCGGCCCACACCTTATCGAAAGGCTGGTGACTGTGGTCGGCTATGATTGTATAAAGTTCATTCTTTAATTTCTGTATCTCACGAGCGGTAATTTCAATATCACTCGCCTGGCCCTGCACACCACCAAGAGGCTGATGTATCATCACACGGCTATGCGTGAGAGCCGAACGCTTACCCTCGGCACCTGCGACGAGCAGTACAGCAGCCATACTTGCAGCCATACCTGTACAGATTGTAGCCACATCGCTGCCGATAAACTGCATTGTGTCGTAGATACCCAGGCCGGCATAAACCGAACCACCGGGAGAGTTTATATAGATTGATATATCCTTGCCACTGTCAACAGAGTCGAGATACAGCAATTGCGCCTGAAGTGTATTTGCTGTATAGTCGTCAATCTGTGTACCAAGGAAGATGATTCTGTCCATCATCAGACGAGAGAAAACATCCATCTGTGTTACATTCAGCTGGCGTTCCTCCAATATATAAGGGTTAAGGTACTGCGATTGCACCTTCATCACATCATCGAGCACCATACCGTTCATACCCAGGTGCTTCGTCGCGAACTTTCTAAAATCATCTTTCATAACAATCACCTAATTTAAATATATGTCTATATTATTTATCGCTTTCAGCGAGCTTTTTGTTGAAGTCCTCAACAGAAATTTCCTCCTCGTTGAGTGTAACAGCGCCCTTAACAGCCTCGATAAGCTTGATATCAACAGCACGGTTGATAAGAGCCTCGCGAGTCTTGTCCTGTTTCAACATACCTGTAGCATAGTTCTCGAGAAGATCCTCGGGTACGTTTGCCATACCATACTGTGCAAACTGGTCGCGTGTAGCTGCTTTTGCAACTGCAAGTACATCGTTATCATCGATTTTAACCTCGAATTTCTTTGCAAGCTGCTCCTTAACAAGGTGCCAAGAGAGTTCTGTAAGGCTCTTCTGGAAATCCTCCTCGCTGATGCTTTCTGCGCCCTCGGCCTTATTCATATCCATTATGCGACGCAAGAGAGCCTCAGGGAACTCCATCTTACCGATTTTCTCCATAAGGTAAGCACGTGTGTCGAGCAACAATTTGTAATCGCTGTCGATAGCAAAACGCTCAGCAAACTGCTCAGCGATCTTGGCGCGGAACTCCTCCTCACTCTTAACGGTATCCTTACCGAAAGCAGAGTCGAATACATTCTGATTGAGCTCGCTGGCTACAAAACGTGTAATCTCTGAAATTGTGAATGTGAAATCACCTGCATGAGCAGCAACCTCGCTCTTCTCAATTTTGAGGAGTGAAGCAAGTTCAGCCTCGCTGCCATCAAAAGCAGTTGTGGGGTTGAAAGTGATAACATCGCCAACCTTTGCACCTGCGAAGAGAGCCTTCTGCTCGTCGTTCTTCATATAAGTAGGCATCATAACTGCGTCTTTAACGCTGATACCTCCCTCGACAGCCTCAACAAGTGAACCTTTGAGCATATCTTTCTCCTCATAGCTCTCAACCTGTTTGTACTCGCCGCAACGCTGTGCATAAGCCTGTGCCTGTGAGTCGATCATCTCGGCAGTGGGCTGTATCTTGTAGTAAGCAAGTTTGTCATCCTTGCTCAAAGAAGCGTCGAACTTGGGAGCGAGTGCAATCTCGAACTCAAAAGTAAACTCTTTGTCGTTTACCATATCCATACCTGCTTGCTGCTCCTCGCTGGGAAGGGGCTCGCCGAGCATATCGATTTTATTCTCCTTAATGTACTCAAAAATCTTTGTCTGCAACAGTTTGTTGATCTCCTCGGCCTTAACCATAGTACCATACTGTTTTTTAACGATACCCATAGGAACCATACCGGGACGGAAGCCGGGGATATTGGCCTTCTGACGGATGTTTTTCAACTGTTTCTCAACCAAAGCCGAGTAGTCGGCCTCCTGAATTTTCACAGACAACAATGCGCTAGTAGCGTCTGAATTTTTAAATGTAAATTCCATATATTTAATTTTAAATAATATACTAAACCCAATTTAGGCTCGCAAAATTACAATATATTGCGGATATAATCAAAAAAAATGCCCATTTTGCGTGTTTTTAAAGCAAAAAAGAGAGCAAACGGCTGCGCACAACGCAAAATTAAGTCATAAAACAATCACTCGGGTTGCAAAATTACCACTTTGCAACCCGAGTGATTGTTTTCGGGAACTGATGTATCAGTCTATTTGGAATTCACGCTTGCGCAACACAAAGTCGCGACCGAGATACTTCTCACGAACTGTGGGATTTTCAGCAAGCACCTCGGGAGTTCCTTCGAAGAGAATGCGACCCTCAAAGAGCAGATAGGCGCGGTCGGTGATACTCAAAGTCTCCTGTACGTTGTGGTCGGTGATAAGAATACCGATATTCTTGTCTTTAAGTTTCCACACAATATACTGAATATCCTCTACAGCGATGGGATCGACACCGGCAAAAGGCTCGTCGAGCATAATAAATTTGGGGTCGATTGCAAGACAGCGAGCAATTTCGGTACGGCGGCGTTCACCTCCCGAAAGACGGTCGCCAAGATTTTTGCGCACCTTCTGCAAGCGGAATTCCTCGATAAGGCTTTCGAGTTTCTCCTTTTGATACTCTTTGGGCTTGCCTGTGAGTTCAAGCACCGATGCAATATTATCTTCCACGCTCATTTTGCGGAACACACTCGCCTCCTGCGCCAGATAGCCCACACCATAGCGAGCACGCTTGTAAACAGGAAAATCGGTAATTTCCGTATTATCGAGAAAGATTTTGCCATCATTGGGCACCACAAGACCTGTTGTCATATAGAAAGAAGTTGTCTTTCCGGCACCATTAGGACCAAGAAGACCCACAATCTCTCCTTGCTTTACATCGAAAGAAACATTGTTCACCACGGTACGCTTGCCGTAACGCTTCACAAGGTTCTCGGTACGCAACACCATACGCTCGGGAGTACCCACATTTTCATTTTCCGCAAATGCAACCATCGCTTTGTCTATAAAATATTCGTAGCGAAGATAATGCAATTTTGGCTTTTGCCCAAGATTTTAGATACAAAAGGGAGAAAAAAGCATAAAACCGGGAAAGATTTACACTTTTGACGAATAAAAACCGTATCTTCGCACCCGAATTCAAAGGGCAAAAAAAGATGTTTTTAGTAAAATCCATAGAGACTTTCGGCAGTTACCTGATGCTGATGCGCAGAGTATTCGCACGCCCCGAACGGTGGGGTATTTTCCTGCGACAAACAATGCGCGAGGTATTCCAGTTGGGAGTCGATTCAATACCAATTGTACTGCTTATCTCCTTTTTCATTGGAGCTGTCATATGCATACAAATGAAACTGAACATCGAAAATGCGTGGATGCCACCGTTTACCGTGGGATATGCCACCCGTGAGATTATGTTGCTCGAGTTCTCTTCGTCGATAATGTGTCTCATATTGTCGGGCAAGGTGGGCAGCAACATCACATCGGAGATTGGCGCAATGCGCGTAACGCAACAGATAGACGCACTTGAAATTATGGGTGTAAACTCGGCCAACTTTCTCATACTGCCCAAAGTGACCGCCCTCATATTCATGATACCCATACTTGTAATTTTCAGCATAGTTGCCGGCATCATCGGTGCATATACCATAGGTTATGTCACAGGCATTATGACACCCGAGAACCTTACCTGCGGTTTACAATATGAATTCCAACAGTGGTACATATGGTGCAGCATAATAAAAGCTATATTTTTTGCCTATATAATAACCTCGGTTGCCTCTTTTTATGGCTACACCGTAGAGGGTGGTTCCATTGAAGTGGGCAAGGCAAGCACCGACTCTGTTGTAAGTTGCAGCGTACTCATACTCTTCGCCGACATTGTTCTAACCCAACTGTTGATGCAATGATAGAGATTAAAGATATACAGAAGACATTCGGCAGCCAAAAGGTGCTCGACAACATAAATGCCACTTTCGAGAATGGCAAGGCCAACTTGATTATCGGCCAAAGCGGCGCGGGAAAAACCGTGCTCCTAAAATGTATTGTAGGCCTTTTGGAGCCCGACAAGGGGCAAGTACTCTACGACGGACGCAACGTGCTCACCTTCGGTAAAAAGGAGAAACAGTTGCTGCGCAGAGAGATGGGTATGCTATTCCAGAATGCAGCACTCTTCGACTCTATGAGCGTGCTTGAAAATGTAATGTTCCCCCTTGATATGTTTTCGGACAAGACATATAACGAGCGACTTAAACGCGCCCGTTTCTGCCTGGAACGCGTGAACCTTCTCGACGCACAGGAGAAAAGCCCCGAAGAACTTTCGGGCGGCATGCAGAAACGCGCCGCCATTGCCCGCGCCATTGCCCTGGAACCCCGTTACCTATTTTGTGACGAGCCGAATTCAGGACTCGACCCCAAGACCTCACTCATAATAGACGAACTTATACACAGCATCACCACCGAATACAATATCACCACCATTGTGAACACACACGACATGAACTCGGTGATGAATATCGGCGACCACATAATATTCCTTGCCGACGGCAAAATATCGTGGGAAGGCAACAAGGACAACATTCTGAACACCACCAGCAAGCAATTGAACGACTTCCTCTTCTCGAGCGAGATACTGCGCAGAGTTGCAGGGGAGAGAAAACAATAAGAGGGCAACCCTGCGGGCTACCCTCCTAAGAAAAATTATTTCTGACGGATAAAGATATTCATTGGAACACCGGTAAATTTCCAGCGGTCGCGTATCTTATTCTCCAAGAATCGTTTATAAGGTTCACGTACATACTGTGGCAGGTTCGCAAAGAAGAGGAACGATGGCACACGTGTCTCGTGCAACTGCATGCAGTATTTTATTTTTATATATTTTCCCTTGATTGAGGGGGGGGGATAGGCCTCTATTATGGGCAACATCTCCTCGTTGAACTTCGCAGTAGAGATTTTTGTCTTTGAGTTCATATAAACCTCTTTTGCCGTCTCAAGCACTTTGAAAACGCGCTGTTTGGTAACTGCCGATGTAAAGATGATGGGGAAATCAACAAAAGGTGCTACACGCTCGCGAATTGCATTCTCAAAGAATTTCTGCACCTTCTCGCTCTTATCCTCGACCAAGTCCCACTTGTTCACCACCACCACAAGACTCTTCTGGTTGCGCTGTATGATGGAGAAGATGTTAAGATCCTGCGACTCGATACCACGCGTGGCATCTATCATAAGTATGCAGACATCGGAGTTCTCAATGGCACGAATTGAACGGAGAACCGAGTAGTATTCGATATCTTCGTTAACCTTACCTTTTTTACGAATACCGGCGGTATCAACAAGATAGAAGTCGAAACCGAACTTTGTGTAACGGGTAAGAATTGAGTCGCGGGTGGTACCGGCAATATTTGTAACAATATTACGTTCCTCGCCCAGGAACACGTTTATAATAGAGCTCTTACCGGCATTGGGACGACCAACAACGGCAAAACGGGGAATATTCTCTTCGGGAGACTCTTCGGCCTCTTTTGTAAATTTAGAGACGATAAGGTCGAGCAGGTCACCTGTACCGCTACCGTTTGCGGCCGAAATGCAATGCATATCACCCAAGCCCATAGCGTAGAATTCAGCAGCAGTGTACTGCATTTCGTATGTATCAACCTTGTTGGCAACCACAAGCACGGGTTTCTTGGTACGACGCAACATTGATGCCAACTCGCTGTCAAGGTCGGTAAGACCATTCATCGCATCTACCACAAAGAGTATCACATCGGCCTCTTCCATTGCAAGCGTTACCTGCTCACAGATAGCCTCTTCAAATACATCGTCGGAGTTTCTCACCCAACCGCCTGTATCAACAAGTGAAAACTCCTTGCCACACCACAAGCAACGACCATACTGACGGTCGCGGGTTGTGCCCGCCTCGTCGGAGATGATAGCCTGCTTGGTTTCGGTCAAACGGTTGAAAAGGGTCGATTTACCCACATTGGGACGACCAACTATTGCAACTAAATTTCCCATATTCTTTTAATCTTTTTGGTCGTAGCCAAAGCGACGCAATTGCTTGTTGCTGTTACGCCAGTCTTTGTCCACTTTTACATAAATCTCCAAAAATATCTTCTTGCCGAAGAATTTTTCGAGCTCACGACGAGCATCGGTTGCCACGCGCTTGAGTGCAGCACCTTCGTGCCCTATTATTATACCCTTTTGCGAGTCGCGCTCCACATATATTATCGATTTTATATATATGCTGCCCTCTTTTTCCTTGAAGTATTCACACTCGGCCTCACACACATAGGGTATCTCCTTGTCGTAGTGAAGAAGTATCTTTTCGCGTATAATTTCGGTAACGAAGAAGCGGGCAGGCTTGTCGGTGAGCTGGTCCTTATCGAAATAAGGAGGCGAGGGAGGAAGAAGCTCCATAATACGCTTCATCACCACATCGACACCGAACTTTGCTATTGCCGAGATGGGCATAATTTCGGCCTCGGGCAACATCTCGTGCCACAACTCTACTTTTTTAATAAGCTCCTGCTGGTTGGCAAGGTCTATTTTGTTTATAAGTACGATGATGGGCACATCGAGCTTGCGCACTTCGTCAATGAAGTCGCTGTTCTTCTCGGGTGTTTCCACCATATCGGTCACGTAGAGAAGTACGTCGGCATCGCGTAACGCTGAACGCGAAAAACGCAACATAGCCTCCTGCAACTTGTAGTTGGGTTTGAGAACACCGGGAGTGTCGGAGAATACTATCTGCGCGTCCTCGGTATTGAGAATTCCCATTATGCGGTGACGTGTTGTCTGCGCCTTGAAGGTGGCTATCGATATACGCTCGCCAACAAGGAGATTCATCAGCGTAGATTTTCCCACATTTGGGTTACCCACGATATTTACAAAACCGGCTTTATGCATAATACTCTTTTTAATTGCTTTGGTTTACAAGAAAAAACGCACCGTTGCCTTGCAGGGTGCGCTTATTTCTTACAAAAACTGCCCGTACAGCTTTGCGCCGCACGGCTGAGCGGTTATTTAGACTGCAGCCTCTTTCTCGATAGCCAACTTGCCTCTGTAATAACCACACGCACCACATACGGTGTGATAAACGTGCCACTCGCCACAGTTGGGGCATATTGCCAATGTAGGAGCTACTGCCTTATCGTGAGTTCTTCTCTTGGCAGTTCTTGTCTTTGATTGTCTTCTTTTAGGATGTGCCATTGTTCTAACTTTTTAATTATCTTCTTCAATTTGTATATTCTTCAAACTTTCCCATCGCGGGTCTATCTCCACAGGAGTATCGTCGTCTTCGTCTCTCTCACAGTGTGAGTGCTTACCTAACTTGCCGGTCATTTCACGATTGCACTTGCCGGGGGCGTGTACTCGTTTCATTGGCAACGCTAGGGCTATAAATTCGTACAGATACCATGCTATGTTCAGGTCACCATCTTGTTCGGGGACTATTACTATATCACCATCGTCGGCATAGTCTTCGCCAAACTTAACACGCAAGCTGCTTGTAGTGGAAACCTCTATCTCAAGGTCGTCGAGACACCTGTCGCAAGGCACAACCACTTTTCCTTCGAACTCAAAGTTAAAGTCAAAGACTTCACGGTTTTTTCTTGCTTCCACTACGGCTTTTACCGTACCTTTCTGAAACTCCTCGCCATCAATCTCGGAAAAGAAAGCATTGTCGAGGACAAACTCCATAACCAACGGTTCTGCTTTAAGGCCTTTAAGGTCAACATTGTATTTGTCAAATCTTCCCATCGCTCAAAATATCATCATTTCAACAAATTAACCGTAAAAAGCATCGCCTTTTACCCGTATTATCCGAATTTAGGCCACAAAGATACAAATAAAATTTATTATAGACACCTAATTTGAAGAAAATCTTTATTTTTTTAATTCCACGCGGAAAGTAGTTCCTTTCCCCGGAATAGAATTCTTTACATATATGCGACCTTTGTGATACTGCTCCACAATTCTTTTCGCAAGAGAAAGCCCTAGCCCCCAACCACGTTTTTTGGTTGTGTAACCAGGTTCGAACACCCTTTTATGTTTAGACTTTGCAATACCCTTTCCTGTGTCAGCAACCTCTATATAGGCATAATCCTTGCCTTGTTTTACAACCACAGATATTGCTCCAACGCCATCCATCGCATCTATCGCATTTTTACAAAGGTTTTCCAACACCCATTCTATAAGAGGAGCATTCATACGCACCAACAACGGGCGTTTAGGCAAATTTACCGTATATGCAATTTGGGCCGATGTGCGACGTTTCATATAATCGACAGCACGCGCTACAACCTCACCAATATCTTCTGATGTTGGCTCGGGCAAGGAACCTATCTTTGAGAAACGCTCGGCCACACGCTGCAAACGGGCCACATCGCGCTCCATTTCGGGCAACAACTCATCAGCAGGATACTTCTCCTTTAACACAGCTGTCCATGCCATAAGCGATGAAATAGGCGTTCCAAGCTGATGAGCAGTCTCCTTTGACAAGCCCACCCAGACACGATTCTGCTCGGCACGTTTGGAACTTAATATGGCAAAAAAGCATACTGCAAAGAAGAGCAACACCACCAACAACTGCACATAAGGGTAGTATGAAAGTTTTTTAAGAATAAGCGAGTCGGAGTAACAGACATCAAGATAGTCGCTACCATCTTCAACTCCCAGATTAATGCGTATTATACGCTCATCGGCACGCATCTTGGCGACCATAGTCATAAGCACGGAAAGAGAGTCGGCATCGGATGGTATTTCAATGTTTCTATGCATAGATATAGCCCCCTTGCTGTCGGTAACAACTACCGGAATGGTGGTGTTGCCGTTGAGCACAGACAACACAAGACTAAGATCGGTATTACCATCGGCACGGTTCAGATAATCCATTGCATCGGCCCACACCTGCATCTTCTTCCTCTCCTCGGTCTTCAATTCATCGACAAGAACTTTTGAAACCAACAATGAAGCCACTGCTATAAACGCAGCCGCAAGAATAAGTATAAACTTTACTCTTCTAAAATCGCTAAACCATCGCATATTAGTCTTGTTTTTCAAAAAGAAAACGCAAAAACACCATTTTTAGTATATAAAGCAAAAGAAAAAGGGCCAAGGAATGAAAACCTCGGCCCTTAACACACTATTTTATCAATAAAATTTATTGTAACAACTCACCCTCTTGCACATTTACAAAGTTCTCCCAACCTTTAGCCTCTTTGTAAAGGGTTGCACACCCGACAGGTACAACAAGTCGTGCGCGCTCGCATATCTCCTTATCAAATGCCGAAAAGGAGATTTTAGGGGGGATGAGAGAATTTATATTCAACAAACGTATGGAAGAAGATTGAAGAAACGCACCCGAGGATATTTCAAGGTCGTTATTTTCTACATCAATAACCAAACTTTTCAGCCCGCAGCACCCTTTAAAAGAGCTGTTGCCCAAATAAGATAAATCCCCCTTAAACACAAGGTCGTCCAACGAAATACAATTAGCAAAAGCCCAATCCTCCACCACTGCAAGCGTTGGCGGAGCAACAACAGTTCTCAACTTTTTACAATTACGAAATGCAGAATATCCAATGCTTTTTACACTGTCACCCAAATTAGCCGTAACCAAATTGGAACAACATAAAAAAGCCCAATGCCCTATTTTTTCAACCGTAAAAGGGAGTTCTATATTAGTAATCCCCACACAATAACTGAAAGCATTAGCACCAATTGCCACCACAGAATACTCCCTTCCGCAGTACTGAACCGACGAAGGAACAACACAATCCCCTTCTGATAGTATTTTGCAGGAAGAAACCTCAACTGTTCGTCCATCCACACTCAACACCCTATATTTCAAGTCACCCATCCAAAAAACTTGTGCATTAAGGTGTAAGACCGATATAAAAAGGAAGAAAAAGAGGTACAAATTTTTCATTTGAATCATTTAGATAAATTTTCAAAGCGAATCGAAAATGCGTTTATCAATTCTTTTACAAAAGAACGTAATAATTCCTCCTTAAAAAATATCATCTTGATTCTTTTTATTTTAATCACAACTTTTCACATAAAAAAAATTCCAGAAATAGCCGTTCTATCATATCTTTGCCATAAACGGCGAAGATACTCCTCGCCCGACGTAAAAAGTCAAAGCAAGCATTATCTTTACCTCGCTTGTTTATGCCAAATTGGTAAAAAAAGAACTATGAACGAAGAAAAACAACAGACATACAATGATTTAATAGAAGCTGTGGAGCATGTCACCGGCAGAAAAATGAAAAGTCCCCGCGACTTTGACTACCTATCGACACGTATCCTTCACATCACCCACACATATATCGCCCCCATAACACTGAAACGTTTTTGGGGATATTTGGGGGAAAAGAGAAAAACAAAACCCTATCGTTTCACCCTCAACACACTAGCACAATATTCAGGTTTTTCGGACTTTGAGGCTTTCTGTAAAAGTTCCATCAATAGCATTGAAAGTCATTTCATAAACAATAAATATTTAAACTCCATTTCTTTGGAAAAAGGGACTATAATCAAGCTAAATTGGTTACCCGACCGCTGTATAACAATTCGCTACGAAGGAATGAATATGTACAGAGTAATGGAGAGCATAAACAGTAAGTTAAGCATAAACGACACATTCTTGTGTGAACAGATTATTGAACAAGAACCCCTCTATCTCCGTTGCCTCGTGCACGAAAACGGAACACCCTGCAACTATGTATGTGGTAAGATAAACGGAGTAAAATTCACGATTATAGACCAACCGTAAAAACAGATGATTACACCATCAGAATTTATAAATAGTAATATCGATGCCGAAAAGGTCGAATATATAGAAACAGGTAGCAAAACTTCGCAAACATTCAAATTATGCATAAACGGGCAACTTTTCTTTATGAAAAAGCTTCGCCCCGAGTATTGCAACGACCCACGTTACCGCAGAGCATTCATAAAAGAATACGAAAGCGGCAAAAGCATCATACACCCCAACATCGTAAAATATACCGACATAAACGACGACAAAGGGGATATATATATTCTTATGGAATATGTTAACGGCTACACTCTTCAAGAAAAAATAGAGAACGAGCCGGAATATTTCCAAAGCAACAAGAGAATCGAGAAATTATTATTACAGCTATGTCAGGCTATACAGACATTACATAATAACAACATAATATACCTCGACCTAAGCCCTACAAACATTCTGCTCACTAAAACCACAAACGACCTGAAACTCATAGACCTCGGTTTTTGCATAGACAACAATAACGACTACACCGCGGGGTGCACCCCCGGATTTACAGCACCGGAAGTTTCAGGCTGCGACATTAAGGAGATCGATGCTCGTACAGATATATATACAATAGGATGTATTCTGCGATATATAGAAGAGAAACGTGGTAGAAAGCTATCACGTAAACTACAACGCATAAAAGAGCGCTGTATAAAAGAGAAAAAAGCAGAACGCTATACATCGAGCAAGCAAATAATCGCAGATATTAAAAACAAAAAACGAAACTTTCACCTTGCAGCAGCAGCCATCATTGCCACTATTGCATTGTTCATCTCTATAGAAGATATAACCAACTACATCGCGTGGGAAAGCGGAAAAATAGCCGACAAATTCGAAGAAAATGGTATTTTCTACCAAATAACCGATAAAAATGCACGCACAGTAGAAGTTTCCTACAAAGGTACACACCCCGACGAATTTGAATATGAATACAAAGGGGGCGAAATAAAGATTCCAGCCACAGTAACACACCGTGGAAGAACATTCCGCACAACGGGCATTGCTGGGCAAGCTTTTAAAAACCCCTATATCTCAAAGATAGAAATACCCGAAGGAATTATATCAATATCCGACTCGGCATTCTTCGGCTGCCTGTTAAACGACACTATATACATACCCAAAAGCGTAACTAAGATAGGCCACTTGGCAATATACCCCACCTGTTACATAAAAGGCTATATGGTGGAGAAAGAAAACCCGGTCTATGACAGCCGTAACAACTGCAACGCACTGATGGTGAGCGCAACCAACACGCTTATCTTCGGCTGTGAAAGCACAATAATACCAGAAGGGACAAGCCGTATAACCGCAGGCGCCTTTATGGGCGCAGAAAACTTAAGCGGCATAGCTATACCTGCGAGCGTAACCGAGATTGGCGATTTTGCTTTTGTACGCACAAGAATTAAAGAAATAGCCATACCCGAAGGAGTTGCAGAACTCAAACCATACACCTTCCAATATTGCGAGAGCCTACAAAAAATAACACTCCCCAAGAGCCTAAACAAAATAGGCTTGGGAGCTTTGTCGCATTGCGCATTCAACGAGATTGTCATACCCGAAAGAGTAACCGTTATCGACGACTACGCGTTCGATTGCAACAAAAGATTAGAAAAGGTAACCATTGGTCGTAGCGTACGTAATATAGGTTATGCTGCGTTTGAGAATTGCAGCAAACTGAAGACAATAATCTCACAAATTCCAGCCGACAGCCTTTTCGAAATTGACCTTAGCACATTCAATAATATCGACAAGTACTGCACGCTATATGTCCCTATAGGTGCAAAAAGCAAATATAAGAAGACTTTTGGATGGGATTGCTTTAACCGCGTTATAGAATTAGAGTAATAAGTCACCAATAACAATTCTACTTAATTCAAATAAAACCGCACCTCCCCTTATGGGTTACGCGGTTTTATTTTTTGCAGGGGCGCTGCGTAGTGGAGCAAAAGATTGCTTTTTAGAATTATAAAACGTAAAATATATGGGGTGAGTGGCGTGGCTGCCCGAAACATTTCTTGCTTTGTAATTCACTAAAAAATATAGGGCAGACACACCGGTCTGCCCCTACAGCAACGTTGTATTATTCATTATCTTCTCTGTTCTTCTGTCTCATTTATTTTCAGGAAGAGATATCGGGCTCACAAAAAGATTATAATGGCATACCGCGTAGCATAAAGCTCTCCCACTTGATGAAACAAGGAGGAGTGGCCTGTAAGGCGAGGGGGATTATTCAGGTTAAGTAGAAATCTAGTGTGGACAAATTGATTCTTTAATAAGTTGTACTCCCTCACGCCATCCTATGTGTAACAAATTATCTCCTGCAATGGTAATTCTCAAAAAGAAACCGGCACCGTTAAAATGTTGCGAGTAAGCGAGTGAATGAAAATTTATTTTCAATTGCAACGAGCGTGGCAACTTCGCAAAAGCAATCACAGTGTTTATCCGAGCATTTGCAGGAGAGAGTGCGAAAGCTCGTGCAAATGAGCGAGTGAAAGTTTACTTGCACGCAAAGCGAATGCAGCCGAGGTTGCGCGAAGCGAGAATGTTTGACATAAGTTGACAATGCTTGCTGT
>JAZQUI010000018.1:0-13356 GCA_045631205.1 Bacteroidaceae bacterium
TGAGCCTCTTGTCGGATTCGAACCAACGACCCCGAGATTACAAATCACGTGCTCTGGCCAACTGAGCTAAAGAGGCAGGCGGGTAAGCAATCTATATCGCGCCGCTACGACCTAATACCTTTGCTGCGGTCAAGCCCTGGAGGGTTCGCTAGGAGCTGGCCGTATAGGACTTACCCATACTGCGTGCAAAGGTATTATATTTTTTTCAATCTGCAAAATTTAAACCACATTTTTAACTTATTGTAAAGACAAAGCATTGTTTATAAAAAATATTGCAAGAAAAAGTAAATAAAACAAAAAATATTACTACATTTGCGCCGTCATATATTATAAATAAGGACAAAAGAGGGTTGCAAGAAAGAAGGCAACCTTGTTTTATTTGGATTTTTGCAAATATTTTGTTTGCAGAAATCTGCAGTTTTTTTTGATTATTACTCATTACAGAATAATATCACAAAACAACCTAATTATTAACTAAATTCATTTTTTATGAAAAAAATTTTACTTTCAGTTCTTTGCTGCATGCTGGCTGTAATCGGTATGCAGGCACAGACAACAGTAACCGGTGTCGCTGCCGACTTTTATGGTTCAGCCACAGTCAACATCGAGACCGATTATGTGGTGGACAGCAACATCACATTTGCTTTTGCAAAAAACGGAGGTAGCACAGCCCCTGCTTTCAACAAGGCTGGCGACATCCGTACTTATGCAAAAAACACAATCACAGCAACCTGCTCAGCAGGAAACATTTCAAAAATCGTTTTCACAATTTCTGCACAAGGCAAGAAGAGATTGACAGACCTTACAGCTACAACAGGTACTGTAACAATCGACACAGAAAACCGCTCAACCATCACTTGGGAGGGTAACGCAGCCGAAATCGTGTTCACTGTTGGTGAGAAAGCCGTATATGGCACAGATGGTTCAGGCAAAGCCGGCCAGATTGACTTTACAAAAGTTGAGGTTACATACGCTGCCGCTGCTACCGGTGCCACATTGGAGGCTCCCACAGCATCAGTTGAGTCTGGTACACTCTACAACGCAACAAACATTGAGTTGAGCGCTGCTGCTGGTGAGATTCACTACACTATCGACGGTACTGAGCCCACAGCTGAGTCACCCGTTTACAATGGTGCTATCAGCGTTAGCGAGTTTGGTGCAACCACCACTATCAAAGCTATCGCAATCGATGGTGAGGAGTACAGCGATGTAGCAACATTCGCTTACATCTTGAAAGTTGCTGCTCCCACATTCTCTTCAGAGAGCGGTGTTTACGAGGGTCTTGGTTACGCTTACTCAACACCTATCCTTAGAATTGAGACTGCTACAACAACTGCAAAGGTTAACTACACTTGGACAAACTATGGCTGGGAAGAGGAAGGCGAGGTAGAGAACAAGAACTCTTACAACAACTATGCCAACCTCACCATTAAAGGTACAACAAGCATCGTAGCAAAAGCATTCGTTATTGCAGATAGCGATACAATTTGGAGCGAGAGCGTAACAAAATATTACACAATCTCTCCCATCAAACCTTACATCGAGGCTACAAGCATTGCAAGTGGCGAATATGCAATTGTTGTTAACGACACAATCGCCGACCACTTCTACGAGAACCCCAACAACTTCTACGGTTATCTCTACGACAAAACTGTTGCTACAACAATACGCACAAACGCACAGGGCGAGGAGCGCAAAAGCTTCGATACAAACGAATTCTATGGCTACACCTTCACAGAGACAGCTACTGCCGGTGAGTACACCATCCAGGATGCTTACGGACGCTACATCTACATGACAGGTACATACAACAGTTTCAACATCACCAAGAACGGCGAGAACGACATCACATCAATTGGCGATGGCGCTATCTGGACAATTTCTATCGACCAGGACAATGTTGCAACCATCACAAACAAGAGCAATGGTAAGATTTTTGCTTACAGCACAAAATACCACAGCTTCGGTGCATACTCTTCTTTGACAGCAGAGCACATCAAGCCCACATTATTCGAGCTCACAAGCTACCCCACTCTCGTAACAACCCCCGCAGAGGAGGATGTAATTTCTAAATTCAACAAGTTCACAGTTTCTTGCTCTTACGGTATTGAGAACAACGAGAACGACGAGTTGTACATCTACTACAACTGGAACACAATGATGGAGTACGACTACAGCGAGAACTTCTTCAACTACGGCGAGCAGATCGACGAGAACAGCGTATCTTTCGAGCCTATGAACGAGGAGCGCGGTAACAAGAACTACACCGTACACATCCCTGCTGGTATCTTCACACTCGACCCCGGTGGTTTCTTCGAGTGCACTAACTCAAACATGACTGTTTACTTCACCGTTGAGGACAACAGCATCCTTGAAATCACATACTCTAACCCCGACGACGAGGCTACAGTAAGCAGAATCAGCGACCTCTTCTTCGAGTTCAGCCAGGATGTTACAATCAACATCACCGAGGCTGTTATTACCGACGAGAATGGCAACGAGTATATCTTCACACTCTCTGAGTATGACGCTTGGGGCGACCCCGTAACCGGCAACGCACTTGCATTAACAACCGAGACTCCCATCACCGAACCCGGTGTATATACATTCGTATTGAAAGAAGAGTACCTCTCTACAACAAGCGGTGCTACACTCGGCTTTGACAAGACATACACATACACTATCACCGAGCCCTTCAAGATTACAGAGACAACACCCGCTGACGGTTCAACCGTTGAGTCACTCAGCGAGATTATCCTCAACTTCAACAATCAGGCATATCCTATGGCCGAGCAGTTTATGGTAGTAAATGAGATGGGCGAGGGTGCAATCTTCACTGTTGACTGGGAATACAACGAGGAGAACTCTATACGTCTCATCACCGAAACTCCTATCACTACTGCCGGAAACTACACACTCTTCGTTGAGGGTTACAGCTTCTACTGCTACACTCCCAGCTGGGATATGGAGTTCACTGACTACTGCGAGTTCTACTTCACTGTAAGTGGTACTAGCGAGGGTCTTTCTGGTGACCTCAACAACGACAGCAGTGTTGACGTTGCCGACATTACCGACCTTGTAGCAATGATTCTCGACGGTTCAATGGCAACAGATGCCGGCGACCTCAACAACGACGGCAGCATTGACGTTGCCGACATCACCGAGCTCGTAGCAATCATCCTTGGCACAGAGCCCGCCGCTGCTCCCAAGCGCGCTGCTACTCGCTCTACCGGTGCTACCAGCACATTCTCAGTAGATGGTGAGGATGCAACACTTTATTTCAACGTAACAAACCCCTCTTACGAGTTCACAGGTGTTCAGTTCGATATTTACCTCCCCGAGGGCATTGAGGTTGTAAACGATGGCGAGTACTTCGATGTATTCAAAGGCAGCCGTGCAAAACGCAGCCACGTTGACCCCTCTTGCGCTATTCAGCCCGACGGTGCTCTCCGCGTTCTTCTCTATTCAAGCAAGAACGACAGTTTCACAGGCACAGAAGGTGATATTGCAACTGCTGAGCTTATGGTAGCCACAGCTGCTGATGGCATTTATGAGTTTGAGGTTAAGAACATCGTACTCTCATCTCCCGATAAGAATACTGCAAAGGAGGTTCTCGACAACTTCAAAGGTAGCATCACTGTTGCCAATGGTACAACAAGCATCGACTTCATCGCTGCTGAGGGCGAGAACAGCAACGCAGCTATCTACGACCTCTTCGGTCGCAAGGTTACAGAAACCGTTAAGGGTGAGATTTATATCCAGAACGGCAGCAAGTTCATTGCCAAGTAATCCAAAACCTTTATAATAAAATTCATCGGCTGTGCCACAAGGCGCAGCCGATGTCTTTTTTACAGCAATACTGTTTTACAATAATACGCCCTATTTAATTTGAGGATTTTCAATTGTGGGATATTTTTAGTATCTTCGCGGGGAAATATATAAATAGGTATGGAACAATACAACATAAAGACGCTGAGCGAGAGAGCTATGCGCTACGGCACATTGCTGGGGCTTGCAACTATATTTACAAACCTTTTCTACCTGCTTGGTTTGAAGTTGCCCTTCTTCTCTACCCTCTTCCTTCTGTTTCTCATAGCAATACCGTTTTTTGCAGGACGCATAACCATAATATACCGCAAACGCGAAAGAGAAAACCATTTGAGATTCTCCGAAGCGTGGCTTTTTCTTTTGATAATGTTCCTATGCGCGGCCATTCTGTCTGCAATAGCACAACTGATATACTTCCAGTTCTTTGACAAAGGTTTCTTTATTGAATTCCTTCTCGAACAGTTCAACACACTCACTGAAATGGAGACAGTTGACGCTGCACTGCAAGAACAGTTGACAAGCACTGCCGAACTGTTGAAAGCACTGAAACCACGCGATATTGTTATGCAGATTTTCGTAACAAATATTACCTTTGCACCTATAATTACATTTATAATAGCTTTATTTGTTAAGAAAAATAAAAGCACAGAATAGTCACTCGTTTAAAAAGCTTAAACAAATCTTGCATTTTATCCGTTTGCACTATATTTGCAAAAAGCAAAACAACAGATACTATAAACAAGGGACTTCCCTTGCAATTACATAAAAACCAGCACACAAGTATGGATATATCCGTTATAATACCACTATACAACGAGGCAGAATCGCTCTCCGAGCTTACAGCCTGGATTGAAAGAGTTATGAAGAAAAACAATTTCAGTTACGAAATAATCTTCATAAACGACGGCAGTACCGACAACTCGTGGGATGTAATAGAAAAACTCAAAGAGAGCAACGCGTGCGTGCACGGTATAAAGTTCCGTCGCAACTATGGCAAATCCCCCGCCCTGTTCTGCGGCTTCGAACGCGCACAAGGCAATGTGGTGATAACTATGGATGCCGACTTGCAGGACAGCCCAGACGAAATACCCGAACTGTATCGCATGATAACCGTTGAGGGATACGACCTTGTTTCGGGATACAAGCAGAAGCGTTACGACCCGCTGAGCAAAACTATACCCACAAAACTTTTCAACGCAACAGCACGCAAAGTGTCGGGAATAAAAAACCTGCACGACTTTAACTGCGGCCTCAAAGCCTACCGTAACGAGGTGGTAAAAAGCATTGAGGTATATGGCGATATGCACCGCTACATCCCCTATCTTGCAAAGAATGCCGGTTACTCAAAAATTGGCGAACTTGTGGTACACCACCAAGCACGCAAATACGGAAAGAGCAAGTTCGGTATAAGCCGTTTCTTCCACGGATATCTCGACCTTATGTCGTTGTGGTTCCTTTCAAAATTCGGTTACCGCCCTATGCACATTTTCGGCCTTTGGGGCACCATAATGTTCCTTATAGGTTTTGTTTCAGCAGTGATTTTGGGAGCCAACAAACTATACAGCCTTGCATACGACCTTCACGCACGCCTGGTAACAGACTCGCCCTATTTTTACATAGCACTTACTATGATGATATTGGGCACACAACTTTTCCTCACAGGCTTTATTGCCGAACTCGTGAGCCGCACATCACAAGAGAGAAACAAATACAATGTAGCCAAAGAGATTTAACATGAAACACATAATAACCGCACTTGCGTTCATACTCACAGCAACTACAATAATAAGCTGCGACAACGGTTACGATTGTGACCTCAACAACACATCGTACAACAACATAACATTCTACACCACAACGGATGGCAAGGAACAGCCCTATGCTTACCCCGAAGAACTCACCGTGTCGCTTATGATTAACGGCAAGGACTCCATAATGGTAAACCACATTACCGACGCAACCCACTTGATGTTGCCAATGAATTATACCGATGGAATTGATACCGTTATATTTCATTATAACAACAACATAGACGACTCGCTCTACATAACACACATCGGCAAACCTTATTACAAATCAATGGAGTGCGGAATACTTATGTTCCACCAGATTGAGGGGATTAAAAACACAAATAAGTGGATAGAGCGAGCCACCATTATGAACAACACAGTAAACTTCCAAGGCCATGAAAATATCAGAATATATTTTTATCAGTAGCCTGTTGCTATTGCTATCAACACCCCTTGCAGCGCAAACTGCGCCCAAAGAGAACAGTTTCGCCTTCAAAGGCTTTGCCGTGTCGGCCGATATGTATGGATACATAAACACACTCTTCGACGACTACACAAGCAGCGAAGTGGCAGTACAGGCCAACCTTGGTAATCGTTTTTTTCCCGTAGTGGAGATTGGATACGGCAGTACCGACACCACTGACGACATGAACGGCATATACTACAAATCGAAAGCTCCATATTTTCGCATAGGTATGAACTACAACTTCCTTTACAAGAAAAAGGGGAAGTTGAGCAACTACAAACTATATGCCCTCGCGCGATATGGCTGGAGCAAACCCAAGTACGATGTAAAAAGCCCGCCTATCGTCGACCCTGTATGGGGAGGCAGTACCGAACTGGAACTCACCGATGTCAAGGCAAACTGCTCGTGGTTCGAACTTGGAGTTGGCGTGCAGGTTAAAGTGTGGAGCATATTCCATATGGGATGGAGTGTGAGATACAAAAACCGCCTGAAAGAGGGAGAAGGAGAGAACTCGACCGTTTGGTATATACCGGGCTACGGCGAGAACAAAAGCAACAGTTTTGGCGGAACATTCAGCCTGATAATAGACATACCGACAAGCAAAAAACAATAACCCCACAATGAAACTATGGCAAATTCTATTCCTGCTGTTTCTGATAGCAGGGAGCGTATATGTTATCACCCGTAACAAACCCTACAAGAGTGCAAGCGGCAAAATATTCGGTACATACTACAACATAACATACCAAAGCAACGAAGACCTGCACCCTACCATTAAAGAGGCTATGATGCGCGTGGATGCATCACTTTCCACATTCAACAAGAAATCTATAATCACCGCCATAAACGAAAACAGAGAGGTTGTACCCGACACCACCTTTCTTACCGTCTTCACATTGGCGCAGGAGATTTCGGAAAAGACCAATGGCGCTTTCGACATTACAGTTGCACCTCTTGTAAACGCCTGGGGCTTCGGTTTCAAGAAAGGAGAGCCCGCCGACTCGGCAACCATAGAAACCATACGCAAAACCATCGGTTACCAAACAGTTAGTTACGATAACGGCAAAATAACAAAACAGAACCCTGCAACAATGCTCGATTGCAGCGCCATAGCCAAAGGTTTTGGTTGCGACGAGGTTGCTCGAGCACTCAACGCCAAAGGCGTGGATAACTATATGGTGGAGATTGGAGGAGAGATTGTAACAAAAGGCAAAAACGACAAAGGCAAGAACTGGGCTATCGGCATAAACAAGCCCATTGACGATGCCACCGGCCAGGAGCAGAGCATACAGGAGATTATACGCATAAGCGGAAAGGCTATGGCAACATCGGGTAACTACCGCAACTTCCGTTATATCGACGGAAAGAAGGTTGCTCACACAATTGACCCGCTTACCGGTTACCCCGTCAATCACAACCTGTTGTCGGCCACAGTCATTGCCGATGATTGCGCAACCGCCGATGCACTTGCTACCGCCTTTATGGTTATGGGACTCGAAAAAGCCCTTGCCTTCTGCGAGAAAAACAGAATAGAGGCTCTTTTCATATACAGCGATGACGATGGCAACCTGCTGACAAAAGAGACAGAAAAGTTTGCGAAATACCAGTATTAAGAACAACTGCAATAAAAAAAGCATCAGCGCGCTGATGCTTTTTTTATTGTATATGACTCACGAATCAATTATTGCTTATACTTTCTATAAGATATGAGAGGTTCGATGTAAACAACCTTACCGAAATTGCCAAAATAATAATTCCAAAGAACTTGCGTATAAAGTACAGACCTGCCTTTCCAAGAATGCGGCTCAAACGCTTGGTGGTGAGCAAAACCAACAGCACAACCAAGGCGTTGGTAAACAGAGCTGCCAAAATGTTTATAGAAGAGTACTCGGCTTTGAGCGAGAGAAGAGTTGTAAAAGAACCCGCTCCGGCAAGCAAAGGAAACACCACAGGAACATAAGTGGCATCGTTACCGGCAACCGCCGTATCTTTAAAAATAACGATATCGAGCACCATCTCAAGCGCAAGAAAGAATAACACCAAAGCACCGGCTACGGCAAATGAGTTTATATCCACACCAATCAATCTCAAAAGCGCGTCACCCACAAAGAAGAATATAAACAGAAGACAGAAAGCGTATATGACAGCCTTACCCGATTTTATAGTCTTACCCCTGTCACGCAGACTTATCACGATGGGAATTGCACCAATGGGGTCGATAACCGCGAAAAGCACACTGAAAGCACTCAAATAGTCGACCCAGCTAAAACTTGACAACATAAAAACCTAAAAAAACAATTAATACTCGGCAACCGTTGCACAAACAACAAGTTTCCACTATAAAACATCAACAAACAAGCGCCCCAAAAGACTCTTGCCTTCTACAAAGATAGCCACAAACGAGCGAGAAATATAAAGCTTGCTTTAATATTTTTCTAAGCGAGAGCAATCTATCTTCTACAAAGATATACATAAAACATTTTTAAAAAATAAAAAAGGGATAAAAGATTAGAAAAATTGAGATAACAGGCATATAATTATAAAATAATTAAGGAAAAACGATGTTTTTTGCAAAAAAAGATGTACCTTTGCGGCCGAATTCTATCAACATAATGTCTAACTCATTAAAGAAAAACAAATTATGAGCACAGAAAATCTTACAGGTACACCCGATTTCAATTGGGAATCGTACGCAAACGGAGAGAACATCTCAGGTCTCTCACACGAGCAGTTGGAGCAGGCTTACAACAGCACTCTCAACAAAGTATCAAGCCGCGAGGTTGTTAACGGTACAGTTATCGGTATCAACAAACGCGAAGTAATTGTAGACATCAACTACAAACAGGACGCTATCCTCCCCATCAGCGAGTTCCGCTACAACCCCGATCTCAAAATCGGTGATCAGGTAGAGGTTTACATCGAGAACTTGGAGGACAAAAAAGGCCAGCTTAGCCTTTCACACAAAAAAGCACGCGCAAGCCGCTCTTGGGAGCTTGTTAACAAAGCTATGGAGGAGCAGGCAGTTGTTAAGGGTTACATCAAGTGCCGCACTAAGGGTGGTATGATCGTTGACGTATTTGGTATCGAGGCATTCTTGCCCGGTTCACAGATCGACGTTAAGCCCATCCGTGACTACGATGCTTATGTAGGCCAGACAGAGGACTTCAAAATCGTTAAGATCAACCAGGAATTCAAAAACGTTGTTGTTTCTCACAAAGCTCTTATCGAGGCTGAGCTCGAGGAGCAGAAGAAGAAAATCATCAGCACACTCGAGAAGGGTCAAGTACTCGAGGGTACCGTTAAAAACATCACATCTTACGGTGTATTCATCGACCTCGGTGGTGTTGACGGTCTTATCCACATCACAGACCTCTCTTGGGGCCGCGTAAACGAGCCCACAGATATCGTATCTCTCGACCAGAAGATCAACGTGGTTATCCTCGACTTCGACGACGAGAAGAAACGTATCGCTCTTGGTTTGAAACAGCTTACTCCCCACCCCTGGGATGCTATCGATGCAGACCTCAAAGAGGGCGATGTAGTTAAGGGTAAGGTAGTTGTTATGGCCGATTACGGTGCATTCATCGAGATTGCTCCCGGCGTAGAGGGTCTTATCCACGTTTCAGAGATGTCTTGGAACCAGCACTTGCGTTCAGCTCAGGACTTCATGAAAGTTGGCGACGAGGTAGAGGCTGTTATCCTTACACTCGACCGCAACGAGCGCAAAATGTCACTCGGTATCAAACAGCTCAAAGAGGATCCTTGGGCAAACATCGAGGAGAAATACCCCGTAGGTTCAAAACACACAGCAAAAGTTCGCAACTTCACTAACTTCGGCATCTTCGTTGAGATCGAGGAGGGTGTAGATGGTCTTATCCACATCAGCGACCTTTCTTGGACAAAGAAAGTTAAACACCCCTCTGAATTCACACAGATTGGTGAGGCTATCGATGTTCAGGTTCTTGAGATCGACAAAGAGAACCGTCGTTTGAGCCTTGGTCACAAACAGCTCGAGGAGAACCCCTGGGATGTATTCGAGACTGTATTCACAGTAGGTTCTATCCACGAGGGTGTTATCACCGAACTCATCGACAAGGGTGCAGTTGTATCTCTCCCCTACGGCGTAGAGGGCTTCGCAACTCCCAAACACCTTGTAAAAGAGGATGGCTCACAGGCTGCTGCCGAGGAGAAACTCTCATTCAAGGTTATCGAGTTCAACAAAGAGGCTAAGAGAATCATCCTTTCACACAGCCGCATTTTCGAGGATGCAGCAAAGGCTGAGGAGAAACAGGAGAAGAAAGCCGCTACAGCAGCTCGCAAGGCTACTAAGAAAGCAGAGGAGGCAGCTCCCGCTATCCAGAACCAGGCAGCTTCTACAACTCTCGGTGACATCGACGCTCTTGCAGCATTGAAGAGCAAACTCGAGGGTAACGCAGAATAATTCACATTATTCAAAATAACGAGCAGTGGGCGCATCAAATGATGCGCCCACTCTTTTTATATACCTTTTCGGCAAAAGTAGAGGTGGAATAAAGGAAAAAGCACTATCTTCGCATAAACACAAGAGGAGATGGAGATTTTCGATATATACATATTGGGTTGCGGTTCTGCGTTGCCTACAACAAAACACAATGCAAGTTCGCAGGTTTTGAGAATTGGCAACAAACAATTTATGATTGATTGTGGCGAAGGCACACAATTACAATTGCGCCGTTCGCACCTGCACTTTTCGTTCATAAACCACATATTCATCTCACACCTGCACGGCGACCACTGTTTCGGGCTCATAGGGCTCATATCCACCTTTGGATTATTGGGACGCACTGCACCCCTGCACATTTATGCCGACAAGATGCTGCAAACTCTGCTCCAGCCGCAGCTCGCATTCTTCTGTCGCGAACTTAAATATCAAATTATATTCCACGAAATTGATGCTACAAAGCACGCACTTATATACGAGGACAACAGTATAACCGTACACACTCTGCCACAAAAGCACCGCATACCGTGCTGCGGCTTTCTCTTCAAGGAGAAACCCAAAAAGCGACACATAAGGCGCGATATGATTGATGCATACAATATCCCCGAATATAAGCGTCGCGGCATAAAAGATGGCGAAGACTATATTACTCCCGACGGAGAAATAATACCCAACGCAAGGCTCACAACCGATGCCAGCCCATCGCGCAGTTATGCCTATTGCTCCGACACGCTACCCTGCCCCGAAAACACTGAATACATAAAAGATTGCGACATTCTCTACCACGAGGCAACATTTGCCACCAAAGAGAAAGAGAGAGCAAAGGCAACCTTCCACACTACTGCAGCACAAGCGGCCGAAATTGCATTACAGGCAAATGCAAAAAAGCTTATAATCGGGCACTTCTCCTCACGCTACGACAACGACAACGAGTTACTCACCGAAGCAAAGGAGTTTTTTGCCAACACAGAGCTCGCCACTGAGGGAAAATGTTTTAAAATATAACCGCCACGGCTAAACCTTCGGGCAAAGAAGCAGTCAAATAAAAAGGAAAACAGAATAGAATGATTGAGAAAAGCAGCAAACTGAACGAAAAAGAGATTATCGCCCGACTGAAAGACGATAAAACCAAAGAGGCTGCTTTCTCGGCAATAGTAAGAGAATATGGCGAGCAACTTTACTGGCAAATACGCCATATGGTACTCTCCCACGACGATGCCAACGACATTCTGCAAAATGTATTCCTGAAAGCCTGGACACACATCGACAACTTTCGTGGAGAAGCGCAATTATCGACCTGGCTACATCGCATAGCCATAAACGAAGCACTCACATTTATGAATAAAAGGCAGAATACACTGCCTATCGACACACCCGAAGGAGAAGCTGCCTACACACTCGAAAGCGACACCTATTTCTGTGGCGACCACGCCGACGCGCTCCTGCAAGAGGCAATAAGCCAATTACCCGAAAAACAAAGATTGGTCTTCAATATGAAATACTTCAGAGAGATGAAGTACGAAGAGATTTCGCAGATTCTCGACACAAGCATAGGTGCTTTGAAAGCATCGTACCACCTCGCTGTAAAAAAAATAGAAAAATATTTCAACAACAAGGATTAAACCTTTTGTACTCTGAATCATCAAACAAATAGAAAGCTAACCGCAATGAAATTAGAAGATATAAATAACAAAAAGCCATTCACGGTGCCCGACGGTTACTTTGAAAACCTCGACAGCAACATAATGAATATGTTGCCCAAGAAACCTGTCGCACAAAAACGCCGCACAATGACACTTACATCGGCCCTGCGCTACACAAGTTACGCAGCAGCCGTGGTTGTAATCTTCTTTTTAGGCACAACCTTGCTGACATTCAACAGCACCGCTACAGCAAACAACGAAGACTATTACAACAACGAATACATCGATGAAGTACTAAGCAACTACCCCATCGACGACTATACATTCTATTGCTACATTACAGACAACAACTAATACGATTATGAAAAAGACACTAATTGCCCTGTTTATAGTATCGCTGGCAACTATCACTGCCGTTGCACAGGAAAGAGGCAAACAACCCAATTCGAGAAGAAAATTTTCGCACGAGCAATTCCAGGCAAAGCAACGCGAATACATCACAGAGAAAGCGAGTCTCACTCCCCAGGAAGCAGAGGCATTCTTCCCTATATTTTTTGAATTGCAGAAAGAGAAATTCAGCATTGAGCGCGAGGCACACGGGAAAGTTATAAAAGAGCGTGGACAAAAACTCACCGACGAAGAGTGCAAAGCCCTTTTGGAACACAATGCCGATGCAAAAATAAAAACAGCAGAACTCGAAAAAGAGTACATTGCCAAATACCTGAAAGTTATACCCGCCAAGAAATTGCTCGACATACAACGTGCCGAACGCAGTTTTCAAGGACACATGATAAAAACAATGGCAGGTAAAGCACCGCGCAGAAACGGAGAAGGCAAGAACGATTAACGATAACCAAGCGGGCGAAAAGCCCAATAGAAGTTTTTCATAGATTTATAGATTGTTACACATATATGTAACAAGCAAGGCGATAACTCGTGAGAGCATATCGCCTTGTCACTTTTATACCCACAAAAAGAAATACTTGTTTTCGGTTCAGTAGCAAAAATGTGTGGGCACTCACCATATACGATACCAAACATTCTTGCTTTTGACTTCTCGGTGTTATTTGTCGGTTATTTTCTCATTGAAAATATATCTTTGACGTTCTTTGTCGCGCAAAGAACCAAACGCCCGGCACGCGAGTAAAA
>JAZQUI010000019.1:0-10993 GCA_045631205.1 Bacteroidaceae bacterium
AAAGTTTACTTGCACGCAAAGCGAATGCAGCCGAGGTTGCGCGAAGCGAGAATGTTTGACATAAGTTGACAATACTTGCTGTTCGCATCCCGCACTACGTGCGACTAATTGCTGCAAGCATTGTCTATTAAATTACATTTAGTCCCACAGCACCCTGCAAATGCGAGAAAGATAAACACGGCAAGGGAGGTTTGACTCAGGGGTCGCCTTTCTGCGACGTGAACAAAGAACCGAGCGACTGATTTTACTCGCGTGCCGGGCGTTTGGTTCTTTGCGCGACAAAGAACGTCAAAGATATATTTCCAATGAGAGAATAACCGACAAATAACACCGAGAAGTCAAAAGCAAGAATGTTTAGTATCGTATATAGCGAGTGCCCACACCTTTTTGCTACCGAGCCATAAGAGGCACTTATTATAAAACGCCACCTTATATTAAAGCACAAAAAAACGGCCCCCGAAACGGGAGCCGTTCATTTTTATAACACTAATTGGATTAAGCGTTAACTGTTGCCATGTGAGCGATAAGGTCGAGAACTTTGTTAGAGTAACCGATCTCGTTGTCGTACCAAGAAACAACCTTAACGAAAGTATCTGTCAAAGCGATACCAGCTTTAGCGTCGAAGATTGAAGTACGAGTGTCACCCAAGAAGTCAGCAGAAACAACTGCGTCCTCTGTGTAACCGAGGATACCCTTCAACTCACCCTCAGAAGCCTCTTTCATAGCTGCACAAATCTCAGCGTATGTAGCGGGCTTAGCCAAGTTAACAGTAAGGTCAACTACAGAAACGTCCAAAGTGGGAACGCGCATAGCCATACCTGTCAATTTACCGTTCAAAGCGGGGATAACCTTACCTACAGCCTTAGCAGCACCTGTAGAAGAAGGAATGATGTTACCAGCAGCAGCACGACCACCTCTCCAGTCTTTTACTGAAGGACCGTCAACTGTCTTCTGAGTAGCAGTTGTAGAGTGAACTGTTGTCATCAAACCATCGGTGATACCGAACTTGTCGTTCAAAACCTTAGCGATGGGAGCAAGACAGTTAGTTGTACAAGAAGCGTTAGAAACGAACTGTGTACCCTTAACATAAGTCTTCTCGTTAACACCGCAAACGAACATAGGAGTATCGTCCTTAGAAGGAGCTGACATAACTACATATTTAGCACCAGCGTTGATGTGAGCCTGAGCTTTGTCCTTTGACAAGAAAAGACCAGTTGACTCAACAACATACTCAGCACCTACTGCATCCCAAGCGAGTTCATTGGGGTCTTTGCATGCTGTTACGCGAATAGCCTTACCGTTAACGATAAGTTTGCTGTTCTCAACGTCAGCCTCGATAGTACCATCGAAGATACCGTGCATTGTGTCATACTTGAGCATGTATGCCAAGTAATCTACGGGGCAAAGGTCGTTGATACCTACAATCTCGATGTCGCTTCTTTTCATAGCGGCACGGAAAACGAAACGGCCGATACGACCGAAACCGTTAATACCTACTTTTGTCATAATTCTTTTATTTATTAAAAGGTGAAAAAAAATAAATCCTAACTAACCGCAGTTACAATATTCCGCAGTACTGCAAGCTGCCATAAGCAACATTACCAACGCAAAAATAACCATTATTCCTATACGTTCCATACTACGCCTTTTTAAACTGCGTTGCAAATTTAAGAAATTGTTTTTACATACAAAAGAAGAAAACTCGTTTATTTGAATAAAAAAACGAAAATAAATTCCCGCAACAAGGCATAAACACCAAAAAAGCAGAGCGAAGGGCGCGCCAGCCTCCCTGCGCACCACAAAAAAATCAAATATTTTCTCACAAATGCATATATAAATGATATTTGTTTATAAAAAAACGACTATCTTTGTATCGTTGTTCGTATAGCAATGCCAATAACAATGCTACAAGAATTTTAAAAACATATAAACACAAAACAAAATGGCAAAAACTACTTTCCTTCAGGATTTCAAAGCCTTCGCAATGAAGGGTAATGTAATCGACATGGCTGTCGGTGTTATCATCGGTGGTGCATTCGGTAAAATCGTAACAGCATTGGTAAACGATGTTATTATGCCCGCTATCGGTTTGTTGGTTGGCGGTATCAACTTCAAGGATTTGAAGCTCACCCTCTCTCCCGAGGTTCTCAACGAGGCTGGTGAGATTGAAAAAGCTGCCGTTACACTCAACTACGGTAACTTCTTGCAGCAGACATTCGATTTCATCATCATCGCATTGTCTATCTTCACAATTATCCGCATCATCACCAAGATGACAACAAAGAAGAAAGCCGAAGAGCCCGCACCTGCACCCGCACCTGCTCCCGCTCCCGAGCCTTCTGCCGAGGAGAAACTTCTTACCGAGATACGCGACCTCTTGAAAGAGAAGAAATAACACGCGCACATATAAAACGAGCGAAAAAATTTCGCTCGTTTTTTTGTTAATAAAAAAAAAGCGACACACTGCATTTAAACAGAGAAAATGCTGTATCTTCGCAAAAGAAAAAGAAACAATATAAAATACAAGTAGTATGAAACAGGATATGATTGTAATTCTCGACCTTGGCAGCCACGAAAACACCGTGCTTGCAAGAGCCATCCGTGCATTGGGAGTATATAGCGAAATCTACCCCCACGACATTACAGCAGAAGAGCTCAAAGCCCTTCCCAACGTAAAAGGTATCATCATCAACGGTGGCCCCAACAACGTTATCGACGGCGTTGCCATCGACGTGAACCCCGAAATATACAACGCAGGCTTCCCCGTTATGGCTGCAGGCCACGACAAAGCCCTCTGCGACATTAAAATAGCACAGATTACCGACGATATTGAAGCGGTAAAAGAGGCTGTAAAATCATTTGTATTCGACACCTGCAAGGCCGAAACAAACTGGAATATGACAAACTTTGTTAACGACCAGGTAGAGCTTATCCGCCGCCAGGTTGGTGACAAGAAAGTACTCCTCGCCCTCTCTGGAGGTGTTGACAGCTCAGTAGTAGCAGCCTTGTTGCTCAAAGCCATTGGCAACAACCTCGTGTGCGTACACGTAAACCACGGTCTTATGCGTAAAGGTGAGTCGGAAGCAGTTGTCGATGTATTCAGCAAACAGCTCTGCGCAAACCTTGTATATGTTGACGCTACCGACCGTTTCTTGGGTAAACTCGAAGGCATTGCCGACCCCGAAGAGAAACGTAAAATCATTGGTGGCGAGTTTATCCGTGTATTCGAAGAAGAGGCACGCAAACTCGACGGTATCGACTTCCTGGGACAAGGAACCATCTACCCCGACATTGTTGAGAGCGGTACCAAAACTGCCAAGATGGTAAAATCGCACCACAACGTAGGTGGCCTCCCCGAAGACCTCCAATTCGAGCTCGTTGAGCCCATCCGCCAGCTCTTCAAAGACGAAGTACGCGCCTGCGGTCTCGAGCTCGGCCTCCCCTACGATATGGTATATCGCCAGCCCTTCCCCGGTCCCGGCCTCGGCGTTCGCTGCTTGGGCGCAATCACACGCGACCGTTTGGAAGCACTTCGCGAATCAGACGCAATTCTTCGCGAAGAGTTCAAAAACGCCGGCCTCGACAAGAAAGTATGGCAGTACTTCACCGTAGTGCCCGATTTCAAATCGGTAGGTGTACGCAATAACGCACGTTCATACGACTGGCCCGTTATCATCCGCGCCGTGAACACTGTGGATGCAATGACCGCTACCATCGAGCAAATAGAGTGGCCCATTTTGTTGAAGATTACCGACCGCATCCTTGCCGAGGTACCCAACATCAACCGCGTTTGCTACGATATGTCACCCAAACCCAGCGCAACAATTGAGTGGGAGTAATTTAAACCCCTTTTTAAGCATATTTGAATAACCTCTGCCCTCAAAAAGCAGAGGTTATTTTATTGATATACACCCTCCAGGACACTCTGGAGGGATTTTTAACATAATAGCTAATAAATGTAATTTGACACCACTTTTTGACACCAGTAACATATATCATTTACCGCCTCAATTCGGGCAGAGACAGTTATATTGCCAAAGGTGGAAAGTTAGGGCGCAGGAAAGGTTCCTGTAAGTCCACAGAACGCAAGAAAGAGGAATACAAAGAAGTTATTTCACTGCTCAAGCGTGGTTACTCTGTACGAAATATAGCAAAACTTTGTTTCACGAACCCACTACCGCTCGGCAAAGTAAATACATTTCCTTTGCACTCGCTTAATCGTGGCTTTCCAATGTTAGCGTTAGTACAATTCAAAGGGTAAAAAGAGAGTTTTGTATTTAATTTGAATTTTGTTTGTAAGTTATTGCTCCTGGCGAAGCCGGGAGCAATAACTTTATTTATATAATCAAATTTATCTCATATTTTAGAGAATACATTAAATTTATGGCTATATTTAACTACATTGAATATAGGCTACGCTCATTGTAAAATAATTGCAAATAAAATTTGCATTATTTCATTCGCTTGCACTATATTTGCGTTGTAATCGGGCAACCGAGTACTGACATTTTACATAAATTGCTCAATCGCTCTCGAATCACCACCTCGATATTGAAACGAGCAAAAGAATATACAATTGGGTTTGTACCATACAGGTGCAGACTGAACCATTGTATATTCGGCTTGTGGTGAGCCTGAGAGCGTTGGCGAAAGTCTGCGCTTTTCTTTTTTATAGTTAAGCGTGAAATAGACAAATAAATTAATGTTTAACTATAAATTCAACTATTATGAAAAAGTTACTAATTTTATTATTTGCAGGACTAATGTTACAATCTTGCAGTATGTTTAGAGCAAATTATTTAGTTGGCTTATCATCTGTCGAGAGTCCTGCTAATGCCAAACAGCAATTTGGCGAAACAAAAGTCGTAAATTTCAAAGATGGCAATTTGAGTAAATATCGCTACGAAGATGACTACATTGATATTGTATGGTATGTTTCTACAAAACAATTTAATTTTGACCTTAAAAATAAATCAGGACATACTATAAAAATCAATTGGGACGATGTTAGTTTTGTGGATATTTACGGAAAAACTGGACGAGTTATGCACGCTGGAGTAAAATATAATGAAAGAAACAACAGTCAACCTGCAACTACTATACCTAAAAATGCTACAATTTCAGACCTATTATTACCAACGGACAATGTCTATTTTATGTCTGGACAGTACGGAGGTTGGCAAGAAAAAGACTTAATACCCTCCACATACAGTACTCAAGAAGATTATAACGCTTGCGCAAAAGGATATGTAGGCAAAAAAATGACTATTTTAATGCCTATTATGATAGAGAATGTTCAAAACGACTATACGTTTGAGTTTAGCATTGATGAATTAATAGAGAACAAATAGTAATAACCATTTCGACACCAGTTTTGACACCAGTTTGGTAAATAAAGGACAAAAAACCGTGTTAAAGTATTGATAATAAAGTTAAAATATTAAGCAATAATTTAACAGTTCTAGTCGAGTGGGAGTAATTTTTGCCTAAAAACGGCAAAAAAAATCGACAAAGCGAGCAATCAAAGACCGCACGAAGCGTGGATATAAACACAACCGCGCCGACTACAAAAGCAAGTTTTGTCAATCATAATCAATAATTTACAAACAGCATCAGCACATCTGCGCTGATGCTGTTTCTTTTATTTCGAAAAACAAGCCTTATTTACAAGAAAACCACTCAAATTGTCACATTTTGTAATTTGACACCAGCTTTTGACACCAATAAGTTGTAATTTTAATATAAACTTTATTACATCTGCACTTTCCTGATTCAACTCAACATTTAATAAACGAAACAAGCCGTCCACGTGCGGCTTGTTTCGTTTATTAAAAATAAGTATTTTTGCAAGCGATTTTAAACCCCATGCCCGGTTACAATGAAATACATAATACAATTTGAAATAATTGTGGCAATATCGCTTGTGGGCGAGTTGCTCAACAAGCTGATACCGCTACCAATACCCGCCAGCATATACGGAATGCTCATTCTCTTCACCGCGCTATGCACGGGAGTTATAAAACTTTCGGCGGTAAAGGAGACCGGCAAATTCCTTATTGGTATAATGCCACTAATGTTTGTCCCTGCGACTGTGGGTATAATTGAGAATTGGGGAGCAATGAAAGAATTCATTGTAGCCATCATTGCCATATCGCTAATAAGTACCGTTGTTGTTATGGCAGCAACAGGGCACGTTACACAATATTTGCTCAACCGAAGAAAGGAGGGAAAGAGATGATGGGAATTATTACAGAAACTCTTTTCTTTGGAGTGGCTGCAAGTTTAGGCTTTTACATCCTGGGATTGCGATTGTATAGAAAAACAAGATTTTTTCTATACAATCCACTAATTGTGGCAATAACAGGTACCATTGCCACCTTGTTGCTGACAGGTACCGATTATGCAACATACAACAACGGTGCAAAATACATAAGTTACCTGCTAACACCCGCAACAGTGGCACTTGCCATTCCCTTGTACGAGCAGGTTACGTTGTTAAAAAAGAACCCCACAGCCATTATCACAGGCATTGCGTCGGGCGTGCTTGCAAGTTTTTTCTCAATATTTGCACTCGCGCTTGTTTTTACACTCGACCACACACAATATGTCACTCTTTTGCCTAAATCCATAACCACAGCCATTGGCATTGGCCTCTCACAGGAACTTGGTGGCTATGTGGCAATTACCGTGTCGGCAATAATAATCACAGGACTTTTAGGTAACATCGCAGGTGAGCAGTTGTGTCGCTTGCTTGGCATACACCACCCCATTGCAAAGGGTACTGCCATTGGCACTGCAACCCACGTTATGGGCACGGCACGCGCAATGGAAATGGGCGAGGTGGAAGGTGCAATGAGCAGCCTGTCGGTTGCCGTAGCAGGTTGCCTCACTGTGGGCGCTGCAATATTTTTTGAGCACCTTATATAAGAATATTTGCACAACTCGTAGATTATTCATACTTTAGCACCTGTTAAATTAGTCACACAATGATAATAGCAGTAGATTTTGACGGTACAATTGTGGAGCATTGTTATCCCGAAATTGGCAAGGAGATACCCTTTGCCATAACCACGCTTAAAATGCTCATCGCCAAACGCCACCAGTTGATACTTTGGACAGTGCGCCGAGGTGCCTTGTTGCAGGAGGCTGTCGATTGGTGCAAAGAGCGTGGTGTGGAATTTTATGCCGTGAACAAAAACTTCCCCGAAGAGACGGTGGAAAACGATGGCTACTGCTGCAAGCTTAATGCAGAGCTTTTCATTGACGATCGTAACCTGGGTGGCCTGCCCGATTGGGGAAAAATTTACCAAATGATAGAGGAAAACAAAAGTTGGGACGATATGTACAACGAATCGCCCCAAGAACAGACTCTTCCAAAGAAGAAGAAAAAGAACTGGTTCGGATGGTAACACAATAGAAAACAGCCTTTAAAAGGGCTGTTTTTTTGTAAATACGCCACAGAACACCGTCTAAATGAGCAAAAACTAAGTTTTTTTTACAAAAAAAAACGCCACAACTATTTTTTTTATGTTTTTCTCACTATATTTGCGGGAAAGCGTAAGCAGACAGTAGCACACATCTGCAAAAAAAATGAACAAGTACTATCTACATACAACATCCTCCCGAGGTACTACCGCAGGCTTCACCACCGGTAGCACTTGTTGTTGTACATCTACCGGTACTACCCTTAGGGGGTAGGGATAGTATTTTTGTTTCTGCGTGAAACATTTTTTCAGCAACATTTTTTTTAAAACAGACATAACCTAAAAAAGGTTGGTCGAAATTTTCAAGAAGTTCATTTTTGAATGAATTTCAGGGTGTATTAAAGTATATGCCGGAAAAGTTTCCAAGGACGAAGCATTTCCAACATAAAGAACAATTAAGAACTATTGACAAGAAGAACTATATGAAACATATAATAATACTCGGTGACGGAATGGCCGACTGGCCTGTGGAAGAACTTGGAGGAAAAACACTTCTGCAAGCCGCAAACACTCCCTATATGGACAAGCTTGCCAAGATGGGACGATGCGGTAAACTCGTAACCGTAGCCCCCGGCTTTCACCCCGGAAGCGAGGTAGCCAATATGTCGGTTTTGGGATACGACCTTCCCAAAGTATATGAAGGACGCGGTCCATTGGAGGCTGCAAGCATAGGCGTTGAACTTGCGACAGGCGAGCTTGCCATGCGTTGCAACATTGTCTGCATAGAGGGCGACACACTCAAAAACCATTCATCGGGACACATCACAACAGAAGAGGCCGACATTCTTGTAAAATACCTGCAAGAGAAACTTGGCGACGAGCGCGTACGTTTCCACACCGGCGTACAATACCGTCACTTACTGGTTATAAAGGGTGGCGACAAGCGCATAAGCTGCACACCTCCCCACGACATACCGGGCAAGGAGTTCCGTCCCTTCCTCGTGAAGGCCGATGTACCCGAAGCCGAAGAGACAGCACAACTTATAAACGAGCTTATATTCAAGTCACAGGAATTGCTCAAAGAGCATCCCTTGAACAAGAAACGTGCAAGCGAAGGCAAAGACCCCGCAAACAGCATTTGGCCCTGGGGTGGCGGTTACCGCCCGCAAATGGAGTTACTGAGCGACAAATTCCCGCAGGTAAAAAGCGGCTCTGTAATTTCGGCGGTAGACCTCATACGCGGTATAGGACATTACGCAGGACTCAAAGTACTCGAAGTTGAAGGCGCAACAGGCCTTTACGACACCAACTACGAGAACAAGGCCAACGCTCTGCTCGATGCACTGAAACACGACGACTTTGTATATCTTCACATTGAAGCCAGCGACGAGGCGGGACACGAAGGCGACATCGCCCTAAAAATACGCACCATCGAGAATCTCGACAGCCGTGCCGTTGGCCCCATCTACGAAGCCGTAAAAGAGTGGGACGAGCCGGTGGCAATAGCCGTACTCCCCGACCACCCCACACCCTGCAAGTACCGCACACACACGGCTGAGCCCGTGCCTTTCCTCGTGTGGTACCCCGGCATCACCCCCGACAGCGTGCAGACCTTTGACGAGATTGCAGCCGAGGAGGGAAGCTACGGACTTATGAAGGAAGACCAGTTCATAAAAGCATTTATGCAAGAATAAACAACAAGAACCAATAATAAAGACACTTAATACAATGAAATACTATAGCACAAACCAGATGGTCAGCGAAGTAAGCCTCGAAGAGGCTGTTATCAAAGGCCTCGCTCCCGACAAAGGACTATATATGCCCAACAAGATAAAGAAACTCCCCGCCGAGTTTTTTGAAAACATCGACAAAATGAGTTTCCAGGAGATGTCCTTCCGTGTAGCCGAGGCTTTCTTTGGAGAAGACATTCCCGCCGACGACCTCAAAGCCATCGTTTACGATACACTTGCCTTCGACACCCCCGTGGTACACGTAAAAGACAACATCTATTCACTTGAGCTGTTCCACGGCCCCACCCTCGCATTCAAAGATGTCGGTGGCCGTTTTATGGCACGACTTCTTGGTTACTTTGTAAAGAACAGCCACGACAAAAAGGTTAACGTGCTTGTAGCCACATCGGGCGACACCGGCAGCGCAGTAGCCAACGGTTTCCTTGGTGTCGATGGTGTACACGTTTATGTGCTCTACCCCAAAGGCAAAGTGAGCGAGATACAGGAAAAACAGTTCACTACACTTGGACAGAACATCACCGCACTCGAAATCGAGGGTTGTTTCGACGACTGCCAGGCACTCGTAAAACGCGCTTTCCTCGACGAGGAGTTGAACGAAAAGATGTTCCTCACAAGCGCAAACTCAATAAACCTTGCACGTTTCCTCCCGCAATCGTTCTACTACTTCCACGCCTATGCCCAACTCAAGAAGATGGGCAAAGCCGACAATGTGGTAATTTCGGTACCCAGCGGAAACTTCGGTAACATCACAGCCGGTCTTTTTGCACAGGAGATGGGACTTCCCATTAAACGCTTCATTGCAGCAAACAACCGCAACGATATTTTCTTCAACTACCTGCGCACAGGTAACTTCGAGCCCAAGGCATCGGTATGCACCATAGCCAACGCAATGGACGTGGGTAACCCCAGCAACTTTGCCCGCATACTCGACCTCTACGGCCACAACCACGAAAACATCTGCAACCACATATCGGGTGCAACATACAACGACGAAGAGATTGCACAAGGTGTAAAAGAGACTTGGAACGAGAGTCGCTACTTGCTCGACCCCCACGGAGCCTGCGGTTATCTCGCATTGAAAGAGCAGTTGCACCCCGACGAAACAGGTGTGTTCCTTGAAACCGCTCACCCTGCGAAATTCAAGGATACAATAGACAACATACTTGGCGAGGACATTGCAATTCCCCTCCCCTTGCAGGAGTTTATGAAAGGAAAGAAAGACACTGTGGAGATGAGCAAAGAATTCGATGATTTGAAGAATTTCCTTCTCAAAGACCAGCTCTACATTTCGGAAGAAGTATTCTATTGATATAAATTAGAACGAGGGCGCAATTGCGCCCTCGTTTTGTATAAAAGCAACGACATCACTTGTTGTTAATAATCAATCACTTGCCAAAACAAGCAATATTTTTATATTATTTTTCTTCAAAAAGGTTTGCTAAGTAAAAATAAAATTGTACCTTTGCAACGCTTTAAGGCAAAAGAGTTGCGCTGTTAGCTCAGTTGGTAGAGCAATTGACTCTTAATCAATGGGTCCAGGGTTCGAGTCCCTGACGGCGTACAAAGAAGAAAAGGATTGAAAATCAACGGCTTACGTTAGAAATTCAGTCCTTTTCTTTGTTTTCTATTCCTTTTTGTTCACAAAAACAGTGCAAATATTGGCTCAGTAGCAAAAAGGTGTGGGCACTCACCATATACGATACCAAACATTCTTGCTTTTGACTTCTCGGTGTTATTTGTCGGTTATTTTCTCATTGAAAATATATCTTTGACGTTCTTTGTCGCGCAAAGAACCAAACGCCCGGCACGCGAGTAAAA
>JAZQUI010000020.1:0-57933 GCA_045631205.1 Bacteroidaceae bacterium
CACCTCTTCCCATCCCGAACAGAGAAGTTAAGCCCAACAGCGCCGATGGTACTGCAAATGTTTGTGGGAGAGTAGGTCATCGCCACTTTTTTATAAAGAGGAATTCTTGCAAAAGAGTTCCTCTTTTTTTTGTATGTATACATTTCTTTTATGGGCGATGGACTCCTTTGGGAACATAAATGTTCCGTCGTCGCAAGCAGTGCTTTGGCTTCGCACTGCCATCGCCACTTTTTTAGAAAGACTTCAAATGCAAATTTGAGGTCTTTTTTTTATATTTATATATGTTTCACGAACCTCGGCAGATGTGGTGCAAACGTAGTACAGTGAGTAGTAGTGGTTGTCTCATACGCGCAATATGTTCGAGCAGATACATAGGTAAACCTCTATGGGTGGAATTTATTCAGAACTTTATGTGTTGAAACGGCGAGTCTCCTTGCGGAAACGGTTATAATAAAGAATTGCAGCGACAGTGAGTCCAACAGGGAGGCCGAAGGCGATTCCGATACTACCGAGTCCTAGTGTGAAACCTAGAATGTAGCTTGCGGGAAGGGCCAGCAGTATGTAGGAGATGAAGGCGTAGAGGCTCATTGGCTTGGTGACAGCGATGCCGCGGAGGGCATTGGCGTAGTTTATTTGTATGCCGTCGCTTATCTGGTAGGCGAAGAGGGGTATGAGCAGGGTGGTGAACATTGCTTGTATGTCGGTGTCGGAGGTGAAGATGGCGGCAAGTTGGTGCTGTAAGATGGCTATGCTTGCTGTGAGTATTGCCGAAACGAGGAATATTATGTGCAGGCTGGCATTGGCTGTTTCATTTACTTTGTGCCACTCGCCACGGCCACGGTAATGGCTGATGCGTATGCTGGCTGCGGCTGCTATGCCGTAATAGACAAGGAAACAGAGGCCGCCGGTGGTGCACATTATTTGGAAGGCTGCAAGTTCGCAGGCTCCTAACCATCCCATAAGGAGAGAGGAGAGGGAGAAGGAGGCGGTTTCCATTCCCATTTGTATGGCTAGGGGAGTGCCTGTCTTGAAGAGGTGGGTTATGTCGTTCTTGCGGCTGCGACGGGAGCGGAAGGCGGGTTTGTAGCTGTGGAAATGGCTTTGCTTGGTAATGAGGATGATGAAGAGGGCTACCATCAGCACGCGTGAGAGGAGTGTGGCGATGCCGGCTCCGGTGAGTCCCATTTCGGGGAGGCCGCACGCACCGAAGATGAGAAGGTAGTTGAGGGCTACGTTGGTGATGTTGCCTGTGAGTATTACCCACATTGCGGTTTTTGTGGCTGCGACGGTGTCGGTGAACTGCTTGAAGCTGTTGAAGAGGATGACGAATGGGAGCGATGCAAGCAGGGTTATGAAATAGGGGCGCATAAGGGGCAGAAGCTCGACGGGTTGGTTGAGGTTGCCGAGATTTAGGTAGAGCAGGGTGTAGATGGCGATGATTATTGCGCCGAAGAGGGTGTTGGCCCAAATGCTGTCGCGGAAGGAGTGCCCTACATTGTCGTCGTCGCGACGGCCATAGAAGGCGCCGATTATGGGGGTGGCACCGTAGCTAAAGCCGAGCATTGAGAAGATGCCAAGGTTGAAGATGCTGTTTACGAACCCGGAGGCGGAGAGGGCGTCGCCGCTGTATTGCCCTACCATTATGGTGTCGATGAAACCGAGGATTATGTTGCCGAGTTGCCCTAGCACGATGGGGGTACCGAGGCGTATTATGTTGCGGTAGTGGGCGCGGTAGGTTGTTATGGTTTTTATCATTTTGTTTCTTTGTTTTTGGGCAGACACACCGGTCTGCCCCTACGGGTTTGTGGTTATTGGCAGTATAGTTCATCATCGGGCCAATGGATTGGGTTTTCGATGATATAATACAATATGGTTTCGTATGATTTTTGGTTGCGAATTATATGTTCGTAATAGTTGCGTTGCCATAAACGTGTATCGAATGGCGGCCACTGTTTGTTTTTTACTCCTCGTATATATTCATTGGTTGTCATTGTTTTAAACCATTGTATGATTTTTTGTAGGGGCGAACCAGTGTGTTCGCCCTCTTGTTCGGTGCTTGCTGTTTGCTTTTCTCCTGTATTATGCCAAATGCAATGTATGTGGTTGGGCATTATGATTTTTTCTAAACATTCAATGTCCTGGAAATGTTCAGTGCATTTATAGAACCATTTTTCAACCATTAACCCGGCTTCGTTTAAGTGCATTGTTCCATCGATTATTTTTCCAAATAGTGGTTTGTGCGTGTGGGTGCATATTGTAACAAAATAGAATCCTTCTTTTGAGTAGTCGTATTCTGTTAGGCGGATGGAGCGTCGGTGGTGTATTTCGGGGTTATATGGCATTGTTGTATTCTTTATTTTTGGGCAGACACGCCGGTCTGCCCCTACGGCTTTGGTTTTCGCTTTGTGAAAGAAAAAGCCTGCGCAACGTGGTGTCGGCAGGCTTTTTATAGGGGTTACTCGTTATTTAACCGGTATTGCTTCTATGCGTGCTATGTGTCGGCCGCCTTCGAATGGGGTGTCTAGGAAAGCGGTGACGCATTTGAGGGCTTCTTCTTCGCTGATGAAACGACCCGGCATCACGAGGATGTTGGCGTCGTTGTGCTGGCGGGCAAGTTCGGCTATCTCGGCTTGCCAACAGAGGGCGCCGCGTATGCCTTGGTGGTGGTTTACGGACATATTGATGCCGTTTCCGGTGCCACAGATGGCGATGCCGCGTTCGTGCTCGCCGGCTTCAATGGCGGCGGCGAGAGCGTGGCCAAACTCGGGGTAGTTACAGCTGTCGGTGCTGTAGGTTCCGTAGTCCTTGTAGCTGTAGCCTTTGGCAGTGAGCCACTCTTTTACTTGCTCTTTTAGGGGGAAACCTGCGTGGTCGCTTGCGAGTCCTATTGTTTTGTTCATTGTTCTATTGTTTCTTAAAGCATTGCTTTTACTTGCTTATATACGTTTTGCGCGGTGAAACCGAGTTTCTCGTCGAGTACTTTGAAGGGTGCTGAGTAACCGAACGACTCAAGACCGTAGACTTTTCCGTTGGGGCCTACAAGGCTTTGGAGGTTTACGGGAAGACCGGCGGTGAGACCGAAGATTTTTGCATCGCGGGGCAATATGCTTTCCTGATATTGCTGGGGCTGGCTGCGGAAGAGACCTTCGGAGGGTACCGACACTATACGGGTTTTAATGCCGTCGGCTTTGAGGAGCTTGGCACCATCAACGAGGGTTGATACCTCAGAGCCTGAAGCGAGGAGGATGATGTCGTAGTCTTCGTCCGAGCCGGCAATGATGTATGCGCCTTTTTCGGTTTGTGTGTAATCGGTTCCTTCGGGGAGGTTGGTTATGTTTTGGCGTGAGAAGATAAGACCTGTGGGGGTGTTGTCGTTCTCCATCGCGAGTTTCCAAGCTTGGGTTGCTTCGTTTACGTCGGCGGGGCGAAGTACGAGCATTGAGTTACGGCCGTGGTGGTTCTTTACTTTTTCCATCAGGCGTACTTGTGCTTCCTGCTCTACGGGTTCGTGGGTGGGGCCGTCCTCGCCTACGCGGAATGCATCGTGTGACCAGATGAACTTAACGGGGAGCTCCATGAGGGCCGCCATACGTATTGCGGGTTTCATGTAGTCGCTGAACACGAAGAAGGTTCCGCAGGCTGCGATAACTCCACCGTGAAGCGCCATACCGATGCAGAGACATGCCATTGTGAGCTCTGATACTCCGGCGTGGAGGAAGGCACCACTGAAATCTCCGGGTACGAAGGGGTGTGTCTTTTTGAGGAAGCCGTCGGTTTTGTCGCTGTTGCTGAGGTCGGCCGACGATACTATCATATTTTCATATTTCTCGGCAAGGATGCTGAGTACGGTTGCTGATGCGTTGCGGGTGGGGCCGTCGGCTTTCTGCTCTATGGCGTTCCAGTCGATTGCAGGGTGTGAGCCAGCGAACCACTCGGCCATCTTGATGGCTTTGTCGGGGTTGGCGGCTGCCCAAGCAGCTTTCTGCTGCTTGCGCTCGGCTACTATGTTACGCAACTCGGCAAGGCGGTTGTCGTACATTTCTTTCACTTCGGGGAAGAAGGTGAAGGGGTTCTCTACATCGCCACCGAGGTTTTTGATGGTGTTGATGTATGCGTCGCCACCAAGGGGGGCTCCGTGTGTGGCGCAGTCGAATTCGTAGCTGCTGCCGTCGGCACGGCGACAGCCTTTACCCATTACGGTGTTACCGATGATGAGGGTGGGGCGCTCTTGCTCGGCTTTGGCCTCGGTGAGGGCGGCGCGGATGGCGTCGCAGTCGTTACCGTCGATGGTGATGACTTTCCAGCCCCAAGCTTCGTATTTCTTTGCTGTGTCTTCCCACATTACCTGGTCGCAACGGGTTGAGAGCTGTATCTGGTTGGCGTCGTAGAACATTATGAGGTTGTTGAGCTTGAGGAAACCTGCCATACGGCCTGCGCCTTGTGAGATTTCTTCCTGTACGCCACCGTCGGAGATGAAGGCGTAGATGGTCTGTCCCATAACTTCTTTGCCCAAACGTGCCTCGAGGAATTTTGCGGCTATGGCTGCTCCTACTGCGTAGGTGTGGCCCTGGCCCAAGGGGCCTGAGGTGTTCTCGATTCCGCGTGCGAAGTTTACTTCAGGGTGGCCGGGTGTGGCGCTGCCCCACTGACGGAGCTCTTTGAGCTCGTCCATTGTGTATTTGTCGCAGAGTGCAAGTACTGAGTAGAGCATTGGTGACATATGACCGGGGTCGAGGAAGAAACGGTCACGGCCTTCCCATAGGGGATTTTCGGGGTCGTAGACCATAAACTCTGAATAGAGTACGTTTATGAAGTCGGCTCCGCCCATTGCTCCGCCAGGGTGGCCTGATTTTGCTTTCTCTACCATTGCAGCCGACAATATTCTTATGTTGTCTGCTGCTTTGTTCATCAGTTGCTTGCTGTTCATACCAATATGTATTGTTTAGGTAAGTTATTTTTTGTTTTTATGGCTTTTTATATGCCTTTGTTTATTAACTGCAAATTTAGTACTTTTTGTTTGAATGTTAAGCATCTTTTTATGATGATTTTTCAACAATTGTCTTTTGTTTGGAGGGTAGGTGTTTTTTTCTCTCTTTTTGGGGTGAAGGTGGGTGTTTTTGTGGGCTTTTGTTGTATCTTCGCTCTGTTTGATTTTTTATGATTTTTGACTTATGATGCTGGTAAATATTATATCGAAGGAACTTGGTTTGGCTGCCGACAAGGTGCGCAATGTGGTTGACTTGCTTGAAAACGGTGCTACTGTACCGTTTATAGCGCGTTACAGGAAGGAGGCTACCGGGTCGATGGATGAGGTGGCTGTGGGTGATGTGAAGGAGCGTTATGAGAGGTTGAAGGCGCTGGTACAGAGAAAGGCGACAATTGTGGCGACGATTGAGGAGCAGGGAAAGCTGACCGAGGAACTTAAACGACGCATAGATGGTTGTTTCGATGCGGTGGAACTGGAAGATATTTATTTGCCTTACAAGCCTAAACGTCGCACACGTGCGACGGTGGCAAGGGAACGTGGCTTGGAACCGCTTGCCGATGTGCTGTGGTTGCAGCAGGTGGCCGATGTGGCGGGCAGGGCACGTGCGTTTGTGTGTGCCGAGGTGCCTGCACCTGATGATGCCATTGCTGGTGCGTGTGATATTGTGGCGGAGCGAGTGGCCGAGGATGAGTGGGCGCGTGGTGCTATGCGTCGTTTGTTTGCCCGTCGTGGTGTGCTTGTGTCGCGTGTGGTGAAGGGCAAGGAGGCCGATGGTATAAAGTATTCCGATTATTATGAGTGGGAGGAGCCTGTGGGGCGTATTTCGTCGCACCGCTTGTTAGCTATACTGCGTGGCGAGGAAGAGGGTTTCCTGCGTGTGAGTATTGGTGTGAGTGTCGAGGAGGCTTGTGAACAACTCTTCCGCCGTTTTATAAAGCGTGGTTCGCCTGTGAGGGTTATTCTCGAGGGGGCTGTGGGTGATGCTTTCAAGCGTTTGCTTGCGCCGTCGATAGAGAATGAGACGATGGCGGTTGCAAAATCGAAGGCTGATGAGGAGGCTATTGCTGTGTTTGCCGAGAATTTGCGACAGCTGTTGTTGTCATCGCCGCTTGGGCAGAAGGCGGTGTTGGCTATTGACCCGGGATTCCGCACCGGTTGTAAGGTGGTGGCTCTTGATAAACAGGGTAACTTGTTGCACCACACTGTGATATACCCGCACGCGCCGCAGAACGACCGCGAGGGGGCTGCCGCTGTGTTGGCTTCGCTTGTGAAGAGGTTTGCTGTGGAGGCTTTTGCTATTGGTAATGGTACGGCGGGGCGCGAGACAGAGGCGTTTGTGCGCTCCTTGGGGCTTGAACCTGAGGTGTTTGTGGTGAACGAGGATGGTGCGTCGGTCTATTCGGCATCGGCGGTGGCGCGCGAGGAGTTCCCCGAGGAGGATGTGACGGTGCGTGGGGCTGTGTCCATTGGTCGCAGGTTGATTGACCCGCTGTCGGAATTAGTGAAGATTGAGCCGCGCTCAATTGGGGTGGGGCAGTACCAGCATAGTGTGGACCAAACAAGGTTGAAGGAGAGGCTCGATGTTGTGGTGGAGAGTTGTGTGAATCTTGTGGGTGTGAATGTGAATACTGCTACGAAGCAGATTTTGACACATATCTCGGGGCTTGGGCCTGCTCTTGCTGAGAATATTGTGCGTTACAGGGCTGAGAATGGCGATTTTTCGTCGCGAAAGGCTCTTTTAAAGGTGCCGCGCTTGGGTGCGAAGGCTTTTGAGCAGGCGGCAGGTTTCTTGCGCGTAGTGGGTGGCAAGCAGTTGCTCGATAACACGGCAGTGCATCCTGAGTCGTATGAGGTGGTGGAGAGAATGGCTGCCGCAACAGGGGTGTCTCTTGAGAATTTCATTATGGACAAGGAACTGCGTGCGCGTGTTGTGCTGAAGGATTTTGTTACCGACAAGGTGGGTATGCCTACTTTGAACGATATTATGGATGCGCTGAACAAGCGTGGACTCGACCCTCGTGAGCCGGCAAAGGCTTTTGCTTTTGATGCTAATGTTCACGAGATTGAGGACTTGCATGAGGGTATGATTCTGCCAGGTATTGTTACTAATATTACTGCTTTCGGTGCGTTTGTGAATGTGGGTGTACACCAGGATGGGTTGGTGCATATTTCGCAACTTGCCGACAGATTCGTGTCGTCGCCCGGTGATGTGGTGAAACTTGGCCAGCAGGTGATGGTGCGTGTGGTTGAGGTTGACCTCAAACGTCGCCGCATTGGTTTGAGTATGCGTGGGGTGTGATTGCGTGTGGCTTTGTTTTTTCCGCTGGCGCGTAATTGCGTATAATGTAGGGGCAGACCGATGTGTCTGCCCCTACAATCGCAAGTTTTTATCAATTCATTTCAGAGGTGTTATTTTTATCTGATGCATCGCATCGTGAAGTACTCCCTCCGTCACTGCACTTTGTTTGTGACAACTTCCTTCACTAGGCGGAGTTTAAATATGCAATTCAATAGCAGTGCCGGATTGTAACTCATTAGAGGAAATAAAAAATGCCGAGGAAAAATCCTCGGCATTTTTTAGTATGCTAAATCTGTGAATTAGCAGATTTTGCGTGAGCCGTCGCCGATAACTACGTCGTAAACCTTGGGGTCTTTGCCGTATTTCTCGTTGTAACGCTCTTTAGCTTTCTCGATGAAGATATCGTACAACTCTTCTTTCACGAGGTTGATGGTGCAGCCACCGAAGCCACCACCCATCATACGAGAACCAGTTACGCCACAGTCGATAGCTACGTCAACCAAGAAGTCGAGTTCCTCGCAGCTTACATCGTAGTCTTTGCTGAGACCGAAGTGTGTCTCGTACATCTTCTTACCTACTGTCTCGTAGTCACCTGCCTCGAGAGCTGCGCATACGTCGAGTACGCGTACTACCTCGCCGATAACGTATTTTGCACGGCTGTAGTCCTCGGGTTTGAGCTCGGCTTTAACCTCTTCGAGCATATCGAAGTTAGCGTCGCGCAATGACTCAATCTCGGGGTGTTTGCTCTTGATAACCTCTGCTACGTGCTCGCAGCTCAAACGACGTTCGTTGTAGGGTGAACCTGCCAACTCGTGTTTAACGCAAGTGTTGATTAGAACGAGCTTGTAGCCCTGGGGTTTGAAGGGGAAGTACTGGTACTCGAGGTTGCGGCAGTCCAAACGGATGAGGCTGCCTGCCTTGCCGAATACGCTGGCGAATTGGTCCATGATACCGCACTTAACACCGATGTAGTTGTGCTCGGTTGCCTGACCTACTTTTGCAAGCTCGAATTTGTCAATCTTGTTGTCGCCGAACATGTCGTTCATTGCATAAGCGAATGTGCTCTCGAGGGCTGCCGATGATGACATACCTGCACCGAGAGGTACATCGCCTGCGAAGGCTGTGTTGAAACCTTTTACATCAACACCACGTTTAATCATCTCGCGGCATACACCGAAGATGTAACGTGCCCAAGATGCGCGAGGTGCATCTTCTTCGTTCAAGCCGAACTCTACATAGTCTTTCTCATCGATAGAGTATGCGCAAACTTTGTTTGTGCCGTTTGCTTTGATCTCGGCAATGATGCCTTTGTTTACTGCACCGGGGAATACGAAACCGTTGTTGTAGTCGGTGTGCTCGCCGATGAGGTTGATGCGACCGGGTGATGCATATACGCTACCTGTTGTACCATCGAAGTGTTTGATGAAACGACTTCTTACAAATTCTATATCCATTGTTTTAAAATGTTATATGGTTAGTTACTTAAAGTTACTGTCAAAATCTTATTTCTGTGAGGGTTTTGAACCTACAAGTGCGTAGAACAAGAGGTATGCTGCGCAGAATACTACTACCCAGAAGCTGGTGATGTAGTTGGTAGCGTCGGCAACGGCTGCCTGGATGGCCATCATTACGGCGCAACCGAATACCATTGTCATAAAGATACCTGATGCAATAGCTGTGTATTTGCCCAAGCCTTCAACAGCCATGTTGAAGATAGCACCCCACATTACTGATGTGCAGAGACCTACCAACAAGAATGAGAAGATGCCTACGGGGATGGGCTGCCAGATGAGCTCAAGTTTACCCCAATCGACACCGGGGAATGACACGATTACATCAGTGGGAGCGTACATACCAAAGAGTACAAGCACGAGTGTTGCAATTGATACGGTTGTAATCATTGTGCGGCTTGATACTTTGCTACCGATACTTGCACCTACGAAACGACCGATGAGCATCATGAACCAGTAAACGGCTACGAGCATACCTACTGTTCCGGCGGGGATGCCGTCGGCGATGAGGTACTGCTGTACAAAGTTGGGAACACCAACCTCGATACCCATATACAAGAAGATAGCCAATGCACCGAGTGCAAAGTGACGATAGCTCATAGCGCCTTTGATGAGGCCAAGCTCAACGGGTGCCTGCTCGGGCTCGTTGATTTTGGTAAAGAGGATAACTACGAATGCAATAACGAAGATTGCGAGGGCAATCATAAGAGCGGGTGTAGCGTCGGCAATTTTAGCTTTTGTAGCGTCGGCGATGAGGGCACCCATAAGGATGTAGCAAGCTACGGCTGCTGATGAGTTGAATACACCACCAATCTGGATGAGCTGGTTACCGCTGTTACCGCCACCACCAAGCAAGTTGAGCATGGGGTTTACAACGCAGTTAAGGATACACATGCAAAGACCTGCGATGAATGCACCGATGAGGTACACTGCGAACACGAGACCGAGGTTCTGCTCAACATCGAGCTGGCCGCTGAACCACTGGATTGCGATACCGATGGCTCCTACTGCAAGACCGATGAGGGCTGTTTTCTTGTAGCCGAATTTTGAGATGAGCATACCTGCGGGAATACCCATAACCAAGTATGCTACGAAGTTACCGTAGTTACCAATCTGTGCAAGCACATTTGAGATGGGACCTTGGTTCTTGATGATGGTTGCCATAGGTGTACACAAGTTGGTTACGAAGGCAATCATGGCGAAGAGCGCAATCATTACGATAATGGCTCCCCATTGTTTCTTTTCTTGACTCATTTTTTATAAATTTATTTAGGTTAATAATGTTTTATTTCTCTACACCGAATTTATATATTGTAACTTGTGTGTACTCTTCGCCGGGTTTAAGTACTACGCTGGGGAAGTGTGCACGGTTGGGTGAGTCGGGGAAGCATTGTGCTTCGAAGCATATTGCGCTACGCTTGGGGAAGGTGGTACCTTTCCAGCCTGCGAAGCCACTGTGCCAGTTTGATGTATATACCTGTACACCGGGCTCGGTGGTGTAAACCTCCATAGTGCGGCCGCTTACAGGTTCGGTAACTTTGGCTGCGAAACTGAGCTCGCCTACCTCTTTCTTGTTGAGAACGTAGCAGTGGTCGTAACCGGCGCCGTGTTTGATTTGCTCTTCATCGGCGTCGATGCGTGCACCTACCTCTGTGGGGGTGGTGAAGTCGAACGCTGTGCCTTTAACGGGTGCGATGGTGCCGTAAGGTACCGATGTGTCATCGATGGGTACGAAGAAGTCTGCGTTAATCTCGCAAATAAGGTTGTCTATTGTAGCAGTGGGAGTGTCAAGGCCCGAGAGTGAGAAGAAACCGTGGCTTGTGAGGTTCACGATTGTAGTCTTGTCGGTTGTTGCCTTGTATTCAATTTTAAGTTCGTTCTCGTCGCTCCATGAGTAGATGACGGTTGTGTCGAGGTTGCCAGGGAAGCCTTCTTCCATGTCGGCCGAAACGTAACGGAGTTTGAGTGTCTGTGCATCAATCTGCTCGGCATCCCAAACGCGGGCGTGGAAACCTGTAGGGCCTCCGTGAAGGTGGTTGGGGCCGTTGTTGATTGCCAAAGTGTACTCTTTGCCTTCAACGGTGAACTTTCCTTTGCAGATGCGGTTGCCGTAGCGACCTACAAGTGTGCTGAGGAAGGGTTCGGGGCTTGCAAGGAGGTTATCGATGCTGTCGTGTCCTTGAATTACGTTGGCGTAATTGCCGTTCTTGTCGGGAACCATAATGGTGCAGATGGCACCACCATAGTTTGTGATTGCAACTTCGCTGCCTTGCTTGTTTTTAAGGATGAACAGCGCGGTCTCTTTACCGTCGACGGTTTTTTTAAAGTCGGCGGCTTTCAACTGTGAAAGATTTTCTGTACAGCTCATATCTTATTTGCATTTAAAGAATTAGCTCTTTTGTGGGCCGTGGCGGTGTTGCGTCGCGTATTTGATTGGGCGCGTGCAGGCTTCGCCTAATGGCATTTGTAGTTGCAAATAAAATAAATTTCTGTATTATCTCAAAACAATTATGAGGCTTTTTTTTGCTTTCGTTAGCGGTATTTAGAAAAATTTACAAATTGCTTTTGTTTGTGGCTGTGAGAAGGTCGGCCACGACAAAACAACTGCCACCTGCAAAGATGAGGTCACCGGGTGAGGCGTCGGCAGTGGCGGTTGCGAGAGCTGCGCTCACTGTGGGGTGGCTGCTGCCGAGTAGATTGTGGCTCTTGGCGAGCTCGCGAAGCTCGTCGGCGGGCATAGCGCGCTTTATGCTTGCTTGGGTAAAGTAGTAGATGGCGTTGTGTGGCATAATCGAGAGCACGGTGTTTATATCTTTGTCGCCCACCATTCCGAATACTATTCGAAGGGTGGTGTAGTGCTCGCGGGCGAGTTGCTCGGTGATATATTTTATGCCGCCTATGTTGTGACCTGCGTCGCAGATGGTGCGGGGGCTTTTTGAGATGGTTTGCCAGCGTCCCATAAAGCCTGTGAGTGAACACACTTCGGCAAGACCGGTTCGTATGTTGTCGGTGCTTATTTTGTAATCTTTTTTTACTAATTGTTCTACGGTGGCGAGTATGGTGTTTGTGTTTTTTATCTGGTAGCTGCCACGTAGTTCACCTGTGTAGTGTTCGTGCTTGCGGGTGGTGTATTCTATTCCTTGGTCGGTGTGGATGGCTTGTAATATCTGACTGTTATCCTCGGCGAAGGTGATGGGTGCTCCCTCTTTTTGTGCTTTGTTTGTAAAAACTTTTCGTGTTTCTTCGGTTGCCTCTCCAATGATTACGGGAATGCCTGGTTTTATGATGCCGGCTTTCTCGCCTGCAATTTGTGTGAGGGTGGTGCCGAGGAATTGTGTGTGGTCGGGGCTGATGTTGGTGATGACGCAGAGGTCGGGGGTTATGATGTTGGTACAGTCAAGTCGTCCGCCGAGCCCTACCTCTATTATGGCTACGTCAACTTCTTCCTGTGCGAAGTAGGTGAAAGCCATAGCTGTGGTGAGTTCGAAGAATGATGGCGAGAGGGGCTCGAAAAAGGCTTTTTCGCGCTCCACAAAGTTGATGACGAACTGCTTGCTTGCTGGTACTCCGTTCACGCGTATGCGCTCGCGGAAATCTATAAGGTGGGGTGAAGTGTACAAGCCTACCTTGTAACCTGCTGCCTGGAGTATGGCGGCGAGGGTGTGCGAGGTGGAACCTTTGCCGTTTGTACCTGCAACGTGTATGGTGCGGTAACGGCGGTGAGGGTTGCCCAAGTGGTTGTCGAGGGCAATGCTGCCGGTAAGCCCCTCTTTGTAACCGGCACCGCCTACTTGCTGGAAGGGCGGTGCGCAGTTAAAGAGGTAATCGACTGTTTCGTCGTATGTCATAATTCTTTTAATCGAAGAAGTTTTTAAAACGGCGGAAGATTTGTTCCTTTATACTCTCGGTGGGGCGGAAGTTGTCGGACTCTTTGAAGTTCTCCATTGCTTTCTTTTCGTCTTTTGAGAGGCTCTCGGGGATGTAAACACTGATGTTTACCACAATGTCGCCCTTGCCGTAGCCGTTGAGCGAGGGAAGGCCTTTGCCACGCAAGCGAAGTACCTTGCCGGGTTGTGTGCCGGCATCGATGGTTACTTTTGCTTTACCTTCGATGGTGGGTATTTCGGCTACACCGCCAAGGGTTGCGGTGGGTATGTCGAGCAAAAGGCTGTATATAAGGTCGTTGTCGTCGCGTACAAGCTGGGGATGGGGCTCTTCTTTTACTTGTATGAGAAGGTCACCGTTTATGCCGTTGTGCTTGCCGGCATTTCCCTTACCACGCATTGAGAGCTGTATTCCGTCGGATACACCTGCGGGTATCTGTACTTCTACAACCTCTTCGCCCATAACAACGCCGTCGCCGCCACAGTGTTTACATTTGTTCTTAATTATTTTTCCTGTGCCGTTGCAATGGGTACAAGCAACCTCGGTGCGCATCATCCCGAAGAAACTTTGTTGGGTGCGCACTACGCGGCCTGTTCCTTTACACTCGGGGCAGGTCTCCATAGCGCCGTCTTCGGCTCCGCTACCGCCACAGTGTTGGCAGGGTACGTTTTTCTTTAGTTTGAACTTCTTTGTTACGCCGTTGGCTATCTCCTGGAGAGTGAGCTTTACGGTTACACGAAGGTCGCTACCGCGGAATTTTGCAGGGCCTGAACTGCGACCGCCGCCAAAACCACCAAAGCCGCTGAAACCTCCTCCACCGCCGAAGATGTCGCCGAACATAGAGAAGATGTCGTTCATGTCCATGCCTGCGCCGAAACCTCCTGCGCCGGCTGCACCGCTTACTCCTTCGTGGCCGAACTGGTCGTAACGGGCTTTCTTGTCGGCATCACTGAGCACGCTATATGCTTCGGCAGCCTCCTTGAATTTCTCCTCGGCTTCCTTATTGCCGGGGTTCTTGTCGGGGTGGTATTCTATCGCTTTTTTACGGTAGGCTTTCTTTATCTCTGCTGCTGAGGCACCGCGATCGACGCCCAGCACTTCATAGTAGTCTCTCTTTGCCATATTGTGTCGTTATTGGCCCACAGCAACTTTTGCGTGGCGTATTACTTTGTCGTTAAGTGTGTATCCTGTCTGTACGCAGTCGAGAACCTTTCCTTTGAGGGCTTCGTCGGGGGTGGGGACGAGGGCGATTGCTTCGTGGAAATCGGTGTCAAAGTCTGCGCCTTCGGTCTCAATTTTCTGGAGACCGTTCTGTTTGAGTATGCCGACAAACTTGTTGTAGATGAGTTCTACACCGGTAAGCATTTCGGCTGCATTCTCGTCTTTCGACATGTTTTGTATGGCACGCTCAAAGTCGTCGAGAACGGGGAGTATGGATTCTATTGCACGCTCGCCGCCGTTCTTGATAAGCTCGGCTTTCTCTTTGATGGTGCGTTTGCGGTAGTTGTCGAACTCGGCTGCCTGGCGAAGGTATTTGTCCTCGAGCGATGCTATTTTTTCGTTAGCATCGGCAAGCTCTTTCTGTAATTGCTCTTCGGCTGTGAGTTCTTCTTGCTGCTGCTCCTCGGTGGCTGTTGCCTCCTCGGTTGTGGCGTTGGTTGTTGTTTCAATATTTTCTTCTTTCAATTCTTTCTCTTCCATAATTCTTTATGTGATGTTTTTGTATAGTCAATAACAAATAGTTTGCCAGTGGGTTTTGTGGCATATTATTTTGCAAAGATAGTTCTTTTGGAGGAATAATATGTGTCAATTTGGCAGAAAAGAGGTTTTGTAATGTTTGTTTGTGTGACAGATGGGTGTTTTCCGCAGGATTATGATTATATTCGCGATGTAATTTATTTTCCACACTATGATTGCCGATAAATTCTTTGCGTATTCTTCCTTATTGCTGGCGGGGGTTGCTCCGGTGGTAGCCGATGATGTGGTGGAGCGTCCCAATGTGCTGTTTATTTATGCCGATGATTTGGGGTATGGCGATATTGAGTGTTATGCCCGTGTGAGTGATGCTACGCCTAATATCGCTGCATTGTGCAGGGAGGGTGTGCGTTTTGAGAATGCCTATTCTACAGCTTCGACGAGCACCCCTTCGCGTTATTCATTGCTGACAGGTGAGTATGCCTGGCGCAGAAGAGGTACGGATGTGGCAGCGGGGAATGCTGCAATGATTATTTCTCCCGACCGCTTGACTGTGGCCGATATTTTTAAACGTGCCGGTTATGCAACAGGTGCCTTTGGTAAGTGGCATTTGGGGCTTGGTGCAGTAACGGGTGAACAGGACTGGAACGGCACAGTGTCGCCTTCGCCTGCTGACCTTGGTTTTGATGAGCATTACATAATGGCGGCTACAGGTGACCGTGTACCGTGTGTTTTCATAGAGAATGGCAGAGTTTCGGGATTTGATGAAACGGCTCCAATAGAGGTCAGCTATGTAAAAAATTTCGAGGGAGAGCCTACGGGAAAGGAAAATCCGAAGTTGTTGTATAATCTGCGCTCGAGTCATGGACACAATATGTCTATTGTGAATGGAATTGGTCGAATAGGGTTTATGCGTGGCGGTGGCACGGCTTTGTGGAAGGATGAAAATATTGCCGATTCAATAACGACGCGTGCGGTGGAGTTTATACGTTCGCACGGCGATGAACCGTTTTTCCTCTATTTTGCGGCCAATGATGTGCACGTACCACGTTTCCCTCACGAGCGTTTTCGTGGGAAAAGTGGTATGGGATTGAGAGGTGATGCAATTGTGCAGTTCGATTGGTCGGTGGGTTGTCTTGTTGAGGCTCTTCGCGAGTGCGGGCTTTTGGAGAAGACGCTTATAATTCTGACAAGCGATAATGGCCCTGTGGTTGATGATGGTTATGTCGATGATGCCGAGGCTTTACTTGGCGGGCATAAGCCGGCCGGTGACTTGCGCGGTGGAAAATACAGCGCTTTTGATGGCGGTGCGAGAGTGCCGTTTGTAGTTTTGTGGCAAGGAGTTACGGAGTGCGGTGCGGTGTGCGACAAACTTGTTTCGCAGGTCGATTTTCTTCCCACGATGGCAGCGCTTGTCGGGGTTGAATCTGGTGAAGTTCTCGATGGTAAAAATTACCTCTCTTCGTGGCTTGGCAAGGATGGTGATGCGCGTTCCTATGTGGTTACGCAGGCATCAAACCATACTCTGTCGTTGCGTACGCCCGAGTGGAAATTTATTGAGCCGAAGGGCGGCCCGGCGATGGTACCATGGGGGCCGAAGATTGAAACAGGTTACTCCACTATGTCGCAACTCTATGATATGAGAATAGTGGGTGAAAGCGAAAATGTGGCTGAACATAATCCCGCAATTGTGGAGCAACTGCGTTTGTTGTTACAGAGCGAAAAGGATAAGATTAAATGATTATGGATAAGAGATTTAACGAGTGGCAGGAGAGAGCTCTTGCTAATTTGAAGATAAAAGAGGTGAACACGATGCAGTGGCAGGCGGTGATGCATTGCCGTGGCAATGGGCACGAGAGGGATATGATACTTCTTTCGCCTACCGGCACGGGAAAAACTCTTGCTTACTTGTTGCCTCTGCTCGATAGGCTTGACGCTGATGTAAAAAAGGTGCAAGCCGTGATTATTGTGCCTTCGCGTGAGCTTGCGAAGCAGGTGAGCGAGGTGTGGCGGGCAATGAAGGTTGCGTGGCAGATGGTTGCTCTCTATGGCGGCCGTCCTTTGGAACAGGAGGCTGCTATGTTTGCCGGGGCTTCGCCTTCGGTAGTGGTGGGAACTCCCGGTCGTTTGATTGACCACCTTGAAAGGGGAACTTTTGGGGTTGACAAGTGTTCGTTGTTGGTAATTGATGAGTTTGATAAGTGTCTCGAAATGGGTTTCCGCGAGGAGATGGAGAGGTTGCTTGCGTTGTTGCCTGCGGTGAAGGTGCGCTATCTGCTTTCGGCTACCGATGCCGAGGAAATTCCTAATTTTGCGGGTGCAGATTATGGTGAACCGCTCGATTTCCGCGAGCAGGAAGTGCAACCCTCTTCGCGTACGGCTTTTTATACAATCTCGACAACACCCGATGAACGTTTGCCGAAACTTTTGCGTCTGCTCTGTTCTTTCAACGGAGAGCCTGCAATTGTTTTTTGTAATTTCAGAGAGAGTGTCGATGAGGTGCGCTCTTTCCTTGCGAAGAATGGAGTGCGCTGCGCGGCTTATCACGGTGCGTTGGAGCAGAAGGAGCGCGAACTTGCATTGTACAGGTTCTCCTCTTCTTGTGTGAATGTTCTTGTGAGCACCGACCTTGCTGCGCGTGGTCTTGATATAAAGGATGTGCGACATGTTGTTCATTATCAGCGTGCTTTGAGTGCCGACGTATTTACTCATCGCAATGGTCGTACGGCGCGATGGGAGGCTGACGGTGCTGTGTATATGTTCTCTTTTGAGGGTAAGGAGTTGCCCGATTTCGTGCCTTCGACACTCGAGGAGTTTGAGTTGCCTAAGAAGACTGTGTTACCTCAACAAGCGCAGTGGGCGGCATTGTATGTGGGTAAGGGTAAACGCGACAAGATAAGCCGTGGTGACCTTGCTGGTTTCTTTATGAAAAAAGGAGCCTTGCGCCCCGATGAGGTGGGTTCTATTGTGGTGTTTGACCGTTATTCCTATGTTGCGGTGAAGATGAACCGTATGCGCGAAGTGTTGAAAGTTGTTTGCGGTGAAAAAATAAAAGGTATAAAAACCATTATAGAGCCGGTGAGAGGGTGATATTTTTGTAATTTGTCACACTTTTTAAACTGTTTTGTTGCACGTTCCGTGACGGAATGTGCAACTTTTTTATCTTTTTGCATAACTGTTGATAACTTTTTTTGTAAAAGGCTAAAAAAAAGACAGTTGTGGCGATGCTACTTAAAAAAAGAGGTTATCTTTGCGACTTTAATGCGAAAAGCACTCTTTTTGTGGGTGTTGCATCGTTTTTTTTGAATTAGAAAACTTTATTAAACATATAGCAAAAATGAAAAAGATAAATTTCAACGCAGGTCCGTCGATTATGCCTCAGGAGGTGTTCGACGCTGCAGCAAAATCGGTTTTGGATTTTAATGGCATCGGCCTCTCGATATTGGAAATCAGCCACCGCTCAAAGGATTTTGTGGCTGTTCTCGATGAAGCACGCGCTTTGTTCAAGGAAATCCTTGACATTCCCGATGGGTATACAACACTTTTCCTCGGTGGTGGTGCAAGTATGCAATTCTGCATGGTACCTTTCAACTTCCTCAAGAAGAAGGCTGCTTACTTGAATACAGGTACTTGGTCGTTAAAGGCTCTTAAAGAGGCGCAGCTTGTAGGTGAGGCTGTTGAGGTTGCTTCGTCAAAGGATAAACTTTACAGCTACATCCCCAAGGATTATGTTATTCCCGCAGATGCCGATTATTTCCACATTACTACAAATAATACCATCTATGGTACTGAAATCCGTCACGACCTTGACTCACCAGTTCCTTTGATTGCCGATATGTCGTCGGATATTTTCTCTCGTCCCATCGATGTAAGCAAATATAACTGTATCTATGGTGGTGCACAGAAGAACCTTGCGCCTGCCGGTGTGGCTTTTGCCATTGTTAAAGAGGATGCGCTTGGCAAGGTTGACCGCCAGATACCTACAATGTTGAACTATCAGGTACATATCGACGGTGGTTCTATGTATAACACCCCTCCTGTATTCCCCATTTATGTTGCTCTTGAGAATCTTCGCTGGATTAAGGCTCAGGGTGGTGTGAAGGAGATGCAGCGTCGTGCCGAACTCCGTTCGCAGATGCTTTACGATGAGGTTGACCGCAACCGTATGTTCAAAGGTACTGCTGCTGTAGAGGACCGTTCTGTTATGAATATTGACTTTGTTATGGCCGATGAGTACAAGGAACTTGAGGCTGACTTTATGCAGTTTGCCACTGCACAGGGTATATGCAATATTAAAGGTCACCGTTCGGTAGGTGGTTTCCGTGCATCGTGCTACAATGCTATGCCCATCGAAGGTGTACAGCGTCTCGTGGATTGTATGAAGGAGTTTGAACGTACAAAATAAATTTTGGATAGAATTATGAAAAAAATATTGGTTGCAACAGAAAAGCCTTTTGCAGCTGTTGCTGTAAATGGTATTAAAGAGGTTGCCGATGCTGCTGGTTACGAACTTGTTTTGTTGGAGAAATATGCTTCAAAAGCAGAACTGCTTGCAGCTGTTGCTGATGCCGATGCGATAATCATTCGTAGCGATATTGTGGATGCCGAGGTTATGGATGCTGCCAGAAACTGCAAGATTGTGGTACGTGCAGGTGCTGGTTTCGATAATGTGGATCTTGCTGCTGCAACAGAGCGTGGCATCTGTGTGATGAATACTCCCGGACAAAATTCAAACGCAGTGGCGGAACTTGCCTTCGGTATGATGGTGTATGCTTACCGCAATATGTTCAACGGTACTTCGGGTATGGAACTCAAAGGCAAGAAACTGGGTATTCATGCTTATGGTAACGTGGGCCGTAACGTGGGCCGCATAGCCAAAGGTTTTGGTATGGATATTTATATCTACGATATTTTTACTCCCCAGGAGATTGTTGAGGCCGACGGTGTGAACCGTGTTGATTCGGCTGAGGAGCTTTACAAGATGTGTGATGTGGTTTCTTTGCACATTCCCGCAACTCCCGAAACCAAGAATTCTATTGGCAAGGCTCTTGTTGGTTCTATGCCCAAAGGTGCTCTCTTGGTGAACACTGCCCGTAAAGAGGTTATCAACGAGCCTGAACTTATTGAGCTTATGTCGGAGCGTGGTGATGTCAAGTATGTTACCGATATTGCTCCTGCGGCATTGGATGAGTTCAACAAATTCGAGGGACGTTTTTTTGCAACACCCAAGAAGATGGGTGCGCAGACTGCCGAGGCTAATATCAATGCCGGTATTGCTGCTGCAAAACAGATTGTTGCTTTCTTTGAAGAGGGCTGTGAGCGTTTCCGTGTAAATAAATAAGTAGTAAAGGAATATGGCTGTAATTAAACCTTTCAAAGGTGTGCGTCCTCCGCGCGAACTTGTGGAGCAGGTACAGAGCCGTCCTTACGATGTGCTTAACAGCGAAGAGGCACGTGCCGAAGCCGAGGGTAACGAAAAGTCTTTGTATCACATAATTCGTCCCGAGATTGATTTTCCCGTAGGTACCGACGAGCACGCTCCCGAGGTGTATGCCAAGGCTGCGGAGAATTTTGCAAAGTTCCAGCAGAAGGGTTGGCTCGTACAGGATGCCAAAGAGCAATATTATATATATGCGCAGACGATGAATGGCCGTACACAGTATGGTCTTGTGGTTTGTGCTTATGTAAATGACTATTTGAACGGGGTGATAAAGAAACACGAACTTACCCGTAAGGATAAGGAGGAGGATCGCATGAAGCACGTTCGCGTGAACGATGCCAATATTGAACCGGTGTTCTTTGCTTATCCCGACAATGCTGCTCTCGACTCAATTGTTGCGCGTTATACATCTGCTATGCCCGAGTATGACTTCACTGCACAGCTCGATGGTTTCCGTCACCAGTTGTGGATTATTGATAACGAAGATGATATTGCGGCTATAACAATGGAATTTGCCTCAATGCCTGCTTTGTATATTGCCGACGGCCATCATCGTTCGGCTGCAGCAGCACTTGTGGGCAAGGAGAAGGCAGATAACAACCCTGCGCATCGCGGCGACGAGGAGTACAACTACTTTATGGCAGTATGCTTCCCATCTAGCCAGCTTACCATTATTGATTATAATCGTGTGGTAAAGGATCTTAATGGACTTACCGAGGATGAGTTCCTCGTTGCATTGGCAAAGAACTTTGATGTGGTGGATAAGGGTTCTGAGATTTACAAGCCTGATATGTTGCATAACTTCTCGCTTTATCTTGGCGGTCGCTGGTACAGTCTCACTGCAAAAGAGGGTACTTTTGATGATAATGATCCCATTGGAGTGCTCGATGTTACTATATCGTCAAATCTTATCCTTGATGAGATTTTGGGTATAAAGGATTTGCGCACCGATAAACGAATTGATTTTGTTGGTGGCATACGTGGCTTGAGTGAACTTAAACGCCGTGTGGACAATGGTGAGATGAAGGCGGCTCTCGCACTCTATCCCGTGTCTATGAAACAGCTTACCGATATTGCCGATACTGGTAATATTATGCCGCCAAAGACAACCTGGTTTGAGCCTAAATTGCGTTCGGGCTTGGTTATTCATAAATTATCTTGATGTTACAGGAGGATACATACAAGACTATAGAAGAGCAAGGCGAGGGAATTTACACCGAGAAAAGGAGTAAATTCCTCGCTTTTGCAATACCTGTGACCACAGTCGAAGAGGTCAAGGAAATTGTGGAAGTTTATCAGAAAAAGTATTACGATGCACGTCACGTGTGCTATGCCTATCGTCTGGGAGAGCGTGGCGATGTTGAACGCTCTAACGATAATGGCGAACCGTCGGGCACGGCAGGAAAGCCTATATTGGGCCAGATACACAGCAAGGAACTGACAAATGTGCTTGTAATTGTGGTGCGTTACTTTGGTGGTGTGAAACTTGGTACAAGCGGTCTCATTGTTGCTTATCGTCTTGCTGCTGCCGAGGCTCTTGAAGCTGTGCCCCATATAGAGAAGACCATTAATGAGGAGATTACTCTGCGTTTTTCCTATCCCTTGCTTAATGATGTTTTGCGCATAGTTAAAGAGGAGGCTCCGCGTGTGGTGGAGCAGACTTTTGACAACGAGTGCGTGGTACGTTTGTCGATGAGGCTTTCGCGTATGCCGCGTCTTGTTGAGCGTTATGAGAAACTGGTAATAAGCAGTAAGGGGGATTTGAAGATAGAACTTCCGGAATAGCATTATATAATGTAATACAAGAAAGCGACTTTTATGCAAAAGTCGCTTTCTTGTTGTATATACTTTGTCTTGCTGATATATTGCTTTGTAGTATTGTTATTTCATATTGATGTTTCTTGTAAAATCTTCCAGAATATCCTCTATCTCCTTTTTGTGGTTTAGGGCTTCGCTCTCCTCGGCATTTATCTTTTCCACCCACTCTTTAATCTCTTTTTCATGTTTCTCACACAGGTTATTGTACTCTATAAAGAGATTTTCTGTTAGTTCTTCTCCTTCCTCTTGGCTTGTTATTCTTGCAGCCTTTTGTACGTAGTTTTGCAGAAGATGTTTAATTTCGTGTGTAATGAAAAGTGTTCCATTGCCTTTCCACGCTTTGAATCCGCCATCGAGCTCAATAACATTGTACCCTGCTTGCGACAACTGTGATGCTGCGTTTTTGCTGCGTCGTCCGCTACGGCAGTAGAGTGCAACTGTGTGATTCTTGTTGAGTTTTTCTGTAGCTTTTGTTATAAAATTATCCTGTGTTACATCTATGTTTATGCTACCGGCAATATTGCCTTGTGTGTGCTCTTCGCTTGTGCGCACATCCAGAAGTTGTGTTTCTGCTTTATCGATTTCAGTATTGAAATCTTGAAGCGAGAGGGTGGTGTAGCTATTGTTGCTACGCGCGCAGGCAATTATGGCTATAGCAATAATAAGCAAAGTTGTAAATTTGTGGAATTTCATTGTTGAACTGTATTATAAAATATATGCTCGCCAAGTTGGCAAGCATATATTTTTGATATGTTTCTTTTATTATTAGAAGAACTTGTATCTGTTATCCTCAATATCGGCATCTTGTACGAGTACGTTGAGGAAGCGGCTTGCCTCGCGTGAGCCTTGTGCTTTCATTCTGTCTTCCTCGGCCTTGGTGTTGAACTCTGTACCTTTTGCATTCTTGGCGATGAGTTTAATCACATATACACCGCTGTTTCCTTTGACGGGAGCACTCTCCTCACCAACGTTCATCTTTGTAACGGCTGCGCTGATAGCGGGCTCGCTTGCTGATGTTGCGCTGATGTAAGCAGGAGCGCTGAAGCTGATGCGTTTTGTTTCACAAGTCTTGATGTTTGCATCTTTCTTAAGTTCGTCGAAGCTCTTGCCTTTGATATCTTTGATGATTTTCTCGGCTTTCTTGTTGTTGCTTGCCTCGTATGAGAGCATAGGTTTGAGAAGTTCCATATCGGTGTAGCCTTTCTCGTTGATGCTTGAAAGGGCTGCAACAAGGAGGTTGTCGTTCTCGCCACACTCGTAGAGGGGTGAGATTTCCTCTTCTTCAGCCTCGAATACCCATTTGAGAGCCTCACGTGTACCTGCAAGGTTTGCCACTTTGTGTGCTGCTGTGGAAATGTTGTTCTGTGTCATTACACGGTAACCATACTCCTCGGCATTTTTCTCAAGGTCAACAATAGATTTGCAAGAAGCTACATATTGGCTGAATTTGTTGTATGCCTCATTGTATGTTTCGCTGCTGAACTCTGCTGTACGTTTGAGAACGATGGTGTTGTATTTTGTTACAGGGTTTTTGCTGTCGATTACCTGGAAGATAAACTTAACAGGTGTGTTATCGAGGCTTACGAGAGTGTAAACACCTTTTTTGGCTTGCATAATTGTGCTTAGCAAGGTTGCGTCGTTGCCAACGATGGGAGCACCTTCGTATTGTGCCGATGTAAGCCAAATAGAGTCGCTGTTCTCCTGGCCGTATTTCTTGGCTATCTCTTTATAGTTTGCACCGCCTTTAAGAGCATTGTAGATGCTGTCGGCAAGTGTAGCTGTAGCCTCGGGAGTCTCTGCATTCACTGCAAGCATACGATATTGTATAGAGTCGGCTGCTGTGCTCTTTGAGATGGTTTTGAATACTGTGTAAGAGTCGTCAGACTGGTTGTAGAAAGGACCTGCTACGGTGTTGATAGCTACAGAGTCGAGACGAACCTGTACCTCCTCGGGGTATGCGCTCTTTTGCCAAGCAAGATCTGAATAGCTGATTTCGCTACCTGAAAGGCGTGCGATGGTTGCGTATTCTTTGTTACCGGCTTTCAAAGAGTCGGCCCACTCGGTGAGCTCCTCATTGAGTTGTGCGCGGTCGGCTGCACTGGGTGTTACGTGGAAACTTACATATTTGATGCTACGTGTTTCAGAGGGAGCTTTGAAGTTCTCTTTTCTTTCGTTGTAAAGAGCTTTGATTTCTGAATCGGTTGCAGTGTAGTCACCATCTTTCATTGCTGCATAGGGATAAGCTGCAACTTCAATGTCGTAAGTATTGCTGTTAGCCTCCAAGTTGCTTTTTGCAACGATGGGGTTGCCAATGAATGAGTTGGCAATAAGTGCCTGATATTTATTGATAAGGATGTTCTGCATCAAAGTCTTCTCGATGAACTTCCAATAGTCATAAACAGGTTTGTATTGCTCAACAAACTGCATGTCCTCCTTGTTGCTGTCGTACTGTGCAAGGAAACCATTGAGGATGTCCTTGTCAAAAGCACCTTGCTGGTTGCGGAATGGAGTCTGCATAAGGATGGGGTCGGTACCGGCCTCGATAATAGATTGTAACTCTGCTGTTGTTGCTGTGAGACCAATCTTCTCAGCCTCTGTTGCAATGAGCTTGTTGCAGATGTATGTGTTCCATACTTCATCCTTGATCTGGTTCAACTCATCCTCGCTGGGGCTGTTGGTGCCTCTTGCGAATTTGAAAACATTTGTGTACTCCTCGTACATCTTCTGGAATTCGACAGCAGAAAGTTCTTCACCGTTTACACTACCAACGCTCTGGCTGGTGGTGTGAGATTGAATGAGTCTCCAAGCATCACCTGCAATGAATGCAAACAATGCCAAGCCCACAAAGATAACCAAGAGTGGGCCCATGTTGCGTAATTTTTGTAATGTCGCCATAATTTATTTTTATTTATATTATACTTTTTAAATGCTTTCCTGCCTCTTTTTGGGGCATTGGTCGCAAAGTTACAAAAACGCTTTTAAAAATGGTAATTTTAAGCAAAAAACTTACTCTATAATTTTCAACTTTATCAATTCTATTTTTGTACTGCGTTTTTTGATTATCTGTATTTGATATTTGTCGATTTTTATGGTTTCGTTGAGCTGCGGGAAACGCTGGTGGTGTGATAGTATGAAACCACCGATGGTTTGATATTCTTCAGACTCGGGCAGGTCGAGATCGAATAGTTCGTTTACGCGCTCTATTTCCAGACGGCCCGACAAAATGTATTCGCCGTTAGGTTGTTCCTTGGCAACAAGGTTTGTATTATCGTGCTCGTCTTCTATTTCACCGAAAATCTGTTCTACAAGGTCTTCAAGTGATATAATTCCTGATGTTCCACCAAATTCATCTACTACCACGGCAAGAGATTTCTTCTGCTGCATAAGGGTGCGCATGAGTTTGTGTGCCGATAGTGTTTCGGGTACAATTGGCATTTTACATATTCTTTGCTGCCAACGGCCGGGAGTACGGAAAAGTTCCGATGAGTGTATGTAGCCTATAATGTTGTCTATGTTTTCCTTGAAGACTACAATTTTTGAGTGTCCCGACTCTATAAACATTGATTTAAGTTCTTCGAGCGGTGTGTTTACCTCAACAGCTTCAATTTCGGTTCGTGGAACAAAGCATTCGCGTACTTTGATGTTTGAAAAATCGAGTACATTCTGGAATATTCTCACATCGTTGTCAATCTCTTTCTCTTCTGCTGCGTTTTCAATAGAATCCTGTATGAGATTGTTCAGTTCTCTCTTTGAGAATGTTGTGTCGCGTATCTCTTTTTCAATCTTTATTTTAAAGAGTCGCATGATGATGTACGACAACCAGGTCGTGAAACGCGACAGTGGGTATATGAGAATATACAACAAGTAGGTTATAAGTGCAAACCTCTTTAATGCACGGTTGGGGTTTATTCTAAAAAGAGCTTTGGGTATGAATTCTCCTGTGAATATGATTACTATTGTAGAAATCAGCGTTTCTAGAAATAGCTTGAGCGAGGTGGAAGTGGTGAGCTCTTCAAGGAATATGGTGTTCAGTATGTTTGCCATAAGCATACTGTAAATGACCAACACGATGTTATTGCCAACAAGCAAACTTGATATGAAGTTGTTGCTGTTGTTGTAAAATCGGTTGATTACATAAGAAGTGGCACTACGCTCATTGAGGTCTATCTCCATGAGTAGTTTGTTTGATGCCACAAAGGCTATCTCCATACCCGAAAACAGTGCCGAAAGAAGTATAACCGCAAATAACAGTAAGAATGTGATTGTCATATAGTATCAGTTCTCGATGGGGTATATTCCTTTTGTGTTTCTTATGTTCCAGGTATTGAGGTTCTGGTCGGCGTTGAAACCATAACCTTCGGTTATCTGGTCTTCCTGCTCAATTCTTATGTAGGCGTCAGAGTATATCTCCTTTTTCTCTTGGCTCCAATAGAGTAGTTGAGTGAGGAATTTCTCTTTTTTTATGTTTTGTATGTCCACGTTGCCTATAAGCTTCCATAGTTTCTGGTCAGTGAAGAAATAGGCTGTGTCACATTTTATGACAGCTTCGATATTCATGTCGCGGTCATATTTTTCAAGGTAAACACCTTTTTCAAAGGCCCAAAATGGCGGGTTGCGCTTGTCGTAAACGAGCCATTCTTCGGCATCTATTTTGTAACTTATACGCCCTGAATCGCTTACAAGGTTGCTTACCCCGTAAGTGCTCATAGTGGGTAGGGTGTCGTTTTCGTTTGAAACGGCAACGGTTTTCTTGCTTTCTTGGCAAGAGAATTGAAAAAACAGTACAACAATCGCTACAATGGCGATTGTTGTACTTGTGCTTGTTTTCTGCATATTAGCGTATTGTTGTTCTTTCATTTATCCAACCACCGATGGTTACTGCATCGCCGGTTTTGTATCCTTTCATAAATAGATCGGTTGTCTCGGGTGTGTAGGTCGAGTATGAAGCGATGAATTTGTCTGCCTCTTTTTTAACCGAGGGGTCAACTGCTTTTGCACGATAAAGTTTGTCGAGTGCTGCAAAGTATGTGCATTTGCTCATTATGGGGTCGCTGCTCCAGTTAGGTGTTGCAGCATAGCATTGAGCTATGAGAATGTAGGGCATACCGAATTTTGAGTTGTTCTCAATGGCTTTGAGTGCGTATGCACGTGCTTTGCTGTAGTTCTTGAGGCTGTAGTGTACGGCGCCAACCTTGTAGCACATATCTGCTTTGTTGGTGGCACTGGTCTCCAACTCAATAGCCTGGTCGAAGAGCTCCATAGCTTTGTCAATATCTCCTCTCTTGAAGTAGCGGTAACCGCAACCCATAGCTGCCTTTGAGGTGGGAGCGTGGGCGAGAGAGTACTCCGATGCAAGCAAATATGTGTCCTGGTCGGTACATTTAAGCATACTCATTACGGAGATTACTTTGTTGAGGTAGTCGATATTGTCCTTGTTCTCTTCTATTTTTGCTGCGTAGATGTTGTTGAGATCCTCGCAAGATGCTGCACCGCTGTTGATGAAGTAAGCGTCGATGTTGCTGCGTGATATACGTGCGTTGTCGATGTTCTTGCCGTAACCCTCAGCGCGTAAGCTGTCTTTGGGATCCTGCAATTCCTTGTAGCGGTTGTTGTAGAACTCAATTCTTTCGTTGTATTTATCCAACACTTCAACAATATATACAGATGCATTAAGGTAGTCCTCAATGATTTGCTCGCCGTGGGCATCCTTGTCTCTCTTGTATTTGAGTGCCGACTGTTTCATGAACTGTGCGGTTATGTTGAACTCAGAGTTGCCTTTTTCAATAGCCACCGATTTAGCGAGCATTGAATATATTGAGTCGGGGTTGGCGTTAGGAACAATCTGCATATAGTCGATAGCTTTCTTACCAAGAATGTTTCCTTCTGACAATTTTGATTTTGTAATCTCCTGCAACTTGTCGAGGTATTTGAGTTCCTGGTCATATACTGCCATAAGTTCCTCTATATAACCGGCTTTTTTCTGGGGGTCGGTCTCTTTTGCAATGAGGCCTTTAAGCAGGGTTATACCGTTGTTATATGTATCGACACGTGCTACGGGGTAGTTTGTGAAGATCTCTTTCCACAAGGGATATGTCTGAACATAGGTCTCGTATGAGGGGTTTTTGGGCTTGAGGGCCTGGTTAACGAGAAAAATGTTCTCGAGGCATTTGATACTATCCTCGCCGACACCGAAACGGTTGTCGTTGGTTATGCCGTTCTGAGCATAGAGGCAAGAGACGGCCAATGTCATAAATAAAAGAATCGTTTTTTTCATATCGTAGATGTTTTATTATTTCAGTTTGAGTTTCATGAACCAACTTTCGTTGAAAGTGATTCCTATGTTAAGTCGAAGATAGGTTTCGGCTATCATTCCAGCTGTTTTTGGGCTCATGCGTATAACCTGTCCGGAAACGTGCAGCAATGAACGGTTGTTTATTCTGTTTATGATTGGTACGGTGAAACCGACACTTGCACCAAACTCCTCGCATCCCTCGTTACCGTTTATTTCGTTGTAGGGCTGTGCATAGAAGGCTCCCATACGGTAATTCATTCGTTTAAAAATGTTTCGTGACATCTTGTTGGGTGAGTACTCTGCTCCGACAGAGATTTTGCTGCGGTTCTGTCCTTTGTCGTAGTCGAAGAACGATGACGATCCCCATCCCTGGTGTGTGTAGTCGATACCGAATTTCCAATTGTTGTTATAGTCGTACAATACTCCAACTCCAAATGTATGCGGCATTTTGAAATCGCCTTCTGCTACTGTTGAGTTGCTGTCGGTGGTTGTAGTAGTCTCTTCTATATCGGCATTAAGGTTGTGTCCAAGTGAGTATGTGAAGCCGATAGTCATGTTGTGTTTTTCTGCTATCTGCGCTGTGTATTGCGCTCCAAAGTCAAGTTTGTAACTTTTTATGTTTATATCGGTTTTGCGTGTGTAGTCGGTGAGTGCACTCTCTGAAAAATCTTTGTTTGTCATGTGTGTTATGTTGCCATAAATGTATGACGCCATAAGACCTATTGAGAAATTTTTTACGGGTGACCAACCGATACCGATGTAAGGCTGGTAAATTCCGCCCTCACCATTGTAGTTGCTTGTGCTTGCGATACCTCCTTCTGTTGAAGTGCTGGCAAAAGAGTAGCCAACCGCAGAGTAGGGGAGATAACCGATGCTTATACCTACACCTTTGAAGGCGCGGAACTGCATTGCGATGTAATCGAAACTGGCATTGCTGAAGTTCTTTTTTACATTACCCTCGGAAAAGTTGATATTCTGCATTGAAAAACCGCCTTCGAAGAGCATGGTGATGGTGTCTGCTTCGGAAAATGATGCGGGATTGAGCAGGTTTATATAACTGTTGCTGCGCAAAGCATATCCAAGTCCTCCCATCTGGCGGTTTACACCGAGGTTCTGGTCGGACAAAATACCCACACCGTGGCGTGAGTAGGGTGAGTTCATACCGTTGTCGGCAAAGGTTGCGACAGCAGCGATGGTTATAGCTACAAGGGTAAGTAGTTTTTTATTTATGTTCATAGTTTGTCAAAATTCTGTTCAATCCTTTTGCGACAAGGAATTTATCGGCAAAGATGCGATTTTTTATCTTATCAGTCAATGTTTTTTCGTCTCCGCCCGTTAAAAAAACAAAAACTTCGCCGTTTTTTTCTCTAAATTCGTTAATAAACCCATCTATCTCATTGCAAACACCTTTGATTACTCCACAACGTATGGCTGTTTCGGTGTCGCGTCCATAAGAAGGCAACTCGCCATCTTTGTCGATAAGGGGCAAACGGCCGGTGTATTCGTGCAGTGCTTTTAAACGCATCTCCACTCCCGGTGCAATGTTGCCACCGCAGAAATTTCCCTCTTTGTCCACAATGTCTGTTGTAATGGCACTGCCAGCATCAATTACTATGAGGTTGCGTCCCGGTGCTTTGCAGGCTGCTCCCACTGCTGCGGCAAGCCTGTCGCAACCGAGCGTGTGCGGAGTTCTGTATTTTACACCAATGGGCATAGGTGTCTCGTTGCTGAACCATAAAACAGGGAAACCAAGGCTCTCCATAGCACTTCTTTGTGCTTTGTCAATGTCTATTACAGTGGATACGATGGCTCTTTTTATGTCGTAGGTATTGCTCCAAGCGATAAGTTGCTCCATATAATCCTCTTTGATGCGTGTGTGCAATATAATCTGCTCGCCACTGAAGAGGAAGAGCTTCGCGCAGTTGTTCCCTATGTCTATTATGAGGTTCAAGGTTTTTATATAAATATAATTTCCTGCAAAGTTACTGAAAATTATTTATATTTCGGCCATTTCAGCCGATTTATACACCTCATTTTACGCGCTTGTTATTTGAAAATTCTGAGGCAATTGTCGTTGGGTCTGCGTATGTGGAGAAGATTGGCCAGTTCGGGTGCCATAATATTTGCCGGGGTGAAGTCGTCTATTACCTTGTGCTCAATGCCTTGTCCATAAATGATCATGGGGAAACTAACAGGGCTGCGACGTACAAGGTTGCTGGCCGATATTATATCCTTTGCCATCTTCCAACCCGGCATAAGGCGCAACCAAATGTCGCCCGAACATTTTGCATTATAGCCGTTTTTTACATATTGCAGTTCGGGGCTCAACATACCGCCCAAGCGATAGATTGTAAAGACATCTTCCACTCCGTCAATTGATTTCAGGAATTCTACGGCATGTGCTACCATGTCAACTTTGTTGAGTTGCAGTTGCTCCATTTTTTTCTTGTTCAGGTAGAATTCGGAGTTGAAGTAACCATCTATATATTCTCCTTTGCCAAAAAGTGCGCTCAAATATACATTGAGCAGGGCTTTTACGCGCTCCATGTGTATTGTTCCCGAGGGTAAGCGGTACTTCTCGTCGTTGGAATCATCTTCAACAACGTAACCGGTAGAGGTGAGTGAAATTATAATGTTTTCCATGCCTATACGACGGTCGAGTTCTTTCAATAGGTCGGCAATGTTTTTGTCGAGACGGGTGTATATATCTTGAATCTCGATAGGGCGGTCCTCCATAGATACATTGTTGTAGTTGCCGGCATAGTATGTGATTGAAAGCATATCGGTTATATTATCCATACCCATATCTCCGCTACGCAGGCAGGCTATGGCAACTTTGTTTATTTCGTCGTTTATGCAAGCACTGGTCTTGTAGGAACGTATGTCGCTTTTTCCGTCGAAGGAGTATGAAAACTCTTTGGGCGCTTTTTCACCAAAGTTGTTGTATAGTTCCGAGGGAAACATGGGTGTCCACTTGCTGTTACGCCCCACAATCTCCTTGTTTATCTTTGCAGCCCATTCGGGGTATTGTCCGTAGTATGAAGAACTGCACCAATAACCGGTGTCGTTGTTCTTCCATAGTACCTGGTCGGCATCGTGGCCTCCTTGTATGACGGCAATGTCGCAGTCGGGGGCTATGACACATATTTGGGATTTGCCGCGGGTGGCACGTTTCATTTCATCGGAGAGGGTAAGGGCTTTAAGACGGGCAGGTGACACCTTGTCGTTAGTGTAGAGGCCTTGTTGCTTGCTGTCATCGGTGCAGTTGACTATGCGCAACGACGAATGGTCGAGCCATCTTTCACCAACAATGCCATGTGTGTATGGGTTGGTGCCTGTAGCAAGTGTGGCGGCTGCCGATGCGCGGTCGATACTTTCGAAGGCGTAGTAAGAGTTGGGGTATACTTTTCCACCGGCAAGCAGGCGTTTGAAACCATCTGGTGTATAGAGGTTTTCAAATTCGTACATATAATCGCTGCGTAACTGGTCTATGGTTATGGTAACCAATAGTTTGGGCGATTGAATTTTCTCTTGTGCCACCAATAGTGTGGGAAGGAGTAGAAGTATTGTCAATATAGGCTTAAGTCGCATATTCTTTGTCGGTATATGTGAAAGAGTGAACGTGCAAAAATTGTTATAGCAAAGATAAACACCGGAGCAGGGTAGCTTTGCGGTACAAAGGGCGCGCTTGCAATAAAGGCTGCTACCAGGAATACCTGTATCCACATAAATGGCATATTCTTGTGCTTTATGGCGTTGCAGACAAGCCACGGCAATATTACAAGTGGTATGGGGTTGAGTAGTATTAGCAGATAGTTGTTGCCCACGGCGGGGTGTTGGGAGAATAGTGCCAAGAAGAGTAGCATTATTCCGGCAAGGCTCTGCAGAGAAAATAGCAATATGTCGTATCCCCAAAAGATTTTGCGGCTGCGTACCTCACACAACATAATAATCATTGTAAACAGCAGCAGAAGCAATGCGCTGTTGAAAGGGGTAAAATGGTTGAGTCTTTTCTCCTGTTTTATAGGTTGTAGTAATTCGGTTTCCTCACCTATGATTTTATTTCCATTGATGGTCTGTGCCGTTGAGAGGTCGTTCATCAAATAGGCGGGAAGAAATTGCAGTTCCTTTCGGGTTGCAGGCTTGTCAACGTCGGCACCAAGCATAAGATTTATGCCGAGCGCGGTCCACGGTTGCGATGCGGTATGCTGCGCTATTGCTTCGCGCAAGGTTTTTGCCTGTAATGGAGTATCATATACAATGCAGTCACTTATCTGTTCAAGTACTTTGTCACGTACTTTTGAAGTGCAGTTGTTGTAGAAATAGTTATAACGATATACCCTGTTCTGTGGGCGACAATTTGTAACCAGTGCTTCAAATAGTGATTTTTTTTGCAGTGAGTCGAGCAGAATTACCTGTTCGGTTACACCTGCACCGCGATAATTATATTCTTCTATAAAATCGGTGAAATCTACCGCACCCACAAGGTAGTCGGTCTCCCCGAGTATAAATCGCCAAACGAAATTAGGGGTTTCGAAACTGAAATAGCCGTATCCGAACACAGCGTCAATGCCTTTTTCCTTGTCGGTGTAGCGTAGTGCTGTGTGTCCGAAAAGTTCATAGACTTCTTCGCCCGGTGAACAGGTGAGCAAACTCACGCGTGTATTGTCGGCTTTCAAGGTCGGCAACATCATAAGTGAGAGCAAAAGCACCAGTAAGGTTTTATTCTTGAATATCTTTGTCATCGTTAGTCTCTTTTCGTTTGCGAAGATACAATTTTTTATATTATTTCTTTGTTGCTCGGGCTAAAAAGAGGTGCTTATTTTGTCATTTTATAATATGGTACATATAATTATAGGCTGCAAATAGTTTGCAGCCTATAATTATGTTTGTTATAGTATTGTGTTACTTCACAAATGTCTTTTTACCATTGATAATGTATATACCGGCTTTGGTAATGTTCTCAATCTTTTGTCCTGTGAGAGTGTAGATGCCTTTTATAGTTTCCTGGTTCTTGATTGTAGGTGCTGTTATACCGGTGACTATGCCAAGGGGAGCTGCTTCGAAGAATACTCTTGAACCTTCGTCTTTTGAGCCGTTTTCTTTGTAAAGTCCTATATATTGGCCGCCTGTAGACCAGTTTCCATTATGGCTGAGGAAAGTCTTGCCGTTTGATGTCTTGAAGGCGTAGCAACCGTTTGTGTTATCCAATATCCATGTGTAATATTTGTCTTCAGCATCTGCTTTGCTCCAAAGTTTTGCGCATTTGGGGCTGTCGGTCGTGTTTGCTACAGATACAAGGCTGTTGTCGTAGGCTGATATTATCATAATACAGCCATCTTCGGCTTCCATAAAATACCACAATTGCTCGAGGAAGTTTCTTGGGTCTTTTCTGCTAAGTCCTAAACCGTCGTTATTTGCATTGTATGCTCTTGTGTTTGAAAATACATAGTCACCAATGCCTCCATTGCCATCTCTGCCGCTATATATGAAATATAGTACGGGCTCTTCTCCTTCTTGTGTGAGTGTGAAGGGATAGTTGGTTGTTTGTGCGATGATGGTTGTTGCGAAAATGAGCAACATTGCAAGTAATGATGTAAATTTTTTCATAGGCTGGTAAATGTTTGTGAATTATTTTGCAAAGTTATGTTTTTTATTCGTAAAAATCGGATTTTTAACCATTTAATTTATTATCGGGCTCTAAAAACAAATGCAGAACCGAAGTCCTGCATTTGTTGGTGTTGGTTAAAATCAATATTGTTGTTCGATGTTCCAAACAAAGGCACGCAATCCGAGCATAGGCGTCTCTTTGTCAATGGCCTCAATCTCTTTCAGCAGGGTGGGTACCTTTTCATCTTCAACTACTGTTATGATGGCTGCTCCCATTGAGGGCCACGCGTGTGAACCTAAGTGGGGGTCACCGTCCTTCGAGCCTCTGCCTTGTACTTGGTCGAAGAAAGAGTATCCGCGACAACCATTATGGGTAAGCATATTGATGATTGATTGCTTGTGCGATATGTCAAATGTTATAAAAATACTTTTCATAATTTATGTTGTTGGGTATTCCTGCGCCAGGACGCAGGAATACGGTTTTATTTTTTATCCTTGCCTTTAAGTTGTTCTTTATCCTTGTTCTCTTTCCAGTAAGCCTGCAACTCGCGTTTTTTCTTTGTTGCACTGCGCTTTCTGTTTATGCCGACACCTGCAAAAATACCGTACATTGCTGGTACATAGACAAGTGTCATTATTGTAGAAATGGTAAGACCACCGATAACGGCAACACCCAAAGGACGCCACATCTCGGCTCCAACACCGTGGCTTGTTGCCAAGGGTACCATACCGAGGATGGTTGTAAGGGTTGTCATAAGTACGGGGCGCATACGGCTTTTTGCCGCACCCACGCAGGATTGTATTACACCAAGTCCTCTCTCGCGTAACAGCATAGTGTAGTCGATGAGCACGATACCGTTTTTCACAACCATACCAATCAGCATAATAGCACCCAGCATAGACATCACGTTAAGTGTGGTTCCGCTTATAAAGAGTGCCAACAGTACGCCGCTGAGGGCGAAGAGTACCGATATTATAAGAATAAAGGGGTAGGTGAGCGATTCAAACTGCGATGCCATAACAATGAACACGAGAATGATGATGATGAGTCCAAGTTGTCCAAGGTCGCGGTTCGACTCCTGCTGGTCTTCGTAAGAACCTGCTACCTGAACTGCGATACCCGAAGGTATGGTCATCTTGTCAATGATTGCCTGGCCGTAATTTACACCCTCGCTGAGTGCTGTACCGGCAGCAAGAACGGCATCAACGGTCACGATACGTTCGCGGTCCTTACGCTCAATGGTAGGTGGCATTTCGTTGAGTACCACTTTGCCAAGTTCTTTAATGCGCACGGCTTGTCCGCTGTTGCTGTATATGATGACATTTTCCACATCCTCGATGCTTTGTCGTGCCGAAGGCTCGTAACGTACCTTTACATCATACTCGTCACCATCTTCACGATAGTATGTTGCAAGCGCGCCGTTGTAACGGTTACGCAGGTATGTTGCTGCTGTCGAGAGGTTAAGACCGTGCATCGCAAGCTTCTCGCGGTCAAATTCAACTACGTACTGGGGCTGGTAATCGCTGCGGCTGATATTTACCTGTGTGATTTTTTCCCACGCGCGAAGCGATTCGGCAAGTTCTTTTGAGAGTCGGTCTGTTTCAGCTAGGTCGTATCCGTAAATCTCAAACGATGCCATAGATTGTCCTCCCATACCTCCGCTTTGGCTACCGCCAAGCATAACTTTGCTCTTTGCCAGTTCGGGGAACATTTTAAGGTCGGCACGCATTTCGTCGCAAAGAGTAGCAAGTCCCTTTTCGCGCTGGTTCGAGGGTACGAACATTACGTTAAAGGTTATAATGTGGGTACCATTGTCGCTGAGTGATGCGAAGGTGTTATTCTCGTCGGCCTGTCCCACAGTGAAACCGCAGGCTTTAAGGTCGTTGCCGTAGCGTCCTTTCCACAATTCGGTAAGGCGAAGACCTACTTCTTGTGAACGTTCAATGCGTGTACCTACGGGCATTTCGAGTGTTACACCAACACGCCCGTTGTCGTTAGTGGGGAAGAATTCACTCTTAATACCTTTGAGGCATAGCAAACTTGCTATAAACAGGCCAAAACAAGCCAGCAAGGTTGTCCAACGGTGGCGCATAGCCCAATTTACGATTGCGGCGTATCTTATGTCGATGAGGTCGAGTACCTTCTGTATTGGTTTGTAGAACATTATAAAGAAGCGGCTCTGTTTCTTCTGTAGTTTGAGCATCTTTGCACACATCATGGGTGTGAGTGAGAGGGCTGCGGCAGTAGATATGAGCATAATGATACACATCATCCAACCAAGCTGTTTGAAAAGCACACCCGACATACCGGTAACCATTGTAAGCGGGAAGAATACAGCCCACATTGTCAGTGTAGATGCTACAACGGAAACGGCGACCTCGTTGGTTCCGTGAACGGCGGCATTGTTGGGGGCGGAACCACGTTCAATGTGCGACGTCACGTTTTCAAGTACCACAATGGCGTCATCGACCACGGAGCCGATGGCAATACTCAAACAAGAGAGTGATATAATGTTTATAGAACCACCGGTGGCAAAAAGATATATAAACGATGCCACAAGTGAGAAGGGGATGGTGATGGCAATGATAACTGTGGCTCTCCAACGTCCGAGGAAGACGAATACCACGAGAATAACGAATATCATAGCATCGCGTATGGTGTTCGACAGTGTGTTGACCGTGTTTAGAATATTGTCCGATGTGTCAATCATAATGTCGAGCTTGACATCTGAGGGGAGACGTTTCTGCAAGTTGGGCAACTCTTCTTTAACGGCTTTTGAAATTGCCACAGAGTTACCACCGCTCTGTTTCTGCACGATAATCATAGCTCCCTGCTGTCCTTCGACAAAGGTGCGCTGTGAGCGTTCCTGTACATTGTCAACGATGCGGGCAATATCTTTCAAATATACATTTGCACCATTGTGGCTGCCAACAACAAGGTCGAGCATCTGTTTTGGCGATTTGAACTCGCCTTCCACACGCAGTGTATAGGTGTTGTTACCGATATCCATATTTCCGCCGGGAATGTTACGGTTTTCGGCCGATATAATGGAGCTTACTGTCTCGATGGGAATATTGTATGCCTCCATTTTTGCAGGGTCCATATATATGTTTATCTCGCGCTCAGGTGCTCCGGCAATAGATACGGAACCAACACCATCGACACGCGCAAGGGGGTTGGCTACATTGTCGTCGAGAATTTTGTATAGTGCAGCCTGGCTCTCCTCAGCCTGTACCGACATAACGATGATAGGAATCATATCGGTAGAGAACTTGAAGATAATTGGGGTGTTGGCCTCGTCGGGGAGAGACGATGATACCATGTCGAGTTTGTCGCGCACATCATTGGTGAGAGCGTCTATGTCGTATCCATATTCAAACTCCAGAGTGATTACCGACACATTCTCGCGTGAACTCGATTTTATGTGTTTCAAGTGCTCTACCGAGTTAAGGGTATTCTCCAGAGGTCGCGACACGTTGTTTTCGATATCAGATGCACTTGCTCCCGTATAGTATGTAAATACCATCAAGGTGTTGGTTTCGATATCAGGGTAAAGGTCGATGGGTAGTTTCGATAGTGAATAAAGACCGAACAAGGCTATGGCAATAAAGCATAGCGATGTCATAATTGGCTTTTTCACCGCGTTTTCATATATACTCATATTATCCTTCTTTTTGTCGTGTTATTACTTAATTATTTCAACTTCTTTGCCATTGTTGAGGCCTGCCTGTCCTGCAATTACCACATAGCTGCCAGGCTTAATTCCGGAAATAAGCTCATATTTGTCGTTTATGCGTCGGCCTATCTCTACCTTGTTGTATGTAACTTTGCCGTCGGCATATGTATATACATAGTAGTCACCTGATCCAGCCTGTTTCACAACTGCCTGGTCGGGAACCACAACGTGGTTTTTAGTGCCGTAGTTTACAGTCACGTGGCCGAACATACCGGGGCGTACTCGGCGGTCGTTGTTGGCAATTGTTATCTCTACAGGGAAGGTGTGTGTGGTACTGTTGATTGTGGGGTATATGATGTTGATGTTTCCTTTGAACTCTTCGTCGCCGTAAGTGTCAAAAGTTGCAGTTACGGGGAGATTTTTGGCTGTTTGTGCATAAAGCTTCTCGCTCACGTTAATCTTCATTTTAACGGGAGAAATCTGCTCAACCACAAGGATGGGAGATGAGCCGTACATATCGCCGTTGTCGTAGTTGCGTGCCGAAATAACGCCGTTTATGGGGCTTGTGAGCACTGTGTTCTCGAGTTTGTTGGCGAGGGCTTTCTTGTTTACCTCATATTGTGTCTTGGCATTATCATACTCGGCTTTTGATGCTCCACCAACTTTGTAGAGTTCCTCAATACGTTTGAGGTCGATTTCCTGGTTCTCTACCTGCAACTTCAACTGGTCGAGGCTGCTTGCATCGAGTTCCACGAGTTTTTGTCCTTTAGACACGTTGTCGCCAACTTCAACAAGTATCTTGTTTATGCGCAATGCTGAACTTGGGATAATGTTGTTCTTTACCTCGGCTTCCACTATTGTGGTGTACTCCTCGAACTGTGCAACCTCCTGTGATGTAACCTGTGCGATTTTTACTTTCGGTTTTTCGGCTTGTTGTGTGGTTTCCTGTTTATCGGAACTGCCGCAGGAATACAAGAGAATTGTGGCGGCAAATGCGATGAGTGTCAGATTCTTTTTCATAATCGTATGTTATTTTTTTTATTTATTCTTTTCCTAATACTGTGTTGAGTTCCGATTTTGCTATCAGGTAATCGTATATTGTGTTGTTGTATGTGAGTTGCACGTTTGTGAGTGATACTTGTGAGTTTGTGAGTTCGAGAATGGTGCCTCGGCCTACATCGTATCTCTTTTGGCTTATTTCAAGTCCTTTGCGTGCAAGTTCCACAGCGGTTTTATTGCTCTCGAGCTGCTCGGCACTTTTTGTCATATTGTCGAGGTAGCTCTGTGCCTGCATACCAAGCATACGCTCTGTGTTGGCGCGTGTTTCGGCTAGTTGCCACTGCTGTATCTTGTTGCTCTTCATTTTGGTGAAATTGCTTGCCTGGAAGAGAGGTATGGTGAGTGAGAGTGCTACTGATGAACTGTTGCTCCACTTGTAGTCGAGTACCTTCCAGTCTTCGTTGTATTGCGATTGATATTGCAAACTTCCGGAGAGTGCGAGGGTGGGCATAAAGTTGGTTTTAAGTATGCTGCGCTGCTTTTTAAGCAATTTGGCTTGCAAGTCGATAGCTTTAAGTGTTGAGTTGTTGTCGAGTGTAACTGCATCTTTTGCTGCGTCCTTGTTCATTGCGGTCTCATAGTTTTTAAGGTTGTCGTCTATTACAATATCAACCTCTGCAGTGATGCCCATAAGTACTTTAAGTTGGAGTTTTGCAATCTCCACAGCGTTGCGGCCGCTTATCACCGAAGGCCAGGCGTTGCTTTTCTGTACTTCGGCGCTTATCTTGTCGTATTCGCTAACGCTTCCTTGTTGGAATTTTGCGTTTACAATATTGAAGTTGTCCTCGGCGAGTTTGTAATTTTGCATAAGAACCTCGTAAGAATCCTGTGCAAGCAACAACTGATAGTATGCTTTGGTAACCTGGTTTACCATATCTATTTTTGAGCCACGGCTTTTTTCTGCGGCAAGTTCCACATCGGCTTTTGTGAGGCTCATTGTTTTGTAAATGGCGGGTGCGAAGATGGGGAGTGATACCTGCAAGGCTCCGTTCCAGGTACTTGCATCGTCTTTACCCATTGTTATAGCCTGTCCGTTGAAGTTCATTTCGGCGGCTTTTATGGTGTAATTTATGCTACCTGTGAGCGATGCAGTTGGAAGAAGGTTCATCCACGCTTCGTTCTTGGCAACCTTTTTAAGTTCAATCTCCTTTTCCGCAACTTTAATTGTTGGGTTTTCACTCAATGCCAGCTCTATTGCTTTGTCAAGTGTGAGGCGCATTGTGGTTGCGCTCTCTTGTGCGTGTGTCAGTGTGAATATTCCAATGAGGGCACACACTGTGGTAAATCGCATTTTAAGGTTCATCATCTTTATCTCTGTTTTAATATTTCTCTATGAATTTTTCAATTTTTGCTTGTCCTGCCGGAGTTGCTATACCACGCAGATAGAAGAGTATCAAGTGGCGACCGAGTTGTTCGGGGGTGTATTCTTGTAGCTCGCCTTCGTCGTTTTTCTTGTTTATTGTCATAATGAGTTCCATATCGCGTTTTATGACGTAGGCAAGAATCTTAAAATCGGCGTCTGTGCGGAAAAGTCCTTGTTTGCGTCCCTCTTCCATCCAGGCAATAAAACGTTTGTCGTCTCTCTTTTCACGTTTCCTTATTTCATCGCGAATGTTGGGGTAGCGGTCGAGGTCGGTGAAGAAACTGCGTGATGTGTTTTTCAGGTAATTAAAGTAGAGCTCGTATAAACACAATATAACATCGAGTATGTTCTCGCATTGTTTTATTATCTCTCGTGCCTCGTCGTGCATCAGTTTGTGATGATGTTTGAGGGTTTCCGTTATCAACACCTCTTTATCGGTGAATAATTCGTAAATGGTGCGCTTGGAAACGGATATGAGAGAAGCGATGTCGTCCATTTTGACATCCTTTATACCGCGTGAACGATATTCTTTGAGTGCTGTTTCTATTATTTTCAGCTTTACCTCTTCGCGGTTATTTTCTTCTCTGTTGCCTTTCATTGACTTTTTTGCATTCTTTTGATGGTGCAAAGTTACACAGAAAACTTTACGGAACAAAAAAGTTTTCAAGAATAATTTTAATCTTTGCTCTATGTTTATGTTTTTTAACACTTAGAAGATGAAAAAAGGCGCGTAATCGTATGTTACGCGCCTTTTTGTGGACAGTATTTTCCAAAATCAATCTTCGAGAAGATGTTTTAAAAATTGGTTCATCTCTTCGTCAAATCCTTTTAAAAGATCTTCGTTGAGGATGAGTGTGTCATCGTCTATGTAAAGCAAGTCAACGATAGCCTCTTTCTCTTCGTCTATTAGTACGAAAGAGTAGGGCTTTGCTATGTTTATGCTGTCGAATATGCCTTCCTCCTGCATCTTGCCAAGTTCGTATCGTAGCTCTTTTTCATAGCTTTTTTCGTCGTGGAGATTTTCCCATTCTTTAATATGTACGCGCGCGAGGGGCTTGTCATCATCGTCGTAGATGGTGAGTGTTCCCGTTTCGCCGTTTACAAAGAGGTGAAAATCTGTTACGGTTGTTTCCTCGGCGGTGATGTAACCGCGCACCATCTCTTTAATGGTGTTTTTAAGGCTCTCTTGTGTTTGTGTGCTTAGTGGCATATTCGTTGCTTTTTAGATGTTTTTACCGTGGCAATGTTTGAATTTCTTACCGCTACCGCAAGGACAGGGGTCGTTGCGTCCCACTGTCTTTTCGGCTCTGATGGGTTCACGGGGTTGCTCGGCGCGTGTATCGTGCTGGGCTGCAGCCTGTTGGTTGGCGTCGTTAAGGTCAACTTTTGTTTCGTTGTACTTGGGCTTTTGCTTGGTGCGACCGGGCTCGGGTGCTACGCGAACATCTTCACGTTCCTGTACGGGTATCTGTCCGCGGAGCAGAATAGATGCTGTTTGGTCGTTTATCTTGTTGACCATCTTGTCGAACAGAGTTACTGACTCGAGTTTGAATATCAACAACGGGTCTTTTTGTTCGTAGCTTGCGTTCTGTACCGAGTGTTTGAGTTCATCGAGGTCGCGCAGGTTCTCTTTCCATGCATTGTCAATGGTGTGCAACAATATGGCTTTTTCGAAACATTTGATAACTTCTTTGCCTTTTGTTTCGTATGCTGCTGCAAGAGGCACGGGTATCTGATAAACGTGGCGGCCATCGGTGATGGGTGCGTAGATATGTTTGTCGCGCATAGCCTCGTTGTTCTTGTAGATATACTCAATGAACGGGTAGGCTACTTGTGCCATACGCTCGGTTTTCTGTTTGAAGTTCTCCATTACAGCCTCGAAGAACTTTTCTGCAAGTTCGTCGGTGTCGAGTTTTCTATATTCCTCTTCGTTGGCAATTGGAAGTTCTGTCGCGAGTACGCGAAGGAATTCCATTTTTGCATCCTCGTAATAGCAATTTTCGGCAATGTGGTAGCAACGGTCCCAAATGATGTTTACAATATCCATTCCAATGCGCTCGCCGATAAGTGCGTGGCGGCGTTTGGTATAAATCACTGAACGTTGCTTGTTCATTACGTCATCGTATTCAAGCAGACGTTTACGCATGCCGAAGTTGTTTTCCTCAACCTTCTTCTGTGCGCGCTCTATTGAACTTGAAATCATTGGGTGCTCAATCATTTCGCCCTCTTTGAATCCCATACGGTCGAGAAGCTTTGATATTCTCTCTGAACCGAAGAGACGCATAAGGTTATCCTCAAGTGAAACGAAGAATACTGATGAACCTGGGTCTCCCTGACGTCCCGAACGTCCGCGCAACTGGCGGTCAACGCGGCGCGATTCGTGACGCTCGGTACCGATGATGGCGAGACCACCCGCATCGCGTACCTCCTGGCTCAACTTGATATCTGTACCACGACCGGCCATGTTGGTGGCGATGGTTACGGTACCCGAAAGACCTGCTTTTGCTACAATGTCGGCCTCCTTCTGGTGTAACTTGGCGTTGAGCACGTTGTGGGCGATGCCACGCATTGTGAGCATACGGCTTAACATTTCGGAAATTTCAACCGATGTGGTACCTACGAGTACAGGGCGTCCCTGTTTTACAAGGATTTCAATCTCCTCAATAACAGCCTTGTATTTTTCGCGTTTTGTTTTGTAAACGCGGTCGTTCATATCCTTACGGGCGATGGGGCGGTTGGTAGGTATAACCACAACATCGAGTTTGTATATATCCCAAAACTCTCCAGCCTCGGTTTCCGCAGTACCGGTCATACCTGAAAGTTTGTGGTACATACGGAAGTAGTTCTGCAATGTGATGGTTGCAAAGGTTTGTGATGCAGCCTCTACTTTTACGCGCTCTTTCGCTTCTATTGCCTGGTGCAGACCATCGGAGTAGCGGCGGCCTTCCATTATACGGCCTGTTTGCTCGTCAACGATTTTTACCTGTCCATCTTCGGTTACGACATACTCTACATCGCGGTCGAACATTGTGTATGCTTTGAGCAACTGGTTGATGGTGTGTATACGCTCCGATTTTACGGCGTAGTTGGTAAGCATTTCATCTTTCTTTGCTGCCTTCTCTTCACCTGTGAGGGTTTCGTCGCTTTCAAGTGCTGAAAGCTCTGTGGCGATGTCGGGCAAAACGAAGAGTGTCTGGTCTTTTGCGTTTCCTGTGATAAGCTCAATACCCTTGTCGGTGAGTTCCACGCTGTTGTGTTTCTCATCGATAACGAAGTAAAGGGGCTCTGTGGCTTCGGGCATACGTTTGTTGTTCTGCTCAATGTAGTACTCCTCTGTCTTTAAAAGACCCATTTTCACTCCGGGCTCGCTCAAAAGTTTTATAAGGGGCTTGTTCTTAGGGAGTGCCTTGTGGCTACGGAAGAGTGAAAGGTAACCTTGTGTAACCTCTTCCTTGTCGCTTGAATATATGAGCTTGCGGGCATCTGCCAACAATTGTGTGGCGAGTTTTTTCTGTGCATCAACAAGACGTTCTACCAAAGGACGGTACTCTTCGAACATCTGGTCTTCGTTGCGGGGTACAGGGCCCGAAATAATAAGCGGTGTACGTGCATCGTCGATAAGAACCGAGTCAACCTCATCGACTATGGCATAGTTGTGTGCGCGCTGTACAAGGTCTGTGGGCTGTGTCGCCATATTGTCGCGCAGATAGTCGAAGCCGAACTCATTGTTTGTACCGAATGTAATATCGGCAAGGTAGGCGTTGCGGCGTGCATCGGAGTTGGGCTCGTGTTTGTCAATGCAGTCGACGCTTAATCCGTGGAACATATAGAGTGGACCCATCCACTCGGAGTCACGCTTTGCAAGATAGTCGTTCACGGTAACCACGTGTACACCGTTGCCGGTAAGGGCATTAAGGAATACGGGGAGAGTTGCCACAAGGGTCTTTCCCTCACCGGTTGCCATCTCGGCAATGCGGCCTTTGTGCAGAACCACACCTCCGAAGAGCTGAACATCGTAATGGACCATATTCCAGAATGTTTCGTTACCTCCGGCTGTCCAGTGGTTCTTGTATATTGCCTTGTCACCTTCAATGCTTACAAAATCGTATTTTGCTGCGAGGTTGCGGTCGAAATCTGTAGCTGTAACCTCCAATGTCTCGTTTTCGGCAAGACGGCGGGCAGTGTCCTTAACAATGGCAAAAGCTTCGGGTAATGCCTCGTCGAGTGCTTTGTCGAGTTTTTCAAGAACTTCTTTCTCCAATTTGTCTATCTGGTTGAAGATGCTCTCACGTTTTTCAAGCTCGGTGTTTTCGATACTTGCTTTGAGTTCAGCTATTTTTTTGCGTTCCTCGGTAACAGTTCCTTGAATTCTCTTTTTAAGTTCTTCGGTCTTTGCACGCAAATCGTCGTTGCTCAATGCGCTTATGGCAGGGTATGCTGCCTTTATTTTTTCTACCCAAGGGGTAATCTCTCGTCTGTCGCGGCTTGCTTTGTTGCCGAATAGTTTGCTGATAAAATCGTTAAATCCCATATATAATATTCTTTTTTTCAATTAAAATATTGCGTGCCGGAGTGGTACTCCCGGTAATACGCACTTACAAAGGTACAAATATAGCGATAAATATTAAAATAATGAATTTGTTGCGTGGAAAATGTTTCACAATGTTCTTGTTGCAAAAAGTGTGCCAATCTTTTTTGTTTGTCACATTATTTATATCGTAGTTTTGCTGAATAATTTACCTTTTTTGCTTATCTTCGCAGAAATGATTTGGAAATTCAATTCAAAAACTATGAAAAAGATACATCTCTTTATTTTTGCGGCACTTTTATTTGCGGCTTGTACTTCTCCGAGGAAAATTTACAATGCCAAAGATTTTGGAATTGTTCCCGGTACAGGTGAGGATATGACCGAAAAGATAGCGCGCGCTATTGAAACTATTAAGGTCGAGTGTGACGGAAAACCTGCAGTTTTGCAATTTGAGGCAGGCGAGTTCGATTTCTATCCCGAGCAAGCAAATGTAAAAGAGTATTATATTTCAAACCACGACCAGGATAATCCCAAATTGGTGGCTGTAGTGCTCGAGGACGCGAAAAACATAAAGATACGTGGTGTTGGCGATGTCAAGAAAGGTGCTGCAACTGAGTTTTTGATGAATGGCCGTATGTTGCCTGTTGCGATGGTGGGTTGTGAGAACTGCGAACTCGAAAATATAATTGTGGATACCCGTGCGCCGCAGATTACACAGGTTGAAATTCTTGAAAACAACAGCGCCGAGGGCTATATAACATATCGTATAGCCCCTTATGCAAGCTATAAAATTGTTGACGGACGCCTTGTGGTTTATGGTTGCAATTGGGAGTTTACACCTTCTTGGGGTATTGCTTTTGAGGCTGAAACAGGTCGCGTAATATACCGCACAAGTGATATTGGAGTGGGTACTAATAGCGTGGAAGAAGTTGAACCTTATGTTATCCGTGCCCGCTGGAATGACAACCGTTTGGCGGTTGGCAGTCGCATTGCAATGCGTTCTTATTCTCGTCCCACTCCCGGAATATTCCTCTCGCAGTGCAAGAATACCGGAATTGAGAATGTTATTGTTTATTATGCCGAGGGTATGGGTCTTTTGGCACAGGTGTGCGAGAATATAAACCTTAATTATTTCAATGTAGTACCGCGCAAGAGTACCGGTCGTTATTTCAGTACACAGGCCGACGCTACTCACTTCTCGGGTTGTAAAGGTTTGATACGTTCGGAGAAAGGTTGCTACGATGGTATGATGGACGATGCTATAAACGTACACGGTACATATTTGCGCATTGTTCAGAGAGTTGATGATTATACAGTTGTGGGCCGCTATATGCACGGACAGGCTTACGGCTTCTACTGGGGCGGCGAGGGTGACAGCGTTCAATTTGTTCGTTCCGATATTATGGAACTTGTTTCGGGCAATGTAGTTGCAAAGATAGAGCCTTATGACAAACCCTCAATAAAGGGTGCCAAGGAGTTTAAGATTTCTTTCAAAGAGCAGGTGCCTGCCGATGTGGCAAACGGAAAATATGGTGTTGAGAACCTTGAATGGACTCCTGAGGTTATTTTCAAAGAGAATGTGATACGCAACAACCGTGCGCGCGGTGCGCTTTTCAGTACACCGAAGGATGTACTTGCCGAAAATAACCTTTTCGACCACACATCGGGAACTGCAATCCTTTTGTGCGGCGACTGCAACGGATGGTTCGAAACTGGTGCTTGTCGCAATGTCGTTATACGCAAAAACCGCTTTGTGAACGCTCTCACAAGCATGTTCCAGTTTACCGATGGCGTAATTTCAATCTATCCCGAAATTCCCAATTTGCAAGGACAGACAAAATATTTCCACGGTGGTAACGGAACCGGCGTTATTATAGAGGATAATGTTTTTGAGACTTTCGATGCACCAATCGTTTATGCAAAATCAATCGATGGCCTTTTGTTCCGTGGCAACAAAATTATCCAGAATAACGATTTTGAGCCCTTCCACTGGAACCGCAACCGTTTCCTCTTCGATAGGGTTGTGAATGCAAAGATTGAGGATAATGAATTCTCCAACGGCTTTGATGCCGAGAAGGATGTCAAATATCGTTATTGATGTTCCATCTCTTTGACAGTGATATATCGGTTATTGAACAACCTCGGTTGTTCAATAACCCTTTTTTTTACACACCTCATCAATTGTGTGTTATTGCCGCAGCCGAGTTGCGCAAATATATTACCCAAAATCCACTTTTGGCTTCCGATGCCGAAAAGGGGAAAATGATGGGTGTTCTTGTGGTAAGCAGAGCCGACGGCTGTATTGGTTACCTTATGGGCTTTTCGGGGCTTTTGTGTGGCAGTAACCATTGTGACGGGTTTGTTCCTCCGGTGTTCGATTTTCTCTCGCCAACAGGCTATTTCAAGCGCGAGGAGAGTGAAATATCTTCGATAAACCGGGTGGTGGAAAAGATAAAAAAGAGCGATGCATATATAGCTGCAGTCAAGGCTGTCCGGGCTGCTGAATGTGAGGCTGAAAGGTTGCTTGCAGAACGCCGTGCGGAATATGCGCGGAACAAAGCTCTGCGTGCAGAAAAACGTGCTATGAGTACATTGTCGGCCGAAGAGGCTGCATTGCTTGTGCGCGAGAGTCAGTTTGAAAAGGCCGAACTTAAAAGGCTTGGAGCAAGGCTGAAAGAGAGTGTTGAAGCTGCAAAGAAAAATTTACAACCATTTGTTGAAAAGTTGAAGTCGCTTACTGATGAACGTAAAAAACGCTCTGCGGCTTTACAGGAATGGCTTTTTACTCAATTCAGAGTGCTTAACGGCAGGAGTGAAGAAAAATCTCTGCTTGAAATATTCTCGGAATCTCGTGGCTGTCTGCCACCGGCAGGGGCTGGTGAGTGTGCAGCGCCCAAAATGTTGCAGTATGCATACAAAAACAATCTTCAGCCACTTGCTATGGCCGAATTCTGGGTTGGCGTATCACCGCAAGGTGAGGTGCGTCGCGACGGCTGTTTCTATGGCTCGTGTATGAGCAAGTGTCACCCAATACTCACTTATATGTTGCAGGGGATTGATGTGGAGCCCTCGGCACTTGAACGGGGTGGCGAAAATGTGAATATGACAAAGGTTGTGTACGAGGATGAAGATATTGTGGTTGTAGATAAACCATCGGGCGTGCTCTCTGTGCCCGGAATAGTGGGTGGTGAGAGTGTACAGGATTATCTTCGCGCTCGCCTCAAAAGCAATGATGTTTTTGTGGCACATAGGCTCGATATGTCCACTTCGGGTCTGCTGGTCGCTGCAAAATCAGTAGAGGTTTTCAAGGCACTGCAGGCGCAGTTTGCAGCACGTGATGTGAATAAACTTTATATGGCTCTGCTTTCGGGAGTTCCGTCAACAGTTTCGGGAGAGATTGATTTACCTCTTATATCGGATTATGAGAATCGTCCTTGCCAGAAGGTGGATTTTTTCAATGGCAAGCCTGCCCGTACACTATACAAAATTGTTCGTAAGCAACTGTTGGGTGGTAAAGAGTGTGCTGTTGCAGAACTTCGCCCTGTAACCGGGCGCACACATCAGTTGCGTGTCCATTGCGCTCATACTTTGGGGCTTGGAATGCCCATTGTGGGTGACACGCTTTATGGCGGTGATAGCGCTCCGCGTCTTATGTTGCACGCCGGTTATCTGTCGTTTGTACACCCGGTTAGTGGCGAAAGGGTAGAATTCTCTTCACCGGCTTCTTTTGTCAAGTAGCTTTTTTATCAATAATTTATGAAAAGGAGGTATTCTCCATTTGCCTCTATTGAAAAACTATCTCCTGTGCATTCGTTGAGTGTACCTTGCCACCAGTTTGTAAAGTCATATATGGGGTAGAGCAGGCCGGTGCTTTTGAATCCTTGCGCTGTGAAGTTTATTATAGAAACCTGTTGTCCTTTGCGCGATGGGAAAGTGCAGCATCCCTTGCAGGGTATAAATACACCATAGTTGGTGTAACTGCGTACCTTGGCTCCTTTGCGGGCATACTCAAGCAACAGGCTTATGTTGCCAAGAGTGTGGTCCTCTCTTTTGCCCGTTGCTCCCACAATAGCTATGCGGTTGTAGCCTTTCCCCAATAGATAACCAACGGCTTTTGTCTGGTCGTTGGTCTCTTGCTCGGCAATGCGGTGTGTTATATGAGCATACTTTATGCGGTTTTCTTCGCTTAAAGAGTCTCCATCGCCAATTATCAAATCGGGTGTTCTGCCCTTGGCTATGTATGCGTTTGCTCCTCCGTCGCAACACACGACGAATGACGCCTCGTGCAGTACTTGCAGGGGCTCTTCGGCTTGCGGATACTCTCCGTTTGCCACTATTACGGCGTCGAATTTCTGTTCTTTCATTTTGCAGGCACCTTTTGTAGCATCATCTTCTTCCAGTTATAATAGCCAAAGATAGCGATTATTGCATAAACAGCATAGAGTGCGGCTGTAAAATATAACTCTTTGTACAAGTACAGCCCTGCACTGGTGATATCAACTACCACCCAAACCAACCATTGTTCTATATGTTTACGGGCAAGCATCCACATACCCACAATGCTCAAGGCGGTTGTGAACGAGTCCCACGCAGGTACATTGCTGTCGGTAAAGCGTGACAGTATGAAATATATAATAATTTGTGCCGCTACATAGGTGAGGAGGAGCCTTGCCCACACCCTTTTCGGGGTGTGGGTTATTGCAAGTTCCTCTTTTTTTCGGTTGCCACCAAATAAGCGGAAACCGTATCGCCACGCAAGCCATCCGTACAAGGCTATGGCAAGGTAGTATATGTTTATGCCAAAATCGGCATAGAGTCCGGCATTATAGTAGATGTATAGGTATATCGCAGGCATAATAATGCTTGCTATCCATAGATATATACTGGCGCGGTACTCCAGCCACAAGTATATGAGCCCGACCGATGTTCCAATAATCTCTATAATCTGTTCCATTTGTGTTATAATGTTATAGTAATGTGTCCTATTGCGTTTATACCAGCCTGTGCAGCGTACCCGGCATAGTTGTAACGTACTTTGTTCTCTCCTTCCATATAGAATCCGCTACCGGCATAGCCGTTGTTCTCGTATTCGTGGTTAAAGAGGTTGTAGATAGTTACTCCTATGGTTATTCCTCTTGTGTGCTTTACATTGAAATTGTATGCAAGTCGCAAGTTGCTCACAAAATAGCTGTCGAGAATGTGGTCGCTCTGTTTGGCGTTGCTCATATACTGCTTGCTTACAAACTGGCTGTGCAGTGAGGTTTCGAAATTTTTGTATTTGTAGCCGATTATGCTGTTTGCAATAATGTCGGGCGAAAAAGCTATAGGGGTATCGCCATGGTTTATAACCCATTGTTTGCCTTCTACCCATTCATCCTCATAAAGAGTTTCGGTGAAATTCTTTATTCTGTTGCGGCTGAATGTGGCATTTCCCTCCCACGATAGCCCATAGGGGAGTTTTATGCCGGCTGTAATTTCAATACCGGTGCGGTAACTGTCGGGCACGTTTGCTGCAAGCGGCTCGCCAATCTCGTTAAGTTCTCCGGTGAGAACCAATTGGTCTTTATAGTCCATATAGTAGAGGTTGACACCTGCGTGGAACTTTTCGCTGGCATATGTATAGCCAAGCTCGTAGTCGAGCAAGCGTTCTGCCTTTGGGCGTTCGTGCAATTTACCGTCGGTGTAGTTGTTGCGTGTGGGTTCCTTGTGTGCCATACTTACCGAACCAAACAGGCGGCTGTTGCGGTTTATCTGCCACGAAAGACCTGCCTTGGGGTTCAGAAAATTGAAACTTTCGTCAACTTCGAGCTGTTGCAGGGCATCGGTGGCATCGTTCCATTTGTCGTTACAGCCTTTTATGTCGTAAGATATGTGGCGGTACTGAACATCGGCGTATGCGTTAAGGTTTTTTGTTATCTTAAAGTCGCCCTTGAGGTAGATGTTGCCGTCGCTTTTGCGCCCTTGGTTGCGGTAGTATTCGTGGTTAGGTGTAATGGTGCCAATGTAGTTCTTAACCCACAATACCTGCCCGTAGTGGTCGCCAACATAGCGGTTGAATGCACCGCCCAATGTTGCATTGAGACGGTTGTTGCGGTAGTTGACCGAGAAAATTCCGCCGCCAAAATTGTTGTCCATAGCCTTTTTTCGCACGAGGTCGCTACGCTTTATGGTTTCGCCGTTGTTGCTGAATGGTTGCAAGGCGTACTCAATAAGTTTGCGCTCGTTCTTGTATTCCTGATAGTAGCCGTCGCCTTTTGTGTAGTGCAAGCCCATATTTATGCTCCAATCGGGAGAAAAAGCATGGTCGAACAGCAATTGATAATTCTGCTGCTTGTAATTGTCGGTTTGCCCGTCGTAGTAATGAGCCTGCCCAAACTCATCGGTGAACATATATCCGCAACTGTTGTAGCGTCTGCCGTGTTCTTTCATCTCTTCTTTTGAAGCATAGTTCCAGGCGTGGTAGGTTTCCTCTTCTCCGGCAAATGTAATGAGTTTTATACAGCTTTTTTCGGTAAAGTAACTGCCTTGCAGGTAGTACGATTTCAGGTCGGTGCTTGCGCGCTCAATGTAGCCGTCGCTGCCGATGCTCGAAAGGCGTGCATCAATGGCCCATCGGTCGTTTATGAGGCCGCTACCAACTTTAAGCGTTGCTTTGTGCGTGCCGAAAGAGCCGCCTGAACCGCTTAATTCGGCATAGGGCTTGCTGTTGAATTCGCTCACCTGCATATTTATGCTTGCGCCGAAGGCTCCTGCTCCGTTTGTTGAGGTTCCTGCTCCGCGCTGTATCTGTACATCCTTTACCGATGATGCAAGGTCGGGCAGGTTAACCCAGAATACTGTGTGACTTTCGGCATCGTTCAATGGTATGCCGTTGGCGGTTACGTTAATGCGTGTGCCATCGCTTCCGCGCACTCTTAATGTGGTGTATCCGATGCCCGCACCCGCGTCGCTTGTAGTGATTGCTCCCGGTGTCATGCTCACTAGATAAGGGAAATCGATACCTGTGTTGTTTTTCTTTATCTCCTCCTTGTTGATGTTTGTGAAGGCTACAGGTGTTGTTTCGGTTGCGCGTATCGACAATACTTCGATGTCCTGCAAGTGTACAGCGCGCAAATTCTCCGTTTCTGTCGTGTCCATTTGTGCATACACGGCAGTTGCTGCAAAAAGAATGCAGCATAGCAATGTTTTCTTTTTCATCGCAATTACATTTTTTTTGGAGCTTGGAGGGGGTAAAAAAAATAAATCCTCCAAACTCTGTGGTTAAACAGAAAATGGGGATTTTCCTGTGTCTGCCAAATGTGTGCACGCCATTTAGCACTCTCCCTACGCCGGCATTACCCGGATCAGGTTCTTGGGTATGATCTCAGCCCGTTATATTAAGGCACCCCGTAATTGAAATCTGTGGCAAAGGTAATGCTTTTGTGTGGTATTGCAAAAGATATTGCAAAAAAAGTTGGCAGAGGCTCTTGTCCTGTTGTTGATTTGCAATAATAAACAAAGGTAAGAGCCTCTTGTGTTGTTATTTGAATATGTGTTTTAATTTGTTGAAAAACACATCGAATGCTGCATTCTCTTCTTCGCTTTTCGCTGTTGCTTGTGCGGGCGTTGCTTCTATTTTTGCATTGAAGAAGTGCTCGAGGGGTATGTCCCAAACTTTTTCGTCCATCTTCTCTTCGTCGTTTATGTAAAGCCATAACATTTGTGCATTCTTGTGTGTGTGGGCATATTGTGCCTCCTCGATGGCTTCCTTGTTTGTGCCGGCCTTGTCGAAAAGTGGAATAAGTTCTCTGATTGTGCGGTGGCGGTATTCAGGGGCTATGCGATAGTTGCTCTCGTTGTCTGTGGTAATGAAAATGCCGCGATTTATCATTGATGTGGTGAATGTGGCTGTTATGTGCGGGGGAATGTCGTATGCACTGTGTACCACACCTGTGATGTATTCAATATCGAAAATCTCTTTGCCAGTGAGCGAACAAAGTTGTTCGGCTTTGTCGAGTATCATAAGGCAGAGGAACTTTTTGTAGTTGCTGCTTATGCCTTCGAACTTCTTTTCTCGCACCAATTTGTCGGCACGTTGCAGGAAGTAGTTCCAGCGACTGCCCGCCATACATATAGTCCAGGAGAAGTAGATAAGCAACAGAAATATGATGAGGCTTGCAAGGTCGCCGTATATGTTGCGGTAGTTGGTGAACATTGATAGAATTACATAGCTGAAATACTGCATCAGCGCGAAAACCGAACTGCATACAATTGCTGCAATGGTGGCATATTTTACTTTAACCTCGGCGCGCGGAATAAGCTTGTATGCTGCAAAGAGCGCTACGAAATATGTGGCAACGGAAAATATGAATACATTCAGTTCCTGTATTATGCTGCCTTTAAGGTATGATGACATTGTCCACCATATAGCCAAAAGAATTATTGCCAGAAATGGAATAAGCAATACTATGGCAAAAATACCGAGAAGTTGTGTAAAACTGCGTCCCGGCATATTCCATAGTGCGTTGAAAGTTGCATCTATGGTGCGGAATATTGAAAATACCGAATATAGCAAGAGGATTACTCCAATACCTGCTCCCAGCCAGAAATTTACCTGGGTGTTGTTCAAATAACTGTCGGCAAAGTTAAGCAGATTGTTTGATATAAGATCCTGTCCGTGAAAGAACTCCTGTACCTGCTCCTTGAATATTTCGCCGTAGCCGAGTATCTTGGCTATGGCAACCATAAGTGCCATAATGGGCACTATTGCAAAAAGTGTGTGATAGGTGAGGGCTGCCGATGCTTTTTGCAGCGAACCAAAGCTTGTACACAATTTTACTATGGCCCAAAGGTTACGGTTGTTGTCGATGTTCTTGTCGTTGTCGAGGTTGACAACTTTGCTCCATAGTGCTTTTATTTTGTTTATCATATTGCGGTGTGGTATTTTCCACAAATGTAGAGTTTTTTGTCAATATAAAAGTGATTGCATCTTCTAAATTGTAGGTTTTCTGCCATATTGTCGCATTTTTCTATGTTTGTGACATTTTCTTTGCTATTTTTGCATTCGCTTCGGGTCAAAAACAAATTTGGCACACTTTTGGTTATATATATAATGTGCCGCATGGCAATATAAACGAAAAATAACTTAAAACAAAAGAATATTATGAACATTAAACCATTAGCAGACAGAGTTCTCATACAGCCTATGGCGGCTGAGGAGAAAACAATCGGTGGTATTATCATCCCCGATACAGCAAAAGAGAAACCCCTTCAAGGTACAGTTGTTGCAGTAGGCAACGGAACAAAAGACGAGGAGATGGTGATTGCCGTTGGCGATCAGGTTCTCTATGGCAAGTATGCAGGTACAGAACTTGAATTTGAGGGTGAGAAATATTTGATTATGCGTCAGAGCGACGTATTGGCTATTTTAGGATAATAATTTTTTGAGAATATGGCAAAAGAGATTCTTTTCAATATGGATGCTCGCGACCAGCTTAAAAAAGGTGTCGATGAGCTTGCAAATGCAGTTAAAGTAACCCTCGGCCCCAAAGGTCGTAATGTTATTATAGAGAAAAAGTTTGGTGCGCCTCACATTACAAAGGATGGTGTTTCGGTGGCAAAAGAGATTGAACTCTCTGACGCTTATATGAATACCGGTGCGCAGCTTGTGAAATCGGTTGCATCAAAGACCAATGACGATGCGGGTGACGGTACAACCACAGCAACATTGCTCGCACAGGCTATCATTACCGAGGGTTTGCGCAATGTAACAGCCGGTGCTAACCCTATGGATCTTAAACGTGGTATCGACAAAGCGGTTGACAAGGTTGTTGCTTCTATCAAGGAGCAGAGCGAGACTGTTGGCGACAACTACGACAAGATTGAGCAGGTTGCTACAATTTCGGCAAACAACGACAGCGAGATTGGTAAACTCATTGCCGATGCCATGCGCAAGGTGACAAAAGATGGTGTAATCACCATTGAGGAAGCCAAGAGCCGCGATACCACTATCGGCGTAGTTGAGGGTATGCAGTTCGACCGTGGCTATCTCTCTCCTTACTTCATCACCGATACCGAGAAGATGGAGTGCCAGATGGACAGCCCCTACATTCTTATCTACGACAAGAAAATAACCAATCTTAAAGATATGCTTCCTATTTTGGAGGCTGCCGTACAGACAGGTCGTCCTTTGCTCATTATTGCCGAGGATGTTGAGAGCGAAGCTCTTACAACACTTGTTGTGAACCGTTTGCGTTCTCAGTTGAAGATTTGTGCAGTTAAGGCTCCCGGTTTTGGTGACCGTCGCAAGGATCTTCTCGAGGATATCGCAACTCTTACCGGTGCTATCGTTATCAGCGAGGAGAAGGGTATCAAGCTTGAGCAGGCTACTTTGGAGATGCTCGGTACTTGCGGTCGCATCACTGTAAGCAAGGATAATACAACTATTGTTGATGGCAATGGTAACAAAGATGCTATTGCAGCGCGCGTTGCACAAATCAAACAACAGATTTCTACCACAAAGAGTGACTACGATAAGGAGAAACTCCAGGAGCGTCTTGCAAAATTGGCCGGTGGTGTAGCTGTACTTTATGTAGGTGCTGCATCAGAGGTTGAAATGAAAGAGAAGAAAGACCGCGTTGATGATGCTCTTTGCGCTACTCGTGCAGCCATCGAAGAGGGTATAGTTCCCGGTGGTGGTGTAGCGTACATCCGTTCTATCGATTGTCTTGAAACTCTCGAAGCTGTTAATGCCGACGAGAAAACAGGTATCGCAATAATCAAACGCGCTATTGAGGAGCCTCTTCGTCAGATTGTGGCTAACGCCGGAAAAGAGGGTGCAGTTGTCGTTCAGAAGGTGCGTGAGGGTAAAGCCGACTATGGTTACAACGCTCGTGCCGATGTTTATGAGAACCTCTTTGCTGCGGGTGTTGTTGACCCTGCCAAGGTAACTCGTGTAGCATTGCAAAATGCAGCTTCTATCGCAGGTATGTTCCTGACAACAGAGTGTGTAATTGTTGAGAAGAAAGAGGATAAGCCCGAAATGCCTATGGGCGCACCCGGAATGGGTGGAATGGGCGGTATGATGTAAAAATCAATACAAATAAATACCCCTTAAAAAACAAGAAGGCGCACAAATTTGTGCGCCTTCTTGTTTTTTCTTTGAATTAAGACTATTTTTGAACTCCCAAATATTTTTATGGCTACCGACAAAAAGAAAACCGTGGTAATAATTGGTGCCGGTCCTGCCGGTCTCACTGCTGCTTATGAGATGATTAAGCAGGGTGTGGCTGTACCATTGTTGCTCGAAGAGAGTGGCATTATAGGAGGTATATCAAGAACTGTGAACTGCGGTGGTAACCGAATGGATATAGGTGGGCATCGTTTCTTCTCGAAAAGTGAGAAGGTTATGCGTTGGTGGTGTGATTTGATGCCATTGCAGGCGGCTCCCGCACTCGATGAACTTCTCCTTGGTGAAAAGCCTTCAACCGTGACTCCCGACCCTCAAAAGAGCGACCGTGTGATGTTACGCCGTCGTCGTGTGTCGCGTATTTTGTTTCTTCGCAAGTTCTTCCCTTATCCTCTTACATTTAAACTCTCAGTATTGTGGGATATGGGTTTGTGTCGCGCTTTGCGTGCTGCGTGTGGCTATATTGCTGCAAGGTTGCGCCCGCGCACCGAATACTCTTTGGAGGACTTTTATATCAACCGTTTCGGCAAGCCGCTTTACAAGATGTTCTTCGAAGATTATACGCAGAAGGTGTGGGGAGTGCATCCTTCGGCTCTTGGTGCCGATTGGGGAGCCCAGCGTATAAAAGGCTTGTCGGTATGGGCTTTGCTCAAAGATGTTTTTTTGAAGAAAAACAATGGCGATATTGCGCAACGCAATGTGGAGACTTCGCTCATAGAGGAATTTATCTATCCCAAATATGGTCCCGGGCAATTGTGGGAACTTGTTGCCGACGAAGTTGTAGCCGGTGGCGGCACTTTGCTTAAAGAGTGTCGCGCTGATAGGGTGAATGTGGCCAATGGGCGTGTGGTTTCGGTGGAGTGCGCTCTTGCAGACGGCTCGCGTCGTACAATAGAGTGTGATGCTCTTATCTCTTCAATGCCGTTGAAGGAGTTGGTAGTGGCTATACGTGGTATTGAAATTCCTTCAGCGGTTGCAGACGTTGCGTCCAACTTGCCTTACAGGGATTTTATAACAGTTGGTCTTTTGGTCAATAAACTGAATATTGAGAATAATACTTCGTTGCCTACTTATCTTCGCCGCGTGCCCGATACCTGGATATATATCCAGGAGCGCGATGTGAGGGTAGGGCGCATACAGGTGTTCAACAATTGGTCGCCGTACATGGTTGCCGATTATGAAAACAGCATCTTTATTGGTCTAGAATATTTTTGTAACGAAGGTGATGAGTTGTGGAGCTTGAGTGACTATGATTTTACCTCTATGGCTGTTGCCGAGATGGAAAAGATAGGTGTTGTTACCCACTCATCGGTGTTGTCGGCCAATGTGGTGAGAATGAAAAAGGCGTATCCTGCCTATTGGGGCAGTTATAAAAACCTGAGCGTGGTGCGTGGCTTCCTTGACGGAGTTGAAAACCTTTATTGCGTGGGGCGTAACGGCCAGCACCGTTATAACAATATGGACCACTCAATGCTCACGGCTTTTGCGGCTGTAGAGTGTATAAAGGGTGTCGGTTCAAAGGATGCGGTGTGGAATGTGAATACTGAAGCCGATTATCACGAGGAAATGAAAAAAGGATGATTTATGAAAAAAGATAATAATGCGGAAATATTTCCAATAGTTGATGAGAATGGTAGTGTAATAGGTTCTGCATCGCGTGGTAAGTGTCACGATGGCAGTAAATTGTTGCACCCTGTGGTGCACCTGCATCTTTTCAATGAGAAAGGAGAACTTTACTTGCAACAACGTCCTTTGTGGAAAGATATTCAGCCCGGTAAGTGGGATACTGCGGTAGGCGGTCATGTTGATTTTGGTGAAGAGGTTGCCGATGCTCTTGTGCGTGAGGTGCGTGAAGAACTTGGTATAGAGGTTTTGGAGCCGCGTTTCTTGTTGCGATATGTTTTTGAAAGTGAGCGAGAGAGAGAGCTTGTAAATGTATTTACAGCGGTATATTCTGGTGATGTTCACCCGAGTGATGAACTCGATGGCGGTCGCTTTTGGTGTGTGGATGAGGTGCGTTCGGCTATTGGCAGTGGTGTACTTACACCCAATTTTGAGCAGGAGTTCCTGAAAATATCCCCCATTCTTAAGATTTAAAGCGCTTTTCTCATCTTTTTTTGAAAATATTTTGCAATACTCTTGCATATTTGATAAATACAGCGTACCTTTGCAACGCAAAATAAGGGCGTAAGCACTTCCAAAACGGAAGTTTGGGTGAGTGGCTGAAACCAGCAGTTTGCTAAACTGCCGTACGGGTTACCGTACCGGGGGTTCGAATCCCCCAGCTTCCGCTTGGTATTTTTGCAGAGATATGGCGCTTTCGTCTAGTGGCTAGGACACATGCCTCTCACGCATGGAACACGGGTTCGATTCCCGTAGGCGCTACTCTCAAAGACATCTTACTTCGGTAAGATGTCTTTTTTTTGTTTATGTGTTTTATTTTACGTTGATCCGTAAAAAAAGGCAGGGTGGACAAAAAGTAGGATAAAATCTTTGTAATGGATTGATATACATATCTTTGCAAAGATTATCATTGATATGCTAAAAAAAATGCTTTTTTTGTGGTTCCTCCAATGTGGTCAAGAATGGCCTGAGAGGGCGA
>JAZQUI010000021.1:0-92397 GCA_045631205.1 Bacteroidaceae bacterium
GCATTCCACAACAATTTGCCAAACAAAAGTTCAAGCTTGGTACCCTTTCCTTTGTTTGCCGACATATTCTTATATCGTTGTTCTTTTGTCAGGCGGTCCATTATCTTTCTTGTTTTGAAAGCGGTATATACCACATCCAAGATACAAAAGTACTTATTTAATTTGAAATTGAGGGTCTGCTTTGCCGACAAACATAAAAAAGCATTGTTATTTTATCGTTAAACATTCAATTCTCCCGACTTTGAAGGGAGAAGTTCGCGGAATGTGGCAAGGTTTTCGGGAGTAACCCGAAAGGTTTTGAGTTACTCAAAACACACCTTGCTATGTTCCTGCGAACATCAAGTTTGAAGCGGCTTAATTCATTTGGAGCAGCTGAAAACAGACCTTGCTGTGTTTAAAAGAACACAGGTATAAAGCTTCAATTCGTGGTTTGTGAATGGCAGGATTGCCATAGCATCAGTACGCAATATGGCAGTTTGCCGAACTTGTAGGCAATAAGGCTATATAGATTGCAAACCAACCTTCCATTTAGTTTGCATATATGCTGGCCGTATAGCCAGCAGGTTTGGCTTCTTGTGCAACGATGCTTCTTCCCGACATTCTGCCGAGACTGACACTCCAGAACTTTTCCTCTACATCCAGTTTGCAACTGAATTGGGAAATCTTGCCGTTTACGGTGATGCGGCACATCACAGGCACATGCCCGTTCTTTTTCGGGGCATTGCGTTTGGGATAGAATAATACTCTGAAAGTGCTTCTGCTCATAACTCTACTTTTTTGTTTGCGAAATTATTACTTGTAGAGTTGAGTGACGGTGGGCAAAACACAGCGTATCGGTGCAAAAGAATCAGCCGAAGCGAAACAGGAACGAAGATATGAGAAATTTTCCTTTATTTGCAACCACAATCGCTTAACAAATATTGCTATTCAATCAGTTACAGCAACCAATATACTCCATTGAAATCAAGAATCAAAGTAATGGTATAGTAACGAAACTTTGTTATTTTTTGGCTTTTCATTGGCATTTGATGGCATTGTAACATCTTGGCAAATACCGGTAAATCGCTAACAGACAACATTCTTTCCCTGTTTCGCACTCACTTTCGTTTCTTTGTTGTATCTTTGTAGAAGATAGACTACACTCGCTGTGAAAAACATTGAAACACGTTTTATGTTTCTCGCTCGTTTGTTCTTATCTTTGTGAAAGATATAATACATAGAAAAATGAATGAGACAATAATACTTGCGGCGATATTCGCCGTCATCATAGGTGGTTTCTTCTTGCTTAACCATTTTTACCGCAACAGGGTTGTTGCCGAGCACCACGACCACGAGGGTGAAGACGGCGTATGTTGCGGCCGACACAGCAACTGCTCCAAAGGACACGATAACGGCGACCTGTACTTTGACGACGAGGAACTCGACGCATACAAAGGAAAAAAAGCCGAGGAATATACCGAAGAGGAGATTGAGGAGTTTCGCAACATACTCTTCACTATGCAGCGCGACGAGGTGGACACTTGGGTGAAATGTCTCCAAACACGAGGTATTGAGATTCCACAAGAGATAAAAGATGAGATTTTGCTCATTCTACAATAAAAAGGAATTTTGTCAGTTATATTATAGAATAATATAAACGAAGTAAACGACACAAAGTGAAAAAACACATATACATACTGGTGGTAATGGTACTGGCAACGCTTGTAACGGGTTGCATAAGCCGAAAGAAAAACACTGCGCAGACACGTATGTACCACGCATTTTCGGCAAAGTACAACACATACCACAACGGCAACATGGCCTTTAAAGAGGGAAATAATTCACAAATAAAGGGACACAAGGACAACCACCTCGAATTGTTGCCGATGCTCATAAACAGCAGTGCCGCAACAAACAATATCGGGCAGTCGAGCTACGACCGAGCCATAGAAAAATCACAAAAGGCAATAAAAAACCACTCGATTAAGAGAAAGCCTTTGAAACCACGCGGCAAAAAACTGAGCGAAAAGAAAAAGCGTTTCTACGAGCAGAACGAGTACAACCCGTTCCTGTGGCGCCCTTGGCTGATGATGGCCGAATCGCAATTCAGAAAAGGCGAGTTTACCGAGGCTGCAAGTACTTACATTTACATCGCCAACCTTTACGAGAACAACCCCAAAGTCCTGGCAAAAGCACGCATAGGGCTGGCAAACTGCTACACCGAAATGGAGTGGTTCTATGAAAGTGAGGACCTGCTTGCACGTATCAAGCGCGACAGCCTGCCTTCCAAGTACGAAAACGACTATGCCCGCGCCAAAGCCAACCTGCTGATAAAACAGAAAAGATATAACGAGGCACTGCCGCAAGTAAAGAAAGCCATAAAGCGCAAAGATGCCACAAAACTCGACAAGGCACGCGAGTACTATCTTATGGGGCAGTTGCATAACATGACCGGAAACAAGAAAGCCGCCTTCAAGAGTTTTGGTAAGGTTATTTCAAAGAACCCACCTTATGAACTTGCCATCAATGCCCGCATACGCCAGGCCGAAAGCCGTACCAATGAGAACAAAAAAGGCATACTGCGCAAGCTCAATAGAATGTCGCGCAATTCAAAGAACAAGGAGTATCTTGCACAGATATACTATGCAATTGGTAACATACATTTAAGCGACAAAGACACCACCGAGGCTACAAAAGCCTATGAAAAGGGCCTTAAAGAGGGAAAGGGGAGTGGCTACGGCACGGGTATGCTACATTTGTCGCTTGCAAAGATTTATTGGGGAAAGAGAAAGTTCTCCAAATCGAAAGACAACTACGAAAAGGCACAGCAAATGCTCGGCAACGAAACTCCCGAAAAAGAAGAGATTGCTTTTCGCGCCAAAATTCTGCAAGAACTTGTGACACATACCGACATTATTGAGAAACAAAGCGAACTTTTATATTGGGCTACTTTGAGCGAAGCCCAGTTGTTCCCTATAATTGACGAACTTGTAAAAGAGGCCAAAGAGAAGAAAAAAGAGGAGGAAAAGGCTGCAAAGAAAGAGAAGCGTGAACAGGCAGCCAACGACCTGATGAGTGCAAGCACAAATGCCGATATGACAGCGAGCGACCCCACACAGGCCTCAAAATGGTATTTCTACAACCCGTCGTTAGTTTCAAAAGGAATACGCACTTTTGCACGTAAGTGGGAAAACCGCGAGTTGAAGGACTTCTGGCGACTAAAAGCAGGGGTTATCATAAACAACAGCAGCGAGGAAGAGGAAGTGGAGAACGACAGCATAGCCGGTGACAGCATTGTTGGCGATAGCATAGCAAGAAGCGAGAAAGAGGATGTGATTGCCAAGAACGATTCAGTGAACGATGACCCCACCACCAGAGAATATTATTTAAGCCAGATACCAAGAACCGAAGAAGAAAGGGCGGCAGCACATGCGGCTCTGCGCGATGCGCTCTACGAAGCCGGTATAGTGTTCAAAGACAAGGCCGGAGACAAGGATTTAACCCTTGAACATCTTGAACAGGTGGTAAATAAATATCCCGAATTTGAAAAGATGCCCGAGACCTATTACCATTTGTTCCTTGCCTGCTCACGATGGGATGAGCCCGAAAAAGCCGAGTATTACAAGAACTTGCTTTTTACCACATACCCCGATAACGAGCTTGCTCTACGCATACAACAACCCGACTTCTTTGAGAGCGCGGCCACAAGAAAGCATAACGAAGACTCCATCTACGTTAAGGCTTATGCCCATTACAGGAATGCGGAATATTACGCAGTGGAAATGGAAAATGAGATTGCTGAAAACCGATACCCCAAAGGCAACCACCGCGCACGTTTCCTCTTCATCGATGCTATGGCCAAATTGTATGGTGGCAAGCAGGAGGAGGCTCTCGCCGGGCTTAAAAAGCTTGTCGAGGAGTATGGCAACGACAGTATAAGCAGAATAGGCAAAGATATTACAACCGGTATTCAGGAAGGACGATTGCTACGCAGCGGAATTTCGACATCTATATGGAACCGCAAAAGCGACGGCACCATTATGGGTGAAAGCGACAGCCTGCCCACATTCAAGACCGAACGTAACGAGCCGCACTACTTTGTTTTTGCCTTCCCCAAAGACTCGCTTGACGAGAAACGCATGCTCTTTGAGATAGCACGCTATAACTTCTCGCACTATATGGTTCGCAACTTTACATTGGAATTCCAGGAACTCGCACACATAACATTGTTCCACGTTAAAGAGTTCCTCAACTTCGACGAGGCCTTTGTATATCGCAAACGCCTTTATGGAAACAGCGAAATGAGTAGGCTGTTGCAGGGAATAAATGCATATATAATATCAAAAACAAACCTTGAATTGTTATTACAGCACTACTCTTTTGCCGACTACGACAAGTTCTACCAGGAGAACCTGCTGAACATACCCGAGCTTGAAATAGACGGATATACCCTTGACGAACCCGATTACGGCGAGGAAGAGGAAGAGTAAACGAGAAGCTATTGAAGAATATTATTAACACTGGAAAATTCAAGAACTATGGCATACCGACTTTTATGGGCCGATGATGAAATTGAGCTGTTGAGCGCACATATAATATTTCTGCAATCGAAAGATTACGACGTTGTGAAGGTTACCAACGGCAACGACGCTATTGAGGCTTGCAAGAAGGAGACTTTCGACCTCATACTTCTCGACGAAAATATGCCGGGACTCACAGGCCTTGAAACCCTCACGCAGATAAAGGAAATAAGCCCCGGCACACCGGTTGTTATGGTTACAAAGAGCGAGGAGGAGGATATAATGGAACAGGCCATAGGTTCCAAAATTGCCGACTACCTGATAAAGCCTGTCAACCCCAGCCAAATACTGCTTACGCTTAAAAAGAACATACACAAAAAGGATATCGTTGCCGAAAAGGCCAACACTGCCTACCAGCAGAATTTCGGCAAACTGGCAATGCAGATAAGCGATGCACGCACCACCGAAGAGTGGCAGGATGTGTACCGCAAGATTATCTATTGGGAGTTTGAACTGGAACAAGGCGACAAGCAGATGCAGGAGATGCTGAAAACGCAGAAGGAGGAGGCCAACAATATGTTCGGTCGCTTTGTAAAGAAGAACTACCTCGAATGGATGAACGTACAACGCGAAGAGAGGCCTATGATGAGCCACGACCTTTTCCGCGAACGCATATTCCCGCTGCTCGACAATGGGGAGAAGGTTTTTCTCATAATAATAGACAACTTTCGATACGACCAATGGAAAGTTTTTGCCGAAGAGCTTAACAGCGACTTTAACATAGAAGAGGAACTTTACACAAGCATATTACCAACAGCCACACAATATGCCCGCAATGCCATATTTTCGGGACTGTTGCCTTTGCAGATAAAAAAAATGTTCCCCAACCTGTGGGTCGATGAAGAGGAAGACGAGGGAAAGAATCTCAACGAGGAAGCACTTATTGAAACACAGATAGCACGCTACCGCCGCAAGGACACATTCTCATATAACAAGGTTCTTACATCGGCTGCTGCCGAGAAGTATCTCGACACACTTCACAGCCTCTCGAAGAACGATATAAACGTGCTTGTGATAAACTTCATTGATATGTTGTCACACGCGCGTACAGAATCGCTTATGGTGCGCGAGCTTGCGTCAAACGAGGCAGCTTACCGTTCTATAACACAATCATGGCTGCGTCACTCGGCCATTAAGAAACTGTTCAAGGAACTTGCCGACGAGAAGTACACGGTAATTATAACAACCGACCACGGCAGCATACAGGTTGACACACCCGTAAAAATAATTGGTGACAAGAACACCAACACCAATCTGCGTTATAAACTTGGCAAAGCACTCAACTGCAACAGCAAGGATATATTCGAAATAAAGGAGCCTGCCAAAGCGTACCTGCCCCAGCCTAACATAAGCACTACTTATGTTTTTGCAACAGGAGGTGGCTTTTTTGCATACCCCAACAACTACAACCACTACGTACAATACTACAAGGACACTTTCCAGCACGGCGGAATATCGCTCGAGGAGATGTTTGTTCCATTCATAAAATTACACCCGAAAGGAAAATAAGAAAGATATGAGCGAACTTATAATAAAGATAGAGAACCTCGACGAGTACCCCGCAGCGGCAAAGAAATTCGTGTCGGCAATGAAAGATAACCGCATATTTGCCTTCTATGGCAGTATGGGAACCGGCAAGACTACATTCATAAAGAGTGTATGTGAGGAGATGGGTGTGGAAGAGAGCATAAATTCCCCCACCTTTGCCATTGTCAACGAGTACGAGACTGGTAAAGGAGAGACTGTTTTTCACTTCGATTTTTACAGAATAAAATCCCTTGCCGAAGTCTATAACATGGGATACGAAGAGTACCTTTACAGCAATGCCTACTGCTTTATAGAGTGGCCGGAACTGATAGAGGAACTGCTCCCCGAAGAGACCGTAAGAGTGGAGATAAACGAGGAGAACGACGGCACACGCACAATAAAAGTAAAATATAACGACTAAACCAATACTGCATAATATGAAAATCAACGCAAACGCATCGGGTACAAGAACCATAGAGGTTACCGAAGAACAATTGCAGATTATAAAAAAGTATTCACTTCTCGACAGCATCAAGAACAGCCTTGGCACAGTAAACGAGGATTCACTTGTGAAACTGCGTCTGACAGTGCGCGCACTCATTGCTTCACAGGAGATGGATGCCAAGGACCTGCTCGACCTTTGCCCTGTTCTCTACGATGAGAATATGAAAGCACTCGGCCTTACCAACCTTATAAACTGCTACAACAACTGGCTGATGAGCAAAGCTGAAGAAGAACCGAAAACAGAGAACGAGTAAAATGCCCGAAAGAAAAATTACCGATTGGTTGCCTACCACCCGCAAGGAGGCCGAAATGCGCGGCTGGAGCGAGATGGATGTGGTACTATTCAGCGGAGATGCCTACGTTGACCACCCCTCGTTTGGAGCTGCCGTAATAGGACGTCTGCTCGAGGCGGAGGGATTGCGCGTGGCAATAGTTCCGCAACCAAATTGGCAGGACGACCTGCGCGACTTCAAAAAAATGGGCCGTCCTCGTCTTTTCTTCGGCATATCGGCAGGGTGTATGGACTCCATGGTAAACAAATACACCGCTGCAAAGAGATTTCGTTCCGAGGATGCCTACTCACCGAACGGCAAGCACAGTATGCGCCCCGAATATGCCACAACGGTATATTCCAACGCATTGAAAAAACTGTTCCCCGAGTCGGCGATAGTAATTGGAGGTATTGAGGCTTCTATGCGCCGTTTCACACACTACGACTATTGGCAGGACTGCCTTAAAAAGAGCATACTCGTTGACAGCAAGGCAGATATACTTGTGTACGGAATGGGAGAGCAACCTATTTTGGCACTTGCGCGTGAGATGAAACAAAAGCTCGCAGAGTGTGGAGGGGAATATATCACTGCCGCGCAGGCCAGGGGGATAACCAAAGAGATAAGACAAACCGGTTACCTTGCAAACAAGCAGGAGGTGGAGAACGGTGACAACGACAAGATACTTGCACCACACTCGGTGTGCCTGAAAGACAAAGCCAAGCAGGCTGCCAACTTCCTTGCAATAGAGAAGGAGTCGAACAAGGTCAACGCAAAAAGGCTGATGCAGGAGTATGACGAGGGTATGGTGGTGATAAACCCGCCCTTCCCAACAATGACAACCGAAGAGCTCGACCACTCATTCGACCTCCCCTACACTCGCCTACCCCACCCCAAATACAACGGCAAGCGCATACCTGCATACGATATGATAAAATTCTCGGTCAACATACACCGTGGATGTTTCGGAGGTTGTGCATTCTGTACCATTTCGGCACATCAAGGCAAGTTCATAGTAAACCGCAGCACCGAAAGCATACTGCGTGAGGTGGAAAAGATTGCCGAATTAGAGGATTTCAAGGGCTATTTAAGCGACCTTGGAGGCCCATCGGCAAATATGTATATGATGCGGGGAAAGAACCCCGATATGTGCTCAAAATGTTCACGTCCGTCGTGCATACAGCCCAAGATATGCCCCAATATGAACATTGACCACACGCCTCTGCTCGAACTATACAAAAAGGTGGATGCACTGCCGGAGATAAAGAAAAGTTTCATTGGCAGTGGTGTACGTTACGATATGTTGTTGCACCGCAGTGGTGACAAGAGACTCGACGAGGCGAGCGACAGATACACCGAGGAGCTTATACGTAACCACGTAAGCGGGCGTTTGAAAATTGCTCCCGAGCACACTTCTGACAGTGTTCTGCGCCTTATGCGCAAGCCAACGTTCAAGCAGTTCCACGACTTCAAGAGAATTTTCGACAAAATTAACGGAAAGTACAACCTTAAACAGCAGCTTATACCCTATTTCATAAGCAGCCACCCCGGTAGTACCATAGAGGCAATGGCAGAACTTGCTGCCGAAACCAAGCAATTGAATTTCCATTTGGAACAGGTGCAGGACTTTACCCCTACACCAATGACAATGGCTACAGAGATGTACTATACCGGAATAAACCCCGAAACCGGCGAGAAGGTATATGTTGCACGCACAATGCGCGACAAAGAGGCTCAGCGCAAGTTCTTCTTCTGGTACAAGCCCGAAGAGCGACAAGAGCTGAAACGCATACTGCGACAAATGGGACGTAACGACCTGTTAAAGCGTTTAGGGCTATAACATATAATAGAAGAAGGTAACTGCTAACAGTTACCTTCTTCTATTATGGGTGATTAGAACCAACCTGCTTATCACTCCTCAACGGGCTCGAATTCCTCTTTGCCTACACTGCATAGCGGACACACCCAATCCTCGGGGAGGTTCTCAAATGCGATACCGGGCTCTATACCCTGTTCGGGGTCGCCTATTGCGGGGTCATAAACCCACTGACATACTGTACATTGATATTTCTTCATAATCGACTCTTTTTTTATATAACACTTATAAAGTTGCGTTTGTTCGGCGAAAATATAAATTATTTTGAAATTTTCAAATATTCATCGATAAGTACACGCATACCCTCTGATGCACCTTTACGTATATGTATGGCATTCCTTGGTAACACAGCGTTTACATCGTTAGGGTCTATGAGATATACCGGAGTGCCTGCAGGAGCATAGTTAAGCAAGCCTGCTGCCGGATAGACATTCAACGATGTACCTATAATAATGAAAGCATCTATATCGCACATTGCCGCTATTGCATCACTCATATAGGGCACAGCCTCGCCGAACCACACAATATATGGACGTAATTGGGAACCATCGGCAGCCAGGTCGCCCAAAGCGATCGTGGGGGCTGTGGGCTGCAAGGTACGCACATAACGCAGGTCTTGCGGAGAACGCGATGAGCAGACCTTCATAAGCTCACCGTGAAGGTGTATTATATTGGTTGAGCCTGCACGTTCGTGAAGGTCATCGACATTCTGCGTAACAACTGTCACATCATAATCCTTTTCAAGGGACGCAACAAGACGGTGTCCCTCGTTAGGTACTACTCGCAAAAGTTCGGTACGACGCTTGTTATAAAACTCTATAACAAGAGCCGGGTTCGAAGCGTAGCCCTCGGGGGTTGCCACCAATTCCACAGGATATTCGTCCCATAGACCACCACCGCCTCTGAAAGTGCCCAAGCCGCTTTCTGCGCTCATTCCTGCACCTGTAAGTATTACTACTCGTTTCATAATCTTTCCTATATATAACAGTTTGAGAGAGGTTTCAGCCTCTCTCAAACATATATTTTAAACAAAAACGGGATTACTCGTTTGTCTCCTCATCACCGGGAGTTGCTGCATCCTCGCCAACCTCTTCCTCAGTCTCCTCGTCGGGAGTAGGAATATAAGGCTCAGCAGGTGTTGCGGGCACAATTGCAGGTTTAAGGTAGTTTGCGGGGAGAGGCAAGTACCAGTTGTTCTTGTCGAGCAAACGTGCATAGAGAGCCGCATCCCATCCCTCTGCGCCTTCTGCGGTACGCCAGTCACCTGTTGCCACGTTACGGGCAGCTACACGACGTGCAAAGAATTCGGGGTTACCGAGAGCTGTTGCAAGACGTGAGAGGTCGCCGAAGCGATGGCCTTCAAATGCCATTTCAAGTGCCATCTCGTCGATGAGTTTGTCGTACATGAACTCCATACGCTGGTCGTCGGTGATAGTGTAAATCTCAACCTCTTTCTCTTCATACTCGAAGTCCCAAACTACATTACCATCCTCGTCAAGTTCATAATCGGGAGTCTTAACAATCTTACCGGTAGCATCTTCTGTTTCGATATAGATTTCCTCACCGTTCTCGTCAACCTTTATAACAGGACGCTGAGCCAATGAACCATCCTCGTTAAGCACATGGGTGTACTCCATCTTAGTACCCTCGGGCAGAATACCGAAGTGAGCAGCAACACAAGAATCGCTGAGTGCATAAGCGTTGTTGCCCTCGGTGTAACCGCTACCACGTGAGTGGATACCGGTGTTGCTATTAAATGTAGAAGCTGAGAAATCGAACTCAATCTCGCTCTCTTCAGAGAATATCTTGGTATAAATTACAGGAGCATATTGGGGAACAGTTGTAGTAACTGTCTCAATTTCGCCCTCCTCGTTAGTAATCTCCTCGGTATAGGTCAAGACAATGGGGTTACCCTTCGCATCGCGTAAAGGTGCCATAACAGGCTCTTCTGTTTTCTCATCCACCATAATCTCCTGAATGGTGTCGGGTTTCCAATAAATCTTGCGCTCACCCTTGATACCCTCTTTGAGTACGGTCATAGCAAGTTCCTTTGCACCAGTATATCCCTCGCGTGACAAACCGAGAAGTGCCTCGGCAAAACGGAGATATACATACTCGGGACGGTCGAGCATTATCGCCAAGGTATTTACCTTGGGATTATTGTAGAACATCTGTCCACCGGTAATGTTCAAAGATTTAGACTCATCGATGTTGAACTTGACAATCATATTACCATAAAGAGTCTTGTTCACATCCTCACCACGCTGGTTGGCAATTGTTGAATATATACGAACGTCACCGGGGAAGTTCTTGCTCTCTACAACATCGTAGTAGTATTTGTTCTCGTCACCTGTACGATGCAAGTAAACCTGACGGTCAGAGATTGCACGGATGGCAGGCGATGCTTCAACCTGTTTCTTGCCTACTTCGCCAACAGGAGCAAAGATTGAAGCCAACTTGGATACAGAACCAACATTCTCTGTTGCAGCATAACGTATTGCAGCTACAAAGTTGTTTTTCTTGTTTTCAAAGTTCTTCTGCGCGAAACGCTCTACAAAACCTGTTGAAGGATAGTATGTGAGGTCTTCATCGGGTTTCTCTTTTGTGTGACGGGCGATATCGGTATTATCGGTAAGCTTATTGTCCTCGGCAAGGTACATGTAATAGCACTCGGCAGCCTTTGCGTAGTCGCTATTGGGGTTACCGTAAGGCAAGGGATAAGTTGCAACCTCTGAACGCAAAGATGCACGCCACAAGTAGAGGTCACCCAACAAAATGCGGATGGGCATAAACAACTTCTCGGTCATACCGGCAGTTGCAAACGATGGAATCTCCCATTTGGGCATTGAGTATTTGCCTTTGGGGTTTGCATAAGGTGCAATATCGTTGATAAGCGCGTTGATTACTGTCAACTGATCAGAGGGTGCCTGAGCCATAATCTCCTCGGCACGGCCGTTGGTGAGAACGGGATCGGTGAAGTAAGGTATATATGCGTGGTTCTTCATCAACTGCATATATGTCCATGCACGCACACTCTTAGCAGCAACATACTCATGCAACATAAGAGCCTGGTTGTCGTAAGTAAGAGTTGTATCGACACGTGAAAGGAATACGTTACAGTTGTTGATAATTGCGAAATAATCCTTTGCAGCAAGATATTGGTTGTTGTTGGCGTCGAAATTGAACTCGCTGATATCCTTGATATCATCAAGTGTATTCTCGTTGATAGATACAAGGTCGCCACGGAGCTCACCCAACAACACTTGCTTGTCGCCCACTTGTTGAACAGCATTCAAGATACCCAATACAGAATATACCGAGTCGTTGAATGTCCAACCGTCAAACTCGTACTCAACACGATTTGACTCTGCGTCCAACATATCTTCACAAGAGCTGAAGAACATTGCTCCGCAAAGAAGGAACGCTACTGTATTAATCAAATTCTTTTTCATCTTATATTTTGTTTTTTTCGTATTCCGCCTCAAACGAGGCAGAATACGATTTATATTCATTAGAGATTAACTTTTACACCAAAGTGATAACTTGCGCTTTGAGGTATAAGACCTGCATCTACACCCTGATAGAAAATGCTGTTGTTTACAGAAGTTTCGGGGTCGTTGCCGTCATATCCTGTGATTGTCCACAAGTTCTCTGCAGCACACCATACGCTTATACCCTGCAACCAGCTGTATGATACAGGAATATCGTATGTAAGTTTTACTGATTTCAATTTAAAGTATGAACCATCCTCAATCCAGCGGTCCGAGAAGCGGCTGTTACCCATGGGGTCGCCGAATGTAGCCTTAGGTATTGAGGTAATTTGTCCATCGTAAACCCAACGATCTCTCATTGCAGTTGTCTGGTTGTAGAAGTTTGAACCACTCTCCAATACCTGACGGTAGTAGTTATATACATCGTTACCGATTGAATAGTTGCATACTACATCAAGTTTCCAGTTCTTGTAAGAGAGTGTTGTAAAGATGTTACCATAGAAATCGGGGTTGGGGTCACCGATAACGGTTTTGTCATTCTCATCTATAAGACCGGGGGTTGTGCCGGGGTTGATATCTACAAAATGTACATCACCGGCCTGGAATGATGTTTTCTCAGTTCCGTCAACTCGGTAAAGGCCCAATGCTTCGGCTTGGGCTGCCGATGCAATTACGCCGGCAGTTTTGTAACCCCAGAATACTCCGACGGGCTGGCCAACCATAGTTTTAACCTCACCGCCATATACAGAAGTTACTGCAACATCCTCGTCAAGAGCGGTAATTTCGTTCTTGTAATGACCTACTGATGCACCAAGTTCCCACTGGAAATTGGCTTTGTTGATGAGTTTTGCATTTACAGAGGCTTCGAAACCTACGTTCTCGAGTTCACCACCATTGCTCCAGTATTTATCCATACCTGTTACGAAAGAGTATTTCTTTTGTACCAAGAGGTCTGATGTTGTTGATTTATAAGCATCTAAGCTCAATGCAACGCGGTTATTGAACATCATGGCATCGAAACCTACATTGAAACGAGATGTTGTTTCCCATTTAACACTTTCGTTCTCTACGTTGGCAAGCTGAAGACCCATTGTGGCATCGTTGAACTTGATTGCCTGCAAATAACTGCGAGATGCATAATAGTCGATAGCATCGTTACCAGTGATGTCGTAACCGGCACGCAATTTCAACATATTAACAGAGGGAAGGCGGAACCAGTTCTCCGAAGAAATGAGCCAAGCACCCTGGATTGAAGGGAAGAAACCCCAAGATACACCACACATCTTAATGCCATCGGTAGCCTCCTTACCAAAACGTGAAGAAGTCTCCAATGAGGCAGTTGCCTGCAAGAAGTAGCGTGTCTTGTATGAGTAGTCGGCCGACATATACCAAGACATGTTGGTCCATGTATCATCAATACCCGATGTAGTCAATGCGTCGAGGTCACCACGAACAGAGTAGCTGTTGTCGTTACCGGTATTGGCACCACCGATTGAGTTAGAGTCAAAGTCGAAACTTGTGTAACGGAAACCTCCGAATACATCAAAATCGTGTGCAGCAAAGCGCTTGCTCCAAGAGACACGGCTGTCGCTGGTTATAGCAGCCTCACGACCAAACATAGAAGCGGCGTAGTTGCTGATGCGCTCACCGATGCTCTCAACATAGAAATCGTAACCCGAAGCACCGGTAGGCTGTGCATAGGGGAGATAATAGAGCTCGTTTACACGATGCAAAGAGTAGTTGAATGTTTCTGTAAGAGTGAAATCGCCCAATTTCATCTCGGGAGCGATGGTTATACCCATATTGGTGTACTCCATTTCGTTCTTGTACTCACCGGCAGCCTTATCAAGAATAACCATGGGGTTGTACAATGAGTTATTGGGGTGAGCTACACCAGCCAACTGTGCGGGACGGAAAGCGTAAGTGTCGGCACCATCATAGTTTGTACTCATCTCACCGAGGTCTGAGTAACGATAGGGGCTCAAGAAAGGTGATTTGATTTTGGTCAACAAACCGATTGATGAAACGGGGAAGGCTGATTCGTCCTCACGGATACCATCGTCGAGCAGCTCACGTGCAACACGTGAATATGAGATATCAACACGTGTTGACAACTCCTCGGTCAAAGAGATGGTTGAGTTCAAACGCACGTTCATGCGGTTCATTGTGTTGCCATCGAGAGGGCTGTCGGCCTGTGTATAACCGAATGAGAAGTTGTACATCGCGATGTCATCACCACCCTCTACGTTAATCTTGTAGTTCTGAGAGAATGCGTTGGCATAAACAAGATCTTCCCAGTTGGTATTGTTGTGATACTTATTGTAGTTCACATATGTGGGATCGTTACGCAAGAAGTCGAAGTTGGTATTGGGGGCAAGACCCTTGATAGAACCCACAACATCGTTGGCGTAAAGACGATACTCCTCGGCACCAAGCATATCAATGGTTGAAGGGATGGTTGTAATACCACCGTAAATATTGGCGGTAATACGTGTTGCCATACTCTTACCACGCTTTGTATTGATGATGATAACACCATTTGCTGCGCGGGCACCGTAAATGGCTGCACCATTCTTCATAACTTTCACATCGTCAATATCCTCAATATCGATTGAAGAGAGAATATTGTTGTAGATACCCATGTGAAGCGAAGTCGATGACTCCTGTGTATCCCATATAACACCATCCACAACTACCAAAGGTTGTGTATTGGCAAAGATTGAGTTAATACCACGAATGAACATTGTGTTACCGATAGCCATAGCACCTGAACGGGTGATTGAGCGTACATCGGCACCAAGGTTCTTCTGAATCTCGCTATCAATTGTAATTGAGGGAGAGACTTCATTCACAAAGCCATTATGCTCAATGGCTTTGATGTCGGCAGTATAATTGCTCGAGAACTTATCGGAATAAAGGCGCACATTGATTACGTCGTCATTATAAACGGGAGCCTGGAGTAACTGGTACTCAGGTGTTGAGAAACTGAGCAATGTCACATAGCTGGGAATCTCCAATTTGAATTCTCCTTGTGAATTGGTCATAGTCGTGATTTTGTTGTGACCGGTTCCTTGTACACGTACACCGGAAAGGGGCACATTGGTTGCCGCGTCGTAAACGGTACCAGTGATGGTGCGAGTGGCGGGAACCTCTACAACTTTTTTCTCGACTTTTACAGAATCGCTTTTCTCCAATACCGCAGCATTGATAACTGTGGCATTCAGAGCTGACGGCACGGATACTACCAAAGCCATCAATAATTGCATCATTTGTCGCATATTCATTGTTTTTTTCTATTTTTCAATTAAAGTCTTTGAGTATCAATTACCGGCGTTAGACTCCTCCTCTGCGGCGTCTTCAACGGGAATAAGCATTATCTGGTCGAGCAAGAAACGATAAGAGAAGTTGTTGTTACTAACTGCCTTATATCCTCTTTCAGGTTTTCCAGGTGTTTTAGGTTCTGCCGGACGAAGAAGTTCGATATCCACCTCCACAGTGTAGTCCTCTTCTTCTACCTTCAACTCGGTAAGTTGTGAGAAATCCTCGCAGTATTTGAAGTTGAAGATAAAGTCATTACCCTCTTCATCTTTGAGGAATATTGTATCGATACGTGAACGATCGGGCACGATTGCCTTCTCTTTAAGCACGCTCCACTCGGGTTTTCTATCGGTACCGGTATTCACAGAATCGCTGGGAATAATAGCCAACAACTCATTCTTCTGACGAACTCTTACACGCAAATACGAATCTTTATACTGGGGAAGAGTTGTATTCTTTACAACGGTATCATTATACGATTTAATGAACCAAGGGGGTGTAATAAGAGCAATCTTGTAGTTTGTTGAAAGAACACCCTTTACAAAGAAGGTTACTCTGGGCAACTCTCCGGGTTTAGACTTATCGGCCTGTGCTGCCAAGAAATAACGACCATTTGAAAGTTTACCCTCTACATCGGGGTTCTGCTCTTTCTCTGAAACAGCAACAGCTGAATATGTAGCCTTGGTATTAAGTTGCTGGTTGTCGTCCTTGTCTTTTCTTACATTATGGAATACACCCAATGATTTTTCAGTGTCGGGTTCGATGCGGATTGTGTCAACCCACAAGTTGAAAGGATTGATAGGCATTGCATCCACAACCATCAACTTACCGTTTGACATATCGTAAGTCTCAACAACAGAGAACTCTGCTGTAGGGTATTTCTTACGGGGATATCCAACCTCACGTACAGCCAAAGAGTCGGGAAGATTATCAAAATCGGTCATAGCACCGTTTACTCTCTGGTCTGAGAGGCTGTAAGCGAAGTATTTCATATAAGATTTAACACCACGCAACTTGGCAATAGAGTCGGCCTCTGCTTTCTGTTTTACAGTAAACTCTTCGGTATCGTAGTTGAAGAATGTGTATGCATCGTTATATATAGCATCCCAAAGTTCATTTGAGGGTGCATACATAATCATCAAAGAGTCCTCGTTGTTTAATGAACCCATAAGATTGAGCATACTGTTGGTCTCATTGAATGCAGAGTCACGATAAGTCTGCTCCTGGTCAACAATATCTCCGAGAATACTGTTATAGGGGTCAAACTCTTTCTCTGTGAAAGAGAAACAGAAATCCCAGAAAGAACTGATGCTGTTGATGTTCTTAAAAGACTCCCAGATAGAAGGCTTGTAGTCGAAACGGGCAGCAATCTTGTGAACAAGACCATTGCGGGCATATATATTTGTCTCCAATAGTTCTTTACCACCAAAAGTAAAACCGTCGGCGTCGTTACCCGAGAATGCAACATATTTGTCGCTCAACATAAGGAGTTCGTTATTTTCGGCAAGATCTCCACTTGTTGTATGACGGAAGTTGGCAATATGTGACTTAACATACTCTTTGAAAACACCTTCACGGTCGCCACGTGCAAGACGCTCTTCAATTGCCGATATGTCGAAGCTACCGTTTACGGGAGCAAAGACTGTATATACTCTCGATTGGTTGAACAACGAGTCGGGACAGCCAACACCGCACAACTCAACAACCTGCAAGAACTCTGAACAATCAGCCTCTTTCTGTAGCACCTCCAAAATTGTAGGATACTTGTTAACCTCGACGGGTATCTCCAAATAATCGTTATCTTCACAAGAATAACTTGCAAAGAGAGTTGCCGCCAAAGCCAACGCTACAAATAATTTATTTTTTATCATTGCTTTCATCTTCTTTATTTTTTATTACGAAAGGGTTTATGATTTTCTTTTGCTAAACACGTCCTCCCGTTTTTTAATTTTGACTAATGGAATCATCTCCGTCAGAAGACTTACAAGATTCGTTCTGTACGAGATTTGAGTTGAAACGGATCTCATCTTTTGCGATAGGCATAAAGAATGCGCTTATACGGTTGTAACGACGAACCATCTCTTCCTCTTCAACACCCTGGTTCTTGTTAAGGTATGTAAAGTTAATTACACTTCCGTAGCTCTCACTGCGAGTGTCGGTCTGCAATGCCATACGTACTATATCGTACCAGCGTTTACCCTCGAAACAGAGTTCCAAAGCACGCTCGTTGCGTACCAAGTCAAGACACTCGGCAGCAGTCATGCTTTCGGTATAGGTCAACTCGTTGGTGATTTTAGTAGTGTCGGCTCTCCAACGACGGTTGATTGCATTGGTAATATCGAAAGCCTCTTTAATCGCGGCCTGATCGGCTGTTGAACTTGAAACCAAAGCCTCGGCTTTCATAAGCATAACATCGGTTTTGCGATATACTATCCAATTTGCATCGTAATTGTCGCCGGGACGATATTCGCGTGAACCGTTTTCATCGACAGGTGTATTCTTTGCAGCATACTTAACTACTGCGTACTCGTCAATCTCCTCGGTTGAAGTCTTTTTCCAATCAGGGTCGGGGAATGTTGTAAATGCGTATTTACGCAAATCGTCGTCCTCAAACTTCTTGAGGAACTCTTTTGAAACCACCAACTGACCATTCAACTTACCCTCGACACCGAATATGGCTGAAATACCGCTACCGTTCTTGGCATGATTGGTATCATCAATCTGGAACTCGAAGATTGACTCACGTGAGTTCTGGTCACCGAAGATCTGGTTATATACCGCGCTGTAACCATATTTACGAAGTTCTTCAAAATCACCATCGTTCTGCAAGAGGTTATACGCAAATTTCATATCCTCTTTCTCGGCATACTCTTCCTGGTAAACCTCGTTCATTCTGTCAAGTACTTTCTGGCAGTTCTCTATAGCCATAGCATAGTAATCATCAGATGTATATTCACCTGAGTTGCTACCTTCAAGTTCATAATACTTTGCAAATGCAGCACGCCACATATCAACATCGGCCATCATAGCATAAACAGCGTTTGTGGTAATGTATCCGAGTGAAGTATTGCCGGGGGTTGAAGATTTCAACACCTTTTTGCTGGCAATGGTCAAATCCTCGTATATAGAGTTCAATGCCTCCATAGGTTTTACCTGGCTGTATGTGGGCAGCTCGGCATCACTCATCACAACCTTGGTTGCGATAGGAATATTGCAGAACGCACGCAACAACATAAAGTGTGCATAGGCACGCAGAGCTCTCATCTGGCCCTCAGCTACAGCCATCTCTCCAGCTGTAAAGTTGGGGTCGTTGTTTGTAACCTCGGGACCATACTCCAAAACAAGGTTACAATTGCTTATCGCACTGTAATATGTTGACCAAGCTGCATAGCCGTTATCGTCGTACAAAAGACCTTCCATAAGGAACTTTATATTATCGTTCTGGCTACCCTTAATATAGTCAACAGTCTCGGCACGTGTTTCACCCCACACAAGAGCTTTGCTTATGGCATCGCCGCTACACAATTTAATATAGGCAGTTGCCATCATACCATTTACTTCGGCCTCAGTGTGCCAGAAGTCTTCGTGTACCACTACACTAGGAGGTATGATGGTCAAATAATCATCACACGAAGTAACAAACATTCCACTTATAAGAACTACTGCCAATATAAGCTTTCTATATATATTTTTTATTCTTTCCATAGTATAATTCATCTTTTATATTATCAGAATCCCATAGAAACAGAGATTGTGTATGAACGGGGGCGGGGAGTCTCAGAGTTATCGTATGCAATACCGTCGCCACCTGAACTGATTTCAGGATCAAGACCTGTATATTTCGACCAGTGAATGAGGTTGTCGGCCGATGCATAGACAGCAAGACTTCTCAAACCAATTTTCTTAACGAAGTTAGAGTCGAACTGATATGAGAGCTGCAAGTAAGAAAGACGCAAGTATGAAGCATCCTCTACGTAGCGGTCGCTACCCAAATAGTTGTAAGCCGATGATGAGCCATAAACCGCACGGGGTATTTCGGTGATATCACCCTCTTTACGCCAGCGCCAGTTAACGGCAACACTCTGGTTGTTGAAGGTTGACATATTCTCGAAGTTCATACGGGTTGAGTTTACAACATCTACACCATAACGATATGTAAAGTTGGTTTTGAGTGTCCAGCTCTTGTAACGGAATGAGAAACCGAAACCACCCTGTGCTTTGGGGTTAGAGTTACCAAGATATACAATATCGAGCTGATTGATTGTACCGTCCTTATTTACGTCATCATAGATAGCATCACCACCACGGAACTTGTAAGTTGAAGATTTTGTGCTTCTATCATAGAAGAGTGTCATCTGCTTGGGAGTTCCGTCGGCATTGAACACAACCTGACCGTTTGAATCGTAAACGATGGGACAAGTTCCGTTGCGACCTGCTGACGCCTCGTTAAGAGCCTTCTGCCAGTTCTTGTAGCTGAAACGGTAAACACCAAGGTAGCGGAAACCGTAGATAGCACCAAAGGGGTTACCTACCTGTACACGACCAAGGTATGTAGAGTTTCTGGGATAATCGTAGTTTTCGTTACGTGCATCAAGGTAAGCCTCTTCCATCTCCAAAATCTCGTTGTAGTTGTTACCGATGTTAAAGTACATACTTACCGAGAAGTCTTTGAAAAGTTTGAATGAAGCTGTATTCAAGTTCAACTCCCAACCTGAGTTACGCATTGTACCGGAGTTCTTGTAAGCAAGTGAACTGTAACCACTTGTTGAAGGAATTCTATAGTTTGATACCAACTGGTCGTATGTGGTTGCAATATAGTAGTTGAACGAACCCGAAATCTTACCATCAAAGAAACCGAAGTCAGAACCGATGTTCCACTCACGCTTGTCAGATGTTGTAAGGGCTGTCAAACGGATGTTATCCATCTGATAACCTCCCATACCGTTATATTTCTGACCGGTTGAAGAGTAGGTGTTAAATGTTTTGTTCTCACCGGGAGCGTGACCGTCCATACCGAAACCGGGACGGATAGAGAGCATTGAGATTACAGGTTTGGTCCACTGCATCCAAGGCTCATCGCTGACATTCCAACGACCAGACACCGCAGGGAATACAACCCACTTGTTATCGTCACCCATAGAGGTCAAACCCTCGCCACGCAACGACAGACGGAGCATATACTTGGATTTGTATGAATAGTGAGCATCATACACAAAGCTGATGCTGCGTGATTCCGATTTATAAGAGCTTGCGCTACCCAATTTCGCACCAATAGTAGCATTGGTGATGTTACCGGTAGGCAAACCTTTAGATGTAGAACTCTGGCCATTACTTGTGTTGGTTCTCAACTCGAACTGACCGGTCATTGTCAAATAGTGGTCTTTGTTGCCCAAATAGGGAGTGAATACAAGGTTGTGACGGGTAGAGAAACCAAGACCCTTGCTGTCGGAAGCAGAAGACTGGTTAATTACAGAATCGTACCAGTTTGCTTGGGGGTTCAATGAACCGGGAGTATAGTTTCTGTCGGCCGATGTAGAGGCGTTCAAGTTAACCATACCACGGTATTTCAACTGTGACTCATTGTCCTCCAATCCCCAAAGATTATACTCGAAAGTAATCTGCGGGTTGATACTATAGTTCTCATACTCACGAGAGTCGAGATTACCGGCTGCAACGGGGTTCTTCAAGCCCATACCATTTTTCAACTCATTGGTAGCAGTCTCGAGCATATTATAGTACTCGCTGGTATTGTTACCGTTTTCGTCCTGTTTGTAAATTGACATATTAGGCATCATCTTCTGTGCTGTATAAAGAAGACCGGAGCCGTGGTATTCACGATTTACATAAGAGAACGAGAAGTCGGCGATAACCTTAATACGCTGTGATACGTAGTAGTCGAGAGCCAAACGAGATGAAAGCTGATTCATCTTCTCACCAATAACCTGACCGGTTTCACTTGTATATGAACCAGATACACGGAAAGTAGCTTTCTCACCACCACCATTGAGGTTAAGTGAATATTCGTGACGATAACCGTGTTTCTCGATTGCATCAACCCAGTCGGTATTGTTGTTGTAGTTCTCGTATTCGGGGTGGTTGGGGTCGTAGTTCAACTCGGGGATATTAACCGCCTGGTTGTTTCTGTTGAAAAGCGCCTGCTTCATCATCATGGTGTAGTCATCACCATTCAACAGGTTCAAGCCCTCGGGAGTCCATTTATCCTTGAACTTATAAGTAAAGTTCACGCGAGTGGGACCGCGTTTACCACGCTTTGTTTTAATCTTGATTACACCATTGGCACCGGCAGAACCCCAAACGGCACAAGATGCAGCATCTTTAAGTACCTCGATTTCCGCGATATCTTCGGTGTTAATCATAAGCAACTCGGCGAATTTGTCCTCGGTAGAGTTGGCAAAGTCGAAACCTTCGTTAACCTGGAAGATGTTGTCATCGACAACAAGAAGAGGTTGCAATTCAGAGTCGGTACCTTCGAGCATAGATACACCACGGAGACGCATCTGTGTTCCTTTACCTACCGAACCTGAACCCATTACGACGTCAAGACCGGCAATCTGTCCTTGGAGTGCCTCGTCAACCGAAGCAAACGAAAGACCCTGCATCTCCTCCATACTGATTTTCTGGGTAGCGTGAGTCATCTCTCGCTCAAGAATGTCGAGACCTCCCGAACGGGTAATCTCCTTCGCCTCAATAACGACGTCTTCGAGCATATTATCCTCCACCATCTTAATATCGAAGACGGTGCGGGTACCGATTTTAAGTCTTTGGGGCTTATAACCGATGTAAGAAATCTCCAACTCGTTGGCTGTGTTCTTTACAATCATCGAGAAGTTACCCTCAAAGTCGGTGACAGTAGCCTCGATAATACGATTGTTCTTGTCACGTTCAGTAACGTTCACCATAATCAGCGGACCCTCAGAGTCGCTGGAGATAGTTCCCGAAATTCTCGCGCTCTTTTGAGCAAAAGCTGAAACACCGAGAGTGCAACAGAGCGCAAGCAGTAATAAATGTTTTATCTTATTCATGGTTTGATATATTTTTCTACGACATTTAATCATTTACCGCATAGAGTTATTCAACAACGGGTGCATCTACCACCTTTTTCTCTATAAGAACTTTCTGGTAGCTCTTTCCGTTATTCTCATATCTGCGCGCATACACACACTCCTCATATTCACCATTTTCGTTGAGTGTAGTTTCAACATCGGTCACCAAGTTGTATGTGGTTGCATCGGCATTCACAGCCTCTTCAACTCTGTAACCTTCTTTTGTTATGAGGATTAACTTTTCGTCACTATCATATACCAATTTCTCGCGAGACAACTTTGTGCAGTCCGACTGTTTCTTGGGCTCCATCAAATAACCGGCAACAACATATCTCTTACCATTAGCGGCGTTGAAGCTCTTGTTCACAGCTGCGATAAGGTAATAATTATTGCCATCGGCCTCGTAAAGACCCTTCATACCGTCAATCAACAATGCTTCGACCTTTGCACCATTGCTTGCAAAACGCAGAACCTTACCGTCATAACCGAAGAGGTCGCTGAAACATAGTACATTGTCGATGTGGTGAGCAACAGAAGATGAAGAAGAGATTATCGCAAAGGGATAGGGCGATGTCGCACCTCCGGCACCCTTGAACTCAATATCACGACAGATGATGTTCCATGTCTTGTTCTCCTCACCCTCGGTTGTTATAACATTCACGGTGTTGCCAATACCATCGGTAAGGGTAAGTGCACCGCCACTCATTGATACTCCAAGAGTTTCATAAGTACCGTTTGAGTTGATATAAGATGTCTCATAAGTTCCATTCAAAGGAATGTTATCAACAAGGATTGAGTTATCCTGAATGTGATAACGATAGAAGTTACTCAAAAGACGCATTGCTGATACAGCCTGCTCTTTTGTTCCACCGCCTGTACCCTGGGCACATTTGTTGATATCCTCCCAGGTGGGAAGACCCATCTCGTCAACGATATATTTCATCGCATCGTTAGAGGGTATATATACTGTATAGTTGTAACCCTTGAAGAAAGGCACACCATTGAATACACGAGGTTTGTCATTGTAGAACATTGCGTAAGCCTTAACTGTGTCCTCGTCGGCCTTGCCATAGATGCTCTTTACAACATCCTCAATATTCACACCACCCTCATAATCGCTAGGCAATGCCAAGTTCATGAACTCATAGAAAGGATCTGTGCTCTCGCCTGCCGACTCTTTCAAGTTGATATACAGAGTCTTTGTTGCAGGTGTGGGAACACCTGATTTTTTAGAAACCCAAGCTTCACTTCCGTCAGCAGGAATCGTGTTATATGATTTACCGTTAATCTGCTGGTCAAAAGTCTGTTTGGCAGTAATCTTTGTACCGTTCTCAATCTGCTCACCGCCCTGAAAAATAGGAACTGAGGGATTTGAGAAGTCAACCTTTACTACGTTACCACCCTTTGTGAGATAATATTTGTTACCCGATGTAACATCACCTACTATAATAAGGTTGTCGATGAGGTCACTCATACGGTTATACATACGGGTCTTGAATTTCAAGTCACTGGGAGTTGAAGGAAGTTGCATATTCTCATTTTGTCCGTGGAAGAATTTAAGACCGGCAGCACTTAAGTTAATAACCTCAGTACTGTATTTCTCCGAAGTCAAATCAACATCATACTCACCGTTCTCATCAATATCGAACTCGTACTCCTTATAATATAAATAAGGTTGGTTCTGATATGCGGTTGTCTTGTGGTTTGCATCGTAGTGCAACTCGTGAACGAAAGGTCTGTTGGCAGGTGTTGCACGGTTACGGGCAATACTTGCAGGGTCGTAATAGAGGAAAGCCTTGTCGTCGGGCAAGAAGAGCGAATAAGTTGCTTTTTTTGCCAAGAGGAAAGAGTTGTAACCAAGCTGTGAGATAATGTTACGCATTATCAACATATTGTCGAGAATCAACGAAGGAGCTGAAACCGCTGTATATTTTGTAGGACCGAACACTTGGTTCAATACATATACAACACCGTTATTTGCAATAATACACTCGGTAACCGCCTCTTTCACGCCCTCGATTTCGTCGTTTGCATCGTCGGTAATTTTATCAAAACTGCTGGGCACTGTCGATACGAATGAAGCCTGCATAAGGTTGTTAAGCAAAGGAGCAACCAATTTGTCGGGAACGAGATCCAATGCCTCTTTCAAAGACTCCATATCGCTTACAGCAATACCGGGAGCACAAGACTCCAAGATAATTTTACCGGGGCCGGCTGTGAAATACTCAAACATCGCATCGTCGTCGGGAGCAAGAATCGCACCCATATCGGCCTGCATATTTGTATTTTTGGGAGCATATTGGTTGAATCCGGGATCGTAAGAAAGAACGTCCTCCTCGAATTCAGGGCCTTGACCTGATTTAAGAATAGCATCGTCAATCGCAATACCGCCACCACCTGATACTGTGTAATAACGAAGACGGAAGATACTGTCGGGCAAACCGGTTACACTGTTGAATTCACGTGTCAAAGCATCGTCGTACACGGGAAGACAGTAACGGTCGAACAAACGGCTAAGAACCGACAAGTCCTCACGTTTACGAATCTCTGCCGCCATATTTGAAGGGGGAACAAGCACATCGTCCAAACGATAGAGATAACCGTTCTTACAGGTGATTGTCATTGTATCGTCCGAGAATCCATCATTTACAACACCGCTGGCCATAACCTTCTTGTCGAATATATAAACCTCACCGGTCTTGTAAGTTTTGCTTTGGCCATTCTCCTTACGCATAAGGAAAGATATATCTTCGGCAGTGATACCCTTTCTCTTCAAGAAATCGGGGAGGAAGTGTATCATCATAGGATCTGTACCGTCCATGGCAATACGCATAGACTCGTCACGCACCTTACCGCGAAGCGCATCCCAATATTTATTGAAAACCGGCATCTGCTCTGCTTTAACAACGGGAATAGTATCAATAGCTGTGAACGATGTCAAACGACGCATATAAGTACCCTCTGATGTAACATCGGCATTTGACGCCGACAACATATCGAGCAACATAGCATCATCGAGCATTGAGGCTTTGAGCAGAACATTCATCTGCGCAAGTGTCAAATCGGAGAACGATTTAACTCCCCAGTCATTGTTCTCATAGAAACGCTCAAAAGCCTTGTCGTCGGCAACAAAGATACTTTTGCTACCTGTTTTGTTAAACGTTTCTGTTACGCCCAACTTGTCAATAATGTTGGCATAGTTGTTGTAAGTATGTCCTGAAGTGTTGCTTCTCAAGAAAGCATAAACACTCTCACCAAGCCACGAAGGCTGATCGCCGTCGTCATAGGTGTACTCGTCAAAATGATCTTGACAAGAGTTGAACATACCGCCAACGAGTAGTGCAAACAACGCCAATAGCGATGTTTTGCCAATTTTGCATAAACGGTGCTTTAACATAAGTACTATTTTTATTAATTATATTTTTTTTGTTTTTCTCGCTTTATTCCAAAATGGCACAATGAGCCACTATGTAACGTGCAAAAATAAGACTTTTCAATAAATATTCGCATAATTCTTATTATTTTTTGCTGTTTATCGCACTTTTTTTTGAATAAAAACAAAAATTCCGCCAAATCCCTGCTCGCACGCAGTTTTTCGGCGGAAATTCCGTTTTTAAATTATTTAACAATCAAATGTTAATTTTTACTACCAAGAGAGATATATTTAACATTAACCGGATCGCCTTTTATAACATCGGCAAACTCGGTTGGCTTAATAGTTACAGGCTCTACCATAAATTCAGGCACGTTGTACGAACGGTCGAAAAAGTCGTAGAAAGCAGGGTTCTCCTGTGGCAGCAGGAAGGCTTTTTCGGCACGACCGTCGTTGTCGATGTGCGCTATATATAGCCTGCTGTAATTTGTATCGTCGCGACGACTTGCAAAAAGAATCCAGCGGCTTGTACTGCTCCACGAGTGATAACTCTCGGCATATGAAGAGTTCGCCGCCTCCAAGGGCCAATAATCGCCTGTTTCAAGATTAAGGATATAGAGGTCGGCATCGTGGTGCCATATATGGAAACAACCATATTCGGCCATAGCAAAGAGCAGATATTTGCCCGAAGGAGAAACACGTGGAAAGGTGGCACTCTTGCCCAAACGAGCTGCATTGAAAACGGTATCAGCACGGCCGAACTCACCGGTTTCAGGATTCCAACAACGACGCAGAATGCTGTATTTTACATCTTTGTAACCTCTGATTTCAGCTTCCACCGCTGTTTTGGTGCCGGTACGGTCGGGAAAATCGGAAGAGCAATAATAGAGTGTACGACCGTCGGGCGACCACCAGGGGAACACTTCGAGTTTGGTGGTATCATTCGCAACATTTGTTACGGTAAGGTTTGCCGGATTGAAAAGTATCACATCGCTGGCAACATCCTGCACCTCCACCTTATTCGAGTTTCTTGTGTGGAATATCTGACCTGTCTTGTTCACCGAATAAGCAACGACATCGTAAACGGGATTGAAGGCTGGATAGACACCTGCCGAAAGGGTTGAATCGGTAGTCATATTCACCTTGAACATCTTACCATTGTGTACGAACAACGTACCGCCTTTATACTGGCGTACGTGGAACTGCATGTTGTCGGTACGATAATTCTTATAGGCGTGGCAATTTATACACTGTCCATCGGGCTCTTTCGTCACCAGCATATTATTGTAAATAATATCCTCGTCATAAGTGGACATATTGCGCTGGCTTATACTCAAACGCTCATATGCCACATAAGAGGGAGGTATCAGACGATACGAAATATAAGGATCAATGGTATCGGGCGACACATTGATGGTGAATGGGGCATAACCGCGCCATTTACCTTTGAGCGAAGCAAATACCTCAACCTTCACACTGCCACCAACTGCTTCTGCAAGCAGTTTTCTCCAAGAATCGATGGATGGAACAACATCGCTCCCGCCAAGAACAAGCTCCACCCCACCGGCCGACAAACGGGTGACAAAACCATCACCGTTTTCCTTTATGGAAAAGGCAAGCGGAGCAATGTTTACCGGTATGGTTGTTCCGGTATAATCGGGGTATATGACGGGAGCAGCCTCTATCATCATATACTTTTCGGGCACTGTCGGAGTACACGCTGCTACAAACATCAGCAACGCCGACAGGCAAGCACTTATGGTTATATTTTTTATCTGCATATTATTATCAGTTAGTTTTGATTTCACGCACAAAGAAATAGAAATACCAATAAGTATCACCGAACTCTTCCACAAAGTGGGGAGCCATTTCCGTCTCTTTCTTACCCTTGTAATTCTGTGTTTTTTTGAGGAATGCCTCGAAACGTCTTTGTATGGAAGCATCTATGGGAATGTTTGTGGTGACATCTTTACTCAAATTGGTAAACAACAGAATAGCCTCCTGGAAGTGATGTGGCACACGAGTTATCTTTCCTTTGCCAAGATAGCGCGACATTGCATCCCAAAAAAGTTTTACATCCTTACGTGTCAAAGCAAACAACACTGCCGCTTCGGTTTGCAGACGGCTGTCATTGGGAGAGTAAGTGTAAGAAAAACTTTTGGACAAATACACCTCCACAAAAGAATCGTCAAGTTCAAGGGCATCTTCGTAGTTATACATAAGCAACGGCATAGCAAACTCCTTCCTCTTGGAGATAAGCGAAGGTGTCTTCACCATAGCCTCCATATCCTCGGCCCAAGAGCTGTAGAAAAGGGTTTTCTTCAAGATATTGATATAACGCATAGCCAACTTATGCTGCCCCGAAAGAAGCATACAACGCACAGCATGTTTCAGATATTCAAGCCTCCAACCATACTCCACCGAGTTTTCTATACACCAACGATAGCAGAAATTGAACTTGCCATATTGGAAGTAATTCATCATACCACCGGTTTGTGTAAGGTGAACAACTCCGGGGTGGGCTATATCGGCACTTCCGTCGGGATATTTGAAGGCATCTTCACCGGCACGGCCAAGTTTCAACAATGCCATATTCTTATTCAACACTATTTGACGGGTGGGTACATCAGCATCTTTTGCATAATCAGCAACAGCACTCCAATCCTCGTTCCACATTGCACGATTCTGGCTGTTCTCTATATGAAAATTCTTGTCATTATACCAATATACAACCGTAAAAGCAACCACCGCCACCGGCAACACATATTGCAGGAGTTTTACCGCGGGAGAGTTTGTCTCATCGTTTGTAAGCGAGCCTTTAAGGAGCGTTAAAAGAAGATACGAAGCCGAAAGCAGAATAAGAGGCAACCAATACTCCATTATACCATCAGGGTACAATGTTTCGCTATAAGTAACCCATTGATGAATGGGCGTTCCTGCGAAATGTATATGCTCCACAGCCATATTGGCATACACCTTATGGTAGTACCACAATGGCACGCTATACACTACAGATAGGGCGACAAGGAATGCTACCGCACCAAAAACAACGCGGCGACGCATCTTTATTGTATCGACCAACGCCGACAATGCCATCACAGCCGTTCCTCCCAATGCATACACACCCAAAAGCGGAAAAGCCACAAAAGCCCACAAGAGAGCATACACTCCACGAAGAGCTCCTGCCGGGAGTTTATAACAACCCCATACCGCCAAAAGCGAGAAGAGTGTACCCAAAAGAGCCGTGTAATAGAAGCCCTGCACCTTTATGTAGAATATCCAATACCCCATTTGGGTGGTATAGGCAAGCACAAAGACAACGGGCAACAACGCCAAAAGCGTCCATTTTGCAGGAATGGCAAAGACTTTCTTTGTCAACCAATACAACGCATACAGCAGCAACACATAGATTGTGGCTCCCAATAGCGGATAATGGAAGAACTGTATAAAGAAGGTTCCCAAATAAGAAAGGAAACCTGCCGGAAGCGCCACAGCTTCGGTAAAAAATTGCTCCGTAAAGAGGAAGAGCGATTGCTCGCTCGCCCTGAAAAGAGTGTCGGCATCGTAAGAAACCAGCACACCCCACACGGCAACGAAGAATGCCCAAACGAAATATTTAGAGAAACGTGGAAAACCCATTTTAAGCACTTCGGCAAGGCTTTTCATCGTTTTATTCTCCTTTTTGTCAGTGTTTTTTCCCATAGTAAAAATTCACACTTTATTTTAAAAATTTCTTGCACACTGCATCAGATAGTGGTCGAGCAGTACAAGGGCCGCCATAGCCTCAACCACAGGCACTGCGCGCGGCACCACGCAAGGGTCGTGACGACCACGAGCCTTAACAATTGTCTCCTGCCCGTCGGGCGACACTGTTGGTTGCTCCATCAGAATTGTTGCAACAGGCTTGAAAGCCACACGGAAATAGATATCATTTCCATTGGATATACCACCCTGAATACCACCGCTATTGTTGGTACGGGTAGCTATAGCACCATTATCGTTGTAAAAGATATCGTTCTGCTGCGAACCACGGCCAAAGGCTGCATTAAAACCATTGCCATAATCGAAGCCCTTCGCAGCGTTTATCGACATCATAGCCGATGCCAAAGAACCCGATAATTTATCGTACAAAGGCTCGCCAAGGCCCACAGGTACACCTTTCGCCACGCAGGTAACCACACCACCCACGGTGTCGCCATCGCTTTTCACATCGAGAATGAGCTTCTCCATAGCCGTAGCCTTTTCCGCATCGGGACAACGTACTACATTGTCCTCTGCCGAAGCAAGGTCATAAGCAGTATAAGGCTTTTCGAGCAGTATATCGCCCACTTGCGAGGTATAAGCCTGCACCGACACTCCTTTGCTGCGAAGAGCCAACTTAGCAAGAGCACCGGCACACACGCGAACCGCTGTTTCACGGGCCGAAGAACGGCCTCCGCCCCTATGGTCGCGTATGCCATATTTCACATCATACACATAGTCGGCGTGAGAAGGACGATAAGCAGTGCGCAGATTATCGTAATCGTTGCTGTGATTGTTGGTATTCTTTATAACAAAGGCTATTGGAGTACCGGTAGAACGCCCTTCGAACACTCCCGAAAGGAATTGTACCTCGTCGGCCTCGTTTCTCGAGGTCGTCACGGCACTCTGCCCGGGGCGACGACGTTGCATCTCCAAACGCACAAAATCCTCATCGATAACCACCCCTGCAGGAAAGCCATCGAGCACACCACCTATCGCAACTCCGTGCGATTCACCAAAAGTTGTAAGACGCAAAAGCGTTCCAAAACTATTCATACACTATTTCTACAAAAATCAATGGCAACCGCCACAACCGCTGTCGCAGCCATCGCCACAACCGCCGCCGTTACAACCGCTACAACCGCCGCAACCCTGCTGTGAAGCACGCAAAGCATCATAGAACTTCTTCATTTCAGCCTCTGTTGCATTGCGAGAGTCAACCACATTGCCAAAGAACTGCAAGTCGCAACCGGCAAGAGGATGGTTAAAGTCCATAACCACCTTGAAAGGTGTAACCTCCTTAACAGTACCAAGGATAGGAGAACCATCGGCACGCATCATCTCAACCACATTACCGGCATAGATATGTGCCGAGTCGAACTTGCCATCAATAGTAAATACCTCGCGGTCGAAATCCTGAACGTGGTCGGGGTCGTAATCGCCGTAAGCATCGGCCGAGGGAATTGTGAAATCGAAAGAATCGCCTTTCTTCAAGTCCTTGAGGTTCTCCTCAAAAGCATCGAGTGTATAACCCACGCCCGAAAGAAACTCAAAAGGTTGCTCACGAGTTGTCTTTTCAACCTCTTCACTCTCGCCGTTGCGGTGAGATATAAGTGTGTACGCTACGCGTATCTTCTTGTTTGTAATATTTTCCATATTCTTTATTTTTTGTATTGTGTTAATAATTCAGGTGTAAAATTCTTTATAAACATTGTGTGGGAAACAACCTCAGCCTCGGCCATTGCCACAAAACGCGCAAGCGAAGAGGTGAAGAGTTCCTCGTCGGCAGCAGCATCGAGCAACAGCAAAGCCGACATTATGCTATATGCGGCCGTTTCGTAGATGCGACGTGAAAGAAAATCAAGAATTTCCTGATTTTCAAACGCCTGCGCCACCTGCAAAGCCTCGTTATAGAGCGCGGACATTGCCACAATGCGCTCTTTAAAAGGTTGAAGAGAGGCAGGAACCTCTGTTGCAAGGTATTCTTGCAACAACTGTGTATAAAAACCACCTGTGGCATAACGTATAGCAGCCACAACCTGCAACTGGGTGGTACCCTCGTATATCGACGTGATGCGCGCATCGCGGTAAAGTCTCTCACAGGTATAGTCGCGCATATAGCCCGAACCACCGTGTACCTGCACCGCGTCGTAGGCATTCTTGTTGGCAATCTCGCTGGCCATACCTTTCACAATGGGGGTTAGTGCGTCGGCCTTCTTTGAGAAGGATTTTGACTCTAAACGCTCCTCAGGGGTAAGAGTGCGTTCACGGGCCAAGTCGGCAAACTGATAGTTCATATCCACATTACGCGCAGTTTCGTAAAGAAGACTGCGGGCAGCATCGAGGCGTGCCTGCATTGCACCGAGCATTTCATACACCGGCGCAAGGGTTATAATATTCTTGCCAAATTGTTTACGCTCGCGTGCATAGGCAAGAGCCTCTTCGTATGCGGCCTGCGCAAGCGCAACACTCTGTGTGGCAATGCCCAAACGGGCGCCGTTCATGAGCGACATCACATACTTTATGAGTCCCATCTTGCGACTGCCGCAAAGTTCTGCGGGTGCGTGGTCAAAAACAACCTCGCAGGTGGGCGAACCGTGTATACCCATCTTATTTTCTATGCGGCGTGTTTTTATCTTGCCACAACTCTTTTCACAGATGAAGAGAGAAAGACCGCGACCATCGACACTGCCCTCTTCGCTACGGGCAAGCACCAAGTGAACATCGCTGTCGCCATTGGTAATAAAACGCTTTACACCGTCGAGGTACCAACAGCCATCCTCCTCGCTGTATGTAGCTTTAAGACGCACACTCTGCAAGTCACTGCCTGCGTCGGGCTCTGTTAAGTCCATTGACATAGTCTCTCCCGCAGAGATACGCGGCAAGATGCGCTCGCATTGCTCTGCCGAGCCAAAATTATATATTGTTTCGGCACAGTCCTGCAAGCCCCAAAGGTTACCGAAGGCTGCGTCGGCACGGCAAACGACATCCTGCACCATAGTAAAGACTGCAACAGGGAAGTTTAGACCGCCGAATTTACGGGGAAGAGATACTCCCATAAGCCCCGCTTGACGAAAAAGTGTCATATTCTCTTCGGTTGCAGGAGCGTATTTCACACGCCCGTTTTCGAGCGACGGCCCCTCCTCCTCGGTGCGTGCCGCGTTGGGAGCAACCACCTCGGCACAAAGCTCGCCAACAAGTTTCAGAACCTCTTCATATCCCTTGCAAGCCTCCTCAAAGTTCACTGGAGCATAATTGTACTCGCCACACTCTGCAAAACCGCGCTCCTTCATCGCAACAATACGTTGCAGAAGAGGGTGCTTCAAATAGTGCTGTAATGCTTTATTGTCGCTATAGTAGTTCATTTTTTCTGCTGATAATAGGTTATAATTTGCGGAATAATATCTTCAACCCTGCCTGTAACTACATAGTCAGCAATGGCGTTGATGGGCGCGTCGGGGTCGTTGTTTATCGATATTATGATTCCGCTCTCCTGCATTCCCGCAATGTGTTGCACCTGTCCCGAAATTCCACAAGCAAAATAGACTTTCGGACGTATGGTTAGACCTGTCTGCCCTACCTGACGGTCGTGTGTTGTGTAACCGGCATCAACCGCTGCGCGGGTGGCACCAACCTCGCCGTGCAAAAGACGCGCAAGGGTAAAGAGCATCTCAAAGTTCTCTTTACTGCCCATACCATAACCACCGGCAACCACGATAGGCGCATTTTTAAGATTGTTGTCGGCAGGTTTCACGTGACGCTCCACCACCGAAACAATAAAATCGGCTTCACTCACATAGTCGGAAACATTGTGTTCCACAACATTGCCACGATAATCGTTGTCACGCACCACATTCAAGGGCATAACACCCTCGCGCACTGTTGCCATCTGCGGGCGATGATAGGGGTTCACAATGGTTGCCACAATGTTGCCACCAAAGGCGGGGCGTATCTGATAGAGCAAATCCTTAACCGTCATTCCCGCTTTTTTGTCTTCGTAATCACCAATTTCAAGCGAAGTACAATCGGCGGTAAGGCCGCAGTGCAATTCGGCGGTGATGCGGGGAGCAAGGTCGCGACCTGTAACCGTAGCTCCCAAAAGGAATATCTGATAATCGTTCTCTCTCACCAACTTGCACAGAGCCGAGGCGTGGGGCAAAGTTGTGTAAGGCGACAAACGGTTGTCATCGAAAATATGCAAGGTATCCACACCATAGGGGAACACCTGTGCGGCAACACTCTGCAAACCCGAGCCCAAAGCCACAGCTTCGAGTTGCACGCCCAATTTATCGGCCAGACGACGTCCCTCGCTCAATAGTTCGAGGCTCACAGGAGCAACCCTTGCTTCGTCAAGCTCGCAATATACCAAAATATTGTTCATAGTCATTACCCTATCGTATGGTTGGACAAAAGTTCTGCAACAAGTGATTTTACATCTTCACTTTCGGCAGAATAGCGTTTACTCTCTTTCGCTTTAAAAACGATATTGTTCACAGCTTTCACTCGTGTGGGAGAACCCGAAAGGCCGCAACGCGAAGCGTCGCCCTCAATGTCGGCAAGCGACCACTCTTTAATGGTGAGAGCCTCATCCAACGCAGCCTGTGCCTGGTAAAGATAACCTTCGGAAGCCTGCTCTGCAGCAGTTGCCGCACGGTGGAAACGCAGCATACGGTAAGCGTTGCGAGGACGACAAGATGCAGCCGAACCCTCTACCGTGAGCAAAAGAGGCAGCGGTGCTTTAACCAGTTCCGAGCCATTCTCCACAGAACGCTCAACAAGCATAAAGCCCTCTTCAAACCCCACAACCCTGCGTACACAGGTCACCTGTGGGAGTGAAAGCATTTGAGCCACCTGCGGGCCCACCTGTGCCGTATCGCCATCGATAGCCTGACGACCGCAAAGCACAATGTCGGGAGTACCAAGCTTGCGTATTGCAGTAGAAAGCGCGTACGAGGTTGCCAGAGTATCGGCACCTGCAAATGCCATATCGGACAGAAGAACCACATCGTCGGCACCACGATACAAAGCTTCACGCAACAAGTCGGCCGCACGTTTGGGGCCCATTGTCAACACAGTCACTTTGCTGCCGGGATTTGTCTCTTTTATTCGCAAAGCCTGCTCAAGGGCACAAAGGTCGTCGGGGTTGAAAACCGCCGGCAGAGCCGAACGGTTCACTGTACCGTCGGCATTCATTGCCTGCGAACCCACGTTTCGTGTGTCGGGCACCTGCTTTGCCAAAACTATAATATTCAAATTCATATGCATTGTTTTTTTGTGATTTCCCTCACGCGAAAGCAACTGCCCCGCAAAAAAGGGAACCCCATATTTTGTGCAAAGATAAAAATTGTTCACAAAAAGTCAATGATTAAGCCGAGAAAATGCCGTTTTACACATTATTAAATGAAACAACAGAAGAAACGCACCACAAAATCAACAATAAAATTCATTAAATGGATACAATTTCCTATCTTCGCAAAACAGCCCTTAAAAGCACTTGAAAATGATAAAGAAAATACTTTTGGCAGCAGCAATAGCCCTGCTCTTCACACACGCCTGCACCAACGGCAACAAACAGTTTGTCAGCACCAACGGTACAAAACTCATAAAAGACGGTAAAGAATACAATTTCATCGGTACAAATTTATGGTATGCCACAATACTTGCTTCGGAAGGCAGTGGCGGCGACCGCGAACGTTTCGGCCGAGAACTCGACAACCTTAAAGCACTGGGTATAAACAATCTGCGCATTCTTGCAGGCCCCGACGCAGGCAGCATTCTCGCCAACCCGGCAAAACCATACCTGCAAACAGCCCCCGGCGCACTCAACGACACATTGCTTCAAGGACTCGACTACACACTCGCCGAACTTGAAAAACGCGATATGACTGCGGTAATATACCTGAACAACGCATGGGACTGGAGCGGCGGCTATGGTTTCTACCTCAAAGAGTGCGGTTACGGCGACTCACCAAACACAGCCGAGGATGGCGGCTACGACAGATATGTGGAATATTCGGCAAACTTTTCGCGATGCGAAAAAGCACAGGCGATGTACTACGATTTTATCAAGCAGATTGTAGGGCGCAAGAACAGCATCACCCAACGCTACTACAAGGATGAGCCTGCAATAATGTCATGGCAACTTTGCAACGAGCCACGTCCCTTTGCCAAAGATACAAAAGAGAACTTTGCACAGTGGATTGCACAAGCCGCAAGTATCATAAAAGGCATCGACCCCAACCACCTCGTCTCCACCGGCAGCGAAGGTTACATTGGCTGTGAGGCCGATAAGGAGTTGTGCGAGCGCATACACGCCGACAAGAACATAGACTACCTTACAATGCACATATGGCCTGTAAACTGGGGATGGGCTTCGCGCGAGAACCCCGACGAAGGAGTTACACGAGCCTGCGAAAAGAGCAAACGATACATCGACGAACACATAACCCTTGCAACAAAACTCGACAAGCCCCTTGTAATAGAGGAATTCGGCTACCCGCGCGAAGGGAATAAAGCCGGTTGCGGCATACCTACAGAAAGTCGCGACACATTTTACCGGTTCATCTTTGGCGAAGTTATAAAGAGCATCGCCGACAACGGCCCCATAGCCGGCTGCAACTTTTGGGGATGGGGCGGCAGCGGACGCCCACGAGAACTTGTGTGGCAAGAGGGCGACGACTATTTGTGCGACCCGCCCCACGAACCTCAGGGCTGGTACTCGGTATTCGACAACGATACAACCACAACCGCAATAATAGCAGAATTTACAGAAACAATAAAATAACCACCCTATGTACACAAAAGACAACCGCATAGTAGCCACACTCGACGCAGGTGGCACAAACTTTGTTTTCGGAGCAATGCAGGCCGGAGAATTCATTACACCGCCCATTACCATACCCTCACAAGCGCACAACCTTGACCTCTGCCTGCAGAATATGGTCAACGGCTTCTCGCAGATAATTTCCAACCTCCAGGAAAAACCCGTCGCCATAAGTTTTGCCTTTCCCGGCCCTGCCGACTACCCAAACGGCATCATCGGCGGCTACCTGCCCAACTTCCCCTCATTCCGCGAAGGTGTTGCGCTTAAAGCATTTCTCGAAAGCAAGTTCGGAATACCGGTGTACATAAACAACGACGGCGACCTTTTTGCATACGGAGAGGCTCTTTGCGGCACCTTGCCCGAAATTAACCGCCGACTCAAAGAGGCCGGCTCGACAAAGCAATACAAGAACCTAATTGGCTACACATTGGGTACAGGTTTTGGTATAGGAGTAGTTATCGACGGCAGACTAAACCGTGGCGACAACTCCTGCGTGGAAACCTTCTGCCTGCCACATAAAGGTCACCCCGAAATAATTGTGGAAGAGGGTGTTGCCATACGCGCCATAAAGCGCATATATGGTGAAAAGACAGGTAACCCCAACCACGGGCTCTCGCCGAAGGATATCTGTGAAATTGCCGACGGCACACGCGAAGGCGATATTGCAGCCGCACGCGAGACCTTTGCCGAAGTTGGAAAAACCGCCGGCGCAGCCATTGCCACAGCCGTAACCATAATAGACGGACTTGTGGTTATTGGCGGTGGAATTTCTGCAGCAAGCCACTGGATTATGCCTGCACTCATTGAAGAGATGCGCTCTAAAATGCACACCTTTGCAGGTGATGAACTGAACCTCGTGCAAATGAGTGTTTACAACCTTGAAAACCCCGATGAATTCGAGCTTTTTGCAAAAGGCGAAGCTAAAAAGATAAAGGTTTACGGGCAAGAGAAATATGTCGATTACGACCACCACAAACGCACCGGAATAGCCATCTCCAAACTTGGTGCAAGCAAGGCTGTTTCAGTGGGAGCATACGCCTTCGCTCTCAGCGAACTCGACAAAAACAACTCCAAATGAAAAAAGCAGCAACCATAATCCTTTTATGGGCCTTTACAGCAGGTTGCATTGCACAAGATTTTGCAAACCTTGTTAACCCATTTATAGGCACGAGCAACTACTGCGCAACACACCCCGGTGCAGTAACTCCAAATGGAATGATGTCGGTAACACCATTCAACGTAATGGGTTCCGACCTCAACGCCTACGACAAGGACAGCCGTTGGTTATCAACACCTTACGAGAGCAACAACAGATTCTTCACCGGATATGCCCACGTTGCCCTCAGCGGAGTCGGTTGCCCCGAAGCATCGTCGCTTTTAGTGATGCCCACTAACGGAGAACTCAATGTTGACTATTTTGCCTATGGCTCGGAGTACGAGAACGAGGTGGCATCGCCCGGTTACTACAGCAACCGCCTCACAAAATATGGTATAAAAACCGAGGCCACAGCCACCACCCGCACTTCGTGCGAGCGTTTTACCTTCCCCGCAGGCAAAGGACACATAATACTCAACCTCGGCGAGGGGCTTACAAACGAAACCGGTGCTATGGTACGCCGTGTAAACAGCCGCGAGATTGAGGGATTCAAGCTACTGGGAACCTTTTGCTACACCACCCAGGCAGTCTTTCCCATCTATTTTGTAATGCGCGTCTCACGCGAACCATCGGAGAGCTGTGCGTGGAAGTTCCAACCTAAGATGCAAGGCATTGAGGCACAATGGTCACCCGATGACGGCACTTACAAACTATACGAAAACTATTACAGAGAGATTGCGGGCGACAACATCGGTTACCGTTTCAGTTACGAGGGAGTAGAAGAGGGAGAGGAGATCACCGTGCAGATGGGTATCTCGTTCGTCTCCATAGAAAACGCACGCAAAAACCTCGAAGAGGAACAAAAGGAAAAAGATTTTGACAAGATACGTGCCGAAGCGCAAAAAAGGTGGAACGAAGAACTCGGCCGCATACGCATAGAGGGAGGCACACCTGAACAGCAGACCATCTTTTACACCGCAATGTACCACGCTCTCATACACCCGAGCATAATAAGCGATGTAAACGGTGAGTACCCCAAGATGGAGAGCGCCGAAACGGGGCACAGTAACTACCCGCGTTATACCATATTCTCTCTATGGGATACCTACCGAAACCTGCACCAACTGCTAACTCTGGTATTCCCCGAAAAGCAAAACGATATGTTGCGCAGCATTGTGGGAATGTACGAAGAAAGCGGGTGGCTGCCACGATGGGAACTTTTCGGCAGGGAAACCTACACTATGGCAGGCGACCCCGCGGCCATAGTTCTTGCCGACAGTTGGATAAAAGGGTTGCGCGATTTTGACATAAACAAAGCCTACGAAGCGATGCTTAAATCGGCAACCATCAAAGGGAAAGAGAACCCGTTGCGCCCCGATATCGCACCATACATAGAAAACGGATACATACCCCTTTGGTACTACTCGAGCGACCTTTCGGGCGACAATTCCGTGTCACACACCATTGAATATTGCGCCGCCGACTATGCCATAGCACAGCTTGCCGACTCCCTTGGCGACAAGCCCCGTGCAAAGGAGTTCATTAAGCGGTCGCACAACTACCGCCGATACTTCTGCAAGGAACACGGCACGTTGCGCCCACTCACAAAAGAGGGAAAATTCCTGGAAGAGTTCGACCCCGCAACAGGCAAGCATTTTGAAAATATCCCCGGCTTTCACGAAGGCTCGGCGTGGAACTACACATTTGCCGTACCTCACGACATCGATGGGCTCACACGGCTTATGGGTGGGAAAAAGAGATTTATCGAGAGCCTGCAAAAAGTCTTCGATGAGGGACATTACGACCCCACCAACGAACCGGATATTATATATCCCTACCTTTTCAGCCGTTTCAAGGGCGAGGAGTGGCGCACTCAAAAAGAGGTTGCAGCACTGCTCAACAAATATTACAGCAACAGTAACGGCGGCCTCCCCGGCAACGACGACACAGGCACAATGTCGGCGTGGACTCTGTTCTCTATGATGGGACTCTACCCCGACTGCCCCGGCGAACCGTTCTACACACTTACCACTCCTGCGTTCGACAAAGTAACTATACACACAGCCAATGGCGATGTAACAATAGAGCGCAAAAGTGGCGAAAACGACTCACCATATATCAAAGAGATAGTTGTTGGTGAGAAAAAAACAGAGAGTTACCGAATATCACACCGGGAGTTGCTGGAGAAAAAGAAAATAGTATTAACGCTAGGGAAAGAGATTAAATGAAAAAGATTCAGTGGATATTTATCCTTTTAGCCCTTATTGCCTGCAACAGAGAGAGGCTTAGCGAAAAGTGTGACCCACACATAGGTAGCGGAGGGCACGGACACGTTTTTGTGGGTGCAAGCACTCCTTTCGGAATGGTACAGCTGGGCCCGACAAGCATAAGCCAGGAGTGGGATTTCTGTTCGGGCTACCACAATAGCGAAGCCACCGTTATCGGCTTTTCCCACACACACCTCAGCGGCACAGGCATTGGCGACCTTTTCGACATAACCGTGATGCCCGTCACTGGAGAGGTATCCTATACACGCGGAAGCAAAGATGCCCCTAACAGCGGCTTGTGGTCTATAGCCGACCGCAAGCAGGAGATTGCCCGCCCCGGATATTATTCCGTGCCACTTACTCGCTACGGCATCACAGCCGAATTAACAGCAACAGCAAGAACAGGCCTGCACCGCTACACCTTCCCCGCATCACAAGAAGCAGCAATAGTATTCGACCTGGAAAACGGCGGCTGCTGGGACCGCGCGACGGAGACTTTTATGACAACCGAGGGCGACTGCATCGTCACAGGTTACCGTCACTCACGCGGCTGGGCAAGAAAGCAAAAGGTGTTCTTTGCAGCGGTATTCAGCAAGCCTTTCGACAAATTTGAAATGAAAGGCGAAAAAGGAATGTACGCACGCGCATCGTTCACCACCGAAGAGGGCGAACAGATAATGCTCAAAGTGGGTATTTCACCCGTGAGCATAGAGGGTGCAAAACTCGCATTGCAGGAGGAACAACCTGCCTGGGATTTTGAGGCCACCTGCCGCGCTGCTGAAGATGAGTGGGAAAAAGAGTTATCCTGCATACGCATCACCACCCCCGACAAAAAAAGAGAGCGCATCTTCTACACCGCAATGTACCACGCAATGATGGCTCCCGCACTCTTCAGTGACATAAACGGCCACTACCGCGGAGCCGACGGAACCATTTGTCGCTCACCCCAACCGCAATATACAAACTTCTCACTTTGGGACACCTACCGTGCCAAGCAACCGCTTATGACCATAATACAACCCGAAAGGAGCGCGCATTTCGTCTCCTCTATGATTGATATATGTGACAAGCAGGGAAGGCTGCCGGTGTGGCATCTTTGGGGCAACGAAACAAACTGCATGGTGGGCGACCCGGCTATACCTGTTGTTGCCGATGCAATAGTAAAAGAGTTGCCGGGCATCGACCGTGAAAAAGCCTTTGAGAGCATAAAAAGGACAGCGGCACAAGACGAGCGTGGCAAGAAACTACGCCGTGAATATGAGTATATACCCTGCAATATGTTCAACGAGGCGGTAGCCTACGAACTTGAATATGCCCTCGCCGACGGAGCAGCAGCAAGAGCAGCAAAAGCTATTGGCAAAAAAGAGGATGAGGAATATTTCACCCGCATGAGCCACTCTTACCGCCGTCTTTTCGACAACGAACGAGGCTTCATTCGAGGAGTGGATAGCCTGGGAAAGTTCCGCGAGCCGTTCAACCCCTATTTTTCGGCACACCGCGCCGACGACTACTGCGAAGGCAACGCCTGGCAATACACCTGGCTGGTTCCTCACGATATAAAAGGGTACACCACCCTTTTCGGTAGCCGTGAATCTATAATTTCGCGCCTCGATTCGTTGTTCGCCGCACCATCAACCATCGAAGGCGACCCCTCGCCCGATATTTCGGGCATGATAGGGCAATATGCCCACGGCAACGAGCCGTCGCACCATATAATCTACCTCTACACAATGCTCGGTGAGCCACATAAAACAGCGGAACTGGTGCGCAAGGTGCTGAAAGAACTTTACGACGACACCCCCTACGGGCTTTCGGGCAACGAAGATATGGGGCAGATGTCGGCGTGGTACATAATGTCGGCACTTGGATTCTACGAAGTGGAGCCTGCAAGCGCCCGTTACTGGTTCGGTTCACCAATTGTGGAAAAAGCCGAGATAAAGGTTGCAGGCGGCACCTTTACCATCACTGCAAAAAATAACAGCGAAAAGAACATCTACATAAAAGGAGTAAAACTCAATGGCAAGGAACACCCCCTGCCCTACATACTCCACAACGATATAATAAAGGGAGGAACACTTGAATTTGAGATGAGCGACACACCCGCCCGGTGGTACAACGCCGACACCATAGAATAGCTTTTCTCCACACACAAAAACCATAGGCCTTGTCAGTGTGTTTATAGTCTGCTAAACAGATTTGAACTATGACAAGGTCTATTTTTACATTCTTGATTTTACTCGTCGCTTTTACGGAAGCAACCGCACAGGATGGCGAAAAGTTCCTTTCCCGGCAACTGCCCGACAGTTGGAGCAGCAATGAAAGCATAACCACCACACCACCCGACAACAATCTTTGGTGGCAGACATTCGGCGATGCACAGCTCGACTCGCTCATAACTGTTGCCACCGAACGCAATTACTCGGTGCTTGGCGCAATAGAGAATATGAAACGCGCGAAAGCCGTGTGGCGACAAGCGCAAGGCAACCTTCTCCCGCAAATGTCACTCACTGCCGGCTGGCAACGCGCAAAAAGCAGCGGGAACACCGCACTCACAGAGTTTCGCGAAACATACGACGGATATTTTAGCGGGGGCATCTCAATGAGCTGGCAGGTAGATGTTTTTGGCGGCATATATATGCGTTCAAAAGCACAGAAAAGACTCTTTCAGGCAAGTGAAGAGGAATACAGGGCTGTTATGGTAACCCTTTGTGCCAATGTAGCCACCACCTACTTTTCCATAAAGCAGAGTGCGGCGCAGCTCAATGTTCTTCGCAACAATGTAGCTTCGCAAAAGGAGATTATGAAAATTGTCACATCGCGCTATGACAACGGCCTTGCATCGAAACTGGATGTTGCACAGTCTAAAAGCGTCTATTACAACACCCTTGCACAAATACCGGCAATGGAGGCAAGCCTCGCAGCCTACCGCAACAGCCTTGCCGTTCTGCTCGGCAGCAGCCCCACAGAACTCGACACTTGGGAGTTGCAAACAACCGAACTGCCATCCTATATTGCACCAGTTGCATTAGGAGTTCCTGCAATGCTCCTGCGCCAGCGCCCCGACATACGTGCCGCCGAAAGGCAGGTGGAAGCATACGCATCGACACTTGGAGCGACAAAACGCGACTGGCTGCCCACTTTTTTCATCAATGGCTCAATGGGGTTTTCGTCCGAGAGAATAAAAGAACTCCCCCACACACGCAGCACCACCTGGGAGATAGCTCCCACAATGCAATGGGAGATATTTACCGGTGGCGAAAGGATAAACGCCACACGCGAAGCACGTGCCACACTCGAAGAGAGTATTCTTTCGTTCAACAACAAGGTACTCACAGCCATACAAGAGGTGGAAAATGCAATGAGCAGTTACCACGGCTCCATTGCCCAGACAGTTGCCATAAAAGAGGCGGTAAACCAGTGTAACGAAACACTCAAACTATCGCTCGAGCTATACAAACAAGGACTTACGCAATTCCAGAATGTACTCGATGCACAACGCACCCTGCTCAGCTACCAGGATTACCTGGTACAGGCACAAGGCAGCACCCTCAAAGCCCTTGTACAACTATATGAAGCCCTCGGTGGAGGGTGGTAACCACAAGAACCCATAAACCCCGATACTTATGAAAAGAAGTGTAATAACCGCAATAATATCGGCTGCAATAATAGCTGCCGCGTGCGACAAAAGCAAAGAGCCTGCCGGCAGAGCAACAGCCCTCCCGGTGGAGGTTTCCCACCCGATAGAACGCGAAGTAACCCTCACGCGCGAATACCCCGGTTACCTCGAAGCCGATGCCACAATATCCATCGTGGGGCGTGCAAGCGGCACACTGCTCAAACAGAGCTACACCCCGGGAAGCCGTGTAAAAAAAGGCGATATTCTTTTTATAATAGAACCCACACTCTATGAGAATGCCGTGGAGCAGGCACAAGCAGCACTTAACACCGCCGAGGCCGAACTTGAATATGCACAGAGCAACTACAAGCGTATGCAACAAGCAATAGAGAGCGACGCAGTGAGCCGCATAGAACTCCTGCAAGCCGAAAGCCGCGTGAAGAGTTACACCGCACAAGTGAACAATGCAAAGGCCGCATTAAGCACCGCCCGCACCAACCTCGGCTACTGCTATGTAAAAGCACCCATCGATGGAGTTGCAGGTATAGAGAAATACTCCGTGGGCACATACGTTCCCGGTGCTGCAAGCCCTGTGGAACTGTGCAAGATGTACAAAGACGACAAGATGTACGCCTATTTTGACATAACCGACAACCAATGGATAAACAAGCAACGGCGCAACGACATTGTGGGCAAGGAGCAGTATATAACCTTCACGCTTGGAAACGAGAAATATTATAGCTGGAAGGCAAAGATGGATTACCTGTCGCCCGACATAAATTTAAGCACGGGTACGCTGAGAGTGCGAGCCGAAATAGACAACAGCAACCTTTTCCTAAAACCCGGAAGTTACATAAGCGTGGTTCTGCCCTACGAAAAAATAGAGAAAGGAATATTGGTAAAAGATGCCTCTATCGGCACCGACCAGCTTGGAAAATATCTCTACGTTGTAGATAAAAACGACACCGTACACTACCGCCCCATAGAGGTAGGCAACCTTGTCAACGACACCCTGCGCCTTGTAACAAAAGGACTCAACGCCAACGAGACCTATATAACAAAAGCACTGCTGAAAGTGCGCAACGGCATGCCCGTAACACCGATAATCGAGGGCACAAGAGAGAAGAAACAATAAAAAGAGTAACCACAAACCCCGAAGTATGAATTTCTCCAAATTCTTTATAGAACGACCTATATTCGCCACGGTACTCTCGTTGTTGCTCATCGTGGCGGGAGGAGCAGCCCTTTTCGTGTTGCCGGTTGACCAATACCCATCCATAACCCCACCCACCGTGCAGGTAAACGCAGTTTACCCGGGTGCAAATGCCGAGACCATCGCGCAAACAGTGGGCATACCCATAGAGCAACAAGTAAACGGTGTTGACAACATGATATATATGAGTTCCACCTCATCATCATCGGGAACATACAGGCTCACCATAACCTTTGAGGTGGGTACCGATGTCGATATGGCAACCGTGCTGGTGCAGAACCGTGTAAACATCGCGCTCAACTCCTTGCCTGCCGAGGTTACACAACAAGGCGTTACGGTGCAGAAACAATCGTCGAATGTGGTGCTGTTTATAACCCTCACCGGCGATAGCACTTACAACCAGTTATATCTATCGAACTACGCCGAACTGCAACTGGTTGACCAATTGACACGCACTCCCGGAGTGGGCTCGGTAAACATTATGGGTGCAGGCAAGTACTCGATGCGCGTGTGGCTCGACCCCGAAGCTATGCGCATACGAGGCATCTCACCCGCCGAAGTTTACCAGGCAATATCGAAACAGAACCTCGCAATTTCGGCAGGTTATGTGGGACAGACACTTGGCGCCGGGGCCGACAATGCCTTTCAATACACCCTTAACGTGCAGGGGCGCCTTAAAGATGCCGAAGAGTTTGCCGACATAGTGATACGCAACAACGGAGTGGAAATGCTGCGCCTGCGCGATATTGCCGAGATTGAAATTGGCAGCGAAACCTACGCATCGTCCTCGCGCCTGCGCGGAAAGCCCACAGCTGCACTTGCCGTCTATCAGTTGCCCGGTTCAAGTTCACTTGCCGTGTCAAAGGCCGTGAGGGAAAAGATGGAAGAACTTGGCGAGAGTTTCCCGCCACAGGTGGAGTACCAGATAGCTCTCGACACCACCGATGTTATGCGCAGTTCAATACACGAGGTTCTTTTTACCTTTGTTGAAACCACAGTGCTTGTAATCCTCGTAATCTTTCTCTTTTTGCAGAACTGGCGTGCCACACTCATACCCTGCCTCACCATACCCGTGTCGCTCATTGGCACGCTTGCCGTGATGGAGCTCTTGGGATTCTCTATTAACACCCTGTCACTTTTCGGGCTTATACTCGCGATAGCCATTGTGGTTGACGATGCCATTGTGGTGGTGGAAAATGCCACGCGCATACTCGATGAAGAGAAACTGCCGCCACGCGAAGCCACAGAGAAGGCAATGCGTGAGATTTCCGGCCCCATCGTGGGTGTGGTGCTTGTGATGATGGCAGTGTTTCTGCCCACCACAATGATTAGCGGAATTTCGGGACAAATGTACAAACAATTTGCCCTCACCATTGCCACAGCCACCCTGTTGAGCGGCTTTAACTCACTCACACTCACCCCGGCGTTGTGTGCCCTGCTACTGCGCCCCGCCACAGAAAAAAAGGTGGGAGGCTTTTTCAAAGCCTTCAACAAAGGATACGATGCTCTGCAACGTACATACGACAAGGTGGTAGCCTTTCTCTTGCGCCGTGCGGGCATCGCAGCCGTTAGCTTCATTGCAATGTCTTTGCTTGCACTTTATATGTTCAGAGTATGGCCTACCACTTTCATACCCGAAGAGGACGACGGTTATTTCATAATCGCCGTGCAGTTGCCCCCTGCCGCATCGCTCTCCCGCACCGAAGCCGTGGCAGCAAAAGTTGAAGATATTGTTTCTTCCTATCCCGAAGTGAAGACAAATATAAGCATCAGCGGATACAGCATACTCAACAACGGACAACAGAGCAACGCTGCAAGTGTATTTGTGGTGCTCAAAGACTGGAGCGAACGTAAAGAGGCCGAGCAAAAGGCTGCCGCCATTGTGGAGCGTTTCAACCGCCAGGCCTACGCAGAGATTGAAGAAGCACAATGCTTTGCCATAGTGCCACCGGCAATCCCGGGCATAGGCAACGTAGGAGGCTTGCAACTGCAGCTCGAAGACCGCAAAGCATTGGGACTCACTGAGATGCAAAAAGGCGTGGATGCCATAGTCGCCAACTACACAAAAAACCCGGCGGTGGAGAGTATGAACAGTTCCTACGAGGCCGATGTACCGCAATATTTTCTTAACATAGACCGCGAGAAAGCCATCTCTATGGGGCTTGATATGGGTGCCGTACTATCGACTTTGAGCTATTATATGGGCGCGATTTATGTAAATGACTTTGTGATGCTCGGGCGTATATGGCAGGTGAAGATGGCTGCGGGAGAAAAGAGCCAGAAGGTCATAGACAGCGTATTGCGCCTGAGCCTCGCCAACAACCGCGGAGAAATGGTGCCATTCAGCAGTTTCATAAAAGCCGAAGAGGTGCTGGGTATCGACCAACTGGGGCGTTACAATATGTACAACAGCGCAGCCATCACCTGCAACGTGGCACAGGGATACAGTTCAAGCGAAGTGATGAAGGATGTGGAACAACTGATAAAGAGCGAGCTTGGCAATGAATTTGGTTACGAGTGGACCGGCGTTGCCTACCAGGAGCAGGCAGCAGGCAGCAGCACAATTATCATTTTCGCACTCGCCATACTCGTTGCCTATCTTGTACTTGCCGCGCAATACGAAAGCTGGGGCAGCCCGGTAGCAGCCATCACCGGCGTACCCATCGCACTCTTGGGTGCAATAGTAGGTTGCTGGTTGTTCGACATACCCGTGAGCATATACACACAGGTTGGTATAATACTTCTCATAGCTCTGAGCGCAAAGAACGGCATACTTATTGTGGAGTTTGCACGGGATTTCAGAGCCGGTGGCAACAGCATCAGGCAGAGCGCAGCCGAAGCAGGACACGTACGTTTGCGCCCTATACTTATGACCTCTTTCGCCTTTGTGCTGGGTGTTATGCCCTTACTCTTTGCAGGCGGTGCAGGAGCAAACGCCCGACTCTCATTGGGTGCAGCTGTTGTGTTCGGTATGTTGCTCAACACAGTTATTGCAACGCTGTACATACCCAACTGGTACGAGTGGGTGCAGATATTGGAGGAAAGATTGCGCAGAAAAAGCCCAGAGCAAGGAAAATAAAGCATCATTTTTACCAAACGATGTACCCCCGCTTGCAAATTTGCAAGCGGGGATGTTATTGTAACACACAATTCAATATATTAACACTTTTCAACAATAGGAGGGGTAATTACACAACCTTTTAATTTATATTTGCAAAAATGATGTAATTATAACTTACAACACAACAATACTATGAAAAAGATTTACTTTTTTCTCATTGCTCTGTTGCTCACATTGAGTGCAGGCGCACAAACTTTCCCCGCCTGGACATCGACCAACGGTGGCACACACAACAGCAGTTCGCAGAACAATTATGCAGTTTATGCTGTTGAAGGCTGCACTTTTACCTTCGACTGGTCGGTAAGTAGCGAGAGCAATTACGATTGGCTCACCGTCACCATCGACGGGGAAGAGGTACTGCGCAAGAGCGGTAGTTATTCGGGCACATACACCCACACATTCACTGCCGCCGGCGTATACACCATAGTGGCAAAATATACCAAAGACGGCAGTGCCAATGGTGGCAACGACCGTGGCACTATCTCCAATGCCACACTCACAATACCCACCACTCCAAGCACCCCTGCCGGCAAAAGAGGCGATGTTGACGGCGACGGCACAGTTGACGTAGCCGATGTAACCGAACTTGTAGATATAATTCTTAATGGTGATGACGAAGAAGAACCCGACACACCTGCAGTTCCAGAAGAACCCGCTGTTGATGCAAGAGCCATCGACCTTGGCCTGCCCAGTGGCATTAAATGGGCAAGCTGCAACGTTGGTGCCACTGCCCCCGAAGAGTATGGCGGTTACTACGCTTGGGGAGAAACTGATGAAAAAAGCAATTACAATTGGAGCACCTATAAATATTGCAACGGCACCTCCACCTCAATGACCAAATACTGCACCGATAGCATTCATGGCACAGTGGATAACAAAACAACTCTTGAACCTGGTGACGATGTTGCCCACGTTAAGTGGGGCGGTTCTTGGCGTATGCCCACAAAAGCCGAGCAAGACGAATTGCGCAACAACTGCACTTGGACTTGGAGCACCCTTAACGGTGTTAACGGTTACCGCGTAACCGGCCCCAATGGCAACAGCATCTTTCTGCCCGCTGCGGGCTATCGCTTCGAAAGTGGAGTCTACTACCAGGGGTCTGACGGCCGCTATTGGTCGAGCTCGTTGTACAGCAGCAACAGCAGCAGCGCTTACAACTTGCTCTTCAGCAGCAGCTACTACGACTGGGACTACAACGACCGTTACCTCGGTCGATCGGTCCGCCCTGTGTGTGAGTAATTTAAGTGAATAAATAGCATCATCCCGCTCTCCGTTTTTCGGTGAGCGGGGTGTGTTCTTTCGTATTTTTCCTCTCCCCTCCGTCGGCAAGCCGACTCCTCCACCTCGCAAAGCAAGGGGAGGAGTTTAATACGTTGCTCTATTCTTGCTTTTTGCTTCTCGGTGGCCCGTGGGTTTTTCTCTCAATAAACTTGTTCTTTTCTTGAAATTACTCTTGCAATGGTTGGTAGGGGCGCACCGATGTGTGCGCCCAAAATGCAACAGAGACTATTCTTTTCGTGTGCCGGGCGTTTTTATAACTTTTTGAGCGACAAAATGTTAACAAACAAATATACAGAAACAAAGAATCGCTGTTAGCGACACCGATAACTAAAAAGCAAACAATATTACGTGTGTAAACAAACACTACCCTCACTTACTTTCGCAAGCCAGGGGCGAAGTTAAAATACACCGGTCTGCCCAAAAGCTGATAAGGGCACACGCCGATGCGCCCTTAAAAGAGAAATATAAGAGTTAATTATTACTCGCCGTAAGAAGTCTCATCCTCGGCAACAAGAGGCAAGTCACCAGCCTCGTCGCCAAAAGAATAACCACGCGAAGAGTTCGCATTCAAATAAGCATCACGCATCTCTTCAATCTCATCGACCTCTTCGGGTGAAAGATATTCAAGAAGTTCCTCACGTGAATAGAGGAAAAGTGTTGCAGCATCGCTCGCAAGAACTTCGCCCAATGTTCCCTCGTCGTGTAACTCTTTTATCAATTCGCGACACTCGTCGCCGGTTGCCGTGCCATCAATAAAACGCAAAATTCTATCTTCCTTTTCCATAATTTACTGTTCAATAGAGTTAAACACTAACTCGCAACGCGAAGCTGGTTGCCCGTTCTCCTTGGTAACCTGTGCAAGGAAACGGTTTTCATCTATTTTCTTCACACCATATGTAAGTTCCTCGGCTGCCGCACCCTCCTGCATATAACTTATCACAAGGTCGGTGAGGGTGTGGCTGTTCATATAATCGAGTGAAAGATAGTCAAATATATGCTCCAATGTGCGCACACTGTTCATATGCCCGTTAATATCGACATCGCTGTATTGTGGGCGATGACGGAACGACACTTCATCGACATCCATACGAGGAAGCGAAGGAATGCGACGCATAGGGAAAGGCTCGTCAGGCAGCATACACTCAAGCAGTCGGCGGCCTATGTCGCCGTTCAAATCGACCGAAGTGCGGTTCTTTAAATCCATAAGGGCCATTGTGGTGATAGAGGTTGCAATGATATTGCCATCTTCATCGAGAACACGGAAACAACGGTCGGTAAAACCGTGATAGAGGTTGCGTACCCACGTTTCTATATAATAATTCTCTCTCCACAGGGGGAGGCGTTCTATGTGTACCGCCATACGGGCAAGCACCCAGCCAAGTGTGCTTGTGGCGCCAAAACCGCGTGCTTCGCCGTGACGACCGCCGCAGGTGAGCATCTGCCTGCACAATGTCGCGGGACGCACCCTTCCTTTGCTGTCGACCAGAAATGTTTCGGCGTAAAAAGGGATGCGGTCTATATTCAAACTACTTTTCATATTGCTTTTGTGATTGTTCGATTACAAATTTAACTATTTATGGCCAAGTTTTGTTCTTTTTTTGCCAAAATAGTTATTTCGAGATATTGAAACAAAACCTTGTTATGTGGCATACTCGCTGAGTTCCAGCCAACGCATTGTCTTTTCATCTATTAACTCCATTACCTGCTGTATGCGCTTGGATTTTTCCAACAGCACATCGTTGGCGAGGGTGCCGCTGCTCATCTCCTGCTCTATGCTCTCTTTTTCAGTTTCAAGCTCCATTATTTCGGCTTCAAGTGCTTCGTATTCACGTTTTTCCTTGAATGTGAGTTTGCGTTTCTCTTCGGCGCGATAGCTCTGCTTGGGGGCTGCAATCTTCGCCTCCTTTTCGGCTGCGGCTTTTGCGGCTGCGGCACGCTCCTCGTCGCGCCAGTCGCGCCAGTCGGTATAGTTGCCGGGGAAATCCTTTATATCTCCCTCGCCGTTGAAGACGAATATGTGATCGACCACGCGGTCCATAAAATATCGGTCGTGGCTCACAACTATGACACAACCTTTGAAATCGCTCAAATACTCCTCGAGCACCTGCAAGGTTTCTATATCGAGATCGTTTGTGGGCTCGTCGAGAATGAGGAAGTTGGGGTTGCTCATTAGCACAGTGCATAGGTAAAGACGGCGTTTTTCGCCACCGCTCAACTTATATACATAGCTGTATTGCTTTTCGGGCGAGAAGAGAAAATGCTGCAAAAACTGCGAGGCTGTGAGCATTTTGCCTGCCATAGGAATAACCTCGGCAATATTCTTCACAACATCTATAACCTTCATATCTTCGTTGAAAGAGAGACCATCCTGGCTGTAATAGCCCCACTTCACAGTTTCACCCACCTCAACAGTACCGCTGTCGGGCGCGACACGGCCAAGCAACATTTTAATGAAGGTTGATTTTCCTGTGCCGTTGTTACCCACGATACCCAGTTTTTCGTAACGCGAGAAGGTGTAATAGAAATCTTTTGTAATAACCTTGCCCGGGAATGCCTTTGAGAGGGCGCGAAGCACAAATATCTTGTTGCCAATGTACTGTGCTTTAACCTCGAGCGACACTTTGCTGTCGTCGCGCATAGCTGCAGCCTTCTCTTCGAGTTTATAGAATGCGTCGATGCGGTATTTTGCCTTGTGGGCACGCGCCTGTGGCTGACGACGCATCCAGTCGAGTTCCTTGCGCAGGAGGTTGCGTGCACGGGCAGTTTCGGCAGCCTGGTTCTGCAAGCGTTCGTCACGGCGTTGCAGGAAATAGCTGTAATTGCCTTTGTAGCGATAGAGGATATTGTCGTCAATCTCAATTATATCGTTGCACACATTGTCGAGAAAATAGCGGTCGTGGGTTACCATAAGCAGGCTGCAACTTATGCGTGCGAGATAGTCTTCGAGCCACTCCACCATCTCCATATCAAGGTGGTTGGTAGGCTCGTCGAGGATCATAAGGTCGGGTTGCTCAATGAGTACCGCTGCAAGAGCGATGCGCTTTCTCTGGCCTCCCGAAAGTTCCTTCACCGGCTGGTCGAAACGCGATATCTTCAACTTACCCAGCACCTGCTTGGCACGGTGTTCATAGTCCCACGCAGCAAGGCGGTCCATCTCCTCCATCAAGTGTTGCAGCTCCTTTTCATTACCGGCATCCACGGCACGCTCGTAGCGGGCTATGACACCTGCCGTTTCGGGGTTGCGCTGCAAGCAGGCCTCTATTACAGTAAGTTCACCATCAAATGAGGGTTCCTGCTCCAAATACCCCACTCTGATGCCTCCGCGCAGGGTTATGCGTCCCTCGTCGCAAGGTTCTTCACCGGCTATTATTTTCAAGAGAGTACTCTTTCCACGGCCATTGCGGGCTATAAGTCCTATACGTTGCCTCTCCTCTACCGTGAACGATATATTGCTGAACAGTTCAAGATCGCCAAACCTTTTTGATATTCCCTCTATTTGCAAGTCTATTGCCATAATTCCTTCTAAACGCGTTTAAACACGCGAATATACAAAAAAAGCGTGTTATCCATAAAATAAATAACACGCTTTTGAATCTTTGTAAAATTATTCCTTACTGCTCGAAGGAGGTCCCTCTCTGCGAGGGCCGCGTCCCATAGGACGGGCATTTTTTTCAATCTCCTTCATATAATTGAGATACTTCTCGTACTGCTCGGGAGTGAGTATCTTCTGCATCTGCTCATCGCGCAAGGCACGGCGTTGCTTCATAACCTCACGACGCGCGCGCATCTCCTCTTCGGTAAACTTGCGACGCTCACCACCACGTTCGGCGCGAACTTTCATACTATCCTGCATAGCCATTGCATCGGAATAGTTCATAAGCATCACCATACTATATTGCAAACTGTCGAGTTCCAGAACCTTGTTCAAGCTGTTGGTCTGCATAACAGCCATTGCCTCAGGGTCCATTCTGTAACGGCGAACATCCTGGCGCTGCGAATAGGCCGAAAAAGTGACGACCGACACTAAAAACAATAAAATAATCTTTTTCATAACTTTGCTTTATTTATACTCATTTGACTGCTGAAAACCGTAAAAGTAAAAAGCATAGATTATGATTTTTAATCTTTTTTAATGGAAGTGGTGCTGTGAACCACGCCATCGACCATTCGTATGGTGCGGTCGGTCATCTGCGCAAGAGCCTCATCGTGGGTAACAATGAGGAATGTCTGGCCGTATCGGTCGCGCAACTCGAAAAAGAGTTTATGCAGTTCCTCTTTATTCTTGCTGTCGAGACTACCCGACGGTTCGTCGGCAAGCACCACATCGGGGTTGTTTATGAGCGCTCGCGCAACAGCAACACGCTGGTTCTCACCACCCGACATCTCCGAAGGTTTGTGCCCGGCACGTGCTTCAAGCCCCATAACAGTGAGCAATGCCAAAGCCTCTTTCTCCACTTCCTTGCGTCCACGGCCTGCAATGAGAGCGGGTATCATAACATTTTCAAGAGCCGTAAATTCGGGCAGCAACTGGTGAAACTGAAAAACAAAGCCTATATGCTTGTTTCGGAAGGTTGCAAGCTCCTTCTCGCTCATACCGGAGAGTTCCTGACCATTAAAGGAGATGCTTCCCGAGGTGGGTTTGTCGAGTGTGCCGACAAGCTGCAATAATGTGGTTTTTCCGGCACCGCTGGGCCCAACAATGCTTATCACCTCACCTTTACCAATGCGAAGATTCACACCGCGCAAAACCTGAAGGCTTCCATAATTCTTGGTTATATCCTTTATTTCTATCATATTTCCTTAATTACATACTCGGCAAGATAACAACCGAATACAGCTGTAAAATACCCAAGCGAACCTATCTGCGGCTTACCACCCTGCGGACTTGGCTTGATGGCAGATGCGTACGGAGGCTCGCAACTATAAACCACCGGGAGCTTGAATGAGCCGCGGCAGTCGCGCAACATACGGCGCAGGTTTTTTGCAAGCGTGCAGTGCTCGGTCTTCCATAAATCACCTTGTCTAATATCGGCAAGGTTCATCTTTGCACCTGCGCCCATACTAGACACTATTTTTATACCATTCTCCCAACAATACTTTATCAACGCAACCTTCGATGGCATAGTATCTATGGCATCTACCACAAAAGCACACTCATATTCCGAAAGAAGTTGAGGAATATTCTCTTCGCCAACAAAGATGTTTTTCACAGATAGTTGCACAGCAGGGTTTATATCGCGCAGACGCGCAGCAACAACCTCGCATTTGGGCTGCCCCACCGTGGATGTGAGTGCCGGCATCTGTCGGTTCACATTAGTGACATCTACATTATCGGCATCAACAAGGGTAAGCCCCCCGACTCCGGCACGACAGAGCATTTCGGCAGCCCACGAACCGACACCGCCCAAGCCCACAACCACTATGTGCGCTCCGGCAAGACGCTGCTGTTTTTCAGCGCCCAACAATAATTCTCCACGTTGCAACCAATTATTCTCCATCGCGTTTTTGTTTATGCGAAAATACAAAAAATATCGGTATATCGGCGGACAACGCGACAAAAAAACCTTAAATTGTTAACAAAATGATTGCAAAGTCAATTAAAATCATAACCTTTTCACATTTTTTACAAAATATACTTTATATTTGCGTCCGAATAGGAAAAAGGGTACCGGGAACAGAGCCCGACAACACCCGCCAGAACCAATTAAGAACAAATAAAAAACAAATTATAAAAGTATGAAAATTGCTATCGTAGGCGTAAGCGGCGCAGTGGGACAGGAGTTCCTTCGCGTACTTGACGAGAGAAATTTCCCCTTCGACGAGCTCGAGCTCTTCGGCTCGGCACGTAGCGCAGGAACAGTATATAACTTCAAAGGTGTGGATTACACCGTTAAAGAATTGAAGCACAACGACGATTTCAAGGGCATAGACTACGCTTTTGTATCGGCAGGCGGCAGCGTTTCAAAGGAGTTTGCCGAGACCATCACCAAGCACGGCTGTGTGATGATTGACAACTCAAGCGCATTCCGTATGGACGAGGATGTACCCCTCGTAGTGCCCGAGGTTAACCCCACCGACGCATACAACCGCCCCCGTGGCATCATCGCAAACCCCAACTGTACCACTATACAGATGGTTGTAGCACTTAAAGCCATTGAGAACCTCTCACACATCAAACGTGTACACTCATCGACCTACCAGGCAGCAAGTGGTGCCGGTGCAGCAGCTATGGCCGAGCTCTATGAGCAGTATCGCCAGGTACTTGCAGGCGAAGAGCCCACAGTTGAGAAATTTGCTTACCAGCTTGCCTTCAACGTAATTCCCCAAATCGATGTGTTTACCGACAACGGTTACACCAAAGAGGAGATGAAGATGTACAACGAGACACGCAAGATTATGCACAGCGACATTCAGGTGAGCGCACAGTGCGTACGCGTACCCGCTCTCCGTTCACACTCACAGACATTGTGGATTGAGACCGAGGAGCCCCTCACAGTTGAGCAGGTACAGAAAGCCGTAGCCGAGGGCGAAGGCCTCATCCTTATGGACAACCCCGAGAAGAAGGAGTACCCCATGCCCCTCTTCCTCGCAGGCAGCGACCCCGTTTACGCAGGTCGCATTCGCAAGGACCTCACAAACCCCAACGGCATCATCATGTGGATTGTTGGCGACCAGATTAAGAAAGGTGCAGCCCTCAACGCAGTACAGATTGCCGAGTACTTGATTAAGAATCCTAAATAACAAATAGGTTTATACACACAAAAAAGCCAGAAGCTGTTGCTTCTGGCTTTTTTGTGTCATTATGTAAGATTTTATTCTGCTGTGCGATATTTACCCTCGTCTTCATCGTCGAGCATGCTCAAATAAGACTGATAGCGCGACGGGGCAATTCTACCCTCTTCGAGAGCGGCAAGAACCGCACATCCCGGCTCGTGAGTGTGAGTACAGTTACCATATTTGCAATCCTTTGAAAGTTCAAAAAACTCCACAAAATAGTGAGGTATCTCCTCTTTCTCCATTGCATAGGAACCAAAACCCTTCACACCGGGAGTATCTACGATGTAGCTGCCGGGCATAAACTCGAACATTTCGGTATAAGTTGTAGTATGCATACCCGTGTCGTGGATTTTGGAAATCTCGCCAACCTTTGCTGCAAGTTGCGGAGCAACAGCGTTCACAAGACTCGATTTTCCCACACCCGAATTACCGGCGAGCAGCGACACCTTGCCTCGCATAGTCTCCTTCAAAGCATCTACGCCTTCGCCCTTTTCGGCACTTGCAACAAGGCATTTATACCCAATGCTGCCATAAAGGGCACACAGATATTCAAGCTCTTCCTTCTCCTCGTCGGTGTATAGGTCGGCTTTATTGAAAACCAGCACCACAGGAACGCGGTAGGCCTCGGCCGAAGCCAGGAAACGATCGATGAAGGTGGTGGATGTTACAGGGTGGCTCACTGTAACGACAAGGAAGCAGAGGTCGAGGTTGGCGGCAAGTATATGCGACTGCTTCGAAAGGTTCGATGCCTTACGCACTATATAGTTCTTGCGCTCCGCAATCTCCACAATATATGCAGTACCATCGGCACGCACATCGAATGTCACCACATCGCCCACCGCAACGGGGTTGGTACTCTTTATCCCTTTCAGACGGAAATTACCCTTAACCCTGCAATCGACGATAGCGCCATCGGCTGTGCGAACAGCATATACACTACCCGAACTTTTTACTACAACACCCTGCACTGTACTCTTTTATACGGTAAGTATCTCCTTCTCCTTGGTAGCGAATATATCCTCGGCTCTCTTGATGAACTTGTCGTGGATTTTCTGCAATTTCTCCTCGCCGTCTTTTGCAACATCCTCGGGGGTGCCGTCTTTTACCGACTTCTTCATTGTATCGATACCGTCGCGACGTGCGTTACGGATGCTTATCTTTGCAGTTTCAAGCTCGTGAGCACACTGTTTCACAAGTTCCTTACGACGCTCTCCGGTCAAGGGAGGAATAGCAATTATAATAACCTCGCCGTTGTTTGCAGGCATAATACCCACAGGCGAATCGATGATGGCTTTCTCAATGGGAGCAATCATATTCTTGTCCCAAGGCTTGATGGCGATGGTACGAAGGTCGGGAGTGGTTATTGTAGCCACATTGTTAAGCGGCATCTCCGAACCATACGAACTGACGCGTACACAGTCGAGAATGTGTACATTGGCCTTACCGGCGCGTATGTGTGAATACTCCTCTTCGAGGTGCATAATGGTCATCTCCATCATCTCCTCAATCTCACTCAAACAAGATTTTACATCTAACATAATATCTATTTTAATTGTTATTGACTCGTATTTCTCTTTTACACGGCACTCTGCCACAACCTTTTGACAAAAATAAGGGATTATGCACGAAGATACTATTATTTTATGAAATATTACTTATTGAAAATAATATTTTTGACACACCCTGCAAAAAAGATTATATATTTGCAGGAGAAGCAATGCCTTTGATGCTTTTTAATATAGATTGTGACAAACACCACAAACAACGCCACGCGGCGTATGTTTAATAAAAAAAAAGGAGGTAATTATGGCAGGCAAGAGACAACAGCACCAACTGGTGAAGATTTTTGGAGGTAATTTGTGGCAGGCGCAACTTGTACAGGGATTACTCGAGGAGAACAACATAAAATGCATACTGCGCAACGAAACAATGTCGGCTGTAACATCACCCTACGCAACCCTGGGCGGAGAGGTGTGGGTACTTGTCGACGAATGCGACAAAAGCGCAGCACTGAGCATACTTGAAAAGGAGTGTGTATCATCGGCACCATACAATTAAACGAATATATGCCATACACATAAATAAAAAATGCAACCCCGAAAGAGGTTGCATTTTTTATTTTCAAAGCTTGTTGATTTTGCTTACGCTTTAATCTCCTTGATACGAGCTTTCTTACCTGTAAGAGCACGCAAGTAGTAAAGTTTAGCACGACGAACACGACCGAACTTGTTAACAGTGATGCTGTCAATAGAAGGTGAGTTTAAGGGGAAGATACGCTCTACGCCTACAGTACCTGACATCTTACGAACTGTGAAACGTTTCTCTGCACCGTGACCACAGATTTTGATAACTACACCACGATACAACTGGATACGCTCTTTTGTACCCTCAATGATTTTGTAAGCTACTGTAATTGTGTCACCGGGGTGAAAGTTAAGCTCACGCTTTACGTCAGTAGCAAATGCTTCTTTAGCAATTTGAATTAAATCCATTACTTTGATTTTTTTAAATTGTTCAATCATTCCAACGCAACATACCAAGTTACTCTTCCTTGGCAGCGATTACGCCGAAAGCGACCGCAAAGATAAGCCTTTTTATCCATTTGACCAAATTATCCTCTTTTTTTTGCACATAATTGTTTTTTAGAAAGCAATATACTACTTTTGAAGAAAATTAAAAATATTGAAAAAATGAGACACATAATACCCATTTCGTTACTCTTTGCAGCACTATTGCTGCACGGTTGCGGCAACTCAGGGAAAGCCCCCGCTGGCGACAGAAAAATCGCAAGCATAAGCGGCTACAACATAAAAGTAACCGCACGCGAGTACAACGGCAAGGCGCAGAAGATTAAAGAGACCATTGAGAGATATGGCGCCGAGGTTGAGGAGATAAAAAAGCCCATTATCGGCACCACAGCCGTGGAACTCGCAAAAACCGGCAATCCCGACTGCACCCTTATGAATTTCGCCGCCGACGCGCTTTTTGCAATGGCACAGAAACACAGCGACACAAAAATAGACCTCGCACTCACCAACAAGGGAGGCTTGCGTAGCAATATAGCCAAGGGTAACATCACTTACGGCGATTTATACAATGTATTCCCGTTCGAAAACTGCCTTGCACTGCTCACACTCAATGGTGAGCAACTTACAGACCTTTTTAAGGATATCGCAAAAGCGGGCGGAGAAGCCATCAGTGGTGCAACCCTCACAATAACCCCCGACGGAGAACTGCTCAAAGCAACCGTTGGAGGGAAAAAGATAATCCCCGAAAAAGAATATCGCATTGCAACATCCGATTACCTCTCACAAGGCAACGACAAACTGTACACATTGAGCAAGGGCAGCAACGTGGTTATAAAAAGCGACATTCCAATACGCGACCTTGTAATTGAATATGTAGCATCGCTACACAAAGAGGGAAAAGCAGTGAACGCCACCCCCGACGGCCGTATAACCATAAAAAACTGACACCGTTATGAAAAAAGCACTTTTCTTCATCATACTCCTCGCCGCTACCGGATTGCAGGCACAGGATAAAATTGTAATTCTGCACACCAACGACACCCACAGCTGCATTGAGCCCGAAAAGAACGGCAATGCAGGTGTGCTCAACAGAGCATTGCTCATCGAAGAGATAAGAGAAAAAGAGGGGGCAGAAAACGTTCTTCTTTTCGACTGCGGAGACTACTCGCAAGGCTCGCTATACTACAACCTGTTCAAAGGCGAAGCCGAAATTGAACTAATGAACGCAATGGGATACAACGCCGTGGGAGTGGGCAACCACGAATTCGATTTTGGTGTGGAAAACCTTGCGCGTATCGCAAAAAAAGCCAATTTCCCAATTCTTTGCTCCAACTATGATTTCACCGGGACCGCCTGCGAAGGAGTGATAATACCATCGGCAACAATTGAGGTTAAAGGAGTAAAGATTGGACTTTTCGCCCTATCCCCCAACCCTGCCGGGCTCATCGCCAAGGACTACTACGCCGGCATAAAGTATCTATCACCCATAGAGACCGCCAACAAATACGCACATCTCTTGCGCCAAATGGGGTGCGATATTGTAATATGTTTGTCACACCTGGGTTACGAGATGCCCAACGACGATTGCGACGACAAGCGCCTCGCAGCAGCCACAAGCGGAATTGACATAATACTAGGCGGCCACTCGCACACCTATTTCGAAACCCCAGCAAAGACAACAAACAAAGAAGGCAAGGAGGTTCTTCTGCAACAGATGAACAAAAACGGCCGCTATTTGGGAGTGATGGAAATCGCCCTTGAATAACAGATAGAAAATATCTTAAAAAAACATAACACCTGCCGCGATTATGAATTATTTTATAATTTCGCCGCAGAATTAAAAAAAAGAACAATTTATGAAAAAATTACCCATTTTGGCAATTGCAGTAGCACTTACCGCTTGCCAGGAAAACAGCTACACCGTAAACGGCACAGCCAACGAACAACAAGAGGGAAAAACCGCATACCTCATAGACATTAACACAAATGAAGCCGTTGACTCGTGCGTGATAACCAACCGCGCATTCACATTCAAAGGCAAATTGGAGAAACCCCAGATTTACCGTGCACAAATAGAGCGCCGCAACAACATAATCCTTACCGAGCCCGGCAGCAACATTTTTGTCGATTTTTCAGCTACAGGCCCCAACCAGACGGCTGTTACCGACAACGATGGTGCCAACAACAAGAAAAACGAATTTATGGCATCGCTCAACAGTTTCATGGGTGAAAAGCAGGAGAAATACCAGCAAATGCTTGCCGACAAGACTCCCCAGGAAGAGGTAATGAAATTCAGCCAGCAGGCACAAGCCGAAATGGATAGCATATACAGAAAATGCATCAGCGACAACAAGGACAACATCTTTGGTGCTTTTATGTTATCGAACCTCGCACGCAATATGTACGGAGATGTAGCATCACTCGACGAGGCTATAGCAACAGTGAAGTATGCGGCCGACATCAAACAGTTGCAAGAGGTGCGCAAAGCATTGAGTTACAGAGAAGCAACCAAAGAGGGCAATCCCTATGTCGATTTTAAAGGCAAGAGTATCGACGGAACAGAGGCCTCTTTGTCCGACTATGTAGGCAAGGGCAAATATGTACTCGTTGACTTCTGGGCAAGCTGGTGCGGCCCCTGCCGTGGCGAAATACCCAATCTCAAGGCCGTAAGCAAGAAATTCGGTGGCGAGAACTTTGAGGTTCTTGGCGTGAACGTATGGGACAGCGAACAGAAGTTCCAGGAATCAATAAAGAGCGAAGGCATTGAGTATGCACAGATCTTTGTTCCCAACAATGTTAACGCAACAGAACTCTACGGCATCAACGGTATTCCCCAGATTATGCTCATTGGCCCCGACGGCACAATTCTCAAACGCGACCTTCGCGGCGATGGCATTATGGAAGCCGTAACAAATGCATTGAACAAATAAAAAAAACGATAACCAACAAAAAAGTGGAGCTTTGTTCGGACAAAGCTCCACTTTTTTGTGTTTATATACCAAGACTCAATCTTTTTCTCCAAAACAAAGGTCACCGGCATCACCAAGACCTGGGACTATGTAGTAGTGGTTGTTAAGTATCGGATCTATGGCTGCGCAATAAAGAATTGTATCTTCGGGGAAAGTCTTTTCCACAAAATCCACAGCCTCCTGGCTTGCTATCACCGCCGCAATAACAAGCTTTGCGGGAGTTCCTTTTGAGAGAAGGGCGCGGTAGCACAAGTCGGTGCTGCAACCGGTCGCAAGCATCGTATCCACAAGCAACACGTATTTGCCGTCGATACGGGGCGAAGCAAGATACTCAACCTTTACTTCAAAGTGAGTATCGTCGGTATATTCGCGATAAGCCGACACGAATGCATTCTCGGCGCTGTCAAAATAGTTGTGGAAACCGGTGTGCAAAGGGAGTCCCGCACGCAATATAGTAGCAAGCACCACCTTGTCTGTGGGCACATTATGAACAGCCTCACCAAGTTGTGTTTTTACCTTCAACTCATTATAGGGCAGCTCCTTGCTTATTTCATAAGCCATAATCTCGCCAATGCGCTCGATGTTGCGACGAAAACGCATCTGGTCCTTCTGAATCTCCTTGTCACGAATCTCCGTCAAAAAACGGTTCAAAATTGTGTTCTGTTTCGAAAGGTCAACAATCTTCATATAAAATATATTTTTGCGACACACCGGCCGCCACATTAAATTCCACTGCGAATATACTCTTTTTTATTCAAAAATCGACAACCTGCAGACTTATTTATAAAAGATGTGAAAAAGATATAAAAACGCCGCCAAAACAAGAACAAAGCAAAATGTCAAAAATCAAACCATTTCACAAGACAAAAGAGAGGACAGCACAGAGATTACAGCGCCTAAAAAGAATGAAAAAGAGCAAACAGATAACAAGATGACAATCCAATAAAGCAAAAAAGGCACTTAAAACCAGGGTTACAGCCCCATTTTCCCGTAATTAAAGATATTTTTCTTTAATTATTTTGGGAGTTTAATAAAAAGGTATATCTTTGCACTAGGAGAATTTCGGCAAGTTTGCGCAAAATGTTAAAATTTTCACAAATTCCGAGTATTCCCAAGTTAAAAACAAAGGCAATTATTAACAACTTAATTTTTTAAAATTATGGCAACAATAGATCTTACCAAGTATGGTATTTCCGGTGCTACAGAGGTTATCTACAACCCCTCTTACGAGCAGCTTTTTGCAGAAGAGACAAAGCCCGGTCTTCAAGGTTATGAGGTTGGTCAGGTTACAGAACTTGGCGCAGTAAACGTTATGACAGGTGTTTACACAGGTCGTTCTCCCAAGGATAAGTTCATCGTTAAGGATGCAACATCAGAGAACACCGTATGGTGGACATCAGAGGAGTACAAGAACGACAACAAACCCGTTACAACAGAGGCTTGGAACGTTCTTAAATCAATCGCAACAAAAGAGCTTTCAGGCAAGAAACTCTATGTTGTTGACGCATTCTGCGGTGCTAACCCCACAACACGTTTGAAAGTACGTTTCATCATGGAGGTAGCTTGGCAGGCACACTTCGTAACAAATATGTTCATCCGCCCCACAGCTGAGGAGTTGGCTTCTTTCGGTGAGCCCGACTTCATCGTTTACAACGCTTCTAAAGCAGCTGTTGAGAACTACAAAGAGCTCGGTTTGAACTCTGAGACAGCGGTTGTATTCAACCTTACATCACGCGAGCAGATCATCCTTAACACTTGGTATGGTGGTGAGATGAAGAAAGGTATGTTCTCTATGATGAACTACTATCTCCCCTTGCAGGGTATCGCTTCAATGCACTGTTCTGCAAACACCAACGAGAAGGGCGAGACAGCGATCTTCTTCGGTCTTTCAGGTACAGGTAAAACCACTCTCTCTACCGACCCCAAACGTATGCTTATCGGTGACGACGAGCACGGTTGGGACGACGAGTCTGTATTCAACTTCGAGTGTGGTTGCTACGCAAAGGTTATCAACCTCGACAAAGAGAGCGAGCCCGATATCTTCAACGCTATCAAACGCGACGCTTTGTTGGAGAACGTAACTGTTGACGCTAACGGCAAAATCAACTTCGCAGATAAGAGCGTAACCGAGAACACACGTGTTTCTTACCCCATCAACCACATCAACAACATCAAACCCGGTTCGATGGCAGCTCCCGCCAAGAAGGTTATCTTCTTGTCAGCTGACGCATTCGGTGTATTGCCTCCCGTATCTATCCTTTCACCCGAGCAGACTCAGTACTACTTCCTCAGCGGTTTCACAGCGAAACTCGCAGGTACAGAGCGTGGTATCACTGAGCCCACTCCTACTTTCTCAGCTTGCTTCGGCGCAGCCTTCTTGAGCTTGCACCCCACAAAATATGGTGAGGAGCTCGTTAAGAAGATGGAGAAGAACGGTGCTAAGGCATACTTGGTTAACACAGGTTGGAACGGTACCGGCAAACGTATCTCTATCAAGGATACACGCGGTATCATCGACGCTATCCTCGATGGTTCAATCGATACAGCTCCCACCAAGACAATTCCTCACTTCGACTTTGTGGTTCCCACAGAGCTTCCCGGTGTTGATCCCGCTATCCTCGACCCCCGCGACACTTATGCTGATGCAGCACAGTGGGAAGAGAAAGCACTCGACTTGGCTGGTCGCTTCATCAAGAACTTCACCAAGTACACAGGTAACGATGCTGGTAAAGCACTCGTTGCAGCAGGTCCCAAACTCTAATTCTGAGCAAAGAACCTCATATAAAACCGCAGAGGGCAGCAATTGCTGCCCTCTGTTTGTTTTTATAAAGACAAAAAGCGTATATTTGCAACACCAATATTCCCACGATGACAAGCAACGACACCACCCGCAAATTCATACAGGAGCACCGCAACGACGATGTGCGCACGCTTGCCTTGCAGGCACGCCGCTACCCCGACGTGGATATGCGCGAAGCGGTAACACAGATAGAAGGGTGGCAGCTTGCCAAGAACAAACTACCCGAGTGGGCAGCAAGCGAAGGGGTGATATTCCCTCCGCGCATCTCAATGGAGCAATGTTCCTCACAGGCAACAGCTCTCTACAAGGCATCCATTGCCGGCGGAGAAAAGCTCGCCGACCTCACCGGCGGGTTCGGTATAGATTGCAGCTACCTCGCCCGCAACTTCAAGGAAGCCTATTACATTGAACGCAACCCACTGCTGTGCGAAATAGCACAACACAACTTCCCCCATCTTGGGATAAACCACATAACAATTAAAAACGGCGAGTGCGAAGATATACTACCCGCACTACCCTCTCTCGATTGGATTTTCATAGACCCTGCCCGGCGCGATGGCGACGGGAGAAAGGTTGTCGCTCTTGCCGACTGCACCCCCTCGGTTGCAGAATTAGAAGAGACCTTGCTTCAAAAGAGCAAAAAGGTGATGATAAAATGCTCGCCAATGCTTGATATAGCAGCCGCCCGTCGCGAACTGAAACAGATAAGCGAGATACATATAATAGCACTGAACAACGAGTGCAAGGAACTGCTATTCATTCTCACAGACAACAAGGAGAGAGAGAGCATAACCACACACTGCATAAACCTCACAAACAAAGGTAACGAAGAGTTCACTTTCACAAGCAACGAAGAGCAGACCGCCGGGCTCAACCTCGCCGACCAGGTGTGCAAATACCTCTACGAGCCCAACGCCGCCATACAAAAGGCTGGTTGCCACCACACACTTGCGCAAGCAACACAAACAAAGAAACTGCACTCCAACAGCCACCTTTACACAGCCGACAACGAAGCACCCAACTTCCCCGGGCGCAAGTTCAAGGTGGAAAAAGTATTTGGTTTTACAAAAAACGACATAAAGGAACTCGCGACACTGAAAAAGGCAAATATCACCGTACGCAACTTCCCCGAGAGTGTTCAGCAACTACGCAAAAGACTTAAACTCGCCGAAGGTGGAGAGAAATATATCTTTGCCACTACCCTGGCCAATGAAAGCAAGGTACTCGTAGTGTGCGAGAAAACATAATCACTCTACCTCGCCCTTATATAAAGACAGTTCGCCTTCCCCATCCTTAATCACTTGTGAAAACAAAGGAGAGAGAAACAAGGAGCAACACCGATGCAAAACAAATCTTTTACAACTTATTAACACCGTTTGCAAAAGAGAGTCAAAAAAAGCAGATATTATTTCACTTTACGGGTAAGCACCTTGTCAAGCTTGCGCTCCCTTATTATGGCATAGCCCTTTTTAAAGAAATCGTCATTCCGGTTATAGACCAACATAGCCTCACTTACATTCCAAAGGTCGCGGGCTACAAGCCATTTCAGTTGGAAAGTAATTTCGGGTAACGATTTTTCAAAATCCTCCTCGCAAGCAAGTTTCACACTGTCGCGCTCGCCCTGTTTACGCAATATATCCATAAACAGAGAATCAACAGTGAAGCCGGCATCAAAATCGGCAATGGTAGGATATTTGGTTTTGAGTTCCTCACGGCAAGCATCGACATAACGCAAAGCTGCAACAACCACCGAACCCTTACGCGAGAGGTCGCGATGATACTTTGTAAAACGCAACGTATCGAGCGGTACAAAGTAGTCGGGCATAATTCCGCCACCACCATAGACTACGCGACCAAGACGCTTTGTGTAACTCTTTAACGAGTCGGGGAAATGTATGCTGTCGGCCGAGGTAAGTTCTCCGCTATTATAACGGTTCACAAGGTCGTCGTGGTATCTTATAGAGTCGCCATAAGGTTTCTGTATGCTACGCCCGCAAGGAGTATAATAGCGCGATATGGTGAGGCGTATCATTGAGTTGTCGGGGAGAGTGAAAGGACGTTGCACAAGTCCCTTGCCAAAGGTTCTGCGCCCCACAATAACACCCCTGTCCCAGTCCTGTATGGCACCGGCAAGAATTTCCGATGCCGAGGCCGAGGTCTCATCGACAAGCACCACAAGATTGCCGTCGGTAAAGCGACCGCCACCCTTTGCTACATAGTCGTAACGCGGCGATATACGCCCCTCGGTATATACCACAAGATTGGTACTTTGCAGAAACTCGTTGGCAATATCCACAGCTGCCGAGAGATACCCTCCGCCGTTGCCTTTAAGGTCGAGCATAAGCGATTTCATGCCACAACCCTTCAAAGAATCGAGCGCTGCCACAAACTCTTTGTGAGTATTTGCGCCGAATGATGTTATGCGTATGTAACCAACCTTTTTATCAACCATATACGCCACATCGACACTTTTCATGGCAATGTTACCGCGAACAAGTTCGAAAGCGAGCAACCCTTCTGCACGGGCACGCTTTACCGATATTTTAAGACGGCTTCCCTCGGGACCACGCAAGCGCGACATAATATCATCACGCTCCATTTTCACACCCGAAATTGCAGTGTCGTTCACAGCCACAATGCGGTCACCGGCAAGCACACCGGCACGTTCCGACGGGCCACCCGCCGTGGTACGCACAACATAGAGCGTGTCGTCGAGCAGATGAAACTGAATACCAATGCCACCAAAACTGCCTTGCATCTCCTCCACAAGAGCTTTTGTCTCTTTTGGGTCGGTATATGTGGAGTGAGGGTCTAGTTCTTTGAGCATCGCTTTTATGCCCTCTTCCGCAATTTTAGCCTCATCGACTTTATCGACATAAAAACGGTTTATCACATTACCGGCTGTGAGAAGTTTGTACAACGATGCCGGCATCTGCGGTGCCTCCTGCGCCTTTACCGCAAACGCAGCAACCATAAGCACAAGTATAAATAGAGTCTTTTTCATAATATTAATGGTTACGGCAACAACGCACTCACATCCTTGCCATAGGCGGCAAGCTCGCGCACAGCGCTGCTGCTGATTGATGAATTTTCGGGTGTGCTGAAAAGAATCACAGTTTCAATGCCACCTATGCGCATATTGATGTCGGCAAGCTCGCGCTCATACTCGAAATCCTTTACAGTGCGCACTCCGCGCAACAACGCGACAGCACCCACCGAGCGGGCATAATCCATTGTGAGCCCATCGTAAAGCGCAACCTCAACACGAGGCTCTGCGGCATATATTTTCTTTATTGCGTCAACACGCTCCTCGGGGGTGAGCATACATTTTTTACCCATATTGTTACCCACAGCCACAATTACCTTGTCGAAGAGGGAAAGGGCACGCTGCACCACATCGTGATGCCCCAATGTATAAGGGTCAAAAGTTCCTGCAAAAAGAGCAATCTTCTCCATAATTTTAACCGTTGGTTTTGTCTTCCTCTACCACGAGGTTGTCGATGATAAAATTCTGGCGCTCCATAGTGTTCTTGCCCATATAATAGCATAGCAGGTCCTCCACCTTGTCGTCCTTGTGCATGGAGACACGCTCCAGACGCATATCGGGGCCTATGAAATTGCGAAACTCGTCGGGCGAGATTTCACCAAGACCTTTAAAGCGGGTGATTTCGGGGTTGGGCGAAAGTTTCTCAATGGCAGCAACACGCTCTTCCTCGGAGTAGCAATAGATTGTCTCGTAGTCGCCTTTGGGGGCACCTCCCTCCTCGGCAGCCTTTTTGCCACGAGGACCTTTGCGCTTGTTGCGCACACGGAACAGAGGTGTCTGCAATATATAAACGTGTCCTTTCTTTATGAGTTCGGGGAAGAATTGCAGGAAGAATGTAATCATCAACAGGCGTATGTGCATACCATCGACATCGGCATCAGTTGCCACAATAACCTTGTTGTATCGCAAACCTTCGAGGCCATCCTCTATGTTAAGCGCCGCTTGCAAGAGGTTGAACTCCTCGTTCTGGTAGACCACGGCACGGCTCAATCCAAAGCAGTTGAGGGGCTTACCACGAAGGCTGAACACAGCCTGTGTATTTGCGTCGCGGCTCTTGGTTATAGAACCACTCGCCGAATCACCCTCGGTGATGAAAATACAGCTCTCATCCACACGGTCGCCCTTGCTGTCGTTGTAGTGTATGCGACAATCGCGCAACTTGCGGTTGTGCATATTCACCTTTTTCGCCTTCTCGCGCACCTGCTTTGTGAGGCCGGCAAGTTCCTTGCGCTCTTTCTCCGATGCCTGTATCTTCACAAGCATCACATCGCTTATTTCGGGGTTCTTGTGAAGGAAGTTGTCGAGTTCCTCTTTTATAAAGTCGCCAATAAACTTCTTCACACTCATACTACCCTCTTCGGGAGCAATGGTTGTGGAGCCAAGGCGCACCTTTGTCTGACTCTCAAAGACAGGCTCCTGTATGTTCACGGCTATTGCAGCAACAATACCATTGCGGATATCGCAATACTCAAAATTTTTTGCCGAGAAGAAGTCGTGTATGGTCGATGCCACCATCTCCTTGAAAGCACTCTGGTGAGTACCACCTTGCGAGGTGTGCTGGCCGTTGACAAACGAGTAATACTCCTCGCCATACTGCTGCGCGTGGGTGAAGGCAATCTCTATATCATTGCCTTTGAGGTGGATGATGGGATAGAGGCTCTCGGCTGTCATATTGTCGGTAAGCAAGTCGGCAAGACCGTTGCGCGAGAGAATGCGCTTGCCGTTGAACATTATGGCAAGGCCGGTGTTCAAATATGTGTAGTTACGCAACAGCGTCTCAATGAAGGCTGCGCGAAACTCATAGTTGCGAAACAACTTTGCATCGGGAGTAAAAGCGATGTATGTACCATTCTCGTCGATGGTCTTCTCGGTTGTATCGCTCACAAGATTGCCCGACTCGAATATGGCAGTGCGCACAACGCCATCACGGTAACTGCGCACCTCGAAACAGGTACTCAACGCATTTACCGCTTTAAGACCGACACCATTAAGACCTACCGATTTCTTGAACGCCTTGTCGTCGTACTTACCACCGGTGTTAAGCTTGCTCACAGCCTCAATCATCTTACCCTGCGGGATACCGCGACCATAGTCACGCACCACCACCGAGCGATTCTCCTCAATGTCAATCTCAATGCGCTTGCCGCCACCCATCTTGAACTCGTCGATACTGTTGTCGATAACCTCCTTGAGCAACACATAAATACCATCGTCGCTCTGCGAGCCATCGCCCAACTTACCGATATACATACCCGGACGGGTACGTATGTGCTCCATATCGCTCAAATGGCGTATGTTATCGTCGGTATAAGAAACCTGCTCCACGGGGGCGTTATTGTCGAACGCCAAATCTATCTCTTCGCTCATAATCTGTTATAATGCTTTTTTATATGCTCTGCGGCGTTTGTGTTGCTCCGGGTTAAAGCTTTCCCACTGCGCCTGCACCTTGTTGTTTGTTTCAAGTTCAGGGTTGGTCTCCACATCCTCAAATCCCATAGCTATGTAACGTGGCATAAGGTCGTTGAAGAGAAGTGCCATAACACCCTTGCTCTGGTACTCGGGCTTTATTGCCACAAGAAGGAAGTCGAGCCTTTTCGGGCGGCTGAAGAAAAGAGCCTTTGCAAGGTGGAACCACCCGAAGGGGAAAATGCGTCCTTTCGCCTTTTGCAACGCACGGGAGAGCGACACAAGAGTTACTCCCAACGCCACAAGATTGTCGTTCTCATCGACAATGAGAGAGACAAGACGCAAATCTATCACCGGCAGATATTGTTTTATAAACTGTTCAATTTGTTTATCACTCAATGGTGAATAGCCATACAGCGGTGCGTAACACTCGTTCACAAGTTCAAAAAGAGCCTTGCCATAGCGTTTCGCAAGTTCACTGCGCGACTTGCACTGCACCACACGCAATTTATACTTGCGGGCAATAATCGCCGACAACCTGTCGGCCTTGTCCCAAGTTTTTTCGGGTACCTTTATAAGGAACTCCACCCAGTCGGCATCCTTCTCAAAACCCAAACGCTCCATATGTTGCGGATAGTAGGGGTAATTGTAAATTGTAGCCATTGTACCCAGGCGGTCGAAACCCTCGACAAGCATACCCTCACGGTCAAAGTCAGTAAAGCCCAACGGGCCTTGCAGCTCGGTCATACCACGCTCACGAGCCCACTGCTCAACAGCAGTAATGAGAGCCGCAGAAACCTCGGCATCGTCAATGAAATCGACCCAGCCGAAACGGGCGGCCTTCACACCCCAACGCTCGTTGGCACGCTTGTTTATTATTGCTGCCACGCGCCCCACTATTTTGCCGTCGCGCATAGCGAGGAAATAGTCGGCTTCGCAGAACTCGAATGCAGCATTACGGTCCTTGCGTAAGGTGTTTAGAGCATCTTCGTAGAGTTCGGGTACTGCATAAGGGCAGTCCTTGTAGAGTTCGTAATTATAGTTTACAAACTCTTTCAACTGCTTTATGGTCTCAACTTTTATTACTTCAACAGACATTTATTATTGCAATTCTAAATGATGCGTAAATTTACTCCATTATTTGCAGAATTGCAAATAATGGAGTTGTTTGAATTCAGAAGTTGTTTAAATTTAAACTATTTCTTACAGAGTGTTGATTCTTATACTACGGTGACTTGGTTGGGAAGGGAATGTCACCGGCGTGTGCGCCCTGCCATTTTATCCTTGCTTTAAAGTTCTCGGTGTCCCGTGAGTCTTTCTCTCAATTGAATTGTTTTTATCTCCTTCTTTTCGTGAGACGAAAAGAAGCAAAAGGCGCAGCACACGAGAAAAAATAGTCGCTCACGCCTCGGCTCGTGAATTGCTTCTTGAGAAGCAATATAACTCGTTCGTTGTTCGCTTGCCGCTCGCCGCTTCGAGCCGTTTAAGGGATGCTGCGAAACTCGCTGCGTGCGGCTATATAAGATAAGTTATACCCGCACTGCGCTCAGACAGTCCTCGCATAATGGCCCTTAAACTTGCTCGGTTTCTCACTCTATTTTTAACGGTGCTGCAATTTATATGAGATTACTTCTGCTAATGATAATTTTAAGAAACCGCCGCGCAATGGCAGGGCGCACACATCGATGCACCCCTACAAATTTCATTTACCGCAAACTAAAACAGTCTCTCTTATGGTGCCGGTTTCTTTTTACTGAATTACTGCTACTTGCGCTGTACAACACGAAGGTAATTCGTCGCTGAAAGCGAAAGGGCAGCGTGGTGCGACACAGGGAGCTACCGAGCAATGCGCAGGAAAAGTGTGGTACATGTTTGAGCGCAGCGAGTCGTGCCACACCCAAGCATTGCGACCAGTAGTGAGCGGCAAGGCACGAAGCGACCGAAGAATGTCGCAGGCGTAGCAGCGACTTGTGAGCAAAGCAAGTGCCGACTGGTAAGTACGACTGCCCACGTTTTGTGCACTTTTTGAAAAAAGTGCAGCATAAATCTTCGCTTAATTGAGAGAATAGCCGACAATAACACCGGGAAGTTTTGAGTAAGTTCCTAGCATTTACTATTGAGCCTTTTTGTATGTCGTCGACATACAAAAAGGCCTGCCCTTGAAAAAAGAGCAGGCCCACAAACAGTTATATTAAAACCATTTATTTTCTAACGAAAACCTTTTTACCATCAATAATATAGATGCCAGAAACTACAATCTTATTTATCTTACGGCCGGTGAGGTCGTAAATAGCACCCTCAGCCATAGGATTCTTAATCTCGATATTATCGATACCGGTTGTACCATTCCAGTCGAAACTGAAGCTATAGTTTGCAGCACCCTGTGCAGAAGCAGGAATAGCACTTACAGGCAAGTAAGCCTTGTTTGCGTTATTCAACCAAACGCCACCATTCATTGCAGCCTTGTAAAGACCTACTTCTCCGTCAACAATGCCAAGAACATAAGCCTCTTTATCGATATACTCATTCTTTGTTGTACCAGCCATAACGCTTACAACATCGTTACCCTCTTCTGCTACCACAAAAGCATACTCACCCTCTTCGGCCTTTACAATTACACCTGTATTTGCAGGGATAACACCTGTAACCTTTTCCAAGTATGCTTTTTCATCCTCGACAGTTTCTATCACATAGCAAGTAACATTTTCGGGAATTATAGCATCATAACCCAAGAACAATGTAGCCCAACCTGCTGCAGATACATTCAATTCATAAGCAGATACTTCTGCTACGGGAGTTACTGTCACTGCATCCATACGGACCTGACCTGCAAGACTCTTAATATTAAAACTTTTGCTTGTACCATCGAGCAGCACTGTTACAACTTTGCCAGAAACAGAAGCACCAGATATTGATGACTTCAAATCGTTTGCATACCCAGTAGTATTACAAGCAAACTCTATTTTAGCTATTGGTGATGTATATTCAATTATAATTTCGGAAGATTTATAGAATCTTGCAGGGGCTGCATAATCGGCAACATTGCTCGTAGAACTACCCTTGTTGTTGGTAAGAGTTACACCATTCTGCTCCCACACTTGCTTTGAAGTTGAAAACTCAGTACGTTGGTCTTTACTGGCAAATGACAATGTAGAGCTCTCACCTTCAAGGTCGCCACCTCCTGCAACAACCATTATAAACTCTTGAGTTTTAATTTCACTCTCATATTTGCCAGCCTCTATTGCAAACACTTTAAGAGTTACATTAGCTTTAATAGCTATAGGGCGCTCATAAATAGTGCTTGAAGCTGTTGGTATTGAACCGTCAAGTGTATAATAGGCAAGTGCATTATTTCCCGTCTCAATAGAAACGATGACTTCACCTTCAATGGCAGCAGCATCACCTTCAAAAACAATCTCAGGAGTTGCCGCAACGCGTGTATAAGTTGCAGTTGCAACATAACTTGGACCAGCTTCATTTACAGCAATAGCCTTTACCGTTGTTGTTTCTGTAATATCAAAAGGTCCATCATACATCTCGCTATCCTCAGTAGGATTTGTATCATCTGTTGTATAGTAAATTACCGTCCCTTCTGTTTCACAAGATATTTTAACCATCATAGAACCAACAAAATCGGCATCATCCTCAAGCTTTGGAGTCTCCGGAGCTGTAGCCTCACCCTCACCCGCAACCTCATAAACAACTGTTATGCTTGCAATATAACCACGTTTTGTCATATCTACTTTTATCTGAGAAATATCCGCATTGATATCAAAAGTATAATCAGCAAGAGATTCCGTAAGTGTTTTCGCAGCACTACCATTAACAGAAAGTTTAGCAGCATCACTTTTATACTTTACAGCATTAACTTTAACTTTTTTAACATTGTAAGTATCACCCAAATCAAGAGTAAAACTACCGTTCTTTGAACTTGAACTCATTTTAAGGCCACTCATTCCTGTATAACAGTTATTCGTTGCTTTACAAGTCAATACAAAACCGCCATCAGCAGTCAATTGGCCAGAGACAAAGTTGGCATTTGTGGCAGCTGTAGAGGAATCACTATTAGCTGTCTTAAAAGTGATTGTTCCACTCTTCTCCTCTGCCTGCAAAGCAACAAAAGCCATCAAGCAACAAAAAATTGAAAGTAAAAATTTTTTCATAGTAATTTATTTAATCGTTAATATTCGCACTATAAATTAAAAACAGGCTTTTGCCACGATAAAAAAGCGCAACAAAAAGCCATTGTCAAATATATTTTGCAAATGTAATCTTTTTCAACACAATAGCAAAAAATATGACTATTATTTTAACATTTTAAAAAACGACGGCTTAAGCCGTCGTTTTTACAGAGTTATTTTATATAGCCTTGTTTTTCAAGTTCTTCGGCCACGGTAAGTAGTTCTTTGTACCACTCCTCGCCGAAACGCTCTATAAGCGGTTCTTTCAAGAACTGATAGGCACGTATGCCTTTGCGACGACCTTTAATGAAAGCACTGCTGCACACATCCCATTTGTGGAAGTTTACAGCCGTAAGCTCACCCACCTTGCGAAGGCGCACGGGGTAGAGATAGCACGACGCAGGCTTGCGCCACGATGTGCGCCCCTCACGATAGGCTTTTTCTATGAGGCAGATGCAGCCGCCATTCTCGTCGCGTGCCGCAAACACGCAGTCCTTGCCATTTACAATCGAGGTTACAAGGTCGCCATCGCGGTCGGTATATACAACACCTTGCTCATCGACCACCGCGCGCGCCTCGGGCGACATTTCGGGAGCTACCACTTCGAGTGCCTCTTCGAGTTTTTCAACCTCGTCAAATAGCACAGGGGCGCCGGCATCGCCCTCCACACAGCAAATTCCTTTGCAGTGCGAAAAGTTGCAACAAAAGTATTCTTGTAAGAGGTCGAACGATACTATCGCATCACCTATTTGCACCATAAGTTTCCGTTTAAATTAAAAAAACGGCTGCACGGAACCGCGCAGCCGTTCTATTTTTATGGATTATTAAATCAAAGCCTCGCCACTCATTTCGGCAGGTGCCTCCAAGCCCATAATCTTGAGGATTGTGGGAGCTACGTCGGCCAAGATACCGTCTTTGATTGTTGCGTTCTCTTTGTTTGTAACGTAAACACAGGGAACGGGGTTGAGTGAGTGAGCGGTGTTGGGTGAACCGTCGGCGTTCACTGCATTGTCGGCATTACCGTGGTCGGCAATGATGATTGACTCATAGCCGTGAGCACGTGCAGCCTCAATAACATCTTTAAGGCAAGCGTCAACAGCAAGAACAGCTTTCTCTATCGCGCTGTAAATACCGGTGTGACCAACCATGTCACCGTTTGCAAAGTTAACAACGATAAAGTCGAACTTCTCTGAGTTAATCTCGGCAACGAGCTTGTCTTTAACCTCGTAAGCGCTCATTTCGGGCTGCAAGTCGTATGTTGCAACCTTGGGAGAGGGAACAAGGATACGCTCCTCACCTTCGTAAGGTGTTTCGCGACCACCGTTGAAGAAGAATGTTACGTGAGCATATTTCTCGGTCTCGGCAATGTGGAGCTGTTTCATACCCTGTTTTGCAATGAACTCACCGAGTGTGTTCTCAACATTCTCCTTGTCGAAGAGGATGTGAACGCCTGTAAATTTTGCATCGTAGGGAGTCATACAGTAGTACTGCAAACCGGGGATGGTGTGCATACCCTCGGCAGGCATATCCTCCTGTGTAAGAACCACTGTGAGCTCTTTTGCACGGTCGTTACGGTAGTTGAAGAAGATTACAGCATCGCCGTCGGCTATGCGAGCGTCGTATGCGCTGTTAACGATGGGCTTGATAAACTCGTCGGTAACACCCTCGGCATAAGACTCCTCAACAGCTTTAACCATATCGGTAGCTGCCTTGCCCTCGCCGTTTACAATGAGGTCGTAAGCGATTTTAACACGCTCCCAACGTTTATCGCGGTCCATCGCATAGTAACGGCCTACGATTGTAGCGAGTTTGAGGTTCTTTGCTGTAAGGTCGGCAATGAAGCCTGCGCCGCTCTTGGGGTCGGTGTCGCGACCGTCCATAAAGCAATGAACATAAGCATTTTCCACACCCTGCTCGGCAGCGAATTTATACATAGCCTCGAGGTGCTCCAATGAGCTGTGTACGCCACCGTTTGATGTGAGACCCATAAAGTGGAGTTTTTTGCCGTTCTTCTTTGCGTACTCAACAGCCGAAACGAGTTCGGGGTTCTGTGCGATAGAACCGTCGGCAATTGCACGGTTGATTTTGAGAAGGTCCTGATAAACAACGCGACCGCCACCGATATTGAGGTGACCTACTTCGCTGTTACCCATCTGACCTGCAGGAAGACCTACATTTTCGCCGCTTGCCTGGAGCTGTGAGTTGGGATAAACCGATACAAGATGATCCCAATAAGGAGTGGGAGTATTGAAGATTACATCACCTTTACCGTGGTTACCAACACCCCAGCCATCGAGAATTACCAATAATGCTTTGTTTGCCATAATATTTTACTTTTTTGTTTTTGTTCGTTTGATGTTTGTTGCCCGTTTTCGCAGCCAACGGCTGCAAAATTACTATTTTTATTCCTTTTTCCGACTATCAAACGGCATAAAAATAAAAAACAGGCCTCAAAAATGGTTAAAAGCTATTTATAATTTAAAATATTCAGTAAAAATTTACCATTTTATGGCAAAAAGCGGGATGCATAGTGAAAAAAGCAGTATCTTCGCAGTTGGAATTATTTACAAGCAACAGGATGCAGCAACACCCTCTTGAAATTTTCGATTATTGCCCACGATGTGGCGGTAAGAACTTCGGCATAAACGATTTCAAATCGAAGCGTTGTGCCGATTGTGGTTTTGTATTATATTTCAATGCCATAGCCGCAACAGTGGCAGTTATAACCGACGGAAACGGCAATATTCTCGTGGCGCGCAGGGCCAAAGAGCCCGCAAAGGGCACGCTCGACCTGCCGGGAGGCTTTATCGACAGCTTTGAGACTGCCGAGCAGGGAGTTGTCCGCGAGGTGAAAGAGGAAACCGGGCTCAATGTCACAAGTTGCCGCTATCTCTTTTCGTTGCCCAACAAATATATCTATTCGGGATTCGAGGAGCACACGCTCGACCTTTTCTTCCTGTGCAAGACCGACAACAGTTCAACAAAGGCCGACGACGATGTGGAGGAGTTGCACTGGATGAACATTGATGAGGTCAAGAGCGAGGATTTCGGGCTCCAATCGATTGCCCGAGGCATTGAAATTTTAAAAACGGAGTACAAGAATATTTTTAGTGAATGATTATGAAGAGATTTTTATCCCTGCTGCTGTTGGCTATAACAGCAAATATAATCTGTGCGCAAACAGGTACATCGACCGAGGACAACGGGTGGCTCATACAGGAGAGCCGTAGGCTATGCACCGACGGAGAGTACAGCGCCGCGCTCAACATCATAAACAAGATTGAGGTGAGAAGCCTGAACACCCCGCAACGACAGGAGATTGAGTTGTTGCGTGCAAGAGCCACTTTTGGTACAAACCACCTCGAAGGCCGCGCCTTGTTGTTGCAGTACCTTGCCGACTACCCCGAAACAAGTCGTCGCGATGTAATTGCTGCGCTCATTGCCGAATCATATTATTACAGCCATAGCTTCACTCTTGCCGACGAGTGGTTCAAGAAGAGCGATTTCACCCGTCTGGAGCCACAGGAACGCGAGCGTGCCGAACTTTACCACGCACTAACCCTGCAAGAGTGCGGGCAGGAGGGACAAGCACAGGCTTTGCTCACAAACCTTGCTCTCACCGGCAAGAAGAATGCCGAGGATGCACAGTTTCACCTTGCAGTGATACAATACCACGCCGAAGAGCTCGAGCAGGCATACAATGGGTTTAAAAAAGTGGAATTCAGCGATAAATATTACCTCGAAGTTCCCTACTACATTGCTGCAATATATGTGAAACAGGGAAAACACGCACAAGCCCAGCAGATGGCCGAAGCCTTCATTGCCGACCACGGTAAAAAACCGCAAGGCACAGCTATGAAACAGATTCTTGGCGCAGCACTCTTTGGACAGGGAAATTACGCCGATGCTGTGACACCGCTTGAAGAGTACATCGCCGGCACACCCGCCGACAAGCAACAGCGAATGGCAGTCTATCACCTTGCTCTCTCTTATTTCGAGACCGGGCAACGCGACAAAGCAAAAGAACTCTTTAAAGCCTGTTGCACCGGCGACGATGCAATTACACAGAATGCGTTGCTGCACCTGGGTATTACAGAACTCGAAGAGGGCGACGCAAACGCGGCACGCCTCTCCTTTGAGCAGGCTTCGCAGATGAGACACGACGACAAAGTGCGCGAAGAGGCTCTCTACAACTACGCCCTCTGCCTGCACAGCACACGCTACTCACCCTTTGCCGAGAGTGTAAAGATTTTCGAGCGTTTCCTTAATGAGTACCCCCAATCGGCACACTGCGACCAGGTAAACAAATACCTTGTAGAGGTATATATGAACACACGCAATTACGATGTGGCATTGCAATCGATAAACAAGATTACCACCCCATCGCCGCTTATTCTCGAAGCGAAACAGAAAGTCCTTTACCGCCTGGGTGTTCAAGAGTACATAAACGGAGATATGAACAAAGCCATTGGTTATTTCGACCAGTCGCTCACTCTGTCAAAATATAACAAAGGAACACAGAGCGACGCTCTCTACTGGCGTGCCGAAGCATATTACAACAAAAACCAATACAACGAAGCGGCAAAGAACTACAAGAACGCAATCTCCATGAACGATGGTAACTACACAAAAGCCATCTATGGCCTTGCATATACCTATTTCCAGCAAGGCAAGTTCGACGATGCGATGAACGCATTTGCCCGCTTCACAGCTACCGCACCCGGAGAGAAGGAGTTGTGCGCCGATGCATACAACCGTATAGCAGACTGCCATTTCTACAACCGCAACTACAAAAAGGCCGATGAATACTACGAAAAATCGGCAACAACCGACAGCGCACACGGCGACTACGCCCTCTACCGCAGTGCCATTGCGCAAGGTTTGAGAAAGGACTATAAAGGAAAAATTAAAACACTGGAACAACTTATAGCGCAATACCCTGCAAGCGATTATACCCGTGAAGGATATTACGAACTTGGCCGCGCCTATATAGAAAACAATGAAAGCAGCAAAGCGGTAAAAGCCTTCGACGAGTTGTCGCAGAAATACCCACAGAGCGACCTTGCACGCCGCGCAACTGCCGAAAAAGCTATGATATACAACAGCGACGGCAACTACACAAAAGCTATTGAGACCTACAAGAGCATCATTTCACTCTACCCGCAAAGCGAAGAGGCACAGATTGCCGTTCAAGACCTAAAAAACCTCTATGTGGAACAGGGCGAGGTTGATGAATTTGCAAAATTTGCCGCAGCAACAGCAGGAATTTCAGCCGTTGAAAGCAGCGAAATTGACACACTCACCTTCATTGCCGCCGAAAAGATTTACGGCAAAGGCAACAAAGAGTTGGCAAAAGTAAAATTCACCGACTACATCACAAAGTTCCCCGAAGGCAGTTTTGCACTCGACAGCCACTACAACCTCGGTGTCATAAACTACATCGAAGGGAACAAGGAGAAGGCTATCGAACATTTTGAGATTGTTGCCGGGTTCCCCGACAACAAATACAGTGAAGAGGCGATGGCATACGCTTCGGAAATATACTTCAGCAACAACGAATGGGAGAAAGCAAAACCTCTTTACGAAAGCATCATCGCCAAGAGCAGCGACAAGGAGCGTGTAAGAGCATGCCGCCTCAACCTGGTACGTTGCACACACAACCTTGGTGATACCGCCAGCACAAAAGAGCACGCCACCACCCTGCTTGCCGACGATAACTTGCAACCCGAGCAAAAGCGCGAGATGGAGTACTACCTGGCAAAGGCACACCTTGCCCTCGACGAGCAGAAAGAGGCCGAAAAGGCTCTCCGCACAGTATCGAGCGACACCCGCAGCATCTATGGCGCAGAGGGTAAATTCCTGCTTGCCGAGTTGCTGTTTGAGCAAAAGAGATACAAGGAGTGCGAAGAGGAGGTTTTCAGTTACATAGATGAGAGCACACCGCACGCCTACTGGCTTGCACGCAGTTTCATACTCCTTGCCGACCTTTACACTGCACAAGAACGTAATTTGGAGGCAAAGCAATATCTCTTGTCGCTTCAAAGCAACTACGATGGCGACGATGACATAAAGACAATGATTGAAGAGAGATTGAGCAAAATTTCGGAAGAATAAAAAAAACAGATATATAATGAAAAAGAGCATTTTATTTACAATTGCTATTCTTGGAGCAAGCACACTATGTGCGCAGAAGGATTCACTGAACGCAGTGATACAGGTGGAGAACGAGTACAACCCTGTTGTTACCAAGGCTGCAAAAAAAGGATTTACCCCCTCAACCGAGCAGAACAACGACAACACACCTTTGGAACTCGAATTTTCGCAGAAAGCAACACCTTTCACAGGGTTTGTTGGCGAGAGAGATGTTAAGGACTTGTTGCCCAAACAGAATGGCAACTACCCCGGATATGCACGTTTGGGTTATGGAACCGGCAACAACGTGGATGCAAAATTATCGTACCTGTTCAACCTGAGCGAAAAGGACAAGTTGAACGCAGTGGCATCGTTGGAGGGATTCAATACCAAGATGGACAGCCCGGTGGGCAAGTGGGACTCACGTTTCTACTCTTCGTGGGCAGGAGCCGAGTATTCTCACAAGTTCGATGACCTGCTGCTTAAAAGCAACTTTGAGTGGAGCAACGATGTTTTCAACTACAACACATCGGTACCCGGCGACAAGCAGAACGTACAGAGATTTCACATTGGTGCAGGAGCCGTGTCGAGCCTCACCGGCCCCTTCTCTTACGAAGCCGGAGTGAGATTTACACGCAACCATTACCGCCACCTTCCTTTCCTTTTCACCGACGAAGAGGCGAAAAAAGGACATTTCAGCGAGAACATCATTGGTGCCGATGCCGAGTTCAAATATGAGCTTACCGACAACACCATACGTGACATTGTCACAGGCGTAACATTCAACAACTATTCATACAGCAACCTGGAAGGTGCCAAGAACTTCGCCGAGCTCAACATTAACCCCGCGACAAACATCAGAATAGATATGTTCAACATACGCGTAGGCGCGCAGTTGAATATGATGACAAGAGGTACATTCCTTGCCGTTGCACCCGACATTTATGCCGAGGTTGCCACAAGCGACGCAGTTACCGTATATACAAGCATAAAAGGCGGACGCACTGCCACCGGGTTTAAAGCAATGGAAGAGGTATCGCCTTACTGGAGCATCGACAGACAACCCGACCCCGTTTACACCATTGCCGACATTACAGCAGGCGCGCGCATCTCACGCGCAGCATTCTCGGCAAACATGTATGTAGGATATGCCTATACGAAAGACGACTTGCTCGATTGCGATAGTTACATTGAGGGCGTGAGAAATGTGGGTTGCAACATTGTACAGGAGAACACTGCACGTGCATACATCGGTGGCCGCGCAGGATATGACTACGAGGGCTGGCTCAAAGTTTCGGCAGCAGCAAAATACAGCTACTGGAAGTGCGATAACCGCTACCTCCTTGGCACAAAACCTGAATTTGAATTTGAACTAAACGGAGAGGCTCGAGTGCTCGACGATATTTATATCAACGCCACATACAGCTTCGCCACATATGCCTACGACGACCCCTCGCTCAACAAGAACGAGCTGAACCTTCGTACGACCTACAAGTTTGCCGACCGTTTCAGCGCATTTGTCGAGGGCAACAACCTGCTCAACCGCGAATATGTAAAATATGCAGGATACTACGAGCAGGGCATAAACGTATTGTTGGGATTGAGCGCATCGTTTTAATTAACGGTGCCTCGGTCTTATACCTGCAACAAAAAAAATACACCTATATAAAATAATATATTATTTTAAGGTGAAGAGGGCGCAAAGCGTTATCATTTTTTTACTTTTTTTGGTGCGGAAATACGGGAAACTTTAATACTTTTGTCGCAAATTTTAGAAAGCGAACAACTCTATGCAGAAGAATTTAGTAATTGTTGAGTCGCCCGCAAAAGCAAAGACTATTGAAAAGTTCCTGGGTAAGGATTACAAAGTAATGTCGAGTTACGGGCACATTTGCGATTTGAAGAAAAAGGAGTTCAGTATAAACACCGAGACATTTGAACCGGAATATGAAATTCCCGCCGACAAGGCCAAACTTGTGCAAACCCTGAAAAGCGAAGCAAAGAAAGCCGACACAGTGTGGTTGGCTTCCGATGAAGACCGCGAAGGAGAGGCCATAAGCTGGCACTTGTACACCGAACTGGGATTGCAGCCCGAAAAGACAAAGCGTATCGTGTTCCACGAGATTACGAAGAACGCTATACTAAACGCCATAGAGAACCCCAGAAACATTGACACAAACCTTGTATATGCGCAGCAGGCACGAAGAGTGCTCGACCGCATTGTAGGTTTCAAGTTGTCACCCGTGTTGTGGCGCAAGGTTAAGCCTGCGCTCTCGGCAGGCCGTGTACAGTCAGTTACAGTGCGACTCATTGTGGAGCGTGAGCGCGAGATTAACAACTTTGCAAGCGAGCCGGCGTTCCGCGTGACAGCGCAGTTCGAAATAATAGGTGAGGGCGAAAAACGCACACTCAACACCGAACTTTCAAAAAGATTCAAGACTAAAGAGGAGGCCGAGGCTTTCCTTGCATCGTGCAAGGATGCGACCTTTGTCATCAGCGATGTAAGCACAAAGCCGATGAAGAAGAGCCCCGCAGCCCCCTTCACCACATCGACCTTGCAACAGGAGGCCGCACGTAAGCTCGGCTTCACCGTTTCGCAGACAATGATGGTTGCACAAAGACTATACGAAAGCGGATATATCACATATATGCGTACCGACTCGGTTAACCTTTCATCGCTCTGCATTGGTTCATGCAAAGATGTGGTTACCGACACTTACGGCGCAGAATATCTCAAAAGCCGCAACTACTCAACCAACTCAAAAGGCGCACAGGAGGCTCACGAGGCCATACGCCCGACATATATGAGCAACCCCACAATAGAGGGTACAATGCCCGAAAAAAGGTTGTACGAGCTTATATGGAAACGCACCATCGCCTCACAGATGGCCGATGCGCTTGTTGAAAAGACAACTGTAAACATTGCCATCAGCGGACACGAAGAGAACTTTGTGGCAACAGGCGAGGTTACCGTGTTCGACGGTTTCCTGCACGTCTATCGCGAATCGACCGACGAGGAGAACGGCAGCGACACCACAAAAATTCCCGCAGTACACAAAGGCGAGGAGTTGAAAGCCACAGAAATTGTTGCCACAGAGCGTTTTACACAGCACCCGCCCCGCTACACCGAGGCAAGCCTTGTGCGCAAGCTCGAAGAACTTGGCATTGGCCGTCCTTCGACATACGCCCCCACCATCAGCACCATACAACAGCGCGGATATGTGGAGAAAGGCAACAAGACCGGCACATCACGCAAATACAGCATACTCACACTCAAAAACGGAAAGATAACCTCGAAAGAGGGCAAAGAGACCGTTGGCGCAGAAAAGGGTAAATTGTTGCCCACAGATATAGGTATCGTGGTTAACGACTTCCTGCTCGATTTCTTCCCCGAAATCATGGATTACAACTTCACAGCAACTGTGGAAAAGGATTTCGACGAAATTGCCGACGGAAAAAGACCCTGGGTGAGCCTCATCAAGGATTTCTACACCGATTTTGAGCCACAGATAGAGAAGATTGTGCAGACAAAGAACGAGCACAAGGTGGGCGAGCGCGTACTCGGTACCGACCCCGCAAGCGGCAAACCCGTTTCGGTGAAGATTGGCCGTTTCGGCCCCATCGTTCAAATAGGCTCGGCAAGCGACGAAGAGAAACCCCGCTTTGCACAGATGAAACCCGGACAGACTCTCGAAACCATAACTCTTGAAGAGGCATTGGGACTTTTCAGCCTGCCCCGCACACTTGGCGAGTTCGAGGGAGAGACCGTTACCATTGGCGCTGGCCGTTTCGGTCCTTATATTAAGTTCGGCGCAGCCTATGTAACACTGCCCAAGACACACGACCCGCTTACTGTAACCATTGAGGAGGCAACAGAGCTCATTCTCGAGAAACGCAAAGCAGAGGCAGAGCGCGTGATAAAGACCTTTGAAAACGAGCCCAACTTGCAGGTTCTTAACGGCCGTTTCGGCCCCTACATAGCCTACAACGGCAGCAACTACAAGTTGCCCAAGAATGTGACACCTGCCGAACTCTCGCTCGAAGAGTGCATGGAGATAGTAAACAAACAACAGGACGGTGGCAAAAGTGCACCCAAAGCACGCCGCTATACAAAGAAGAAATAAATGACACGCATACTGCTCATAGGATATATGGGTTCCGGCAAAACAACGCTCGGCCGCGCACTTGCCGACAAGTTGGGGCTTACCTTCATAGACCTCGACAACTACATAGAGCAACGCTTCCGCAAAAGCATTTCGCAGATTTTTGCCGAAATGGGCGAGGATGGATTCCGCGACATTGAACGTCGTATGTTGCACGAGGTTGCCGAGTTTGAGGATGTTATAATCTCAACAGGAGGCGGTACACCCTGTTTCTTCGACAACATCGACTTTATGAACAGCATGGGTACCACTGTGTACTTGCAAGTACCTTTGGAGAGGCTCTTCGTACGTTTGAGCATTGCACGCAAGCAACGCCCCTTGATAAAGGACAAGAACGACGATGAGTTGCGTCTGTTCATCGCTGAGCAGATAGCGAAAAGAGAACCGCACTACTCAAAGGCACAACACTCCTTCGTTGCCGACAAACTGGAGGACAGCGCACAGATAAATTCTTCGGTTGAAGCTTTCTGCCGAAAGTTCAACCTACCTTGAAACAGATTTAATAACCGTAAACACCATATTAAGAGATGAGAAAATGGCGTATTGAGGACTCGGAAGAGCTCTACAACATCAATGGTTGGGGAGCATCCTATTTCAGCATCAACGAGGAGGGCAACGTTGCCGTTACCCCCAAGAAAGACGGCGTTCAAATAGACCTCAAACATCTGATGGACGAGTTGCAGTTGCGCGATGTAGCAGCACCCGTTCTGGTACGTTTCCCCGACATTCTCGACAACAGAATCGAGAAAATTTCGGGATGTTTCAAAATTGCATCGAAGGAATACAACTATAAAGGCAAGAACTTTATAGTATATCCCATCAAGGTAAACCAGATGCGTCCTGTGGTGGAGGAGATTATGAGCCACGGAAAGAAGTACGACATTGGCCTTGAAGCCGGTTCAAAGCCCGAGTTGCACGAGGTTATCGCAATGAACACCGACAGCAACTCGCTTATCATCTGTAACGGTTACAAGGACGACAGCTACATTGAGATGGCGCTTCTGGCACAAAAGATGGGACGCAGCATCTTCCTTGTAGCCGAAAAACTCAACGAGTTGAAACGTATTGCCAAGATTGGTAAGCGACTTGGTGTGCGCCCCAACATTGGAATACGCATTAAACTGGCATCGGAAGGTAGCGGTAAATGGGAAGAGAGCGGAGGCGACGCAAGCAAATTCGGCCTCACATCGAGCGAGCTTCTCGAAGCACTCGAACTTCTCGAAAAATACGATATAAAGGATTGCCTGCGCCTTATACACTTCCACATAGGCAGCCAGGTAACAAAGATACGCCACATAAAGACCGCTTTGCGCGAAGCATCGCAGTTCTATGTACAGCTGCACAAGATGGGCTTCAAGGTTGAGTTCACCGACATAGGTGGCGGCCTAGGTGTTGACTACGACGGTACACGTTCTTCGAGCAGCGAGAGTAGCGTAAACTACTCTATACAGGAGTATGTAAACGACGCAGTGTATGCAATGGTTGACGCTGCCGACAAGAACGGAATACCCCACCCCAACATCATTACCGAGAGTGGACGCTCCGTTTCGGCACACCACGCTGTACTCATCATAGAGGTACTTGAAACTGCGGCATTGCCGCAGATGGACGAGAACTGGGAGGTGGGCCCCGCCGACCACGACCTTGTGAAAGAGCTTTACAAGATATGGGACGACCTCGACCAGCGCACAATGCTCGAAGCCTACCACGACGCACAGCAGATACGCGAGGAGGCTCTCGAACTTTTCAGCCACGGTATTGTGGACCTCAAAACACGTGCGCAGATTGAGAGTATGTTCTGGTCGGTTACCCGCGAAATTCTCTCCATTGCCAAAACAATGAAGCACATTCCCGAGGATTTTCGCAAACTGCACAAACTTATTGCCGACAAATATTTCTGTAACTTCTCGCTCTTCCAGAGCCTCCCCGACACTTGGGCGATAGACCAGTTCTTCCCCATTATGCCCATTCACAGGCTCGACGAACGCCCCGACCGCACCTGTACCATACAGGACATGACCTGCGACAGCGACGGCAAGATTACAGACTTCATACACTATAACGGAAAGGCTAACTCGTTGTGTGTACACAAGGTAAAGAGCAATGAGCCTTACTACATTGGTGTGTTCCTCGTGGGAGCTTATCAGGAAATTCTTGGCGACTTGCACAACCTCTTCGGCGACACCAACGCCGTACACATAAGCGTGGACAAGGATGGTTATAACATTGACAAGATTATCGACGGCGAGACCATTGCCGATGTTCTCGACTACGTTCAGTTCGACGCAAAACGCCTTGTACGTACACTCGAAACCTGGGTGGCAAAATCGGTCAAACAGGGAAAAATCACTCTCGAAGAGGGCAAGGAGTTCCTTTCGAACTACCGTTCGGGACTCTATGGTTACACCTACCTTGAACCTTGATACATAAATTATGGAAAAGAAAAAGATTACGATAATTAAAGTAGGCGGAAAGATAGTAGAGGAGAAAGCCTCACTCGCTGCCCTGCTCGACCGCTTTGCAGCCGTTGAGGGAGCAAAAGTTCTCATTCACGGCGGAGGCCGCTCGGCAACCAAAATAGCCGAGCAACTTGGCATTGAGAGCAAGATGGTGAACGGACGCCGCATCACCGACGAGCCTATGTTGCAGGTTGTTACAATGGTTTACGGTGGTTTGGTAAACAAGAACATTGTGGCAGGTTTGCAGGCACGCGGAGTAAACGCATTGGGACTCACCGGCGCCGACTGCAACATTATCAGAGCACACAAACGCCCTGTGGGCGAGGTTGACTTCGGCTTCGTTGGCGATGTCGATTGCGCCGACGGCGAAATGCTTGGCAAACTCATAGAGCAAGGCATAGTACCCATCGTTGCACCCCTCACACACGACGGAAACGGTAACCTGCTGAACATAAACGCCGACACAATGGCTGCCGAAACAGCAAAAGGCCTTGCAAAGATATATGATGTAACACTTACCTATTGTTTCGAATTCCCCGGCGTTATGCGTAACCCCGAGGATGCCGACAGCCTCATCCCCACCATCGACAAAGAGAGCTACAAAGGCTTGCTTGCCGACGGCACTGTGAGCGGTGGTATGATACCCAAGATTGACAATGCCTTCAACGCCATTGACAATGGTGTGTCGAAGGTTATCATCACAAAAGCCGATGCCATAGACGGCAAAAGCGGCACACACATAATAGCATAAGAGATGCTCTGCAAGAGCCGTTTCACACACCCCGTTTATGGGGATATTGAAATTACAACCAACCCACGGGCGCGCCGCATAATTTTGCGAGCGCGCCTCGATGCTTTATACATAACCCTGCCGCCACGCGCCACCGAACGCGACCTCGAAAGGGCTCTCGCCCAATGCGGTGAGAGGCTTAAAGAGAGACAACAGAGCATGCTGCAACCGGCAATAGACAAGGAGTTTTGCATAGATGCTCCGTTCTTCAAGTTTTGCATAAAAGAGCATAACAGCGACAAGTTCCACATAAAACACAATGGGCGGGAAACCACATTGCTATGCCCCACAGGAACATCTCTCAATGGAGAGGCACGGCAGGAGTGGGTAAGGAAGATTATTGCAAATGCCATGCGCCGTCGCGCCCACGAGATACTCCCCGCGCGCTTGCAGGAACTTGCCACAAAACACGGCTTGCATTACACCGCCGTGAGCCTGCGCGACAGCCGCACACGCTGGGGCAGTTGCAGCAGCCGTGGCACAATAAGCCTCAACATCAATCTTATGCAGCTCCCCGAAAAGTTGGTAGATTATGTTCTGCTGCACGAACTTTGCCACACTCTGGAGATGAACCACAGCGAGCGTTTCTGGGCAAAACTCGACAAACTGGTTCATGGTAACTCCAAACAACTGCGCAACGAATTGAGAAGGTACAAGTGTACTATATAAACAAATGACAACAGAGTGTTGCCAAAAACAGCAACTATATTTTAAAATTCGGGCAAAATACCATATATTAGCACCATAAATTGTTTTTTCATAAGCAAATAACCTTTTAAACATAAAATATGAAGAAATTTTTACTCCTTACGCTGGCAATTATAACAGTTGCAGTGACAAAAGCAGAAGTCCCTTTCAAGGTTACTACTATTGAAAACGGCGATTTTGCAAAAGGCACTTCGTGGTACACAATGGCATTGGGTACAGGTGCATGCATCATTTCGGATAACGATGGCGCTGAATTTATTGCTATCGGAAGAGCAAGAACAAGCTACGAGGATTGCGACCTCTGGTGTTTCGTGGGCAACGACACCGACGGCTATGCTGTTTATAACAAGCAGGCCGGCCCCGGCAAAGTCTTGGCATCAAAGACTACCATGAGCGCAATTTCGGGTTACGGCGGCACAGGTGGCAGCACCTACCCCACCATGCAGGAGGCTTCGGCATTGCCCGAGGGCTATGTGGGAAGATGGGATTTCAGTTCATCGGACAATATTGCCAACGTGCAGGGATATTTTATGAAGATACACGGCACCAACTATGCAGTGAACAACTTCGGTGGCATTGGCAAGCTCGCTTTCTGGGCCGAAGGTGCTGATGCCGGTTCTACCATACGTTTCGGCACTGCCGAAGCTACTGTGGATATTCTTACCACGACAGGTACATTTACCGCAAGCAACGCCAACGGTACTTGGCATTCAGTGTGGTCGAGCAGCGTGACAAGCGGCTTAACCCTCAGCTCGGGTGCAAACAATATGACAACATCGGGCGACAACATCGCAGGTTATTCAGGTACATCGGGCAGCTGTACATACACCCTCACAGCACCCGAAGGACTCACCATCGCCGGCTACGGTTTCGAATTCGTGAACACCAACAACGACAGCAGCTACTCGCTCACTATGTCGATAAACGGCACATCGTACACCACTTCGGCTACCAAGCAGAGCGTAAATGTAACTATTGAGGAGCCCCAACGCACTGCCTCTTTCACACAGAGCGGCGCAAACAAGGGTGTAACATTCTCAAACTTCTATGTAGTGCTCAAACCCAGTTTCATTGAGCCTGAGCCTTACTTTGAGGTATTCCCCACACCCACAACTTCGGCTATCCCATACCGCATACCCGCGATAGCAACAGCATCGAACGGTGACATCATTGCAGTGGCCGATTACCGCCACAGCCGCGCCGATATCGGTATGGCAACAAACGGCCGCATCGACCTCCGCGCACGTATCAGCAAGGACAACGGCGAAACCTGGGAGGATATCTTTGACATCATCTGCGGACAGGGTGCCCAGTCACCCGACTCTATGCACGTAGGTTTCGGCGACCCCTGTATTGTTGCCGACCGCGAAAGCAGCCGCGTTCTTGTGATAAGCTGTTCTGGTAACGTATCGTTCCCCAACGGACAGCGCAACTGCCACCAGGGCATCGCACACTTCTACAGCGAAAACTACGGCCAGACCTGGAGCGAGCCTGTTGACCGTTCAGAGAGCATATATTCACAGTTCGACAACACCTCACACGGTCCCGTGAGAGCGATGTTTGTTGGTTCGGGCAAGATTTCACAGAGCCAGTACATAAAGGTTGGCGATTACTACCGTATCTACTGCGCCGTACTTGTGAAGAATGTAAATGGCACACATGTAAACTTTGTACTTTACAGCGACAACTTTGGAGAAAGCTGGACCGTACTCGGTGGCGGAGAGATTTCTCCCATACCTTCGGGCGGTGACGAGCCCAAAGCCGACGAGTTGCCCGACGGTTCTGTAATCATCAGTTCACGTTGCTCGGGTGGCCGCTACTACAATATCTTCTCATACACCGACAGCGAGAAGGCCGAAGGTTCTTGGGGCACATACCAGTTCTCGGGACAGAGTAACAACGGTACAACAGCCATAAGCAACTCAACAAACGGTGAAATAATGTTCGTTCCCGCAAGACGCGTGGCCGACGACAAGAAGGTATATCTTGCATTGCAATCGGTACCCCTCGGTTCGGGACGTGCAAATATAGGTATCTACTACAAAGAGCTCGAAACACTCGAAGACTTCGTTTCACCCCAGGCCATTGCAGCCAACTGGACAGGCCGTCACCAGTCGAGTTACCTATCGGGAGCATACTCAACAATGACCTTGCAAAAGGACAACAACATTGGTTTCCTTTATGAGGAGGACACCCACGGCACAAGCGGTGGCGGATATTCAATCATCTACAAGAATTACAGCATAGAGTATATCACCGACACAACATACGTGTTCGATGACAGCGCCGACAAGGCAACCATTGTAAAAGACGGTATCGACAGCAAAACAACATCGTTGCAGCCCACCGACAAAATTTACATCGGCAGCATATACCCCGAAGCAATTACAGCGGTAAGCAGCGCAGTGGAGAAATACAAAGAAACTCCCAACAACGAAAACTACGAGGCTATCAACGCAAGCATTGCCAAGATGGAGCGCTACGAGATTGAGGAGAGCCAGTGGTACCGCATACGTAACACAAACCGCAGCAATGCCACACTCTACCTGAAACCCGAGGACAGCCGCGTATCGACCGCAACATCAAACATAAGCAACGCAAACCAGTTGTTTACCTTTGTACCCACAAGCGAGGGCGCAAAAGAGTACTACCTGTACAACGGCAACTATGAGTACTTCCTCGGCCCGCTCGGCAACAACGAGACACAGCCCATTATCACCACCGAGACTTCGGCAGCAGGTATATGGACCGTGGAGAGTTCAATTGACGGACGCAGCTCAATCATATGCAAGAACAAGACAGGAGGCAACGCCGGCTTGCACCTTGCCGGCGACAACACACGCCTTGTACCCTGGACAACAACAGCCGATGCATCGCTCTGGTACATTGAGCCCGTTGAAGAGTTTGCACTCACCATTAACGAATACATTGCCGTGTGTATGCCCTTTACAATGACTCTTCCCGAAGGCGTTACAGCCTACATTGCAGGGGAAGCCACCACCAACGACGAAGGCACAGAGTATGTACCCATCAGCGAGTATGGCAGCAACGTTGTTGCCGAAAAGACACCTGTGATACTCGCCGCCACAAACGGCAGCTACAACATTGGCGTGGGCGGCACAGCAACAACCTACACCGGTAGCAACAACCTCAAAGGTGTGTTGAAGAGCAAATCGGTTAGCGGTTCAAACATCTACCGCGTAACAAACGGTAAATTTGCAAAACGCAACGCTTCGAGCGGCACCATCACAGCCAACGAGGGATACGGTACATTCACAAGCAGCGCAACATCGCTCCCCATTGAGAAGAGCGCAACTACCTCTATCGACAGCATCGCTGCCGATAGCACCAAGGTGGTTAAATATTACGACCTCAAAGGTAACCTTGTGGAAAAACCCACACGAGGCATATACATCACCTCGGAGGGCAAGAAAATCCTTGTGTACTAAACAAAACGATTCACACATAGCAAAGACAGCGCGCCAACATGGCGCTCTGTCTTTGCTTAATGAGAAGAGAAAGAGCTCTTCTTACTATTATTGCAGAGGATTTTTACTTTAACTGAATTTCGGTGATTGACATAAAACAAAAAAAGAAGTGCTAACAGCTTATTTTATAAGCTGTTAGCACTTCTGTAAGTGATGCCACCAGAAAATAAAAATGCAAGCAAATGCCTTGAATTTTTGCTCCACCTTAGTTCGGAATCCCTAATTCCGTCAAATTTCATACTATTAACTTAGTGCCGACAGAGTGCTAACTTAGTGCCTTTTTGGTGCTTTTATGAACACTACGGATTATTCATAGTCTTTTATTTCTTCGATGCTCGTTTACGAGGTAGCAAATGCATATCTTGTAACGCTCTGCCGAGTTTGTCATCTTTTGCCAAAGAGAGAATATCATCATCAAGCTGCAAGGCATACAACACACGCAGATAGATGCCTATCGCAACCGTTGGCACACCTTTCTCTATTCGTGACACCGTGAGAGGAGAACAAGTAGCACGCTCCGCCACCTGCGCAACACTCAAATTGCGACGCAATCGGGCAAGCTTTATCTGCTCGCCTACAACCAGCATCTTCTGCTCCAACTTTCGGGGTAACTTAGTCCCCATTGTACTCTTCACCATAACCGTAACACATCATATAATATGCAAATATTATACTTTTTCTTTATTTTATGATAGGTTGGGTATGAATTTGCGCGTCTGATTATTTTTTTGTCGTAGCTCTTGTTTTAAAAAGTGAGACATGTCCTACATTTTTGAGGAATCAAATATATCCGCAATTGAACTGTAAAGAA
>JAZQUI010000022.1:0-22138 GCA_045631205.1 Bacteroidaceae bacterium
TTACTTGTCACCGATACTTGACATGTATAACGGAGAGATAATCTCCTATACAATCTCCGACAGCCCTGATTTGCGTATGGTAATGAACATGGTAAACAGTGCTATAAGGAAAGTAAAGCCACAGAAAGGACTTGTGCTACACTCTGACCAAGGTTGGCATTATCAGCACATGCAATACCAATTGGTACTCAAGCGCAACGGTATTATACAGAGCATGTCACGTAAAGGCAACTGTCTTGACAATGCAATGATGGAGAACTTCTTTGGTATTATGAAATCCGAACTGCTGTATTTACAGGAGTTCAAGGATATGGATTACTTCAAACAGGAACTAAAGAAGTATATCCACTACTACAATAATGACAGAATTAAACTGAGACTAAAAGGAAAGAGTCCGGTGCAATACCGAACTCTTTACCAATAATACTTTTATTAATCCGTCCAACTTTTTGGGGTCAGATCAAAATTTCTCGCCATAAATTTTTAGTTCAATATTGGATTATTCCAGAAATGGAAGGTTGGTTTATTTCCCATTCAATATAATCTCTACAAGTCTGGTAATCCCCGATGATGAACAGTGTTGTTCTTTTGTGAAAATAAAGCGTGGGAACTGTACCTGTTACCCGTTCCATACTTCAAGGTCTTCGCATTGCCCACTCTATCGAAACGAGCAACGCAGAGCCCACGCTGTTATGTAAATACACAATAACGCTCGGCAAAAGGAATTGCCGAACTGTGCATAACATACACCAATAGGCATCTACCGTTGCTTTGTCTTTGATTGAGTTTAGAAGTTGCGAAGTTCTGAAGTGTCAAGAACAAAGCGTCAAGTAAACGCTTTTAATATGTCCCTCCCGCTATCACTTGAAACAAGGACTCTGCGGTAGGTCTATATAAAGATAGTTTTTTAAATTCATTTAACAAGTTATAGTTCTTGTTTTTATGCGGTTGATTATAATAACAGCTCTGCAAACTATACTATGTGTACGGCTTGCGGAGCTGTATGTGAAAGTTCTGGTTATTTTACTATATCGTATTTTATCTCTACAATATCTTGTGCCTCTTTTATTACGCATTCGGCTGCTTGGCTCAGCTTTTTAACATCGTCGAGTGTTTGGTTCATTTTGTCTTGGTCGAGGTAGATGTTGGTGGTTAAGCCTACGGTGTCTTTTTGCCCGTTGTGGTCGATGGTGGTGGCGTGTACCGGTGACTGCAACCCTTTGATGTGGGTGTATGTCGATGCCGGTTCAATTTCAATTCCTTCGTTATCGCTGTTGCCACCTACGAGCAACGATGGGCGGCGTTGGTCGGCGTAGAAAAAGATGGAGAAGGGGGTGAGTCCTTTCTCGGCAGCGTTGCAGAAATTGAAATCTTTTCCGCTTGTGTCGCCTATCTTCAATGCGCCGCTACCTTGTTTAAGTCTGGTGTTTCTTGTTCCATCGGCTGTGCAGTAGTCCTCGTCGGTGTAGAGGGTGTTGTTCTCTCCGTCCCAAACAAAGTAGAGGTTGCCGTGTATGGCATCGGTGTTCACCGTGTAATGTGCATCGTACTCTTTGTTTGCAATTTTATGTGCAATGCTGTTTATATTACCCTGGTGCTGGTAGAAATATATATTGTACTCTCCACAATCGTTATGTATACTCTCTATAATAAAGGGAAGGCCGCTGTTATTGTCCCAAATGCTTGCAAAAACTTTGTTGCCGGTGGCATTGACCGGGTACTTGCTATAGTATTCTCCCCATTGGCTGGTGTAGCTGCCGGTAAGTAGCTTTGCGAATGTGCTTTCGGAAAGACCGGCGGGGGATGTTAGTTCCCTAAAGCCGGTGGTGAATATTTGTTCAAGGTTCTTGTAACCGCCGTGGAGCGTTGCTATGTGGTGGAATGCTGCACCTGTTGTCAGCAGGGCAATGAGCAACATTATAATGATGGTTGTTTTAGTCCATCGTTTCATAGGTTTGCCGCCTCTCATCTTTTTGATAATCCAGTATATTAGAGTGACTATTATGATTGCTGCAACAGTGATGAGTCCAATGCCCATTACAACAAACGGGAGTGCTATTATACCTGCAAAATTTCCTTCTATAAATAGGAATATGAAACCCAAAGGTATTACAAGTATTGCCACCAGTAAAAAGCCGAAGGGTATTGCAAGCAGTGAGAGGAGCAGGAAGAAGAGTACTTTTACAAGTGTGGGCAGGCAACCGCCGGCAGTGGGTTGTTCAAGCTCCAGCAGGGCGCGTTCATAGTTCTCTTTCCACGTGTTTTTTATGCTCTCTTCGCTACCGTTGGTCTTTACCCGGTGCATACGTGTGTAGTCGATGATGCTTGTGGCTTTTGGGAATACTATCCACAAAACAATGTATGTGATGAAGACTATTCCGCCAACCGGTTCTACAATAAACAGCAGAATAGTGAGTATGCGCAGCAGGGCGGCGTTTGTTCCGAAGTATGTAGCAAGGCCCGAAAGTACACCGGCAATGTAAGCGTTGTGGGGGTTGCGGAATATCTTGCTACCAAGTAGCATTGCGCGGTACCAGGGTTCGTTGCTTTCGTCTTTCTGCTCCCGGGGTTCTTCCTGGTTTGTATTTGGTGCAGTTTTTTCCTGCCTGTTCTCAATCTGTATCCCGATGCTGTTTATTGCGTCGGTGATGAGCTGGGCTGTTACAATGCCTTTTTCTCCAATACGTTCGTGGCAAATTTCTGATATACGGCTCTCAACATCGGCAACTTTAAGTTCTTCTCCGTTGTCGCGATAGAGTTCTTTTATGCGGGTTGTGTAGTTCTCGAGTATGAGTAGTGCGTCGTCTTCGAAGAAGAAGGTGTGTGTGCCAATCTCTATTTGGTTTATCTTTTTCATAAGTCTGTTGTATCGTTAGAAGATTCTCGTCATCATTATAAATATTGAAAAGAGTGCAAAAAATGTTATTGCAATAAGAAGTATTGTCTTTAACAAGCCGGGTATGTTTGCTTTTTGCACAAAAAAGGCAATCAACAGTATTAGCGACAGTATTATTGTTCCGTTTATTGTGCTGCCATCTATGTGTATTCTGAAGAATGTTGTGCTAAAAACGTAGATACCTATGGCTATTGCTGCAATCAGCAGAGCAATGCGTGTAATGTTGCCTTTCTCCTTTTCAAGCGGAGTGTCGTTCTTCTTTTCGTTCGAGGGCTTTTCGTTGGTTATTTTGTCGGCTATGTTTTCGGGTGTGGGCTCTATGCCTTGCATTCTTAATTTCTCGCTTGTGTTGCCGGCAACAGGGCTTATGCACCACACTACAATGTAGCTGATTATGCCTATGTAACCTGTTGCAATAATTGCAACCAATACGATGATGCGCAGTAGGGTTACATCACTCTTAATGTAGGCTGCGAGACCCGATATTACACCGCCGACGATGCGGTTTTCTGTGTCGAGGTAAAACTTCTTGTTGAGTTGCATATTCTCGAATATGCTTTCGCCACTTTTCTTTGTATCGGCTTTCTCGTTGCTTTCCTTGTTTGAAGGTTCGCTCGTGTTCTCTTCACTATCTTCGTCAATCATTGCTTCGGGCTTGCCCATACGGTTTATCATCTCATTTACAAGGTCAATGTCTATGGTGTCGCCGTAGCTTTGGGCAAGGCGCTTTTCGCACAATTCACTTATGCGTGCTTCAATGTCGGCAACTATTTCGTCGGCACTGTCGTGTCCTTTGAATGTGGTGGCAAGGCTGCTTAAATAGTCTTCGAGACTGTTATATGCATCTTCGGTAATGAGGAAGGCGCGTCCGCCGAGGTTTATGCTAATGCTCTTTTTCATATATTTGTTATTTTTTTATGTTTCTTATTCGTGCCACTGTGTCGGCAAGTGCGTTCCAGTTATCGTCGAGAACAGCGAGTACCTGTTTTCCTGCCTCGGTGAGTTTGTAATATTTTCGTGGTGGGCCGTATGGGCTTTCCTGCCACTCATAGTCGAGCAATCCCTCTTTACGCAGGCGGGTAAGCAGGGGGTAGAGGGTACCTTCCACCACAATGAGGTTGGCTTTTTCAAGTTCGTCGATTATGTCCGACGTGTAGAAGGGGTTGTCGTGCAACAGTAGCATTATGCTGTATTCCAGCATTCCTTTACGCATCTGTGATTTTACATTTTCTACGTACATATACTTATATTATTTTTTTTCTGCGACAAAAGTAATGTAAAATATAGTACCTTGCAATACATAGTACTATATTAAATGTTTTTTAACATTTCAAATAGAATGTATAAGTGGGGATTTCAAGTGTGCCCGATTGTTATCTGATGCTGTATTTAAGCGCTACAGATATTGTGCCCGAAGGGCTGAATTTATGGCGTTTGTCGCTATCGAAGAGGTCGTCCCAAAAGGCTTTGTAGCTGCGCTCCTGTATACGTGCGCGACGGTAGGATGTGAAACCAGCCTCGGCCGAGAGTATAAGCCTGTGGTTTATGCGATGGATAACACCGATGGTTGTTTTTAGGATATTCTGTGAGTAGAGCTTGTTGTCGCCGTCTATGTTTATAACAGCCGAGAAGTGTTCCACGGCAAGAGGCGAGAGGATAATACGGTTCTTGTCGTTGAGTTGTGCCGAGAGGATGAACTCGGGCAACCCGCGCATATTAAGTTCGATGCTGTATTTTCCTTCGTACTTCCAGTTGATGAAAGGTGTTGGCAGCACAACGGGTTCGCCGTAGGCGGTGGTGGCTATTGCGCCGATACCTATGTTCAGGTTCTTGTTTATGCTATATGTAAAGATTGCGCCTCCTGTGAGGGCTATGTTCTGTAGGCGTATGTAGTCGGGGGTGGTATTGAGCGAGGCACCGGCGGTGGCTATGAGGTTCCAGCGTTCTGCGATGGAGGTAACGTAGGTAAGCATTGCGCCTGTGTTTATAATCTCTTTTGGGTTACCCTTCTTTGCTTCTCCTTCGTTGTGCAGGCGGGCATACTTGCCGCTGATGGTTGCTGTGAGCAGGCTTCTGCCTTTAGGGTTGTCGCGTTTTACATACAACGGCATTTGATAGTTGCCCGAAATATATTGTATGCTGCTTTTGCCGATGGTTTTGCCGTCGAAGGTTTTATAGTCACTCGGGCTCACAAAACCATATTCTAACAGTTGTGCAGCAAGCGGGGTTGCCGTGAACAGACAGAGTAAAAGGAGGATTTTTTGCATGTCAGGGTGATTTATTTTATACTCTTTTTTATGTGGGCGATAATCTCTGCTGTTTCATTTGGATGGAACCACGCAATATCCTCGTCCTTGCGGTACCAGGTAACCTGTTTGCGTGAGTATATGCGGGTGTTCTGTTTTATTTTCTCTATTGCAAAGGGAAGAGTCCATTCACCGTTTAAGTACTTGAAAATCTCTTTGTAGCCTACTGTGTTCAGCGAGTTATGCTCTTTTAAGTGATGGAATTTTTTTACCTCTTCCACAAGCCCTTGCTCAATCATTATATCTACACGGCGGTTTATGCGCTCGTATAGTTCTTCGCGTTCACGACGAAGACCAACCTTTATAATGTTAAAGGGGCGTTCCTTTTTTGTCTGTTTGCGGAACGAGCTATAGGGCTGCCCTGTCATATAGCATATTTCAAGAGCGTGCATCACGCGCTTGGGGTTCTTTATGTCGGCAGTGTTGTAATATTCCGGGTCGAGTATTTTAAGTTCCCGGCTTAATTGTTCGAGTCCCTCGCGCTCATATTTTTCTATTATCATACGGCGGGTATCATCATCGACGGTTGGGATATCATCGATACCGTTGCATACGGCGTCGATGTACATCATTGAGCCGCCTGACATGAGCATTGTGGGGTGGTAGGGAAATTCTTTTTCGAGCAGGGCAAGTACATCTTCCTCGTAGCGTGCCGCGCTGTAATAGTCGCCCGGTGTGAGCTGCCCGACAAAGTAGTGTTTATGTCGGGCAAGCTCTTCCTGTGTGGGCATTGCCGTACCAATCTCCATTCCGCTATACATCTGCCGTGAGTCGGCCGATATTATGGGACAGCCAAAGTGCCCGGCTATGGCAAAACTTGTTTCTGTTTTGCCCACTGCGGTGGGGCCTATCAGTACGACTAAATTATTCATTTTCTCCTTGTTGTGTGAGTAAAGGAGATTAGTAAAGGTCGTCTATGGAACTTATCTCGGACAAGCCGCCGATGTTGTAGCCATCTTCGTCGATGTCGTCGTCGTTGTAACCGTCGCTACCATAGAAATCCTCTTCGAGGTCTTCGTCGGTTGCTACAACGGTGTTGCTTTTCTTCATGAGTTCGTCAAAGTTGAGTGTCTGTGCGGGTGCGTCACCTACCGATTTTGTACAGGTGGCTTCGGCACAGCTCTTGCCGAACTCAATTTTGCTGAGCTCCATGTAAAATACTCGGTCGCCAAGAGGGTCGAATACATACATCAGTTTCTGTTTCTCCTCTTCAAGGTGGTCACCAAGTACGCACTCTTCCATTATGTAGCTGTCTTCCTCGGACATGCTTCCCATATCTTCACGTGTGATTTCCACCTCTTTTATCCATTTGTCGTTACAGATGAAGAAAGAGGTCATCTGGTCGTCGGGATAACCGGCCGACTCAAGTATTGCTGTGTGAAGGTCGAGAAAAGTGGCATCGGAATCTATCTCGATGTCTCTTCTGAAGTTTTCAACCTCGTCCGATAAGAGTCTGAATTTGAATACCATAAAACTTGTTTATTTTTATCCAATAATACCGCGTGTTGCCACGTTCTCTACAAAGTTGAGAATGTGCTCAACCTCGGGAGTCTGGGGCAGTGTCTCTTTAATTTTTGCCACACCCATTGATACGTTGTTACCCTTGCCGTAGAGCAAACGATAAGCCTCGTGAATAGCGTTGATTGACTCGTTTGAGAAACCACGACGGCGCAAGCCTACAATGTTGAGTCCGCAATAACGAGCAGGGTCGCGACCTACGATAATGTAAGGAGGTATATCCTTGTTTATGCGGCTACCGCCCTGTATCATTACATATCCTGCAATGTGTGTGAACTGGTGTACAAGTACACAAGCGCTGAGTATGGCGTTGTCATCTATAACAACTTCACCTGCTATTTTGGTTGAGTTGCCAAGAATGCAACCGCTACCAACCTCGCAGTCGTGTGCAATGTGAACATTTTCCATGAGAAGGTTGTTGCTGCCTACAACGGTTTTGCCTTTTGATGCAGTACCGCGGTGTATGGTAGCGTTCTCACGTATCATGTTGTTGTCACCAATCTCGGTGGTTGTCTCCTCACCTCTGAATTTGAGGTCCTGGGGCTCGCCACCAATGATGGCTCCGTGGTATATCTTGTTGTTCTTGCCCATACGGGTACCGCTCAAAATGCAAGCGTGGGGCATTATGATACAGTTGTCACCAATCACTACATTTTTGTCGATGAAGGCGAATGCGCCTATCTCGCAGTTTTCACCGATTTTTGCTTCGGGATCTACGTAAGCCAATGGATGAATCATAGTTGTCTGTGTTTTATTTCTTTGTTATTTGTCCTGTGAATTGTGCCTCGGCAACAAGTTTCTCACCCACAAATGCGTAACCACGTACCATTGCTATGCCGTGACGCAAGGGGCTTATCTGTTCTACTTTGAAGACGAGGGTATCGCCGGGTACCACAAGCTTGTGGAAAGCGATTTTCTCTATTTTGAGGAAGTATGTAGAATACTCTTCGGGGTTCTCGAGCATGTTCAAAATGAGCAAGCCACCGCATTGCGACATAGCTTCTACAATGAATACACCGGGCATTACGGGCTCGTTGGGGAAGTGTCCCTCAAAGAAAGGTTCGTTTATTGTTACGTTCTTTGTTCCCACAATGTAGTTGGAACCAAGTTCTATAACCTTATCTACAAGAAGCATGGGGTTACGGTGGGGGAGCAGGCTGCGTATGCGGTTTGTGTCCATCACTGCCTCGCGGTTGGGGTCGTAGATGGGAGCCTGTATCTGGTGTTCGCGTATTATCTTACGCATCGCGCGCGCGAACTTATTATTTATAGTGTGTCCGGGGCAGGTTGCGATGATGCGGCCTTGAAGGGGCTTGCCTATAAGTGCGAGGTCACCGATGATGTCGAGCAACTTGTGGCGTGCAGGTTCGTTGTTCCATACAAGAGGCTTGTGGTTAAGATAACCAAGTTTCTTTGCATCCATATGGGGAACGCCAAGAACGTCGGCAAGTTGGTCGTATTTGTCCTGAGGCATCTCGTGCTCGTAGATTACGATAGCGTTGTCGAGGTCACCACCTTTTATCAAGCCGGCGTTGAGCAGGGGCTCAAGCTCGCGCACAAATACAAAAGTGCGGCTCGATGCGATTTCCTCTTTGAAATCGTCCATATTCTCCAGTGTCGCGAACTGGTTGTAGAGAACGCCCGAATCGTAATGTACAAGTACGTTAAGACTGAAATTCTCGTCGGGGAGTATAATAATGGAGTTACCGGTTTTCTCGTCCTTAATCTCTATTTTTGATTTTATGACGAATACATCTTTTTCGGCGTTCTGCTCCTTTACACCAATGCGCTCGATGTTTTCTACATAGTATTTTGCACTACCATCGAGGATGGGGAACTCGGGGCCGTTCACCTGTATAAGGCAGTTGTCGATGCCAAACGCAAAGAGTGCTGCCATAGCGTGCTCCACAGTACTTACGCGTGCTTCACCTTTTGTGAGTACGGTACCGCGGGTTGTTTCTGTTACATTCTCGGCTACGGCATCGATTATGGGCTCACCTGGGAGGTCGATGCGCTGTATTTTGTAACCATAGTTTTCGGGTGCGGGGTTGAATGTTACCGTGAGGCTCAATCCTGTGTGTAGTCCCTTACCGAATAGTGAGAAACTTCCGTTCAATGTTTTTTGCTTGTTCATAGCAAATGTTTTTTACTTGTTATTTTTCAATGCTTCAATCTCTTTTGTCAGCTCTTTGACTTTCTTGTCAAGGTCGGGCAGACGACGGAGATATGCCGATATTTTCATAAACTCTTTTGCATCCATAGCAGGTGAGCCGAGCAATTTCTCTCCACCTTTACGGCTGCCTATGGTTCCGCTCTGTGAACCGACTACGGTGCGGTCGCCAATGGTGCAGTGTCCCGAAATACCGGCCTGGCCGCCAACGATACACCACTCACCGATTTTTGCCGAACCGGCAATGCCTGCCTGTGCAGCCATCACTGTGTTTGCACCAATCTCGTCGTTGTGGGCAATTTGTATAAGGTTGTCAAGTTTAACGCCTTTGTGTACGACTGTTGCACCCATTGTGGCACGGTCGATACAGGTGTTTGCGCCAATCTCAACATTGTCTTCAAGAATTACGATACCCATTTGAGGTATTTTCTCGTAACCATCGGCTGTGGGAGCGAAACCAAAACCGTCGGCGCCGATAACGCAACCGCTGTGCAGTATGCAGTTGTTGCCTACACGACAATCGTGATATACGGTTACATTGGCATAGAGTATGCAGTTGCTGCCTACTTTTGCGCCGTCACCAACCGATACACCTTCGTGTATGTAACATCCGTCGCCAATCTCGCATCCGTCGCCAATTACAGCAAAGGGGGCAATGTAGCAATTCTCGCCCACTTTTGCGGTGGGTGAGATTGAAGCAAGTGAACTTACTCCCTGTTTTTTGGGCTTGCTTGCCTCGTACATTGTCATCAATTTTGCAAGGCTTTCATAAGCGTTGTCCACTTTGATGAGTGTGGCTTTTATATCACCTTTTGCTTCAAAATCTTTGTTGACAAGTACTACCGATGACTCTGTGGTGTAGATGTAATCGGCGTATTTGGGGTTTGCCAAGAAGGAAAGGGCACCGGGTGTGCCTTCTTCTATTTTAGCAAAGGTATATACTTCGGCCTCTTTGTTGCCTACTACCTCACCATTGACAAACGCTGCTATCTGTTGAGCTGTGAATTTCATATCTTTATATGTTTTTCAAAGTACGAAGATAATATTTAATTCCGACTTTTACATTCGTTTATAATAAAATAAAGTAAAATAAGTGGTTTTAGATTACTTTATGGAGTTTTAACTCGCTCTCCATCTGCTGCTGGTAGTCGCGGGCTTTTTCTGCTGCAACGGCGGCGAAGTTCTCGCTGCTGTCGGCAAAGATTATGGCACGGCTGGCGTTTACCAAAAGACCGCAGTCGCTGTTCATACCATATTTGCATACCTCTTCGAGTGAACCGCCCTGTGCGCCAACGCCGGGCACGAGGAGAAAGTGGTTGGGTACTATGCGGCGTACGTTCTCAAACGATTTGCCTTGTGTTGCTCCAACTACGTACATCATATTCTCGTCGCTTCCCCATTTCTGTGATGTTGCAAGCACCTTTTCGAAAAGCATTGTTCCCTCTTCGTCTTTGGTGAGCTGGAAGTCGTGTGAGCCGGGGTTCGATGTAAGTGCAAGTACAATAACCCAAGTGCCTTCGTAAGCAAGGAAAGGTTTAACGCTGTCTTCACCCATGTAAGGTGCGACGGTAATTGAATCGACCTTCATCTCCTCAAAGAATGAGCGAGCGTAGAGTGCTGATGTGTTGCCGATATCACCACGTTTCGCGTCGGCGATAATGAAGATTTCGGGATATTTTTCCTTTATATATTTTACTGTCTTTTCGAAGCTTATCCAACCTTTAACGCCGAATGCCTCGTAGAATGCGAGGTTGGGCTTGTAGGCTACTGTGTAAGCCGCAGTGGCGTCGATGATGGCTTTGTTGAACTCAAAGATAGGGTCCTCGCTCTCCATTACGCAGGCGGGGAGTTTCTTGATGTCGCTGTCGAGACCTACGCAAAGGAATGAACGTTTCTCTTTAATCTGTTTAATAAGTTCTTGTCTGTTCATGGTTGTTATGTTTTTATAGTTCGTTTTCTTTCATACGCTCTGTATTCTCGGCTACTATAAGGTGGTCGATGCAATCCTGTATGTCGCCGTTGACAAATGCAGAGAGATTATATATTGTGTAATTTATACGATGGTCGGTGATGCGTCCCTGGGGGTAGTTGTAGGTACGTATCTTTGCCGAACGGTCACCGGTAGATACCATTGTCTTGCGCTTGCTGGCAATATCGTCGGCATAGCGCTGGTGTTCGCGGTCGTATATGAGTGTGCGCAAACGAGCGAGGGCACGCTCCTTGTTCTTGGGTTGGTCACGTGTCTCGGTACACTCTATGAGTATCTCTTCGGTCTGTCCTGTTTCGGGGTTTAACCAAGGGTAACGCAAGCGCACTCCTGATTCCACTTTGTTTACGTTCTGTCCACCGGCGCCGCTTGAACGGAAAGTATCCCATTTGATGGCGCTCTCTGTGATTTCAACATCAAAGGCTTCGGCTTCGGGCAACACGGCTACCGATGCGGCGGATGTGTGTACGCGGCCTTGTGTTTCGGTTGCGGGAACGCGCTGTACGCGGTGTACTCCCGACTCGTATTTGAGTGTGCCATATACTTTGTCACCTGTAACGGTGCATATGATTTCCTTGTAACCGCCCGATGTACCTTCGCTGCAACTTGAGACTTCGAGTCTCCATCCTTTGCTTTCGCAATATTTGCTGTACATACGGAAAAGGTCACCGGCAAAGATTGCAGCTTCGTCGCCTCCTGTACCGCCACGAATTTCAAGTATGGCGTTTTTCTCGTCCTGCGGGTCGGCGGGGATGAGAAGGAGTTTTATCTCCTCTTCGGTTGCGGGTATCTCTTTTTCGCAAATGTCGAGTTCTTCGCGTGCCATCTCGCGAAGGTCGGGGTCGTTCTCGTTGGCGAGAATGTCTTTTGCTTCGCGTTGCGAGGTGAGCAACTGTATGTAGCGTTTGCGTGCTGCGAGTATCTCCTCGAGCTCACGATATTCTTTGTTGAGCTTGACATAACGCTTCATGTCGGCCACCACGGCGGGGTCGGTTATAAGCGTTGCAACCTCCTGGAAACGTGCGTCGAGGTCGTTGAGCTTGCTCAAGAGTGAATTTTCGTTCTCCATTTTTTAGTATTTGAATGTGCCGTAGGGGCTTTCTATGATAAGCTCGTTTTTCTCTGCGGCTTCGACACGACCGATGATTTTTGCATCTACGCCGAAACTCTTGCTTATTTCAATTATCTCGTCGGCATATTCGGGTTTTACATAAACCTCGAGACGGTGTCCCATATTGAACACTTTGTACATCTCCGCCCAGTCGGTACCGCTCTGTTCCTTGATGGTCTTGAAGAGCGGGGGGATGGGGAAGAGGTTGTCTTTGATTACGCGTTTGTTCTCTACAAAGTGCATAACTTTTGTCTGTGCACCTCCCGAACAGTGTACCATACCGTGAATTTGAGGACGCAATGCGTCGAGCATCTTCTTCACTATGGGAGCGTATGTGCGGGTGGGGGAGAGTACGAGCTTGCCTGCGTCGAGGGGTGAATCTTCAACCTTGTCGGTGAGTTTGAGACCGCCCGAGTATATGAGCTCTGCGGGAACGCCTTTGTCGTAGCTCTCGGGATATTTCTCGGCGAGGTATTTTGAGAATACGTCGTGACGAGCCGATGTCAAGCCATTGCTTCCCATACCTCCGTTGTATTCTTTCTCGTAGGTTGCCTGTCCGTAAGAGGCCATACCTACTATTACATCGCCTGCTGCGATATTGGCGTTGTCAATTACATCGCTGCGTTTCATGCGGCAGGTTACTGTGCTGTCCACAATTATGGTGCGTACGAGGTCGCCGACATCGGCTGTCTCGCCACCGGTGGCATAAACACCCACACCCATTTCGCGCAATTCGGCAAGCAACTCGTCGGTGCCGTTAATGATGGCCGAGATTACTTCACCGGGAACGAGCAGTTTGTTGCGGCCGATGGTCGATGAAACAAGTATGTTGTCGGTTGCACCCACGCAAAGCAGGTCGTCGATGTTCATTATAAGGGCATCCTGTGCAATACCTTTCCATACAGAGAGGTCGCCTGTTTCTTTCCAATAGAGATAGGCTAGAGATGATTTTGTGCCGGCTCCGTCGGCGTGCATAATATTGCAGTATTCGGGGTCGCCGCCCAAAATGTCGGGGATTATTTTGCAGAATGCTTTGGGGAATAATCCTTTGTCAATGTTTTTGATTGCGTTGTGTACATCTTCCTTCGATGCCGAAACGCCGCGCATCATGTAACGTTGGTCGCTCATTTTTGTATGTTTATTTATAATATTATCTATTTTAACTGCGAAGATAATATAAACCGAGCGAACGGACAAAATTTATCTGCACTTTTCACTCGGTTGTGGCTTTAATTCTTTAACATTTGTTTTTGAGCGCACTGTTGGCTTCGGCTTCTCAGCTCTTAATCGTTTTCGAGTGTGGCGTCGAGAATCTTGCGTACCTGCTCTTTGTTGACGACTCCTTCGTGTACTTTTTCCTCGTCGATGTAGAATGTCGGTACAAGAATATAGTCGAACATTGCAGCGTAATCAATCTCGAGTAATTCTTCCACAAAATGTGGTTCGATAAGACGGTAAAGGTCATTTTCGTCTTGTAGTTCATTGATGAATTCAATGGCTCTTTGGCAGTGAGGGCAATCGTTTTGGTAAAAAATCTGTAATTTTTTCATAATCTTTATTTTATGTTATTTTAGATATGATTGCGAATAGCTTACACTTGCTTGCATTGCGATAGTATTCTCTTATTGGTGTCACCTGTAAAGTGCTTGTCTTTGATTATATTTAAAATTGCAAACCGGTCCTTTTTGTTCACTCACTCTCTTTATATATTGAATATTTTTATTATATTTGCAAAATGTAAGGTCGCAAGGCTTTGCGCGAAATATATTTTTCTGCGGCCGGCGGGGTGTGCCTGTGGTGCTGTGGGTTTTATTACGATTTTATTAACTTTAAATTTTATTTCTATGTTCGAAGGACAACCTAAGGGTCTATACGCCCTTGCTTTGGCTAACACCGGTGAGCGCTTTGGCTACTACACCATGTTGGCTGTGTTTGTGATGTTCTTGCAGGCAAACTTCGGTTTTGACAGTGCGGTTGCAGGTTCAATTTATTCGGCCTTCCTGGGCTTTGTTTATTTCATGCCTTTGTTCGGTGGTATGGCTGCCGACAAGTTCGGCTATGGCAAGATGGTTACCATCGGTATCACCATCATGTTCCTCGGTTATGTAGTACTTGCTTTGCCTCTCGGCGCAAACAGCGTTGCTGTTACCGCTATGGGTATGGCGTTGGTACTCATCTCTTTGGGTACAGGTTTGTTTAAAGGAAACTTGCAGGTAATGGTTGGTAACCTTTACGACGATCCCAAGTATGCAAGCAAGCGTGATTCCGGTTTCAGCGTGTTCTATATGGCTATCAACATCGGTGCCATGTTTGCTCCCACTGCTGCCATTGAGATTATGAAGTGGGCTCAAAGTTCTTTGGGTGTCAGCGAGGCCGATTCTTATCACTTTGCATTCGGTGTAGCGTGCTTGTCACTCATTGTTTCCATTGCTATCTACTATGCTTTCCGTAGCACATTCAGCCACACTGACAGAAGCAAGAAAGTTGCTGCTTCAACCGGTGAGACTGCTGTAAAGGAGCTTACTCCTGCCGAGACAAAAGAGCGTATCATTTGCTTGTGTCTTGTTTATGCTGTGGTTATTTTCTTCTGGATGGCTTTCCACCAGAACGGTTCAACCCTTACATTCTTTGCACGTGACTATACTGCAACAAGTTCTACCGGTATTGAGAGCATGGCTTTTGATGTTGTAAACCTTGTGTTCGCAATATTCATTGTGTATGGTTTGTTCGGTATCTTCCAGAGTACAACAGCAAAGGGCAAAACAATTGCCGGTATTATCACAGCTGCTGCTTTTGGTGGTCTTGTATATAAATATTATGGTCTTCCCGCTGTTACCGAGGTTAGCGCTCCCATCTTCCAGCAGTTCAATGCTTGCTTTGTGGTTGCTCTTACTCCCGTTTCAATTGCAATATTCAGTGCACTGGCAAAGAAAGGCAAAGAGCCTTCTGCTCCTATGAAGATTGGTTTGGGTATGTTGGTTGCAGGTGTTGCTTACTTGTTGCTTACAGTAGGTTCTATCGGTCTTCCCGCTCCTGAACTTGACGCTGCCGGACAGCCTTTGCACATGGCAAATGTCTCTCCCAACTGGTTGATTTCAACCTACCTTGTGCTTACTTTTGCCGAGCTTCTTCTTTCACCCATCGGTATCTCTTTTGTTACCAAGGTGGCTCCTCCCAAGTATGCAGGTATGATGATGGGTGGATGGTTTGTGGCTACCGCTGTGGGTAACTTCCTTGTTGCTATTCCTGCCCTTATGTGGGGTGCTTCGTTGACCATTGTTTGGGGTGTACTTATCGGTATCTGCTTGCTTGCTGCAACATTTATCTTTGTTATTTTGAAACGTCTCGAGAAGGTTTCAAAGTAAATCCCGATAATTGATACAGGTGGCGGAGCGGCATTGATGTTTGCTCCGCCACTTTTTTGTATTCTCTTTTTCGCTATCTTTTAATGTTATATCCGTTTTTTTTGTAAATTTGCCTTAATTTTGATTGTAGGCACGCTGTGCCTATGCTTCTATGTGGTAAATAACCCAAAAAACAAATAATTATGTACAGAAAATTGTTTCTTCTTATTTCGCTTTTTGTTGTTTCGTTTGCCCTGTGTGCAAAGGAGAACGATGTAGAGGTGATGCTTAAAAAAATTGATGCGGTGAGCGGTGTTGAAAAGATTGAAAAGGCCGACACGCTGCGTAGTTATTATTTGATGAAGTTCCGCCAGCAGCTTGTGCCCGGTGATGAGTCAAAAGGTACTTTTGAGCAGCGTGTGATGCTTGGTCACCGTGGTTACGACCGCCCTGTGGTTATGGTTACCGAAGGTTATGGTGCCGATTATGCTTTCAGCAATCCTCGTTATATGGAGGAACTTACTAAGTTGATTGATGCGAATATCATCTTTGTGGAGTATCGTTACTTCTCGGGCTCAACTCCCGAACCTTGCAATTGGGAGTATCTTACCATTGCAAACTCTATGGAGGATTATCACAACATAATCACCGCATTCAAGAAATATTATACCAAAAAGTGGGCAACCACAGGTATCAGCAAGGGTGGTTCAACATCAATGTTCCTTCGTGCATATTATCCCGAAGATATCGATGTAAGCGTTCCTTATGTAGGCCCGTTGAGCTACTCGGTTGAGGATGGTCGTCACGAGTCGTTCCTTGAGCGTGTTTCAACAAAAGAGAAACGCGATGCTGTGAGAAATTTCCAGTATCTGTTGTTTGAGCGCAAGGAGCAGATGATGCCTTTGCTCGAGGCTTACAGTGCCGAGAAGGGTTACTCTTTCCGCGCTCCCATGTCTGAGATTTACGATTTGTGTGTACTCGAGTATCAGTTCTCTTTCTGGCAGTGGGGTGCTCCTATCGAAGATATACCCGCGGCAACTGCCGACGATAATACTCTTTTCGAATATTTCGTGAGAATGTGCAGTCCCGACTATTTTTCGGCAACCACAAAAATTGGTTCTTTCTTTGTTCAGGCGATTAAGGATTTTGGCTATTATGGCTACAATACCGACCCCTTTGTGAAGTATCTTGACCCTGCCAAAGTAAAAGGTTATTTGAAGAAAGTTATGCTCCCCGCAGAGTTTGCCAATGTTCAGTTCGACGATACCAATCACCGCAAGGTTACCGATTTCTATACCGAGAACGACCCCAAGGCAATCTTTATCTATGGTGAGTGGGATCCTTGGACAGCAAGCGGTGTTACTTGGTTGAGCGAGCGCGGTAAGAAGAATACAAAAATATTCATTGTACCCGACGGCAGCCACACAGCTCGTATTGCCAACCTTCCCGAAGATAAACGAAAAGAGGTGCTCGACCTGCTCGACGAGTGGATGGAGTATAGAAAATAAAATGAATTCGCAGGTAATAGAAATAGAAAATCTCGCGATAGGATACGGCGGCAAAGGTGCCGCCGTATCTGTCCTTGATGGTATCACGGCTTCTCTCTCTTGTGGCGAGGTTGTGGCACTTGTGGGGCGTAATGGTGCGGGAAAATCGACCTTGCTGCGCACGCTTGCCGGTTACCAGCCTCCTTTGTCGGGCTGTTTGCGCTATTCGGGCATTGATGCTTTGAAGGTGACTTTGGTGACGTTGTCGAAGTTGATATCGGTTGTGCTTACCGACACGGCTGCAGCATTGAACCTCACGGTGCGTGAACTTGTGGCAATGGGGCGCACTCCTTACACCAATTTTGTGGGGCATTTGCGTGCTTGTGACAAGGAGATTGTGGAGAAATCTATGGCTGCGATAGGTGTGCTTGCGTTGGCCGACAGAAAAGTGGCTACACTGAGCGATGGCGAGCGTCAAAAGTGTATGATAGCAAAGGCACTTGTACAGGAGACTCCCGTGATTATGCTTGACGAGCCTACTGCGTTTCTCGATTTTTCGAGCAAGGTGGCTCTTTTTCGTCTTCTTAAAAAAACGGCGGCGGAGATGAACAAGGCAGTGATTGTTTCTACCCACGACCTTGAACTTGCCCTGCGCATGAGCGACAGGCTGTGGCTTGTCGATGGCGGCTCTTTGCACTGCGGAACGGTTGGGGAATTGTCGGGCAATGGCGTGTTGCAGAAATTTGTGGAGCACGACGGTATTTATTACGACAAAGAGAAGAACCGTCTCGAAATACTGTAAAGCAACGCTACGGTGACATCTTTTTTTTATAGATGTTGGTTTGTCGCTTGCAAAGTGAAAAAAAAATATTACCTTTGCAGATGTAAATGCGAAACACACTCGCGTAACATTTTATCTATTGGCTAAAATTAAAGAGATAGCAGCAGCCCTTGAAATGTTCGCGCCTCTGCCGCTACAGGATGGCTTCGATAATGCCGGATTGCAGATTGGATTAACAGATGCGGAAGTTACAGGGGTTTTATTGTGTCTTGATGTGACGGAAAAAATCGTAGAAGAGGCTGTCGCGTCGGGGTGCAATCTCATTGTGTCACATCACCCCCTTATTTTTTCTCCCCTTAAAAAAATCACCGGCGCAACATACGTTGAGCGTTGTGTGATAAAGGCTTTGAGCAATGGTGTTGCCATCTATTCGGCACACACAAATATAGACAATGCTCCTAATGGCGTAAATTACCGCATAGCCGAAAAACTGGGGTTGCAGAATCTTAAAATTCTTGTACCAAAGGAGAATTCTCTACTCAAGTTGTCGGTTTATGTTCCTGTTGCTGCTGCCGATGCTGTGCGTGAGGCTCTTTTTGCAGCGGGCTGTGGAAATATTGGCAATTACGACTCTTGCAGCTATAATGTGGAGGGTTTCGGTACTTTTCGTGCAGGTGAGGGAGCAAATCCTTTCTGTGGCTCGCTGGGTGCTTTGCATAAAGAAAATGAGGTGCGCATAGATACCATAATGCCTGCGTATATAAAAGGTAGAGTGGTGAAGGCGTTGCTTGCGGCTCACCCATACGAAGAACCTGCTTATGATATATATCCTTTGCAGAATAACTGGGAGAGTGTGGGCACAGGTGTTATAGGTGAACTTCCCGAGGCTGTTTGTGAGCATGATATTCTGTTGAAGATAAAAGACGCTTTTGCGGCTGGTTGTGTGCGCCACACTTCTCTTCTTGGTAAGAAGGTGAAAAAAATAGCTCTTTGTGGTGGTGCAGGCGGCTCTTTTGCCGGTGCTGCACTTGCGGCCGGCGCCGACCTCTATCTCACCGGTGAAGCACGCTATCACGATCTCTTTTACTACGACAGCAAGATGTTGGTGGCTTTTATAGGGCACTACGAGAGTGAGCAGTTTACTATGGATATCTTCAAAGAGATTATCACAACTTCATTCCCTGAAATGAAGATAAAGATTACCGAACATAACACGAATCCAATTCAATACTTATAAAATATTAACCTTTAAATAACTATAAAAATGGCAAAGAAAGACCCTGCTGAATACACAGTGGAAGAGAAATTGAAGACCCTTTATGAGTTGCAGACAATATTGTCGGAAATTGATAAGATTAAGATTCTTCGCGGTGAGCTTCCTCTCGAAGTGAAAGACCTCGAGGACGAGATTGTTGGTCTTGGAACTCGTATCGAGAATATCAACGCTGAGATTAAGAGCGTACGCGAGAATATCGTTGCTTTCCGCGAAGAGATGGAAAACGCAAAGAAAAACATCGCTAAATACACCGAGGACCAGAACAACGTACGCAACAACCGCGAGTTCGACCTCTTGAACAAAGAAATTGAGTATAATAACCTTGTTATCGAGCACGACGAGAAGAAAATCGGCGAGGCACGTAACCAGGAGAAATACAAGAACGAGGAACTCGAGAAGGCGCAGAATATGCTCGACGAGCGCAAGAAAGACCTTGATATGAAACGTACCGAGCTCGAGGAGATTGTTACAGAGACAAAGGCTGAGGAGGAAAAATTGCGTGAGCAGGCTCGTGACCTCGAACAGAATATCGAGCCCCGTTTGCTCGCTTCTTTCAAACGTATCCGCAAGAGCACACGCAACGGTCTTGGTATCGTTTACGTTGAGCGCGATGCTTGTGCCGGTTGTTTTAGCAAGATTCCTTCACAGCGCCAGCTTGATATCCGTATGCGCAAGAAAATCATCGTTTGTGAGAACTGCGGTCGTATTATGATTGACCCCGAGCTTGCAGGCGTTCAGCAGGCACAGCCCGTCGAGGCTCCCGCACCCAAGAAACGCGGTATCCGTCGTGCAAAAGCCGAGTAATTATAGGCTAAAGATAACTTATGAGGGTGACCCAAAAGCCCACTTTTAGAACTAGCAACCCCAGTCAGAGTATATTCTGGCTGGGGTTGTTTTCTTTGCAAAATGACTTTTGAGTCATCCTCTTTTTTATAATAGTACAGAGTCTCATTATCCCATCTTACCTGTCAAATATGCTTTGGTGCGTTCATCGGCAGGGTTTGAGAACATCGTTTCAGTGTCGCCAAACTCGACAAGTTCACCAAGGTACATAAACATCGACTTTGAGGATATACGCCTTGCCTGTCCCATATTGTGGGTAACGATAAGGATTGTCACCTCCTTTTGCAACTCCAATAACAACTCCTCAATGTGCTTTGTTGCGATAGGGTCGAGAGCCGATGTAGGCTCATCCATCAACAATACATAGGGCTTCATAGCCAAGGCACGGGCGATGCACAAACGCTGCTGCTGGCCACCCGAAAGGAACGTTCCCTTCTTGTTGAGCACATCCTTAACCTCGTCCCAAAGTGCCACGCTACGCAAACAACGCTCTACGGTGGCATCCTTCTCGGCCTTTGAAAGTTTGATGCCGTTAAGGGCAAAGCCCGAAAGCACATTATCATAGATACTCATCGTTGGAAATGGTGCGGGACGCTGGAAAACCATACCCACACGGCGACGCACATCGATAGGCTCCATCGATAGGATGTTATTGCCATTGAGCAGGATTTCACCGTCCACACGAATGTTGTCATATAGATTATGCATAAGGTTTACGGCACGCAACAGGGTTGATTTACCGCAACCCGAAGGTCCCATAATAGCTGTGATTGTATTTCTCTCGATAGCAGCCGATACATATTTCACAGCCATCGTTTGCTTGGTATATGATACACAAGTCTTCTTGAATTCCAATATAGGTTTTACTGATTCCATTTCTTTGCAAGATATTTTGATAACAAATTAAGGGTGAGTACAAATAACAAGAGGAAGAGCGATGCCCCCCAAATAAGTTCCTGTAGGTTGGGATCGTTGAAGAACTCCCAGATAAGCAATGGTACTGCCGATATTGGCTTGTCGACAGACCATCGGATGAGCGAACAACCGAGTGCCGTGAACATCAATGGTGCAGTCTCACCGATAACTCGTGATATGGCAAGCAGAACACCCGTAAAGATACCGCCAAAGGCCGCAGGCAACTGCACCTTGAGCATGACACGCGCCTTGTTGCCACCCAATGCCAAGCCCGCCTCTTTAAGCGATGCCGGGAGAATTTTCAGAGTTTCCTCGGTTGAACGGATAATAAGCGGAAGCATCATAATGCAAAGTGCCACGCTACCTGCAATAGCTGAATAGCCCTTCATTGGCACTACCACCCAAATGTAGGTGATAATACCTATAATCACCGATGGTGTACCTTGCAAAAGGTCGGTCAAATAACTTACGACCTGGGCGAAGCGATTCTTGCTATTCTCCGCAAGGAATGCACCGCACAAGATGCCTACGGGAACGGCAACAATTACTGCCATACTGAGCATAATCATCGTACCGATAATACCATTTGCAATGCCTCCGGGGATAGGCTCACCCGCCTCGATAGCTTTCATTGCCTTATATGCCGTGGGTGTTGGCTCTGTAAAGAACGACCACGAAAGTTGGTCGTAACCACGCAATAATACTTCTCCCAGAATGGCAATCAACGGCATAGCTGTAAGGGCTGCAAGAATGCAGACACTCCACAGCATCAGTTTATCCTTTGCCAAGCGATTTTTTATTTTGAATGTAGTCATAGATTAAGATATTCTTGCACGTTTAATCATTATCTTTCCCACCATGTTTATTGTTGCTGTTATAAGGAATAGTATCAAGCCAATGGCAATGAGTGATGAGAGTCGCAGACCATCAGCCTCGCCGAATTGGTTGGCTATGATTGATGCCATTGAGTTTCCGGTAGAGGTGATTGAATTAGGGATATTATTGGTATTGCCAATAAGCATCGTCACGGTCATTGTCTCGCCCAATGCACGGCCAATGGCCAATATATATGATGAGAATATTCCCGAACCTGCAACTGGGAACACAACCTTGCGGATAACCTCGGCACGCGTCGCTCCTAAGCTGTATGCACCCTCCTTTAGGTCATTCGGTACCATTTTTATAAATTCTGCACTAAGCGATGCTGCATAAGGGATTATCATAATAGCTAAGACCAATGAGGCGGTGAGAATACCCGAACCCTGTTCCGAAATATCCAATGCCATAATAATCGGACGTAAGGTGTAGAATCCCCACAAGCCATAGATGATTGATGGAATACCTGCAAGCAGGTCAGTTACGGTACTCAGTACAGCAGCAATCTTTGTTCCCTTGAAATATTCGCCCACGAACAGTGCAACAGGTAGTGAAAAGGGAATACAGAAGATAAGTGCCAAAAGTGTGGTTATCAGCGTACCGGTGATGAATGGCAATGCGCCGTACT
>JAZQUI010000023.1:0-92768 GCA_045631205.1 Bacteroidaceae bacterium
CACTAGCTCAAAGACAAGGTAGAACCACAACTGTCCCATAAGCACCAGAATGAACAGGGTGATGGCGCGTGTGTTGAAGGTCAGGATGTTTGTGTATTTCATCAGCGGGATGCTGCCCTGGCGAAACTCCTTGCGGAGTGATTCGGGAATTGATGTGCCATATTTGCTGTTAACGGTGCTGATGAATTTCTGGAATTTTGGGGTCATGCGCTCCTGATTCTCTACATATGCAATATATGCGTTGAGGAATATCTTCCAGAAGAAATTGCCTTTCCATGGTGTCTCTTTGTACTCGCGGCGTACTGTGGCCGAGTTGTGGAACTCGTTGCCGTTCTTCTCGTTGATAAAGTATAGGTGTATGTTGCGGTAGTAGTCGGCAAGCTGGCATTGTGAGCCGTGTACCCAGAATCCGCAGAATCCGCAGAGAATCCATATAATGGCTCCCCATTCGTATTCGGGAGCGAAGGGTATGGGTTGGAATGTTTCGCGGGCGGCTATGGCAAAATATATGCAGAAGAACCAGCAGTCGCCGGCAAAGCCGTCGAGTATGCGTCCCCAACGTGTTTTTTGCCCTGTGATACGTGCCAGCTGTCCGTCGGTGCTATCGTATAGGTTCGCCCACATAAGCAACAGTACTCCTAAAATGTTCCATCTGAGGCTTGTTTGCCCGAAACAGACACCGGCTGCAATGCCTAGAAAGATTGATGCAATGGTTATAGCGTTGGGGTGTATGCCTCGGTTGCGGAAGAATAGCGCGCAACGGAAACCCAAGGGACGGTAGAACCAAAGGTCGAGAAATTCTTCGGTGTCTTGTGATTTTATTGATGCGTTATATAGTTTTCTGTCTTGCTCGTTCATTGTTCTTTTACTTTTTCTATAATGATGTTTGCTATTTCGCGCGCAGCCTCTTCGCGTACGGCCGAGAAACTGGGGAAGTCGTTGAGGTCTATTATGTAAATGTCGCCGCAGGCGGTTATTATGGCATCGCCGCCGAAGATTGTGAGCCCAAGAGCTTCGGCTGCCTTAAATGCTGTCTCTTTAAGATTTTCTGCGGTAAAGGGGTATTTTTGTTGTGCGCCGTTTATTTTTTCGAGCCCGAACTTTGTTTTTTCTATATCGGGGTAGGCATAACTGAAGAAATTACTCTTTATACCATAGAACTTTACAATGTCGCCTGCTATGTGGGTACAGATAACGGCATTGTTGCAACCGTTGGATGTTATTTTCTCAAAAGCCTTGCGGGCCTCTTCGTGGCAAGTGATATATGCGACATCTTCTTTGCGGCACGACCACCCTTCGCCGCGTTTTATCCACGCAGGGTATGTGATGCCTGTGAGTTCGTGGGTGTTGTTTATTATTTTGTATTGCGGCTGTTTTATACCGTGTCGTTCAAGGGTTTGCACCATCCTTGTGCGTGAGCAGTTTTCAACGCTTTCGGGATTGTTCAGTACAATGGTGCCTTGTGCTTTGTGGTATTTCAGTTGTTGCAGGGTGGTTGCTGTGCGCGACATATGCAGTATGGCATCACTCCCGGCGGGGATATCCTCCTTTTCATCGCATCTTTCTATGATTGCCCCCCTGGCTATGAGCTCTTTTTCCACAGCACACAGTATGGCGGCATCGCTCTCCGTCATCTGCGGTGAGTTAAGCGGGTTGCGTGCTATGGTTGTTATTTTCATTGTTGCGATAGGAATTTTTCGGCTTTCTCAATATCCTCGGCGTGGTCAATGTCTATAATCTTCTCAAAAGGGAAGGCTTTGAGGGTGAGTCCGTCGGCAATGAGCCCACGCTGGAAGTTACGCATGCGCGCAGTGCCTTCAGCCATGCAACGTTCCAGTGTTGTAAGCGCTTTAGGGGTAAGGCCGTATATACCACCCGATATGTAACGGGTGTCGCTATCTGCCGTGTCGAGAAAAGCTGTTATTTCAAGTTCTTCGTCGGTGGCTACATACAGGGGTTTTTCATCGTCGATGTAATCGGTAACAGCCATAAGACCGTCGCCGGCATTCTCTTCAAAAGCCTTGATGTAGCGTGAGAACTCCTCTTCGTGGAAGAGTGTATCGACCGTTGTGAGGCAGAACTTTTCGTCACCTTGCAGGTGGGGTATCAGCGCGTGCATACTGTGCATTGAGCTTGGCGTGTCCTTTACTACAATGTTTATGGGAAGGGTTTGCTGCAACTTCTGCAACAAGGCAAGTGTTTGCGGTTGCTGCTCGTTTACAATGATGCTTATCTCTGTTGCACCGTGGCGTGTGAATATTTTTACAAGGCGTTCTATGATGGGAACGCCTTGTATCTCTATAAGTGGCTTGGGAGCTTTCACGCCTTCGCTTGCGAGGCGCGAGCCCTCTCCGGCTGCTATGATTGCAAATTTCATCTTTATCAGTTGTCGCTTTGCAGGTTCAGGCGGTTACTGTCGTCGCGTTTCTCATGGTAGAGCTTGCGTAGAGGGTTGCGACGCGCTTCGTTGTACATAGTGCGGTTGCGGTATATATCTATAGCTGCGTAGATTGCCTGGCGGAATGAGTTTTCATCGGCAAGGCCTTTGCCGGCAATGTCGTATGCAACACCGTGGGCCGGTGATGTGCGTATGATAGATAGACCGGCGGTGAAGTTGATACCGTCGCTCATTCCCAATGCTTTCAAGGGTGCAAGGCCCTGGTCGTGGTACATTGCGAGTATGGCATCGAAACAGGTGTATTTTCCGCTACCCATAAAGCCATCGACTGCGAAAGGACCATAGCAGAAGATACCGCCATCGTTCATTTTTCTAATTGTGGGCGCGATAATCTCGTTCTCCTCGCTGCCCAGAAGACCGTTGTCACCGGCGTGAGGGTTAAGCGATAGTACTGCAATCTTGGGTGCGTCTATGTTAAAGTCCTCGATGAGGCTTTTGTTGAGTATGGTAAGTTTTTCTTCGATGAGTTCGGGTGTTATGGCTGCCGGTACATCGCGCAGTGCAAGGTGTGATGTTGCCACTGCAACGCGTACTTCACCACTGCAAAGCAACATAAGTGATTTTTCTTCGCCACCGCAACGCTCTTGTAGGTACTCGGTGTGTCCGGGGAAGTCAAAAGCATCGTTTTGAATGGTACTTTTGTTAATAGGTGATGTTACCAATACATCAATTTTACCCTCTTTGTAATCCTTTATGGCTTGTTCAAGTGCTTCGAAGGCTGCCAGACCTGCTTCCTGTGTGTTGTTGCCGAGTTCTATGCGCACTTCGTCGTTGTTACAATTTACTATATTGAGTTTTCCCTCTTGTATTTCGTCGAACTTTTCGATTGCATTGTATGGTATATCCATTTCAAGTGCCTTACGATGGTAGGCTGCCGACTTGGGTGAACCGTAAACTATGGGTGTACAGATGTCGAACATCTCTGCTGTTGCAAAGGTCTTGAAAATTACCTCGTATCCTATGCCGTTGATATCGCCTTGTGTGATACCGACGCGTATTTTGCGTTTTTCGCTCATTGTATTATTGGTTGTTTTCGTTGTTTTCGATTATAATTTCGGGTATGTGATAGCTGTTCTCTATATCCTTGTCTGCGGGAAGTTTTAGTGAGAAGAGGGCTGCTTCGAGCTTGCGTATGAGGTCGCCTTTCTTCTTGTTGGGTGCATATACGAATGTTTCGGCTACAATTACGCGGCCGTTCTTTTCATCCACTACCTGATGCGAAACGAATGGGCCTCCCATCATATCGTTCTCCATTTGCCAGAGTCCTTTTGCTACCTGCATATAGCGCTGGCGGTACTCTGTGTCGTAGAGGTCGACAAACATTGTGTCGGTAGCCATATAGCGGTCGGGGCGGTTGCCGGGAATATTCACCTTCATTATGGAGTCGCGTTTCTGCAAGAAGTTCTCGCGTGAGAAATTGTCAACACTTGTGTATGGGTAGCTGTAAATGACATAGTTCTGTATGCTGCTGTTGTGGTTCGAAATGTCCGATGCCCATAGGAAGTCCTTGCCGCTTTTTATGCCGCGTATGTTTTTGCTTATCAACATCTCGCATCCGAATTTGCTGCGTGCCGAATCCATAAACTGTTCGTTGTGGTTCTCTTTGAGGTCGCGTAGTTCGCGGTTCATTTCAGCCGATGTAAAGAAATCTATTATCACCTGTGCATTCTTGCTAACATACTCTTCAAAAGCCTTTGCGTCGGGTGACTGTATAGTCATAATCATCTGCGGCTGGGCATATTTGTCCTCGGTGAACTTGAATTTTGTCTGGGTGTATTGTGTCTTGTCAATCTTTACCTCAATTACGTTGCGGAATGATTTAAGCAAGCGGCTGAAAGCTGTTGGGGCTGTCTGCGATATGCGGAATGAACGTTCCGACTGGGGGAGTGCGGGTACATCGGTATCTAGTACATCGTAAAGAGCACGTCCGGCAGGTGCGTTCCATAAGCCTTCGTCACAAACTACAAGAACTTCGTAGGGTAGTCCGCTCGATGCGGGGAGCAACATTGACATTTTTTTGCCGTCACCGCTACAAGCGGCCAATATTGTTGCTGCAAAAAATAGTGTGATAAGTTTTCTCATATTAGTTATTGTTCTATTGTTTTTCGTTTTTTAGGGTAGACAGCATACCGCAGGCGGCAAAGATGTCCTCGCCGCGCGAGGCTCTTATGGTGGTAAAGAGTCCGTTCTTTGTGAGGTAATCGCGCAGTTCTGTCATCTCCTCTTCGCCGACACCGTCAAGGGGAACGCCGGGTATGGCGTGGTAGCGTATGAGGTTCATACGGCAGTCGAGCCCTTCGAGCAGTTGCAACAACTTTCGGGCGTGGTAACGGCCGTCGTTTATGCCTTTGAACACAATGTACTCGAATGTGAGCCTGCGCTGGTGGCTCCAGTTATACTCTTTCAATAACTCCACAATTTCGCCAATGGAATAGCCACGCTCGGCAGGCATAATCTCTGCACGTTTTTCGGGCACGGGGTGGTGCAGGCTTATCGCAATGTGGTAATCGCCGCTGTCGAGCAATCTTTTCAATCCTTTGCGCACACCGGCCGATGAAACGGTCAAGCGGTGAGGGCTCCACGCCAAGCTGTAATCGGCGGTAAGTATCTCTATGGTTTTTAGTATGTTGTCGAGGTTGTCGCAAGGCTCGCCCATACCCATAAATACAATGTTTGTGAGTTTTTCGTGCTCGGGCAATGCAAATATCTGGTTAAGAATTTCGTTGGCAGTAAGGTTGGCAGTGTATTTCTGCTTTCCTGTCATACAGAACAGACAGTTCATCTTACAACCTACCTGGCACGAAACGCATAGAGTAGCGCGGTCGCCGTCGGGTATATACACAGCTTCCACAAAATGGTTGTTGTCCACAGCGTAGAGATATTTCACTGTGCCGTCGCATGAGCGTGCGGCGTCTGCCGGCGGCATATAGCCCACCTCGAACAGTTCGGCAAGTTTTTCGCGGTTTTTCAGCGATATGTTCGACATCTCCTCAATGCTGCGTACACGTTTCCTGTACACCCAATCGGCTATCTGTTTTGCAGTGAATGCGGGCATACCGGCTTCTTGTACAGCCGCTTTCAACTCAGTGAGGGTCATGCCCAATAAATATCTTTTCTCGCTCATTGTTTCTGTCTCTTTTAGATGGCCTGTTTTACCATTTAATAGCAAAGGTAGTGATTATTTTCCAATATATCTTCTATTTATATTATTATTTGTTTTTATAGCTTTTTTGTTGTCGGCTTTTTGTGTTTTATATCGCTTTTTTACTATATTCGCCGGCATGTTTCAAAAATTAAAATTCTTATAATGAAAAGCAATAGCATAGAACTGTTTATTCCCCAAACGACCGAGGTTTTTCCTTTGTCGGAAATGCAGTTTTTAATAGAGTCGGGCAGTATAAAAAAAATATATATATTGAGCAATGGCGCGGTGAACGAGTCTTTGCCGCCGAAAGTCGAGGTGTTGAATGTGGATTCTTGTCTTTCTACCGAAACTTTTAAGCAGATTGCGACCACGGCGACAGCTGAGTTTGTGGTGTATTTTTCAAAGGGTTTGCCACAGATTGAAGCAACAGCGTTGGAGAAATTCTGTGATGCCGTGCCCGAAAATGCAGTTATGGCTTATGCCGATTATTACAAAATCCTTGACGGTGTGGCGCAGGAGGCTCCGGCGATAGATTATCAGGCGGGTAGTTTGCGCAACGATTTCGACTTCGGTTCGGTGCAGCTTTACCGTCTTTCCGCGTTGAAGAAATATCTTTTGGAGGAACTTGCATCTTGCTCTTATGCAGGGCTTTACCAATTGCGTCTTGCTTTGAGCCGTGTGGGAGAAATTTTTCACTATAAGGAATTTCTATATGCCGAGCCCGAGGATGATACCCGCAAAAGTGGCGAAAAACAGTTCGACTATGTAAACCCGGCACAACGCGATGTGCAGGTGGAGATGGAAAAGGTGTGTACGCATCACCTCAAAGCGATTGGTGCTTATTTGCCGGCGTGTAAATATCAGCCAATAGACCTTGCACAGGGCGATTTTCCTGTTGAGGCATCGGTGGTGATACCTGTGCTTAACCGTGCCTCCACGATAGCCGATGCCATTGGCTCTGTGCTTGAACAAAAGACAACTTTCCCTTTCAATATAATTGTTGTGGATAACCATTCGACCGACGGAACATCGGCTATTATAGATGGTTTTGGTGACGAGAGGGTGGTACACATTGTGCCTGAACGCAATGATTTGGGCATTGGCGGTTGCTGGAACGAGGCTGTGGACAGCCCGCAGTGTGGCCGTTTTGCCGTGCAACTCGACAGTGATGACCTTTACAGCTCTCCCGAAACGCTGCAACGTATTGTTGATGAGTTCTATCTCCAGCGTTGTGCAATGCTGGTGGGTACTTATCGTATTTGCGACTTCGAACTGAATACCTTGCCTCCTGGAGTTATAGACCATCGTGAGTGGACCGAAGAGAATGGTCGTAACAATGCCCTGCGCATAAATGGTCTTGGCGCTCCGCGTGCTTTCTACACTCCCGTGATTAGAGAGGTGGGCTTCCCAAATGTAAGTTATGGCGAGGATTATGCTGTGGGCTTGCAGGTGTCGCGCAATTACCGCATAGGTCGCATATATGATGTACTTTACCTTTGTCGCCGTTGGGGTGGAAACTCCGATGCTGCATTGTCGCACAATAAGGTTAATGCTCACAATTATTATAAAGACGGGTTGCGCACAACCGAGCTCGAAGCGCGTTTGCAGTATGTAAAGAGTCTTGAAATACCTTCTTCTCTTGAACTTGCCAATTTCTTCGAGGAACAGTTGCAACAGTGGCCCTCGGCAGCCGAGCGTTGCGAGGCTTTGCAGGGTGTGAAAGTGCGCAAGCTTGAAAATGGTATAAATCTTCAATATAACCCCGCTCGTGCGGTATCGACCGGTGCAAAGGTTGATGCGTCGGCTGTTTCGGCGCGTCCTTGTTTTCTTTGTGCGGGTAACCGCCCTGCCGAGCAACGTGCTTTGCGCGCGATGGGTACCATTGAGGTGCTTGTGAACCCTTATCCAATATTGCCTTTTCATTTGACTCTGCCCACGATTGCGCACACACCTCAATTGCTTGCGCCTATGCTTGCCGATATGTTGCATTTGTCAAAGGCGTGGCCCGAATATGCACTGTTCTACAATGGGGCGAAGTGCGGTGCGTCGGCTCCCGACCATGCTCATTTACAAGCTGTTCGCTCTGCCGATATACCTTTGTTTGGTGAGTTGTGGAGTGATGTGGTTGAGGATGGGTTGCAACCGCTTTATCTTTTGCCCGGTGGAGCCATACATCGTGTGGAGGGCTATGTGGTGCCTCTTTTTAAAATTACGGCTTCGAGTGTGAGCGATGCGGTGTCTCTTGTGGAAAGGGTGACCGATGCTCTTCCGCTTATTGGTGAGGAGAAGGAGCCGCGTATGAATGTGGTTGTGAAGTACCTGCCTGACGAGGGTTATGTGGCTTATATTATTCCGCGCAGTAACCATCGCCCGGCCTCTTATGGCCCGGCCGATGGTGAGCGTCTTGTGAGCCCGGGAACCCTTGATATGTGCGGTCTTGTGATAACGCCTCGCGAGTGCGATTTCAATGGAGTAACTGCCGATGAGGCTCTTGCAATACTCACCGAGGTGGCTTTCAGCGATGAGGTTATGGATGCTGTGTGTGAAAATATAGCGTGTGGCATATGAGGAGTATAGATATAGGCGTTTTGCTTGCTCCGTGCATAAAGTTTGATTTAATCGGGGAATTTCGTTGTAATGAAACCTGCTTTACAGGCGAAAAGGAGGTTGCTCTCTGTGATGAAAAAATCTTTTTTGGCGGTGAGTCGTTCAACGAACTCTCGTTTGTGCCTGTAAATGATGCTTGCAGTTTTTGCTTGCACGATGTTGTGATTGGCGTTAATTTTCACTGGCAACGCAAAGAGGACCAGGTATTTAAGGGAGAATTGCGCTTTATTGTGGAGAATGGTGCGGTGAGGGCTGTAAACCGTATAGCGGTAGAGGAATATTTACAGAGCGTTATTTCGTCGGAGATGTCGGCAACAAGTTCGCTCGAATTGCTGAAGGCGCACGCGGTTATTTCGCGCAGTTGGCTATATGCGCAGTTGTTGCGTAAAGAGATTGTGCAGAATGGTACAATGGGGTGGGAAACACCCGACGAGGTGGTACGGTGGTATGCCCGCGAGGACCACACGCTCTTTGACCTTTGTGCCGACGACCACTGTCAACGTTATCAAGGAATTACACGTGCGTTGAATCCCAATGTGGAAGCGGCGGTGCGGGCTACCGGGAATTTGGTTTTGAAATATGATGGAGAGGTGTGCGATGCACGTTTCAGCAAGTGTTGTGGTGGCGCTACGGAGCGTTTTTCGGCTTGTTGGGAGAATGTGGATTATCGCTACCTCGAAGCATTCAGGGACGATGCCACAAAGGGCGAATTCCCCGACTTAACCACCGAGGCGGGGGCACGTGCGTGGATTGAGAGTACCCCTTCGGCTTTTTGTGCAGCTCCGTCAAAGGAGGTGTTGTCGCAAGTACTTAATAATTACGACCGTGAAACGGCAGATTTCTATCGTTGGCAGGTTTGCTACACCCGGGAGGAATTGTCGCGTTTGGTGCAGGAACGTTCGGGTATCGATTTTGGAACGATTGAAGAACTGCAACCTGTTGAGAGAGGTGTGTCGGGGCGTATAGTTAGGTTGCGCATAGTTGGCAGCAAGTGCACCAAAATCGTTGGTAAAGAGTTGGAGATACGTCGTTGGTTGTCGCCTTCGCATCTTTATAGTTCGGCTTTTGTAGTTGATAAAACAAACGGTTCTTTTGTGATAAAAGGTGCCGGCTGGGGGCACGGTGTGGGGTTGTGCCAGATTGGTGCTGCCGTGATGGGCGCGCAAGGGTATGGGTATAAAGAAATTCTTGCACATTACTACCCCGGTTCGGTTTTGGACAAGATATGAATAAGCAAGTGAATTTAAGAATATAAACATCTGTTTGTTGCTTATTTTTAATAAATTGTTCGCATATACAAGCAAAAAACATTACTTTTGCAGAAATTCTGTTTGTTGTGTATGATAATTTTATGGTAATGGCTCTTTACAAAAATTGTTAATTTGCACAATAAAAAACGATATTTTGAGTTATACTTTCAAGTATCGCTTGAATGATATGAAGAATACGCAATGTGATATGAAATATGTCGATGGGATGTCTTGTGTTGAACGTGCGCTGAAACGCCTATTCGACATCCTTTGTTCGTTTGTGGGGCTTATATTGCTCTCCCCACTGCTTGCGTACATATATATCCGTATTCGATTGAATGGCGATGGTCCTGTGCTTTTCAAGCAGGAACGCATTGGATATAAAGGAAAAACCTTTAAAATTTTGAAATATCGCACCATGAGTGTGTGCGATGACGAGGAAACTCCGCTTCTTTTCAGTAATGAAGATGGCAGGCTTACACCCTTCGGCCGTTTTTTGCGCGAACGCCATCTCGATGAGTTGCCGCAATTATGGAATGTTCTGGTTGGCGATATGTCGTTTGTGGGTCCTCGTCCAGAACGTAAATATTTTATAGACAGGATAATACAGCATAACTCCGATTATGTGTATATTTATAAAATGCGCCCGGGGCTAACTTCGCCTGCATCTATATACAACGGTTATACCGATACAATGGAAAAAATGTTGCGCCGTTTGGATATGGACCTGGAGTATTTGCAACAACGTAATTTCTTCTACGATTTAAAAATAATAACCCTGACGATAGTATATATCCTCAAAGGAAAAAAAATATAAAAGAACACTATGAAACGAGTATTTTTCTTTATTTCAATCTTGTTTGGTATCAATATTGTATTTGCTCAAAATATAAGTGATGACAAGGTGCTTGAAACAATAATAACCGAGCAGAAAAAGGGAACTTCACAGCAGGAAATTGTTGCGATGTTATTGCGCAAAGGTGTTACTGCCGAGCAATTGCAACGCGTTAGAAGTAACGTGGAGAAAGAGCAAAGTGCTTTACCATCACGTTTGCAATCTTCTGTTGAACTTGACCGAACTCGTGATGAGAGTGAATTCATTGGTGAGGGTATTAATGTGAATATCAAGGAGGATACGCTTAATGTGTTCGGTCGCAATATTTTTAATAATAAGCAATTGACTTTTGAACCTTCAATGAATATTCCTACTCCGGCAAATTATATCTTGGGTGCCGGTGATGACTTGATTATTGATGTTTGGGGAGCTTCGCAGTTGAATATCCGTCAAAAGATATCGCCCGATGGAGATGTCTTTATTGATGGAGTAGGGCCTGTTGTAATGTCGGGAATGTCCATAGCGCAAGCCGAAAACCATTTGTCGCAAAAACTCGCTGATGTTTATGGTGGTTCACAGGTGAGTCTCTCTTTGGGTGAGGTTCGTTCAATACAAGTACAGGTTATGGGCGAGGTTGTTGTTCCCGGAACCTATACCATAAGTGCCTTGGCAACTGCTTTCAACGCTCTTTATTCAGCGGGTGGTATAAATGAGATTGGTACATTGCGCGATATTAAGGTGTATCGTGCCGGTAAATTGTTGGCATCACTTGATGTGTACGAATATATATTGAACGGCAAAACAAACACCGATTTGCGTTTGAAGGACAATGATGTTATAAACGTTGGCGCATACAAAAATATTGTGGAACTTAAAGGTAGGGTAAAACGCCCTATGAGATATGAAATGCTCGATGGTGAAACACTCTTCGATGCTATCTTGTATGCCGGTGGCTTTACTGGCGATGCTTATACCGAGCAGATGAACGTTGTTCGCAAAAACGGTCGTGAGTTCTCTATGCACACTGTGACGAAGAGCGATGCTGCGACTTTCGAAGTGAAAGATGGTGATGTTGTGAAGGTTGATGAAATGATACAACGTTTCTCAAATATGGTGGAGATTAGCGGTGCGGTCTTTTATCCTGGAAAATTTGAACTCGGAAGTAAAATATCAACTATTGCAGGTCTTGTAAAGGCTGCCGGTGGTGTTCGTGAGGAGGCTTTTCTCAGTAGAGCAGTTTTGCAGCATCGCAGATTTGACAATACGATTTTTACCGAGGCTGTCGATTTGAATGCAATACTCGAAGGTGCTGCACCCGATGTGGAACTTAAAAACAACGATTTGTTGTTTATTCCCAGTAACACATTGATGAGTGGTGAAATCTATTTAACAATAGATGGTGAGGTAAATCTCCCTGGAAAATATAACTTTGCCGAGAATACTACCATAGAGGATCTTGTGTTGCAGGCAGGAGGGTTGACCCGTCAGGCTTCGTATGCGAAAGTAGATGTGTTTCGCATACAATCCGAGGAGTATGGCTTGGAATTTAATCCCGAAATAGCCGAAGTACATTCATTTACAATAAAAGAGGGCTTTGTTGTTGATGGTGCAAACAGTTTTGTTTTAAAACCGTATGACAAAGTGGTTGTTCGCAAAAATCCTACTTATACCCCAATGAAAGGTGTTACTGTAAAAGGAAATGTCAACTTTCCGGGAGTTTATATTATGCAGAATGAGCAGTATCGTTTGAGTAATCTTGTAAAGGATGCCGGCGGTTTTACATCGTTGGCTTACATAAAGGGTGCATCACTTTATCGAAAATATACCAAGGAGGAACTTCAGCAACGCGAAATAGTTTTAAAGAACTCACATATCCAATTGCTTGAAGAAAATATACGTAGTAACGGTAAGGATATAGATATCGCGTTACTAGATTCTTTGATGACGCTTAAACTTGGGGTGAATGAGTATTACTCGGTAGCAGTTGATTTGACAGAGGCTGTTGAAAATCCCGGTCAGTTGGCCGATATTGTTTTGCGCGAAGATGATATATTGAATATTCCGCAAAACAGCAATACGATAAGAGTGAGTGGTGAGGTGCATAGCCCATCGACATTGACACTCGAGAATAACAAGAGTGTTAAATATTACATTAAACACTCGGGTGGTTATAATAGCGAGGCTTACAAGAAAGGTGTATATGTGATATACATGAATGGCGAAGTTGTTAAGGTTTCAAAGAGTTCAAAATCGGCTGTGCAACCCGGTTGCGAAATTGTTGTACCTCGCAAGGTTTACAAGAATAACAGATTGTCTATGCCCGAAATTGCAACCATTGGTTCTGCTGCAACCTCGGTGGCGGCAATGATTATTGCAATCATAAATCTTGTGAAATAAAGCAGAAGTAAATATGAAGACTTCGAGAATTGACGAATTACGCAATGATATATTGGCCTTTAAAAGGTTTCTAATGTTATTGTGGCGTAATCGCAAGCTATATATCAGGTATATATCTGTGGCAGTTGTCGTGGGTATGATTGTTGCGTTTAGCATTCCAAAAAATTACTCATCAACCACAATATTGGCATTGGAACATAGACAAACCGGGTATAATGCGGCTGTAATGAGCCTTGCCGGTATGGCCGGAATAAACTTGGGGTTTCTTTCCGAAGATGCTTATTCTGCCGATTTGTATCCAACCATAATTTCTTCGCAGGATTTTGTAAGAGAATTGGCCGGAATCTCGGTTCGCACATCTGACGATGAGAAAAATATCTCTTATGCGCAGCATTTGCTTATCGTGAAGAACAATACCTGGTGGGGAAATGCAATAGTCTGGGTTAAAGGCTTGTTTGGTTCTGACAAGGCAAAGACCCAGCCCGCGGCTGTGTCGGCCAAAGTTGTAGGGCTTATAAGGGGTAATGTAAGATGCCAGGTAAACAAGCTTCAAGGGCTTGTTACTATAACTGTTTATGACAAAGACCCGATGGTTTGTAAAAGTGTTGCCGATTCCGTAGCCGGCAACCTGAATGCCTTTATACAAAATTATCGTACAAGAAAGACAAGAGCCGACTATGAGGCTTTATCACAGATATGTAACGATGCAAAGGCGCGTTATCTTGATGCGCAGAGCAGGTATCAGAACTTTATAAAGGAAAATAGCTCCCAGAATGGTGCCTCGTATAAGGCACAACGCGATTTTCTTGAAGGTGAAGCGGAGCTTGCCTATGCTTCGTACAATCAAATGTCGGCGCAGGTGCTAATGGCGCAGGTGAAGTTGCAGGAAGCAACTCCTGTATATAATGTGGTGCAATCTTCGTATGTACCCGAAGTTGCCGACTCACCCGCTGCTATGACAATAGTAATTTTATTCATCGTGTGTGCCTTTATGGTTGCTACAGTCAAGATTACCTATCTTCGTGTCAGCGAAAAATTATGGGGTGTATAAGCAAGAGACAGAGGGTTGGAGATTTTTTGTTTCAGTTGCTTGTTTTTCTATTTGTGGCTGACCCGACAAACACTATTTTCCATATGAAAATGGTGGTGTTTTCTCTTTTGTTATTTTATAATTTGTTCTTTATAAAGGCCGAGTGGGCAATGTTGCGTTATTTCGCACTATGTCTTACGGCAATACTTGTGCCTTGGCTTTTTGCTTTATTACGTGGTGAAAATGTAGATTCTGCTGAATTCTCGGCAACTGTAAATTCTGTTTTTCCATTGCTTCTTTTGCCATGGATAGGGCAATACAACCTTTTACGTCTTTCTGTAAAACCCGTTGTGGCGGTTGTTTGTGTGGTATTGGTCATTTATTGGGCAATAATATTTTATCCCAGGCTCGAGGGCATTGTTTATCTTTTTATGTGTGCTCACGACCACACGATAATGCTTTCGCGCCGTGCTTTTCTTGGTTTTTCAATGTTTGGAATGTATTGTAAAGCCACTGTAGCCTTCCTACCGGTGTTTGCTCTGTTGCTTTATAATGCTTTTACGGCAGAAAGACGTGCTCGTTCAAGTGTTTTCCTCTTATTGTTGTTTGTGCATCTTTTCTTGATAAGCGGAACGCGAAGCACCATCGTGTTGCCTGTGTTCTTGGCACTTGTCTTGTTTTTCATCTTTTACAGGAATAAACGCTATTGTAATTATGTCGTTTATCCGTCGGCAATGGTTGCGATATTCGCATTTATAGTGATTCTTTCTTTGCTGTTGCTCGAAACCAACGAACATTCCAATATGGTAAAATATGCCCATTTGGCTTCTTATAGCGACCTCTTTTCCGAAAATCCTCTTTATCTACTCATTGGTCAAGGTCCGGGAACGGCTTTTTACACCGAGGGTTTTGCGAAAATGTCTTTTAAGACTGAATGGAGCTATATGGAGCTTTGGCGTAATTTTGGCGTTTTTGCCTTCTTTATCATATATACGTTTTTGTACCCACTTGTTTCGCTATGTCGTGTTGCGCTAAAGAATGACGAAGCATTGGTGTTGGCCATAACGTATATTGTATATCTTGTGATTGCAGGTACCAATCCTTTGTTGCTCTCTTCTACGGGTATGCTTGTATTACTTACTATGTTTAGTGCTTCAAAAGGGTATGCCAAAAAATGTGAGATAATGCAAAGAAACGATTGTGATAATGTTTCTTTCTATTAATATGAATTTGTATATGAATAGATTAAGTAACATAGCTTTTAGAATGTTTACTATCTTGTCTCTTTCTCTTCAAGTGGTAAGTGCTGTTGCACAGGAAAACAGGATGGGGATAAGTAGTTATGCTCAGTTGAATTCAATTTCGTCGCATGGCGATTACGCACCTTATTGGTTGACAGCCAAGAACCAGGGCTTGTCGTCGGTGGAGAAGAGTAATGGTTATGCTCGTGTGGGAGTGCTTTTTGATGGTAAGTTTGGTGAAAAAAGCAATTGGAAATATTCTGTTGTTGCTGATGCTGTTACCGCATATAATCAGACTGATGTAGTTGCGCTTCAGCAACTTAATGCCGATTTCTCCTGGAAGTGGCTAAGGTTGAGTGTCGGAAGCAAGGAACGTTTTGCCGAGATGAAGAATTTTTGTGTATTGAACGACTCGTCCTCTTTTGTCAATAATAGTTTGAATAAACTGTTTCCCAATCTTTACTATAATAAATTCCAAGAGTTGAGTAGTGGTGGTCTAGTGTATAGTGGCAACTCACGCCCCATACCTCAATTGCGTGTGGAAATACCGGAATATGTTGAGTTTCCGTGGACAAACGGCTGGATGCAGATAAAAGCCCACCTTGCGTATGGCTATTTTGCCGATGGTGGTTTCCAGGAAGAATTTACGGCATCTAACGAAAAGGCGCGTTACGGAAAGAATATATTCTATCATAGTAAATCGTTATTTATTAAAGTTGGTAAAAAGGAGAAATTTCCTTTGACTTTTGAGGGTGGTTTGGAAATGCATACACAATTCGGCGGTAAAGTTTATACCCGTTCCGATGGTAAGGTTGTTTCAATGCCTGCGGGAGTAAAGGACTTCTTCAAGGCATTTATACCTATGGGTGGTGACGAAAACACTCCTGAATATGAGCAAACCAATATTTCCGGCAATTTTATAGGTAGCTGGCATGCTGCTTTTACTTATCATACAAAGCCTGTTGATGTAAGATTATATGCAGAACATATGTTTGAAGATTTCTCACAGCTCTTCTTTATGGAATATCAGAGTGATGCTTCGGGCGATAGAAATCTTATATACTACCCGTGGCGTGATATACTTGTGGGAATTTCGTTGACAAACAAATCTTCGTTTATGCCCTTTGTATCAAATGTTCTTTACGAATATGTTTCGACATACGACCAGAGTGGTGCCGGGTATAACGACCCTGGTCCATTCTTTAAAGAACAGATGGATGGTGCCGATAATTATTTCAATCATAGTATATATCCGGGATGGCATTATCAAGGAATGGGCATAGGAACCCCTTTGGCGGTGTCTCCTGTGTATAATACCAATGGTTCCTTGCGTTTTGCAAGCAACAGATTTGTTGCGCATAATGTGGGTGTGAATGGAACTTTGGGCAGAGTTCTGCCTTTGGCTTACCGCTTGCAATATACTTATAGTGAAAATTGGGGAACCTATTTAAATCCCTTTCGTGAAAAGAAATATACCACTTCGTTCCTGTGCGACATAATATATGCTCCCACCGCTTCCAAATGGGCGGGTACCATATCATTGGGGTATGATAAAAGTAACTTTATTGGAGAAAATCTAGGTGTAATGTTTACCATTACCCGTTTGGCAGTATTTAAATAAGAACTAAAATGAATTATTTGAAAAAAATATTATCACTATTATCGGTAATCTTATTAACTTTGTCATCGTGCGACAAGGCATTTGAGAATGGTGAACTCGATGGTATGTGGCGTCTTGAACGCATCGCTGGAAATGGTGAGGAGCTCTTTCCACAGGATATATATTACTCCTTTCAACGTCATATCGTGATGTTTGGAAAGTATTATGACGAAGGCATGCCACATCTGTATATGGGTACATTTGCTCGTTCCGGTTCGTTGTTGAAGATGGAACAGTTCAAAGAGTATCCCGGCATAGAGGATATTTGCGAGGCTCATGTACTTGAAAGTTTCGGTATATACTCAACCGATGCCGTTACGTTTGTAGTTGTGTCGTTGGATGATGAGAATCTTGTGATGAACAGCGACGGGCGAGAGTACTATTTTAGGAAATGGTAGTTTTTACAAGGGGGAATCTGTTATGATTAAAAAGTTTTTAAGAAAAATCTTTTCCGATGTTACGCGAGTAAGATACTCGGCTCCGTTTTTTAGAAACTTTAGGAACACGAAAAAAGGTAATTATGCAAAAGCCGGTGAGCATACCCAGCTCTTCGGTCCTCTGTTGTTGGATCCTGAAAGTGTGGAACTTGACGATTACACACGTTTGCAGCCCGGTATTAAAGTTATAAATGCAGGTGGTAAACTTGTTGTAAAGAAATATTCGGCAATTGGTGCCGGTTGCACTGTTATTGCGAGCGAGCATGTGCCCACCGTTGGGATACCTCAATTTTTGAGTGTCCTTCATATAAATGATGTTAAACAGACAGTGGTTGTTGAGGAGGATGCGTGGGTTGGAGCCGACACTATACTATTGTCGCATAGCCGAATAGGTCGTGGTTCCGTTGTTGCTGCAGGTAGTGTTGTTACAAAACCGGTTCCGCCTTATGCTGTTGTAGCCGGTTCTCCGGCAAAGGTTATAGCAGTGCGTTTTACGCTGGAACAAGTCCTTAAACACGAGGCTATTCTTTATCCTCCGCAGGAGAGAATGACACGTGAGGAGTTGGAAAACCTTTATTCAACCACTTATGAGGGGTTGAAGTCCTTGGGCGTGGATGAAATATCTGTCGAGGATCGCAAATTGTTGAACGATTATAAAAAAACAATAGGTTTGAACGATTATGAGAGCGGCCGGTAGAGTTGCTGTTAATAGTGTTGCCTTGTATGCCAATATGTTGGTGTCTATGGGTGCAGCATTGTTTGCGACACGTTTTGTGTTACAAGCACTTGGCAGTACCGAGTATGGCGTTTATGCTCTTATAGCAAATATCGTTGCAATGTTTTCGTTTATAAATGTTGCAATGTCGGTAGCCACCCAACGATATATCTCTTTTGCCATGGGTGGAGGCGATGCAAAGCGCGTGAGCGCAGTGTTCTATAACAACCGCCTGGTTCACTCCTGCATAGCAATTATTCTTGCTTTTTTATTGATATCTTTCGGTGTGCCGGCTATTGAGTATTGGTTGGCAATACCACAGGAAATACGTGGTGAGGCTTTTGTTGTGTTGTTGTGTATGGTGGTAGGTGTGGTGTTTTTGGTCTTGTCGGTGCCATACGAGGGGCTTATAAATGCCAAAGAGGATATTGTGGTTATAGCTGCAATTAACATTGCCGATGCGTTGTTCAAGTTGCTTGCGTCGGTTGTGGTGCTTTTTATACTCGATAACAGGCTTGTGATATATTCGCTATGCATTATGTGTTCAAGCATAATGGTATTTTTGCTTAAATACATATATTGTCGCAGACATTATAGTGAAATATCGGCAAGTGATGATTTTGTAAAAGATTTTTCATTGATAAAGAGTATGACGGGGTTCGCAGGGTGGAATCTTATTGGTGCCGGTTGCTCACTTGCCCGTTATCAAGGTGTTGCAGTGTTGCTTAACAAGTTCTTTGGTCTTGCTACGAATGCTGCATATGGCATTTCTCAACAACTTAATGGCTTTTTGCTCTTTTTTGCAAACTCGGCTGTGCGCCCCATGCGCCCGCAAATTGTGAAAAGCGAGGCGGCAAGTATGCATAAACAGATGGTGAAGTTTGCTTCGAGCACATCGAAGTTCTCTTTCCTGATGTTGTGTATGATAATAGTGCCGCTTTACATAAATATGCCTTATGTGCTTGATATATGGCTCGTTGAAATTCCCGAAGGTGTGCTTGAATTCTGCCGTGGATTTTTATTGGTCGTTCTTATTGGGCAATTATCAATAGGTTTGCAAATAGCTTTGGAGAGTGTGGGACGTATAAAGTTACAACATATTATTGTCGGGGTTATGCACTTGGCTCCTCTGTTTGTTGCATATATGCTTTTCAATAAGGGCTATGCTCCATACGCAGTAATGTATTGTATTATTGCAGAAGAAGTTATTTGTCTTGTGCTGCGTGTGCTTATAGCGCGTATCGATGCGGAATTCCCAATAGACCCATATGCAAAATCTGTAATATTCCCTTGTGTTGTGCTTGCCACCATAGCGTTCTTCTCTGTTATGTTTGCCGAAACTTTGCTGTCGGGCCTATCTCCTTTGTTGAGCCTGCTTGCAACCACAGTTTTGTCGGTTGTTATAGTCGTTTTTGGCGGTTTCTGTTTCTGTTTGAATGGTTGGGAGCGCAGTATGGTAAAAGTGCTGCTTTCTTCAATGAAAAGACGATTGATGAAACAGTTGCACATAGGTGCGTAAATGTGATTTTTTTTTGCAATAAACCTCGCTTTTTTTCGTTATACACATAAACTTGTGGCTGTAATTTTATTGTACATGTCAAAAGAATCAAGAAGATATGGTCTATTATTGTAATATTTTGTTTCGGGTGTTGTGTATGTAATTTTTTTTTACGACTTTTGTAATATTATCTCGTTTTGTGGCGGGATTGGGTTTTGAAAAAGATTATAATCCCATATTTTTATATTAAGGGGTGTGGGATTTGCGATATTTAAATAGAATTTATGGCTCGTCATATAGCTTTTTCGGGTAATAATGCGTGGGGGATGTATAATTTCCGCGGTAAGTTGTTGCGTCATTTTGTGGAGAGTGGGTTTAAGGTGTCTGTGTTGGCTCCTTACGACGAGATATATACAAAGAAACTTCAAGAACTTGGGTGTGAGGTACACGATATGCCGATGAACCCTAAAAGTGTGAATCCTTTTACCGATGCTTTGTTGTTGTATAGATATTACAAAATGCTTAAAAGTCTGAAACCGGATATAAGCATTACCTATACAATAAAACCAAATATATATGCAGGCCTGGCTGCCCGTATGCTTAAAATACCTTATTTGCCTATAACAACAGGCTTGGGCTATGTGTTTATTCAACGCACGATAATTACCACTGTTGTAAAATTCCTGTATCGCATTGCATTTAAGAATGCAAAATCTGTTTGGTTCCTCAACAAGGACGATGTGAATACTTTCCGTAACGAAGAGATTGTTGCTCCTGAAATGATTGAACAACTTCCCGGTGAAGGAATTGATTTGTCGCGTTTTTATAGAGAAGAGGACACTGAAAAGCAGAGTGGTCCTTTTACATTCTTGTTGGTAGGGCGTATGCTCATAGATAAAGGTGTAAAGGAGTATGTTGAGGCTGCACGCTTGTTGCGTAAAAAACATAATGATGTAAAATTCCTTCTATTGGGTGCTGTTTGGGAAGATAATCCAGCTGCAATCCACGAATATCAATTACGCGAGTGGGAAAAAGAGGGGTGTGTTGAGTATCTGGGTCATGTTCCCGATGTTAAGCCATATCTTGCAAAAGCCGATTGCGTGGTGTTGCCGTCATATCGTGAAGGCATACCATTTACCTTGATGGAGGGTGCTGCAATGGGGCTCCCATTGGTGGCAACCGATGTTCCAGGATGTAGAGAGGTTGTTGTGGATGGATATAATGGTTATCTCTGTCCCGACAAAAATCCGGTTGCGCTTGCCGATGCGATGGAGAAGGTGCTTACTCTTTCTCCCGACGAACGAGCCGAGATGGGGTGTAACGGCAGACAGTTGATGATAGATAATTACGACCTTAAACGCATTATAGAACAATATGATAATGCTATAAATGCATATTTGGTTTAAGAATTGTAGATAAAGGAAAAGACCTCAAATAGTTGAGGCCTTTTTTGTATGTGAAAAATGCAATGAGCAGAAATTGTTTAATCGGAAGCTTTAAAACTTTGCGTGGATAAAAAAAAGTGCTTTATTTGCAATAAATTATATAAAATATAGTTCTTTATTATAGATAATATATTTAAAAATAAGAATATGGCCGAAAATAAACAGGAACCGATAGATTTTCAAAAAATAGCATTGTTGCTGTGGAATAGTCGCAAATTTATCGCTAAAGTATGTTGTGTGATGTTTGTTGTTGCCGCAGTGTATGCGTTTAGTTTGCCGCGCACATATACCTCGGCGGTTACATTGGCTCCCGAAGTTGCAAACTCGGGCCTTTCAGGTGGGTTCGGTGCTCTTGCCGATATTGCAGGCTTGGGTGGTGATGGCGCTACGGGCGATGCTATATATCCCGAAATATATCCTGAACTTATAGGCTCAAAGCAGTTTCTACTAGATTTGTTCGATTTGCGAGTTAAATCTCTTGATGGTAAAATTGATACAACACTCTATGTCTATCAGTTGAAGCATCAAAAAATTGCATGGTGGGTTTACCCGACAATATGGGTGAAAAAAACCATTAAGTGGATTAAGGGAGATAATGTGAATGAAGGAATCGGAGAGAAACCACACCCATTTCTTTTGAGTAAGGAGGAGGATGGTGTATCGGAAGCCATTAAACGAAATATTGTTTGTCTTGTTGATAAGAAGACTGGTGTTATTACATTGCGTTATACAGCACAAGACGCTCTTATATCTACAACAATGGTCGATGCAATTAAGGATAAACTGCAAGAACATATTGTGGAATATCGTACTTGTAAGGCTCGAAACGATTTGAAATATTTTGAAAAGTTGTGTGCCGATTCTCGTGCCGAATATATAAAAGTACAAGAGGCTTATGCCGATTTCTGTGACAAGCATATTGGAACCCGTCTCTCTTCGTATGGAATGCAGAAGAATCGTTTGGAGAACGAGGTGATATTGGCGCAATCGGCCTACTCGCAGGCATCACAGCAGTTGCAGTTGACACGTGCCAAGTTGCAGGAGAATACACCGGCCTTTGCAGTGTTGTCGTGTGCGTCGGTTCCATTGAAACCATCGGCTCCCCGCAGAATGTTCATCGCTTTTGCCTTTGTGGTTATGGGCTTCATGGGCTCGTCGTTGTATGTATATCTTAAAGACCAAATGGGTAAATAATAGATTATGCAGGCAGCAATCAATAATAGGCGGGTGGCAAAGAATACGTTAGTGTTATACTTTCGTATGCTGTTCCAAATGGCTGTATATCTGTATACATCCCGTGTTGTTATAAGGGAGCTTGGGCTTGTCGATTATGGTATATACGATGTTGTGGGTGCTACCATCGGAATACTCGTGTTCTTGAATAATTCCATGCTTAATTGCACACAACGCTTCATTACGTTTGCAATCGGCAAGGGCGATTCGGGGTATCTGAAGAATGTCTATTCCGTAAGCCTTGTAATACATTTTCTGTTGGCATTGCTCATTCTATTGCTTGGCGAAACTGTGGGGCTTTGGTATGTGGAGAACAGAATGGTTATTCCGGCCGACCGCTTCGATGCGGCTCTTTGGGTGTATCATTGCTCGTTGATATCGGCAGTATTCGTTGTTATCAGCGTGCCATACAATGCTGCGATTGTGGCCTACGAAAAGATGTCGGCTTTTGCAGGCATTACGATATTGGATACTTGCCTTAAATTGGCAGTGGTGCTTTCGTTGGCATTCGTTGGCGGCGACAAACTAAAAGCCTATGCGTTGATGTTGCTTGGTGTGGCATTCTTTGTGCGCTTGATATACAGCCTTTATTGCAGATATAATTTCAAGGAGCTTTCCTTTGTTTGGGTTAAGGCCGGTGCACTCTACAAAGAGATGCTAGGCTTTGCAGGGTGGAGTACGTTTGGCAATTTTGCCTATGTGTGCAATATTCAGGGTATGAATCTGCTACTCAATGCTTTTGGTGGTGCTTTGCTCAATGCGGCGCGTGGTGCCGCTTTCCAAGTGCAGGTGGCTGTAACCTCGTTTACCGCAAGTTTCCAAACAGCGATTAATCCCCAGATAACAAAAAGTTATGCAGTAAATGATCTGGTTGCAATGAACAAACTGGTACTCCGTTCGTCAAGGTTCTCGTTTTTCCTGTTGTTGTTTATTGCTTTGCCGTTGATGTTGGAGATGCCTACGGTTCTGGAATTGTGGCTTGTTAATGTTCCACCTTATACCGTAATGTTTACCCGTTTGCTTTTGTGTGTGACGCTTGTTGATGCAGTTGCCAACCCTATGATGATAGGTGTTTCGGCAACGGGTAAAATAAGGAATTATCACATTGTGATAGGCCTCACATTGATATGCGCCTTGCCCCTTGCGTGGCTGTTGCTCAAGATTACAGGTAACCCCGCCATGGCTTTTGTTGCCCAGCTTATTATGATGCTGGTGGCTCAATTGTTACGCCTGTTTTTCTGTCGTAAGTTATTCAAATTTTCAATATCGTCGTTTGTAAAAGAGGTCTTTATCCCGATAACAAAGGTGGGCGTGTGTGCGGTCATCCCTTCGTATCTTGCTCATTGTTACTTCGGCGTCGGAATCTTGCCCAGCGTGGCAGTGATGGCTGTTGCTGTTGTATCGGTTATTGCCTCTGTTGCACTTCTTGGCCTTACAAGGGGTGAACGCGATTTTATATTAACTAAATTACATCTAAAATGAAAAATTTTTGCCTGAAATTTTTTGACTTGATTATTTGGCCTTTTGGCGTGCTTTTGAGCGGACAATTTTCTAATTATGTGCGCTCTATCAAGTGGAGCATATATGTCTCTTTTGCAAAGCATCGCTTTAAGAAATCTTCTAATCTGAAAACATTTGGTGTTCCATTTGTGGTTGTCGGCGGAAAATACATTGAGTTGGGTGATAATGTGATATTGGGCAAGGATTGTCGCTTGGAGGCTACAGATGCTTGGCGTGGACAAACCTTTAATCCCAAAATGATAATAGGTGATAATGTTGTCATAAATCCGTTGTGCCATATTGGATGTATTAACGAAGTGCGTATAGGTAATTATGTTACCATTGGCGAAAGAACTTATATTACTGACCATTTTCATGGTGCCTCTTCTTATGAGGCTTTGAGCATGCCGCCTCGCCACCGCCCCCTGTTCTCAAAGGGAAAAACGGTTATAGAGGAGTGTGCTACATTGGGCGAAAATTGTGCGGTAATGTCCGGAGTTACAATTGGTGCGCATAGTGTTATTGGTGCAAACTCTGTGGTAACAAAGGATATACCTCCTTATTCAATTGCTGCCGGTATTCCTGCCAAGGTAATAAAGACTATAGAACCGGAATAAAGTGGCGATAATTATATTCTCTCTGTTTGCAGTTGTGTGCTGTTTGGCTTTCTTGGAAGATAGATTGACAGACAGAACAAAGTTCAACGCATTGCTGTTGCTGGGGGTGTTTATAGCATTGGTGGCGGGCTTGCGTCCAGATGATATCGACCATGATTATGTGACATACGTTGAGATGTATGAAAGGAGTTTTGCAATAGATACCGAAATTACATTTTTGATAATCGCCTCTTTTGTAGAGTTGTTTTTTGATAATGTGGTGGTTGTGTTTCTTATTTATGCAATAATCTCGTTATCGGTACATATTTCGGGAGTGAAGAAATTGACATCGTTATATTTTCTTTCGCTGCTTGTATATATATCAAACTATTACCTACTGCACGAAATGAACCAGATTCGTGTTGGTGTGGCATCGGGTTTTTTTATGGTAGCCTTGTATTATTTGGGCGAGGCCGACAAGCGTAAGTACTTGCTGTACGCGCTTTTTGCAACGCTTTTCCACTATACGGCGTGCGTGCTTTTCCTCTTTGCTTTTTTCGATGGAAAGCCGTTCAAAAAATGGCAATATTATTTTTATCTTTTCATTATTCCTGCCGCGTATGTTATTTATTTCCTGCATATAAGCATAATTACCTCAATACCAATTCCTTATTTTGAGGAAAAAATGCGTTTGTATCAGATTGCGCAGGCCGGCGGTGGTGTGTGGAATGAGATAAATGTATTTAACCTGGTTCTGCTCACGAAGATAGCAATGACTCTTTTTTTGTTATGGAAGAGTTCTTTGGTGTACGAGTATAACAAATATGTTTATCTGTTGCTAAAAATAGAAGTTGTTTCTATCGCAGCATGGATTATACTGCACGAGATGCCTGTGGTGGCTATGCGTATGAGTGAACTTTTGGGCGTAGTAGAGATTGTTTTATTCCCGCTCTTGTTCTACACGGTGAAACCGGCTTGGCTGGGCAAGGTGGTTGTGATAACTGTGGCCGGAGTTCTGCTGTTTATCAGCTTGTTCTATAATAAAGTGATTTATATATAAACTGCGCGGTATAAACAAAAACCGGGGCATCTTTCTGATGCCCCGGTTTTTGTTTATGTTGTTTGTCGGTTGAGCTATCGGCAAAGGCGGAATTTTATTCTCTTCATTATGGTAGCAAGTCCCATGGCGCGTGCTACTGTAAGTATGGAGTTTGTGATGATGAAGAGAAGGACGTGGGTTTTTGCATATAGCCATCCAGCGCCATTCTCGCGGAAGAAACGCTCTATTTCCCCTGTTTTTTTCATGAAATTGCTGCTTGTTACGCCTCCCATGCGGAACATTGCGAGTTCGGTCGGTATGTATTTGAATTTGACCCCGGCTTCGTAGAGGCGTACAAGCAACTCTGCGTCCATCATATATTTGAAGTGTACTTTGAAGTTGCCGTGTTTCTCGTAGGTCTTTTTTGTGACGAACGTTCCCTGGTGGCATACAATGCGTTTCTTGAATGTGTGCAAGGGGAATTTCATTGAAGGGTAGGCTGTTATCTTGGTCTCTTTTTCGCTGTCCCAAATGATTATGTTGCCGCGATAGACTCCAACTCCCGGTTCATAGGCTGCTGCAACGGCTTTCAAAGCTCCGGGCAATAGTACATCGTCGGAGTTGATAATTCCTATAATCTCTCCTGTTGCTTTGTTGATGCCTTTGTTGAACGCATCGCTGATGCCTTTGTCGGGTTCTGAAACTATGGTCGCGATTTTGTCACGGTATTTTTCTACAATTTTGAGTGTGTTGTCGGTGGAGCCTCCATCGATGATTATGTACTCAAAGTTGGAGTAGTCCTGTGAAACTATGCTCTTTATTGTTTCTTCAACGGTTTTTTCACTGTTGAATGTGATTGTGACAATAGAAATCAAGGGTTCCATATTATTATCTTATGGTCAAATATTTTATTTTGTGGTAAAGATAACTAAATATCGATATTTTTCCAATTTTATTTGCGCCTTTGTATGTGTCTATGTTTTTGCGGAATACGCGACCAAGGTTTGAAAAACGCTCTTTTATGGCTTCCCATTTGTTGTAATGCATTGCTCCCACCACGTTGTTGGAGTGTTGGCGGTAGAGTACGGTGGGTTCTGTTATGTAATCTATTATGCCGCCGTGGTAGGCTACGGTCAGTGCAGAAATTACATCGTGTATGATGGTCTTCTGCTCTACGTATTTTTCAAGAATGAGATTGCGTGCAGCGCTGTTCATGAGTATTGTGCAGCCGTTTACGCTGTTGCATGTACAAAGGTAGGGGAATGTTTTTAGAATGTCGGGTCTTAATCCCGATGATTTCCAGAACGATTCGTGTATTATGTTAAGGTTTTCGTCAACCACGTTCATGTCGGAGTGGATGATTACGGGTTTTTCGGGGTGTGTCTCTTCGGTTCTTGTCATTTTCTCCATGGTGAGGCGCAACTTCCCGGGCAACCACACGTCGTCCTGGTCGCAAAAAGCATAATATACTCCCTCTTCTGCGGTTTTTAGCAAATCCATAAAACTTTTGCAGCAACCGAGATTGGTGCTTGAATACCATTTGAGCAAACCTCGCTTTTGCCACTCGTCGAGTATTGCGGTGGTGTTGTCCTTTGAACCGTCGTCGCGTACAAGTATTTCGCAGTTCACTCCCTCTTGTTTTGTGAGTGATTGCAATTGCTCTTGCAGATATTTTTCACCATTGTATGTGGAAAGGAGTACGATTACCTTTTTCATGATATATATGTGTCTTTTTGAACGGTATATATAAATGTGTTTAGTGGTAATAAAAAAAGGCAGAAGTATTATCCCTTCTGCCTTGTACCCAGACCCGGGATCGAACCGGGATGGGTTGCCCCACTGGTGTTTGAGACCAGCGCGTCTACCGATTCCGCCATCTGGGCAATTGTTTTGCTCAATTGCGATGCAAAGGTAATGTTTTTTGTTTATCCTGCAAAGAAAAATGCATTTTTTTTCAAAAAAAGTTTTATTTCCTTGCCTATCTCGTTGAAAAAAAGTAATTTTGCAGGCCGATTATTATCAGCCCGTGTATCGGGCAATCGATACTTTAGGTCTCTGAGTCTGTCAAAGACGCAATCTAGCCAATTGGTCGGGCAGGCGCGAAGAGGGTTTCTGTGGAACCTAATTCCGTGAGGTTCAAGCAGAGAAGTATCGGAGAAATGGAATTATTAACTATTTTAAAAGGAATTAAAGTGGATACTTTAAGCTACAAAACAATTTCAGTTAACAAGGCAACCGCTCAGAAAGAGTGGGTTGTTGTAGATGCAACAGACCAGGTAATTGGTCGTCTTGGCACAAAGGTTGCCAAACTTTTGAGAGGTAAGTACAAACCCAGCTTTACCCCCAACGTAGATTGCGGTGACAATGTAATCATCATCAACGCAAGCAAAGTAAAAATGACAGGTAACAAATGGACCGATCGCATCTATTTGCGTTTCTCGGGTTATCCCGGTGGTCAGAAATCTTTCAGCCCCGCTGACGTGGCTAAAGGTTACAAAGGTTACGAGCGTTTGGTTAAGCACGTTGTAAGAGGTATGTTGCCCAAGTCACGTCTTGGCGACCACTTGTTGAATAACCTCTACATTTATGATGGTCCCGAGCACAACCACGCTGCTCAGTCACCTAAAACAATCGATATTAACTCTTATAAATAATAACAGCAGATGGAAATGGTAAACGCATTAGGCAGACGTAAAAGCGCAGTTGCCCGTATTTTCGTTACTGAAGGTACCGGAAAAATTACTATCAACAAAAAGGATCTGCAGGATTATTTCCCCTCAAGCATTCTTCAGTTCGTTGTTAAACAGCCTCTGATGACTATCGATGCAGTGGAGAAATACGATATCAAAGTAAATCTTGACGGTGGCGGTTTCACAGGTCAGTCACAGGCATTGCGTCTTGCAATTGCTCGTGCTCTTGTAAAGATCAACGCTGACGACAAGAAGGCTTTGCGTGCCGAAGGATTCCTTACTCGCGATGCTCGTGAGGTTGAGCGTAAGAAACCCGGTCAGCCCAAGGCTCGTCGTAGATTCCAGTTCAGTAAACGTTAATATTCGGTCCCGAAATATACGTTTAGTATCTAAACCGCTCGGGACTTCACCTTATATAATATATACGCATAGGTGGGCTACCCGAGAGGTTGGTTAAAAATTAACTAAAAAGAAGGTAAACAATTTAAAAAACAAACAAAATGTCTAGAATTACATTTGACACACTTTTGGAGGCCGGTGCACACTTCGGTCACTTGAAACGTAAATGGAATCCCGCTATGGCTCCCTACATCTTCATGGAGCGCAATGGTATCCACATCATCGATTTGCACAAAACTGCAGCTATGACTGAGACTGCAGCTGAGGCTTTGAAACAAATTGCAAAAAGCGGTAAGAAAATCCTTTTCGTTTCTACAAAGAAACAGCTTAAAGAGATTGTTGCTGAGAAAGCACAGTCAATAGCAATGCCCTACGTTATCGAGCGTTGGCCCGGTGGTATGCTTACAAACTTCCCCACAATCCGTAAGGCTGTGAAGAAGATGGCTACTATCGACAAACTCACACAGGACGGTACATACTCAAATCTTTCTAAACGTGAAATCCTCCAGATTTCTCGTCAGCGTGCTAAGCTCGACAAGAACCTCGGTTCTATCGCCGACCTTACACGTCTTCCCTCGGCTATCTTCGTGGTTGACGTACTCAAAGAGCACATCGCAGTTCACGAGGCAAACCGTTTGGGTATCCCTGTATTCGCTATCGTAGATACAAACTCTAACCCCAACAACATCGACTTCGTAATCCCCGCTAACGACGACGCTACAAAGTCAGTAGAGGTTATCCTCGACGCTTGCTGCGCTGCTATCGCTGAGGGCTTGGAAGAGCGCAAAGTTGAGAAGGTAGATGAGGCTACAGAGGGTTCAGAGGAGAACACAGAGAAGAAACCTGCTCGTCGCCGCACAACACGTGCTCGCGCTGACAAAGCTGAAGAGGTTGCAGAGTAATTTTCTCTTAATTACTAATTTTTAAAACAATATTACTACTATGGCTGTAACAATGGCTGATATTTCCAAGCTCCGTACAATGACCGGTGCTGGTATGATGGATTGTAAAAACGCTTTGACAGAGGCTGAGGGCGATTTCGACAAGGCTATCGAGATTATCCGTAAGAAGGGTCAGTTGGTAGCTGCAAAACGTAGCGACCGCGAGGCTTCTGAGGGTTGTGTACTCGTTAAGGCTGAGAATGGCTTCGGTGCTATCATCGCTTTGAAGTGTGAGACTGACTTCGTTGCTCAGGGTGCTGACTTCATCAAGTTGACACAGGATATCTTGGACGCTGCAATTGCTGCAAAGTGCAAGACTATCGAGGAGGTTCAGGCTCTTCCCCTTGGTGATGCTACTGTACAGGACGCTATCGTTGCTCGTTCAGGTATCACAGGTGAGAAGATGGAGCTCGATGGTTACAAGACTCTCGAGGCTGAGAACATCTTCACTTACAACCACCAGAAGAAGAATATGCTCTGTACAATGGTAGCTCTTACACAGGCTAACGAGGAGGCAGGTCACGAGATTGCAATGCAGATTGCAGCTTCTGCTCCCCTTGCACTTACAAGCGAGGACCTTGACCCCGCAATCATCGCTAAAGAGCGTGCTGTTGCCGAGGACAAAGCTCGTGAGGAGGGCAAGCCCGAAAATATGATCGCTCGCATCGCTGACGGTCGTATCCAGAAGTTCTACAAAGAGGTTTGCCTCTTGCAGCAGGGCTACTGCCAGAACGAGAAGATTTCTGTTGCCGATTTCTTGAAAGGCTTCGACAAAGAGCTTACAGCAACAGGCTTCCAGCGTTTCACATTGCGTGCTGAGTAATTTTACATTACACACGATAACGCAAGCAGGGCAACCAATTGGTTGCCCTGCTTTTTTATTGCTTTTCGAGAATACCTTTATTTTGTATTTTCAATAAGAACTATTGTTTGCAGCGGAGATTGCTTTTATTCTTTTGTTCTTTTGTCAAAAAAAAGAGATTTGCTACTAAGTAACTCTCTGTATAACATATACATTACTCGAACGAAAGTTCCAGTTGTTTGGGCTCCTCGCCCAAAAGGTTGAACGACATACGGTGGTGGGGGGAAACGCCGAACTCGCGTATGGCTGCGCGGTGCTTTGCAGTGGGGTAGCCCTTGTTGCTCTTCCAGTCGTACATTGGGTATTCGCGGGCGAGAGCAAGCATATAATCGTCGCGGTAGGTCTTTGCGAGTATTGAGGCGGCGGCGATGCTCATATATGTGGCGTCGCCCTTAACAATGGTGTTGTGTGTTATTCCGGGGTAGGGGCTGAACTTGTTGCCGTCGATAAGAAGGTGCTGGGGACGCACTTTTAGTCCGTCAACAGCACGGTGCATTGCAAGTATAGATGCCCGCAGTATGTTTATTTTGTCAATCTCGGCAGCGGTAACTATGCCCACAGCCCACGCTACGGCCTCTTTCTCAATTACCTCGCGCAGTTGGTAGCGTTGTACCTCGGTGAGTTGTTTTGAGTCGTTCAGGAGTGCATTTTCAAAGTCGGGCGGCAGTATTACTGCTGCTGCATATACATCGCCGGCAAGGCAACCACGCCCTGCTTCATCGCATCCGGCTTCAATAACTCCTTCTGTTTGAAATAGTTTAAGCATTATGCAAACATTTTAACGGCTCGTTTTATTCCCTCTATCAGTGCATCGACCTCTTCGCGGGTGTTGTATATGGCAAATGAGGCGCGCACGGTGCCTGGTATGCCCAAATGGTCGATGAGGGGCTGCGCGCAGTGGTGTCCTGTGCGTATGGCTATTCCCAGGTGGTCGAGTATGGTGCCAAGGTCGGCTGGGTGTATGTTGCCAACAAGGAAGGAGATTGCAGCGCCGTCGGGTTTGCCGAATATGCGCATACCCTCAATCTCTTGCAGTCTTTCGAGGGCATATTGTGTAAGCGCGTGTTCGTGCGCGGCAATGTTTTCTATTCCCATTTGCATAACCCATTCGAGAGCTGCACCTAGTGCAATTGCTCCCACATAGTCGGGGGTGCCTGCTTCGAACTTATAGGGGAGTTCGTTGTAGGTGGTTTTCTCGAAACGTACGGTCTGTATCATTTCGCCGCCACCGTGGTAGGGCTGCATTGCATTCAAGTATTTCTCTTTGCCATAGAGTACGCCTATTCCTGTGGGGGCATATACTTTATGTCCGCTCATTACAAAGAAGTCGGCATCGAGGTTCTGAACATCCACTTTTATATGGGGGCTGCTCTGTGCGCCATCGATAAGTACGGGTACATTGTGGCTGTGAGCAATCTCTATTATCTCTTTTACGGGGTTGGTGACACCAAGCACGTTCGATACGTGTGTGATGCTTACAAGGCGTGTGCGTTCGTTGAAGAGTGTTGCATATGCGTCGATGTCGAGCGTGGCATCCTCTTTCAGGGGTACGATGCGCAGGGTTATTCCTATGCGGTCGCGAAGCATTTGCCAAGGTACAATGTTGCTGTGGTGCTCCATTGTTGATATGATAACCTCGTCGCCCTTTTTCAGGAAGGTGTTTCCGAATGATGTTGCCACAAGGTTTATGCTCTCGGTGGTGCCGCGAGTGAATATTATTTCGTGGCTGTGTGCAGCGCCGATAAATTTCTGTACCGTGCGTCGGGCTTTTTCAAACTCTTCGGTGGCAATCTGTGAGAGGTGGTGTACGCCACGGTGCACGTTTGAGTTTATGGTGCAGTAGGCGTTGCTTATGGCATCTATCACACATTGTGGCTTTTGTGTGGTTGCTGCGTTGTCGAGGTAAACAAGAGGTTTCCCATACACTTTTTGCGAGAGTATGGGAAATTCCTTGCGTATTTCTTGCGTGTCGAGCATCTTTCTATTCTTTATTTACAGAGTGAGCAGCCTTTGCATCGGTTGAGTTCTCCGCGGAAGCGTTTTTCAACGAGCATATGCAGACGGTCGCGCAGGGCATCTATTTTTATGTTCTCTATAACCTCGCCTGCAAATGCGTACATAAGCAGGTGGCGTGCCTCCTCGGCGGGGATACCACGTTGTTGCATATAGAAGAGTGCGCTCTCGTCGAGCTGTCCCACGGTGGAGCCGTGGCTGCACTTTACGTCATCGGCATAAATTTCGAGCTGTGGCTGTGCATACATACGGGCGCAACTTGTGAGGCAGAGGTTGCGGTTTGTCTGTTCCGATGTGGTTTGTTGTGCATCGGGGTGTATGAGCATTTTGCCGGTAAAGACACCCACCGACTCTTCGTCGAGGATGTATTTGTATAGCTCGTTGCTGTTGCAGTTGCCAGTTTTGTGCTCCACGAGTGTGCGGTTGTCTATGTGCTGCTTTCTATCGCCAATGGCAAGGCCGGTGATGTTGGCATCGGCACCGCGTCCTTCGAGAGTGATGTTTATGCGGTTGCGGGTGAAGCCGTTTGTAAGGGTTATGTTACAGTGGTTGAAGTGGCTGTCGGCCTCCTGGCTCACCAACATTTGTCCAACACGGCTGTTACCGCTGCTTGTCTCTTCAAGCTCGTATATGTCGAGCGATGCTCCTTCTCCCACAAAAACCTCGGTCACTTGTGTCGATAGTGTCTTCTTGTCGGTAGAGGAGTGGTCGCATATAAGCAGGCTCGCTTTTGCTCCTCGCTCAAGTATGATGAGCAGGCGGCGGTTCGACATCATATCAACATTTGCCTGTATGAGGCTTACAATCTGTATTGTCTCCTCAATCTCTGTGTTACGGGGTATGTAGAGTACTATACCATCCTGCACAAATGCTGTGTTGAATTGTGCAATGGCATCGCCACTCTCGGCCAGTCGGTTGTAGTAGGGTGCGATGAGTTCTTTATGGCTATCGGCTATCTCGTTCAGGCTGCCAAGAAGCACCCCCTCGGGTAGCTTGTTCTCTTTTTCGCTTGCCTGGAAAGAGTCGTTGACAATGAATGCCCTGTGGGTTTTCAGGTTGGGCACATCGCAGGTGAATATGTCGTGCTGTGTGGCCGACGATGCTATTCGCCCAAGGTTCATACCATAGTCTGTGGCAAACTGTGCTGCAACATCGGTGTGCAACCAATCTTCCTCTTTGGTTGTGGGAAAACCTGTCGCTTTGAACTTTTCAAAAGCTTTGCGTCGTGCTTCGTTGAGCAACATCGCGCAGGGTTTCTCTATCAGCTCGCGGTTGGCGTCGTACAGTGCTATGTATTCCTGTTCGTTGCTCATTTGTTATTGGTTTTCGTTTTTAATCCAGTCGTATCCGCGTTCTTCGAGCTCGAGAGCGAGTTCGGGGCCTGCGGTTTTCACAATTTTACCATTGTAGAGCACGTGTACTATATCGGGTTTGATATAGTCGAGCAAACGCTGATAGTGGGTGATTACAATTGTTGATGTATCATCGCGTTTCAACTTGTTCACGCCCTCGGCCACAATGCGCAAGGCGTCGATATCGAGGCCCGAATCTGTCTCGTCGAGTATGCTCAATGTGGGCTCCAACATTGCCATCTGGAATATTTCGTTGCGTTTCTTTTCACCTCCGCTGAATCCCTCGTTAACCGAACGGTTGGCAAGTTTGCTGTCGAGGTTTACAAGAGCGCGTTTCTCTCGCATAAGTTTAAGGAACTCTGTTGCGTTCATTGGCTCGAGTCCTTTGTATTGGCGCTGTGCGTTTATTGCAGCGCGCATAAAGTTGGTGATGCTTACACCCGATATTTCAACGGGATACTGGAACGAGAGGAAAATGCCCTCGTGGCTGCGGTTTTCGGGCGACAACTCGAGAAGGTTTTTTCCTTTATATATTATTTCGCCCTCGGTAACGGTGTATGCGGGGTGTCCCACAAGTACATTGCTCAATGTGCTCTTTCCCGAACCGTTGGGGCCCATTATGGCGTGTACTTCACCTGCTTTAACGGTGAGGTTTATGCCTTTGAGTATCTCTTTGCCGTTTATGGTGGCGTGTAAGTTTTTTATTTCCAATAAGTTTTCCATAATGTACTCTCTTTTTTTATCCTACGGCTCCTTCGAGCGATACGCTCAAAAGTTTTTGTGCCTCTATGGCAAACTCCATAGGCAATTTGTTCAATACCTCTTTGGCGTAGCCGTTGACTATGAGTCCTATGGCCTCTTCGGTGGGTATTCCTCGCTGATTGCAGTAGAAGAGCTGCTCCTCCGAAATTTTTGAGGTTGTTGCCTCGTGTTCTATTATTGCGCCATTGTTGTGTATGTCCATATAAGGGAATGTGTGCGCGCCACATTTGTCGCCAAGCAGCAGTGAGTCGCACTGGCTGTAATTGCGTGCGCCGTCGGCATTTTTGCTTACGCGTACAAGGCCGCGGTATGAGTTCTGGCTGTGTCCTGCCGATATACCTTTGCTAATGATGGTGCTGCTGCAATTTTTGCCAAGGTGAATCATCTTTGTTCCTGTGTCGGCCTGCTGGTAGTTGTTGGTGAGTGCCACAGAGTAGAATTCGCCCTGTGAATTGTCGCCGCGCAGTATGCAGCTTGGGTATTTCCAGGTGATTGCCGAGCCGGTTTCAACCTGTGTCCACGACAATTTGCTGTTGCTGCCGCGGCAGTCGCCACGCTTGGTAACAAAGTTATATACACCACCTTTTCCTTCGGCATCGCCGGGGTACCAGTTCTGCACTGTGCTGTATTTTACTTCGGCATTATCGCACACAATAATCTCAACGATGGCTGCGTGTAGCTGGTTCTCGTCGCGCATGGGGGCTGTACAGCCCTCAAGGTACGATACATAGCTGTCGTCGTCGGCCACGATGAGTGTGCGCTCGAACTGTCCGGTGTTGGCGGCATTTATTCTAAAATAGGTCGATAATTCCATTGGGCAACGCACACCTTTGGGTATGTACACGAAAGAGCCGTCGCTGAATACAGCACTGTTGAGTGCCGCAAAGAAATTGTCGCGGTAGTTGACCACGGTGCCAAGGTATTTGCGCACGAGGTCGGGGTACTCCTGTACCGCTTCGCTCATAGAGCAGAAGATGATTCCCTTCTCTTTGAGTTCTTCTTTGAAGGTTGTTTTTACCGACACCGAGTCCATAACTGCGTCAACGGCTGTACCGCTGAGTGCCAAACGCTCCTCCAATGGAATGCCGAGCTTTTCAAATGTCTTCATAAGCTCGGGGTCTATCTCCTTATTCTTGTTTTCCTTCTTTTTCAGAGGGTCGGCATAATAGGAGATTGCCTGGTAGTCAATTGGCGGTATGTTGAGGTGTGGCCAAGTGGGCATCTTCTGTGTGAGCCAGTATGCGTAGGCTTTAAGACGGAACTCCAGCAACCACTCGGGTTCGTTTTTCTTCTTGGATATAAGTCTTATTACATCCTCGTTGAGTCCGCTTTCTATGATATCGGTCTTTATGTTTGTGATAAAGCCGAACTCATATGCTTTATTGGCTATTTTCTTGAATATATTGTTCTTCTTTTTCATCTTTAATTCTATAACTTCTTTTCCGCCTCGTCGATGATTAAAGAGGTCAATATCTTTGTATGTTTATATAACAAGGAATTCTCTTGTGAGGTTTTTCCGGTGTATTTGTTATCGGGCATAAAATTTTCGGTGAGAGCTACGGCACCAACAAAGATGAACATAGCAATGATGGTTGAAAATATTGCGCCCAATGCACGGTCGATAAAGGCGAGATGGCAGAGGTTGAGTATCCACGCGAGAATTACTCCAGCAACTTTGAATACTATTACCACGCAGATGAGTATGGCCAGGAATGCAGCGGGAACGGCAATCCAGTCGGCCCATTGCGTATAGTCCTTAATCCACACGGCTGCGGTGGGGTAGAACAACACTGCTTGGAGCAGGCCTAATGCTATACCTGCTCCAAACGATAGTTGTTTGATAAGTCCCTTGCAGTAACCGTAGATGAGCCCTACAAGTATAATTGCTGCAAGAGCAATATCGAGTGTGTTCATTTTCCGATGTTAAAGTTTTTGTTTAACCTCAACCTGTACGAAGGTCTCGATGATATCGCCAACCTTGATATCGTCCTGGTTCTGGAGGCTGATACCGCACTCGTAGTTGGTGCCCACCTCCTTAACATCGTCCTTGAAGCGTTTGAGCGCTGCAAGGTTACCGGTGTGTATAACGATACCGTCTCGTATGAGGCGCGCACGGTCGGTGCGTTTAACTTTACCCTCGCGTACCATACATCCTGCAACGGTACCAACCTTGCTGATGTGGAATGTTTCGCGTACCTCGATGGTTGCTGTAACCTCTTCTTTAACGATGGGCGCAAGCATACCCTCCATAGCGGCTTTCACCTCTTCAATAGCATCGTAGATGATAGAGTAGATGCGTATATCCACACCCTCGTTCTCGGCTACCTTGCGGGCTGTTACCGAAGGACGTACCTGGAAACCTACGATGATGGCGTCTGATGCTGCTGCAAGGCTTACGTCGCTTTCCGAGATTTGTCCCACAGCTTTGTGGATTACATTTATCTGTATTGTCTCGGTTGAGAGTTTTATGAGCGAGTCACTCAAAGCCTCGATAGAACCGTCCACGTCACCCTTAACAATGATGTTGAGAGTTTGGAAGTTACCAAGTGCTATGCGGCGGCCCACCTCGTCAAGGGTAAGCATCTTCTGTGTGCGGAGGCCCTGCTCACGCTGCAACTGCTCGCGCTTGCCGGTGATTTCGCGTGCTTCACGCTCGCTCTCCACCACGTTGAATGTGTCACCGGCAGTGGGGGCACCGTTAAGTCCGAGGATAAGTGCGGGCTCGGCGGGTGCAACGCTCTTAATACGTTGGTTACGCTCGTTGAAGATAGCCTTTACTTTACCCCACTGTGTACCTGCCACCACAATGTCACCAACTTTAAGTGTACCATTCTGTACAAGTACTGTGGCTACGTATCCGCGACCTTTGTCGAGGGTCGATTCAATGATAGAACCTGTTGCCTTGCGGTCGGGGTTGGCTTTGAGGTCGAGCATCTCGGCTTCGAGAAGCACTTTCTCCATAAGCTCTTCAACACCCATACCTACCTTTGCCGAAATCTCCTGTGACTGGTATTTACCACCCCAGTCCTCGACAAGCATATTGAGCTGTGCAAGCTCCTCTTTGATGCGGTTGGGGTCGGCGGCGGGCTTGTCGCACTTGTTGATTGCAAATACGATGGGCACACCTGCTGCCATAGCGTGGTTGATAGCCTCTTTTGTCTGGGGCATCACGTTGTCGTCGGCAGCGATAATAATAATAACAATGTCGGTTACTTTTGCACCGCGGGCACGCATAGCAGTAAACGCTTCGTGACCGGGAGTATCGAGGAATGTGATGTGCTTACCGCTCTCCATCTTCACATTATAAGCTCCGATGTGCTGTGTAATACCACCAGCCTCGCCGGCAATTACGTTAGCTTTACGTATATAGTCGAGCAACGATGTCTTACCGTGGTCAACGTGTCCCATCACGGTGATGATGGGTGCGCGTGACTGGAGATCCTCTTCGTTGTCAACCTCCACTTCAATGGCGTTGGCTACCTCTGCGCTCACATACTCTGTGGTGAAACCGAACTCCTCGGCTACGAGGTTGATGGTTTCGGCATCGAGACGCTGGTTTATTGATACCATCATACCGATACTCATACAGGTTGCAATTACCTGTGTTACCGATATGTTCATCATACTTGCAAGCTCGTTTGCGGTTACAAACTCGGTGAGTTTTAGTACTTTACTGTCGGCCATTTCGGCATCGAAAGCCTGCTGCTGACGCTCGGCTGCCTGCTCACGTTTGTCCTTGCGGTATTTTGCGGCTTTGTTGTTCTTGCCGCGTTGTGTGAGGCGGTCGAGGGTCTCGCGTACCTGTTTAGATACATCCTCCTCGTTAACATCGTTCTTGTCGAAACGCTGGTGCTGGCGGTCACGGTCGCGACGGCTTCCCTGTGAGGGGTTATTGTTGTTCTTGTTGCGGTTGCCGCTCCACTCCTGGTTGTTATTTTGTTGAGTGTTTTCGCCAACCTCGTTTATGTTGACACGCTGGTTGTTGATGCGCTGGCGTTTTTTCTTGTTGTCGCCACCTTGTCCACCGGCGTTGTTCTGCTGGCGTTGAGCATCGCGCTGTTGCTTGCGCTGTTCCTCGCGTTGTTTGTCTTTCTCTTCACGCTCTTTTTTCTTCTCCTCTTTGCTCTTCTTCTTGGGGCGTGTTGATTGGTTTATTGCCGAAAGGTCAATCTGGCCAATGATGTTGAGTTTGGGAGCGACCTCTTCCACTTGTGTGAGTGAAGCCTGAGGGTTGTTATCCTCCACTTTGGGCTCCTCTGCTTTTACTTCGGGTTTGGGTTCCTCGGTTTTGATTACTTCGGGCTTCACCTCCTGCTTGGGCTCTTCAATCTTTACTTTGGGCTCTTCTTTCTTTGCCTCTACCGGCTTTTCAGCCTCTTTCTTTGCAGGCTTGCGGTTGAAAGCTTCAAGGTCAATTTTGCCTGTAACCTTTATTTTTGTTTCAATCACGGGCTTTGTCTCCTCAATTTTTACCTCCTGCTTGGGCTCCTCGGGCTTCACCTCGGCGATGGGAGCTGCTGCAACTGCGGGAGCTACCTCTTTTTCTACCTCAGCAGGTGTGCTCTTGGGCTTGTCTTTGCTTTGGCGTTCTTTGGTGAAGTTATCCGATTGGATGCGAGCTTTCTTGTCGGCGCTAAACTCCTCAATAAGCAATTTGTAACCCTCTTCGGGTACAACGGCGTTGGGGTCTTCTTTTATTTCGAAGCCCTTTTTCTGCAGGAATTCCACAATTGTGGAAAGGCCCAGATTAAGCTCTCCTTGTACTTTATTTAGTCTTATCTTCATTCGTTGTCTTTTGTTAGGTTACTGAAACTGTTTATTCTTCGTCCTCTTCGAACTCGGCTTGGAGTACCGATATGAGGTGGTCCACAGTGTCTTCTTCGAGGTCGGCTTTCTCAATAAGTACCTCGCGGGGGGTATTCAGAACGGCTTTGGCAGTGTCGAGGCCAATTTTCTTTATGGCTGCAATTACCCACTCGTCAACCTCGTCGGCAAACTCCTCGATGTAGATATCATCCTCCTGCTGCTCGTCGATTTCGCGATATACGTTTATGGTGTATTCGGTGAGCATACTTGCGAGTTTGATGTTAAGACCGTCTTTACCGATAGCGAGTGAAACCTCTTCCTGTTTCAGGTTAACATCGGCAATGCGTTTCTCTTCGTCGAGAGTGATGCTTGTAATCTTGGCGGGGCTCAATGCACGTTTGATGAAGAGCTCAATGTTCGATGTGTAAGGTATAACGTCGATATTCTCGTTGCGAAGCTCGCGTACAATACCGTGGATACGTGAACCCTTCACACCCACGCAAGCACCTACGGGGTCGATGCGCTCGTCGTAAGTCTCAACTGCGATTTTTGCGCGTTTTCCGGGGATACGTGCAATCTTCTTGATGGTGATGAGACCGTCGTTGATTTCGGGTACCTCAAGCTCAAAAAGACGCTGGAGGAACATGGGCGATGTGCGGCTGAGAATGATTTTGGGGTTGTTGTTCTGGTTGTCAACACGTGCAACAACTGCGCGCACATGTTCTCCCTTGCGGTAGAAATCCGAAGGAATCTGCTCTGTTTTGGGGAGGAGAAGTTCGTTGTTTTCGTCATCTACAAGCAAGAGCTCTTTTTTCCAAATCTGGTAAACCTCGCCGCTTACGATTTGTCCGATACGCTCGCTGTACTTGTTGTAAAGGCTGTCCTTCTCCAACTCAAGAATTTTAGAAGCAAGTGTCTGGCGCAAGTTAAGGATGGCACGACGGCCGAACTCTGCGAAGTTTACAATTTCGCTCACGTCCTCGCCAATCTCGAACGAATCGTCAATCTGCTGTGCCTCGGTGAGTGAAATTTCAAGGTTGCTGTCTTTAACGTCGGCATCGGCAACTACTGTACGGCGGCGCTGTATCTCAAAGTCGCCACGGTCGGGGTTAACGATTACAGAATAGTTCTCGTCGGTGCCGAACATGTTTATCAACACTTTGCGGAAGCTCTCCTCGAGCACGCTGATCATTGTAGTACGGTCGATGTTTTTCGACTCTTTGAATTCTTGAAAGGTATCAAGAAGGCTGATTGTTTCTTCTTTCTTTGCCATTTTATTTAAAATTTATAACATATTTCGTGTATTTTACGCTGTCGTAGGTGAAGTGAAGGTCTTCCTCTACGAGCTGGGGGCGTTTGCAGCCCTCTTTCTTCTCTTTTTTGGAGATTGTGACTACAAACTCCTGCTCTTCGGCAGCTTTGAGTATGCCTTTGAGCTTTTTGCCATCTTTTGTGAGAACCTCCACTTCAAGGCCTATGTGGTTCTGGTACTGCTGTATAACCTTGAAAGGTTGTCCAAGGCCGGCCGAGCCAACTTCGAGCTCGTAATTGTCGCCCTCTTCTCCCAAGCCTGCGCCAATATGGCGGCTTAGTTCAACGCAATCTTCAATCCACACACCTTCGGCGTGGTCTATTTCTACTGTTATTTTGTCATCCTTGCTGATGATGACATCTACCAAAAAGTACTCCTTGTCGGCGAGCCACTCATTGGTGAGTTCGATTACTTGTTGTTTGTCAATCATATAGTCATTCTCTTTATGATGGGAAATGTGATTCTAACAGTGTTTTTATAAAAAAGAGGGGCTTGCGGGCCCCTCATTAATCATCATTACTCTGCAAAAATAGTGTTTTTTTATTATGTGTACAAGTTTTTTGTGTTTTTTTATTATGTACAATGCCTCTGAAATTTCTTTGTTGCAAAAAAGCAAAACAGTTGTGTTGTTTATGCCTGTTTTTGTATCTTCGCACGGTAAAACCACCGTATTGTGAAACTTCATATATTCAACCCCGAGAACGACCTTGCTCTTGCCGACGGTAATGCCAATTATTGCCCTCCGCCGGCGGCGCGTGCTATTGCCGGCGACCTTGCAACACTGCCGCTTTGGTATGCTCAAGAGAGTGATTCTGTGTTTTTGCCGGGTATTCTTCATAGTGAGTTTCACAAGGAGATGAGTGCTCTTTTCCCGCTTGCCAGGCCTTTTGTACAGGGTAGTGCGCAGGCGGTCGATGAGTGTCGCCCGTGGGGGTGGAGTGCGCAGATACGGAGGAGACTTGTGGCTATGGCTGTGAGGGAAGAAGTTCTGCCCGGCACCTCTTTTGTCGAAAGTGTACGTTCCCTTTCCAATCGTCGCACTGCCATTGCTCTTTTGCGCTCTTTGTGCGATGCGGGTATCGATACCCCCGAAATTCCGCAATATTTTACTTCGCCCGACGATGTTGCTGCTTTCATCGAGAGTATGCCGCGCTCGGTAATAAAGGCACCGTGGTCGGGTAGTGGCAAGGGTATTGCGTGGGGCATAGGCCGTGTTGAAATTCCAGTGGAGCATTTTTACAAGGGTGTGATAAGGCGTCAGGGCGGTGTTGTGTGCGAACGTTTTCTTGATAAGGTGGTTGACTTTGCAATGGAGTTTTCCGTGTCGGGCGGTGTGGTGGCTTTTGCTGGTTATTCGCTTTTCAAATGCGACGGCAGTGCCTATTCGGGCAACGTCCTTGCAGCCGATGATACGCTGGAGAACTTTATAGCATCTTATGTGGGGCAAGATACCCTTACTGCTGTAAAAGATAGATTGATAGCCGAACTGGAAAACTTGTTGCTTCCCGTTGGTTACTCGGGTTACCTGGGTGTTGACATGCTTGTCTATCGCAGCGGAGAGGAGTATCGTCTTTATCCCTGTGTGGAACTGAATTTAAGGATGAATATGGGTGCCGTGTCGCGCATATTTTTCGATAGATATGTTTCTCGCAGCAGTGTAGGGCGCTTTTTTGTCTCAAATTTCAGGAACGAGGGTGAGGCGCTTGCTTTGCACGAAAAGTTCCGCACCGAGCATCCTTTATGCTTGCACAATGGAGTGGTGCAGAGTGGTTATTTGAACTTGTCGCCTGTTACGCGTGAAAGCCGTTATCTTGCCTATGCTCTGGTTTACGACAACTCTTTTACTGTGCAACAGCTCTACTGTGGCGAGTAGTCCTTTGTTCTTTCGTGGTAAAATATTATCTTCGTGCCCGTAAAAACAGTTTCTTTATGAGCATAGCAAGAGGGCGCAAAGCCAATATGAATTTTCTTTACGGCAGTGTATTTTTCTTTTTCGTAATAATAATTACCATAGGTCTTTTCTCCTATTTCTCGTTGTATAAGTATTGGAACAAGCCCGGTGATGCCAGGTTCAGTTACGAAATATCCTTTTCTCCCTCGTTTGCAGGCACTGCATACAACGTTTATATGAACGACAGCCTTCTTTATGTTGGCGCGCCTGTTGCAACCGACACACTCATTCGTGTGAATCGTTTTGCCGAGGACAATGCCTTGCTTGTGGTTAATGCCGCTACCGACGGAGTCTCTATAATTCAAATTCCCGACCGTGGTAAAATACTCCTGCGCCTCGGTTCGGGCGGTGCAGTAAGTGCCGATATAAAGTGATATAGCAGAAGCGGCCCCACAGTCGCTTCTGTTTTTTTTGTATGTTTACACCGTCGATAGTCGTGGGCGGTTTCGTTTTTCATTGCCGTTCATTTGCTCCAAATTCCTTTCGTTGGGTAAAATCTGTCAATCTCGCAACCTCGTATCTTTTTACTGCCTTTATCTTCGCGTCAAAAAAGAATTATGAGTAATCAAATGAAACAGATGGCGGTTAGGTTAAAACCGCTGCTTAATGACGCCGATTCGGGTTGTAAGTGGGAGAGAAGTCTCGACAAGATTTTCTCTCCCGGTAGTTATGCCGTGGAAATAGACCACACAGGAGCCAATGTGGGTTTGCCTGTAAATTATTGTGGCGAGGAGCATTATATTGTGGGAAACCTGTTGGTTACCGATTGCGGAACCGTGGGGCCCAAGCAACGCGACAGGGTTACAGGCCAGGTGTTGACAATTACCACTCGTGATGAAAAGACAACAGGAGTGTATGTTCGCACATTTGCCAATGGTGTTTGGCGTGAGTGGAAACAGCTCCTGGAATCGAAAATGTTTGATAAAATAGACACCGATGAAAAACTGCTTGCAACAGTAAATTCATTGGTTACAGAGTATGAAAAACTTGCCGGGAATGAAGAGGGTTCCATTAAAAAGAGTATCGACGATGCCGTGGCTGCTGTGAATGAAAATATCGATACAGAGAAAAAACGCTCGCAAACGGCAGAAAATGAACTGCTCACCCGCCTGCAAGGTACAAGTGAAAACAGCAATGCAGCTAACGACCCATTCAAGAGATTACCCAAGGTTTCCGATGTTACTGAGTTGATGACCGTGCTCGATGCTATGCACGGCAGTTCGGCTAATTCCGCATATAATGGTCGTTTTAGAGTACTTGTTGGCACACAAGATGTTGATATATACAACTATGTGCTTGGCTACCAGTACGACACCTGGGTACAGGAGATACGTAGCCCTTATGAACTGTGTCAAACATTCACAGATAAAACAATAAACTTACCCAATGGCGACTACTATCTTGCCCGCAAGTATAATCAGGAGTTGCGAATGGTAAGTTCTGTCGATTATCGAGGCGGCACAAGAACCTTGCGCCGAATGCACAATGTAGATAAATGGACAAATTGGGTCGATACCACCAACCCATATATAAATTCACCGTTGTATGGTAAAAACATATTGCTTCTTGGTGGCTCTTTCGCCCACAATATCCGTGCTGCGGGTACAAGCAACAGTGGATATGGTTTCACACTTCTTGGGCGTGAATACTCGTTGCAGAATTATGTAGCACAGGAACTTGGGTTGAACCGATTTGACAACTACGCCATATCGGGCAACGGCAATTGCACCAGCAAGTTTACATATAGCACCTTTGCACAATTGGACGCAGCCATAACTTATGCCGATGAACAAGAGTACACTTACGACGGCATTGTGATATTTGGTGGAGTAAACGACTATATGAATAACTCGCCGTTGGGCACTCTTGCCGACCCTATGGGTGATGATACTTTCTATGCAAGTTTTAAAAAGATAATTAACCGCGCCCGTACAAAATACCCGACTGCGAAGTTGTATCTTGCAACACCTTTCAAGGGCTTCTCAAAAACCGAATTTTACAATCCTGCCTCAACGGTGACCAATGAGGCCGGGCATCGCTATTATGAGTATGTGCAAGCGTTGAAGGAGATTGCGCTTTATGCAAGTATCCCCCTCTTGGATATATATTCAATTCATCAAGTAGATACAAATAATTATGGCCGTTACACCCGCTCTTCGGCCGATGATGTTTTGCACCCCAACGGCTTGGGTTATCAAAATATAGCCCTTCCGTTGATAGAGTTCCTTGCAAGGGGGTAATTTCCACCACCACCAATGTAACTTGTTACTTGTGGCAATAAAAAAGAGAGTGCGTCTTGTTCTTGTAACGGCGCACTCTCATATTCTTTAACGGAAAATGATATTTAAAAATCATTTTCGTGTATGCGAGTTAAATCTTCTTGGTGTAAAGGCAATACATGAATTTAACCAGCTTCAACTGTCTTTTAAATCGTTTAGGCTCGCGCAGCAAACGATAAGCAAACTCCATATTGTGGTTCACCCACCATTTGGGAGCGCGGTGAACGTGCCCGGTATATACATCGAAACTGCCACCCAATCCCTGGAAAATAGCTTTGTGCTGCTGTTGTATCTCCTCCATAAGAAGCTCTTGTTTGGGAGAACCCATGGCAACGAACACAACATCGGGTTTCTTTTCCACAATATCGGCAATGAGAGCCGCCTTGTCCTCATCGGTTTTTATATAACCATTGCGGTAGCCTATGATATTTATGCCCTCAAACTCCTTCTGTAATTTCTCGACAGTCTCTTCTATTACCTGTTGCTTGCCACCCACCAGGTAAAATGTCTTTTCCTTGTAAAAACGAGCAATAATCTTAAGCCACAACTCGCAACCGGGAATTTTACAGGCTTTTGGGAAACCACGCTTGTGAGCCGCAATCATAGCACCTGCGCCATCAATGTAACCCACATTTCTATTTATTATGCTGCGGGTCTTCTCCGTTGCATTTATAATCTTTTCGGCATTAATGGCAACCAATATACCTTTGTTCTCGTCTATGTGGTTAAACAAATCCTCCTCGGTTGAAAAAGGAAAGAACTCTACTCCGTTTATTGATAACTTTTTATTTCCCATTGCAAACTTACTTGTTGCGACAACACAGTCGTGCTTTAACCCCACAAAGTTAAACAATTATTTGCAACAAAATCAATTTTATAGAAATTTATTAAACTAAAATGTTAAGTACAACCTGTTTGAAATTATTAGTCATAAATGGCTAATTTGCAAGGAAGGACGGGAAATTGCCTGTTTTTATAAAAAAACTTTTAATTTTATAAAACATTTTGCTTTTGTATGTGTTCTTATAGAAAAAAGCAACAAAAATCCTCAGTATAATATGACAAATTACGAACGTGAGATAGTGAGTACACGCGAGTATCTCTATACCTATGCCAGGTTTCTCACCCACAACCAATACCGTGCCGACGACCTTTTGCAGGATACCCTGCTACACATACTTTCCAATGCCGATAAATATGACGACCGTAACAGATTTTCGTCGTGGGCACGTGTAGTTATGCGAAACACATTTTACAACGACGAACGTGCGGAAACCACTCACACCAGCACCCTCATCGTAGGTTACGACGATATTGAAGAGCCCTGCTCCCTGGTAGCCGACAGCGAGTGCAATTACTCTTATGCCGAACTGCTGATGCTTGTGAACAGCCTCCCGCAAGAACAATCGCTACTGTTGCACCGCCGCATCGCCGGCTATAAGTACGAAGAGATTGCCGAAGAGTTCGGCATTCCTGTGGGCACTGTAAAGAGCCAGCTCTTTGCCGCTAAAAACAAGTTGAAGAAGTTGATGGAGAGGTGATGAGGCTGTTATTTCGCAATGTTCAAAAGATAATGCGACATAGCATTGAACATAAAAGCATTGCTCCAACGCATATAAGAAATCTTTGAACTTATACCCTTCTTCAACTGGTAATAGAAATAACCCTTACCTTTGTCCTGCATGTTCTTAATTGCCCAGTCAACTGTTGGTATCTTTTGTAAATAGATGGTGTAACCAATACTTATAGAATGGATGGTGCTTTTTGTCGAATAGCTCGTTTATTATAAGTAACAACTTTGTTAACAAAGTTGTTACATGGTTTAAATTCTTATTAAGATTATTTATACCAAATAACTAAGGATGAAAACAATATCTTTTTTGTTACAAAAGATATTAAAAGCAAGTTATGTTATTCTTTTTCTTTGCATAGCCATTATTGGCTAAACTCTATTGCAAAGGTGATAGAAAGTGTCAATATCGCAACCTTGTTGCAGCCATTAGCCTTTACCTTTGCACGCAAAGAGAGATAATAAGTCGTTTAAAAACAAACACCTGAATGTTATTATGAAAAACAAGGCAACCACAAAAGCTGTAAAACAAAGCGGTGCTGTAAAAGGCAACCTGGTAGAAAAACTTACACTCGATATATTGAGTGACAGACACAATGCACTTGCGCGTTATATGGGCATCCCTTGCGTTGTAGATGCAACAGCAATGCTCAGCGGTGCAGCAACCCTCGATGGAGGTCTTAAAAAGAAAAAGTTATACGCCGGTTATTGCGTAGAATTACAACCTTTCAAAGGCGAGTTCTCTAAAATACGTTTTTGTGCAGCCAACAATGGCGAAGATGTAGTCTTTGGCTACATTGTCGATTGCGATGGCAACATCGAGAGCATGTCACAGTCCGATGAAGCTCGCATTTCCACAGTAACCCTGCCTTTGACACCAAAGAGCAGAACCCTTTATGCAAGCCTTCCCGCATATAAAGGCAAACCCGAATGGGAAAATGTAACGGTGGAACTTATTAACGATGGCATTATTCCCAATGTGGAGAAGGCTATAAATAACCTTCATTCCAAAATTTGCGCGTTGGAAAAGCGTGTCGAGAAAGCAATTCGTGGTAACGCTTGTGGTGAGAACAATTATTGCCTTTGTTAAGGGAATATAGTAGAACATTAAATGCGGGCACTTTTGAAGTGCCCGCATTTTTTCTAGTTGTTTGTTAGCTGACGAGCCTAAACTTTTTTACAAAAAAGCTGTAGAGTTCAGACGTTGTTTCCAATTGCCTATAGGTGAAAGTAAAAACTGTCAAAACAGCAACCTTGTGGCTGTCTGTTGCTTGTATCTTCGCGTTAAAAATACTATGAGTGAAAAGGTTAAAAAAAATGCTGTGAGGTATAAACCTCTGTTCAATGAAAGTGGTGCCGGGTATAAAAGCGAGTGTAGTCTTAACAAAATCTTTTTCCCGGGGTGTTATTCCGTAGAGATAGACCACATAGGTATTGATGTGGGCTTGCCAATTGATGATTGTGGCGATGAGCATTACATTGTTGGTAATTTATTCGTTACCGATTGTGGCACATTGGGGCCAAAACAGAATAACCGTGTTACAGGGCAGGTACTGGTATTTACCACGCGAGTGGAAAAAGTTACAAAGATTTATACTCGCACTTTTGCCGATGGTGAGTGGAGCAAGTGGCGCACTCTTGCCGAAACTGGTATGTACGATAAAATAGCAAATACCGACGAGTTACTGGCAAGTGTCGAGGAATTGGTGAATGTTACAAAAGAGTTACAGACAAATGTTGATGCTGAAACATCTCGTGCTAAAGTTGCGGAAGGTAATAACACTCTTGCTATTGGTAATGAAATGTTTCGTGCGCAGACAGCCGAGGCTGAATTGGATATAAAATTAGCTGAAAATATAGCGCAGACATCTTCTAAGTTAGATAGTTTAGATAATAATATTGCAAGTATTATTACAAAGAAATTGTCACTTGCGGTTAGTGGATATTATCAACTGTCGGGCAAGCTTGGTAACACTGAAAATGCAATGAATACAGGGTTAGTAGAGATTGGCAAGTATTCAAAATTGCGCTATTCTGCATTGGTGGGAACTAATGCTGCGGCTGTATGTTTCTTTGATTCCTCAAAAAAGTGCATAACAGTGCTCAATGTTGCAGGAACAAGCGCATTAATTAATGGTGTAATAGATTTATCGAATCCAGCCTATGCTGATGCTAAGTATGTTGCTGTTTCTTATTACGATAAAGATAAAAAGTTTGAGCAGTATGAAGCATTGCTATACGAAAATGATTCGTTGGGGTTGAGAGTCGAGAGTGTAGAGAAAGTTAAATTGTTAATGCCACTTACTGATTCCGGCTTAAAAGTGTTGATTTTTGGCGATTCAATAACTTCCTGTGCTTCTATTACAACAAATGAACAACAGCAAACAACAGCCTATACTTTTTATATGAGTAGTGGCTCGTTTGTGAATGAGATAGGTGAGACGGTTACATATAGTATGTGGCCTGCTCTTTTGAAGAAGTACCTTGTCTGTTCCGATTTGCGAAACTATGCTTTTGGTGGGGCTTCTTACACTGAAAGAGAGAGAGAAGCTGGAAATGAGAGACAAAATCTCTCCTATCAAATTCAGCTTGCGTTGAATGATGTATCTAATCCTAATGGCGTGTTCCCCACTATGGGCAATTTTGTGCCAGATGTTATAATATTTGCATTAGGTACAAATGATGGTACACCGAATGATACTTATGATAGTGCTATGGAAAAAACTATAATGAGTGCTGATGGACAAAATATTGATGTTGATGCAACACTTGCAAACTTGAATATAGCGAACACTTGTGAGGCTGTTAGGTATGCTTTCCTCAAAGTGAAGCAGGCTTTTTCTCAGGCCTTGTGCTTGTGTGTGCTGCCTATACAAAGGGCAAGTACAGAAACTCCGGGAATTAACGAAGTGCTGGAGAAACTTGCAAAAAGGTATTCTATAAAGGTGATAGATGGCTCCTCCGAACTTGGTGTTGTAAGGGACTTGGAAATAATCAAAGGATTAGGTGTAAACCTTAAAGATGGGGTGCACCCCACCGATAAGGGGCAGAAACTGTTTGTGCGTATGATGGTGAATGCTATAAAAAATAATTACTTAGATGTTGGCTTATAAATCACGCAAGGTGATTCCGTGCTTGTTTTCGATGTGTATGATAAAGAATATAAGGCTACCCTTTTCAGGGTAGCCTTATATTCTTATTTTCTGTATCTAATAACTCTTGCGGGGTTCCCGGCTACTACTGCATAGTCGGGTATCTGTTTAGTTACAACACTGCCGGCTCCTATAATAACTCCTGTCCCGATACGCTTTGTATTGCCTAAGATTGTTACTCGCGAGCCTATCCATACATCGTCGCATATTTCAAGTTCAGAATTAGGCAGATGTCCTTGTTTGTTCATTGGAATATCTGTGCGTGAATTACCATGTCCTCCTCCCAAAATAAGAACCTCTTCGCCCATCATTACATTGTTGCCTATTTTAAGTTCTGTACTTTGTACATGAAAGTATGAACCAATGCCACTATGGTTACCAATGTCTATTTTTGAACCATTTCCAACATAGGCGTTGTTTTCAATGTATAAACCGGTTCCGCAGCTTTTGAACATTCTTTTACATAAAAAACGTCTGAAACGTAACGACAACTTGCCTATTAATGGAAATGTAGATTTTGGAAGGTGTTGCGCAACAGTATAGTAGAGTATATTAGCCACTCTTGTTATTAGTTTGTTGATAGCTGACATTTTATGGCTATTTTTTTAATACATATTTCTTGTTTTCCCTTGTTTCAAGCACCTTTTTTATCTGGAATATTTTGCTGAATCCTATTGTGAGGTTAGAGCGATGCTGTATAATTCTTTTAAGAACATATAGTACATACTTAAACCCGAATACTCTTGATTTTGCAATGTAATATAGAACCGACAGTTGATGCTTGTTTTTCTTTATTGAGCACAGAAAATCATTTACTCGTAATGCAACCTCGAATCTTGCTGTGAACACCTCTTTGCTGAATGTGTTCATTAAGCTACCCTTAGATACTGTAATTACATATATTGGTTCACTTGTTGCATCAATGCTTTTTGCACGATAGGCAGCATTTACTGCAAAAAATACATCGTTCGAAGCTATAACTTCGTCAAATTTTAGCTTGTATGTATCTACAATTTCTTTGCGAATGAGCTTACACACTGGACCTGTATGATGGTATTTGAGCATATCCTCGCTTTCAGGGCACGGATTTGCCAGATAACCATCTACTAGTACCATCAAGCGTTCATGGCGATAGGCTGTCTCTCCTGTGTCGATATATTTACTGGTGCATCCGAAATATATGATATCTTTATCGGAATTATAGTATTTTTCGAGTTGCTCGTTCAGACTTGGTGTGAAATAGTCATCAGCATCTGAGAATAGTAACCATTTTCCTTTTGCTTTACTCAATGCGATGTTACGTGCTTTTCCTGCTCCACCGCCTTGAGGATTAAAATGAATTTCAACATTATTGCAGAATTTATGTTCTTTTAATGCTGCTACATGTTCTTGATTGCTATTATCATCTACAATAATCACTTGATACGAATCGTCATCGGGGATTGTGCTCAATAATTTGAGCAACAACCCTGATGAGTTCTTATGTGGAATTATTATTGAATATTTAATATTAGAGGCGGCCATGAATGAAATTTCTGTTTATGATACCTTTAATGTCGTAAACAATACAACCTGAATTATATATTTTTTCAAAATCTATTTCAAGGAATTCCTTGTGGGCAACGCCAAGAATTACTGCATCGTATTTTTCGTTAAGGCATTTTTTGTCGTTGGTTATCTCTATGTTATATTCATGCTTAACCTCATCGGCATTAGCCCATGGATCGTAAATGGTGATGTTGTTGGTGTATTCTTGTAAAGTTGTATAAACATCTACAATCTTTGTATTGCGAATGTCGGGGCAGTTTTCTTTGAAGGTGATGCCGAGAAGAAGAATTTTTGCATCTTTTACCATTACGCCGTTCTTGTTCATTAGTTTTATTGCTTGATTGGCAACGTAATCACCCATTCCGTCGTTCAAGCGGCGTGCAGAGAACATTACGCGAGGTAAAACTCCGTATACCTGCGCTTTTTGTATGAGATAATATGGATCGACGCTAATACAGTGTCCACCCACAAGGCCGGGTTTAAGTTTTATGAAGTTCCATTTTGATGCTGCTGCTTCTATTACATCGTTGGTGTCGATGCCCATGGCATTGAATATCTTTGCAAGTTCGTTCATGAAGGCAATATTGATATCTCGCTGTGAGTTTTCAATAATTTTTGAAGCCTCGGCAACCTTGATGGATGTTGCTTTGTGTGTACCATTGATGAGCACCGAATTATAAACATTATCTACAATATCGGCAATTTCGGGTGTAGAACCGGAGGTTACTTTCTTAATTTTTTCAACTGTGTGTTCCTTATCGCCCGGATTTATGCGCTCGGGAGAGTAACCGGCGTAGAAGTCCACATTATATTTTAACCCCGATACACGCTCAACAACCGGCAGACATTCTTCTTCTGTTACACCCGGATATACGGTTGATTCGTATACAACAATGTCGCCTTTTGATATTACTTTACCAACAGTTTCGCTTGCTCCCCATAGAGGCCTTAAATCGGGATGATTGTCTTTGTCAACGGGTGTCGGCACTGCTACAACATAGAAATTACAATCTTTAATTTCATCAAGTTGTGTAGTGCATTTGAATCCATGGTTGTTAATCGCATCTTGTAAGAGCTCATCACTAACTTCCAAAGTTGCATCGTGTCCGCTATTTAGTGCATCGACGCGTTTTTGGTTAAGGTCAAAACCTATTGTTTCATACTTTGTAGAGAATAGGCGTGCTAATGGGAGGCCTACATAACCAAGACCGATTACACAAATTTTAATTGTTTTCATGTGATTATATTTTTTATGATTTATTTAATTCGTTTAATTTTGCTCAAATCTATTTTACTGCCAAGATATTCGTAATATTCGGGTGTAAAACTGCCATAACCTGTTGAAAATGTGAGTTCTCCGAATTTTGGCTTGTTGTCAATTTCATAGAAATCAACCCTTACCTCGGGAAAATCTTTTGATAGAATTCTTGCATATTCCAACATCTTATCCAAACTTGCAGGGCGTGGGAAATTTGGATATGATTTTTCTGCTTTATAACCTTTAAGGTTTTGTTGCGAGATATTGTTCCAGTTTATATCAAATAGTTCTCTATTGAGTTTGAATTTTCCCCTGTTAAATGTTACAAGTATTGATAGTGGTTCACCATTTATACACCAAATCTTGAAATCAACCATTGAGTCTTTTGATATTTGGTTCAGTTCCTCGCTTTGATGTAATAATTCTTCTGCGATAATACATCTTTTAATACCAAGATAATGCAACTGTGCCGCAGCATGACCAAATGGGCGTTTTATCCAATTTTTTAACATTTTCTTTGTTTTTTCAATGTTAAGCTTGGTCTTATCCTTAACAAGCATTACAGTTGCCCACCCATTGTTTCCTTTCAATACGAATTCATTCGGTAGCGAGTCAAAATCTATATTATCGGGGTTTTCCCACATTCCATACAATTTTACAAGTGTTTCTTCGCAACCTTTCTCTTTTATGTACTCTCTCACTCGGTATTTATCGGCACATCTTGTCCACAGGCTTGTATCGCAATGTAGTTGCATCCATGCAATTTTTTCAATTAGGTTTTTGGGATTTTCCCAGTTAATGTTGCGCCCAAAGACTTTTTTATATACAATGTTTGCAGCAAGTTTGGGATTGATTTTGCATAATAATTTATTTCTATGATATAGATACTCTCTATAAATTGATATGATAAAATCCTTTGCCATGATTATAATAATTTTTTATATGTTTTTAATAACTCTTTTGCAACTTCTAAAGGTTGGTGCTTCTTTGAGATAGTGATTCTTTTTTCTCTTGTTTCTCCCAAACTTTTGTTATCTATTGTTTTTCTCAAAACTTCGTATAATTCCTCTTTGTTACCTGGATTAATTAAAACACCCGCTTCTTCGTTTGTGATAATTTCGGGTATTCCACCTACTGTGGTAGAAATAATATAATGTCCGTAACTCAATGCTTCGAGTATTGATATTGGTAGTCCTTCAATGTATGATGGTAATATGTATATATCGCAATCATTAAACAAAGATATTTTTTTATTACCACCCACCCATCCTTCATATATTATAATATCTTGGAGTGAGTTCTTTTCTATTATGGCATTTAGCTTTTCTGTCTCTCCACCGCCACCAATGTGCAGAACCATTTTGCCGTTGAATTCGCTTTTGTGCTCTTTTATTACATCTACAAGGTCGTATATACCTTTATTCTTGCAAACTTGTCCCAAAAATAGAATATGCTTGCAATTGTTATTTTTTGTGGTTTCAATGTATTGTGGTGCTTCTATTATGTTATTTATCTGCACAACATTTCTGCAACCAACTTTTTCTTTGAAGAAATTCTCCCAATATTGAGTTAATGCTACAATAATATCGCACCTGTCGAGCATTAACTTTATCCATTTTGGATTTGTTTCATAATATTTGGCAAAACCGCCTCCGTGAATATGCATAACAACTTTCCTGTTATACATTTTTGCAATCTTCATAAATAAAACAGAATGCAGGAAACTACGGTACGAGGCAGAATGTATATGAACTATTTTTATATTTCTGTTAAATAGTAATTTGAAAAATAATTTAATTAGTGATATTAAAATTGAAAAACGCCTTGTAATAATACTATTTCCTTTCATTAAAGGCAAGAACTGAAATTTTTCAAACACACATTTGTCATAATTGTATATGACTTGCATTACACCTCCTTTGGGCGGTATATAATGTGGGGCTATTGTGAGAATCTGCTCACATATTTCTTTATTTATAAGCATTATTTACCTAATTAGAATATTTCTAAATATTTTTTTATCTCATCTGTATTGTCTTTTGCGTCGGCAGCAATGTTCCTTATGATGCTTTTGCGCAGATGGTCATTTTTAAGCATTTCACTAATTCCATTGGCAAGGCTTTCGGGTGTCATTTCTGTAATGATGCCTGTTTCTTTGTCTTTTATGGCATCTGTAACTGTGCTGTAATTTGTTGCAACGATGGGCTTGCTCAATAGTTTTGCTTCATCAAGTACAATTGATTTTCCTTCATATTTAGAGGATTGCACTATAACATCGGCATAATGCATATATTTATATGGGTTTATCTGTGCGCCGATAAAATACATATAATCATCCAGCCCTGCATCGGATTTCTGTTTCTCTAAATCTTCTCTAATCTTTCCATCTCCAATAATGTACCATACGAAATCTATATTCTGCTTTTTAAACTCTTTTGCAGCCTTTATTGCGAGGTCATATGCTTTTATTGGGTCGAGTCTTCCAACTGAAAGTATTTTCTTTTTACTCTCATTTTTGAATAAAGGGTCGTCTAGCTCCTCTTTTGATAAGGATATTATTAGTTCTTGTGATGTTACATTTTCCAATACCAAGAATTTACTACTATTGATGGTTTGGAAATTTTTTACTAATGATTCCTTGCATATATTTGATATTGTAACAACGTAGTCGGCTTTTTCAAAATAGTGTTTATCAAAACTTGAACAAAGTCCACACTTGTCATACACGGTGTGCATCCATAGTATTTTCTTTTTTGCTTTTATTTTGTCAATCACAAAATAGCTGGCACTTCCCTCTATGTATGAAACCGCAACATCGTATTCTTTCTCAATGGCAGGGATATCATCTTTCCATCTTGTCCACAAGTTCTGAATAACCGCATTTTTTCTATTTATGGTGTTGGAGAGTATTGTGCGTAATATTTTTTTTATCCAATATTCAATGCCGTGTTTTTGAAAGAAACGAATATCAGATATTTTCTTAGACAAACAGGTGTAGGGAAAGGGTACCTCCATTATATTGACATTCGATGGCACTTGTTTTAGAAATAGTCCGGTTTTTTTTAGAAGAAACAGGTCTATTTCATATTTTTCAGGCGGGAGCAGATTCAAAAGTGATACAAGGCTTTTCTCTGCACCACCTATATTCAAAGAATTGATTATAAATAAAATCCTTTTCATGTATTAACCGTTTATTTATTGTTCTGTTCTTATATGTGCCTCTTTTTTTCTTATATAAATTATTCTTGTAAGATATCCAAGAATCGGCATAATATAGTACCAAGCATTGCCCACCCATGCACCAATTAGGTAAAAAATATACATTATTACAAAGAATATACCCATATATGCATATTGTGGAGCATACATACGGTTCTTGAAGAAGTATAGGATGTTGTTTATAAAGAATAATAGAATTGTAATGGCATATACAAGACCAAACTCAACACCTATCCAGCATATATAACTTTCCATTCCAAGCAGTCCCTCGTGTTTTCCTTCTCTCATGATAAAGTTGTTGGCATATCCTATTCCGTGACCAAAGAACGGTCTTTCTTTCAAAAACTCCATGGCTGTTGCCATTTGCATCGCGCGAGCATCTACACTACTACCACCAAATTTCTCATTACCTTCAGCGGTGGGGAATATAACATCCACAATAGAGTAATATATCTCTGAAATAAGTTCGGTGATAGAGTCGGGTAGCATGGGGGTTAAGCAAACCGTTGTAATTAGTCCTATTAATGAATATTTAATAGTTGTGTTTACCCCCTTGTATATTATAAGATAAAGAAACAGGCATAGCAAAAAAGGAACAATTGCTGCACGTGTTCCGGTGAGGAAGATGTTTACAAAAAGCATTGCAATCGCTATTAACTGCAATTTACCTTTCTTCTTGTTGAGAAAGAAACCGCACATGAAAAATACTGCACACGCAAGTCCATAAACCGATGATGATATATTTGTCGCAGTTACGCGAAAAGCACGATACGTTTCGGCACCCTCGAAAAAGAAACGGTCTTCCAGACCAACGGCATCAAGAACAGGATTAGTCCTTGTAAATGCAGTAAGAAGACCATATGATGTTACAATAATAGTGAAAGGGAGCAGGGTATAAAATAAAGAGTCGTTTCCATTTCTTTTAGCTTCTTTGTATCCAATCTTGTCGGTACTTGTATTTAGAGAAAACCAACCTGCATAAAATAAAAAGAATGTTCTGAGAAAGTATTTAAGTCCTTCCCACATACCCTTCGTAGGCCCCTGAAATTCGTCGAGCAGGCCGATTATAAGGCATACAATAAGAATTGCCGTAAGGTTCTTGAATAGCGGACATTCCGTGAACCTTTTTATTTTTAATTCCCCATGATATGCCATTGAGAATATAAAGGCTGCTGTGTATAGCATAAATCCCATAAGAAGCGAAATGGGGATAACGTTTATGTTGCCCGGGACAAAAAATACCCCCAATAACAGATATAGCAAACGCTTTAATCCTTTATTCTTGAATATGAGAAATGCAAATATGAGATATGTGCTGGCTAATATCGTGTATATCATATTGTTATTTTAGGTTATTTGTAAGGAAATCATAACTTGCAGAACGCATATTATGCAAGCTGTTGTTTATCTTTCCCCAATCAAAGATATACTCTGCTTCCAATGGATTCAACTGTTTGTCAAGTCCTATGTTGTTCAACAAATCGGCCATTCGTGATATGTTACTGTTTTTGTAATACGTTACAAAAGGACGGTTGAATATTACGCTGAACGATGTAGCGTGGAATGAGTTTGTAACAATGAATTCAGCGTTTTTTATTAAGTTTACAAATTCTTGAGGGCCGGCATTGGAAATGTTTTTGTCGGCATATGGGCATTTTGACGCGCCATTTACCGAGATAATTCTCAAACCATGCTCTTTTGAGAGTCTTTTTGCTTCCTCCTTTAGGCGGTTGTCATTGAGTGTGAGGTCATAGACAAGTATATATTTCTCATTTATAACCCTTTCTTTTCCGGCAAAATCACTCCATTGTTTCTGCGATAGCAGATACACGGGGTCCACAACTTCAATACCCTCAACTCCAATGGTTTTAAGTATATTAACGCCGGTCTTTTCCCTCACCGATATTGCATTGAATGTGTCGAGCCATTGTTTCATCTCTTTTCGGTTTTCTTCGGGTACTTCGGGTATGCCAAAACTTGCAGCATATGCCATGCGTTTTGTGCTTTTCTCTCCGAATTGCAGAAAGTATCCGGGGTCCTTGCCATTGGGAAGGCGACAATTCCAAATTTGGTCACTGCCGGCAATATATGCATCGGCTGCAGGTGCGCCGGCTACAAGTTCTTCGTATGAGTTGTAGCGGCGTGTTAATTTTAAGAAATTTCTTGTAAATATATCAAATGCCTTTTTTCTTCCATATGTTGCGTATCTTCTTGGTGCATAGTAACAGCATAAAAGAAAATATAGCAACGGGTTGTTTTTTGCATATTTATAGTATTTATTTCCCTCTCCTATAAACCAGAATTTGTAATGTACTCGCATATATGCGGGTTTGTAGTCTATTATTTCTACATTATGTCCTTGCGAAACAAGGTATTCCTGTAATGCGTAGGCTTGCAGGCTGGCACCGTAGTTATATACATCGTGGCAAGTTATGGTCTTTATATTCATAAGATTTAATGTTTATTTTATGAATCTTTTAATAATGTTTTTTATTGTGCGGCCGGGGTTTGTCAATCGGCTTATAAGCCTTTTGCGGTTCTTCTCGCGTTGTAATACTGCGTGAAGTTCGTGTATTGTTGTTTCTTTGTCTTCGAGCATCTTTTTAAGAGTCTTGAACAGCCTTTTTCTTTTTACCGGTTTTTTTATTTGTCCTTCGGCTACAACTTCAAAGGGTTCTTCAATAAGAGTGCAATTACACTTCTTTAGAATTTCGTTGCCGCGGATGGTAAATGCTGCTGCGCCACTTGTTCCTTTTTCGTCGGCACGGTACTTTTTGCCCCATAGGTCGCCCAAGCGTATATCGGCAGCCGAATGGTTGTATTTGTATTTGCAATTGTCGTAGCAAGCCTTCCCCAAGCAACTATCGCTCAGGAATAGATAGAAGAATGTGCAACCTTGTGAGTATCTCACACAATTTGTCTCATTTTCTCCTTCTATGCGTACTGCATAGCTATCGTGCCATCCGTTTTCTTTGTTACGCCACGATGCGTGCTTTGTTTTTCCTGTAGATTTTTCAACTTCGGCAACATATTTATCCCATCCCAGTTTAGATGGAACCCCGTGACAGAAGAAATCTACAAGGACAAAGTTATCTTCAACTTTGAAGCGTCTTATATAGCGGCGGAACGAGTCTATTTGGCAGGGTGTACCAATGATTAGGTTTTTCTCTTTGCGGTTTACAGCCTTAAACCCATCTACTGTGTAGCTTTGTATATATTTGCTACCCATAGATGCTGCAAATTCTTCCTCGTTTGCAGCAACGTAGTGCTCGGCTCTGTTCTCTTTTGCATTGTAGCGCACGGCACAGGCCTTGTAACCCTCTTTAATGAGGTAACGTCCAATTTCGTAGCCTACGCCCCCCGATGAGCATTTGCGTCGCACCTCACTGTCGTTGCTCCATGCAGCATAGCTTGCAACAATGCTGTTCTCTGTGGATAGCCTTTCGTCCTTTATAGAGCATACGCTTACACAGGAACCGCAATTGGTACATGCGTCTATATCTGTTATTGCCGGTTCGTAAAAACCGCTTTTATTGAGTTTTATGTCAATTATTTTTTTAGGGCACACCACTGAACACAAACCGCAGCCATAGCAACCGGTTGTGCCATATATACTATTGGACTTGTTGGTATTCATAGACTCTATTATATGTTTCTTCTTAGGAATTCTCTTGCGTGTTCTCTCACTTCTGCTATTCTCTCGTAGAGGTTGTTTTTATTAATCTTTTCGTTGTTGAGTTCTGCAAAATCTTTAGATAAATCGCTCGGCAGCAGATGATTTGGCTGTCCAACAATGTTTAGCAGATTGGTTATTCTATTGCCGGTTTTAGAAATGGGCTGAATGTATGAGAAGAAGTTCTTCGCTCCCATAAGCATTGCAAATACACTGCCGTGGAACGAATCGGTAATAACCATATCGGCATTGTCGAAATATCCGAGGAATTCTCTTGGACCTATATTATTGTCCAAAATGTAGTTGGGGCTGTTGGCATCCAATGTTGGGCCTTTGAGTATTACAAGTTTCTTGCCGCTTTCTTTACTCATTCTTATAGCAAAATCTACCAAAGGCTTGTTGTTTGTAAGAGAGAACAGCAAGATGTAGTTTTCTTTGATTTCGGGTGCTATTGCAAGGTCTTTCCATTCTTCAATGTCGAGCAGGAATGTGGGGTCGGCAACAACCTCTATTTTTTTGTCTTTTATGAAGCTCTCAAGCAGTTTTTTACCCTCTATTTCGCGCACTGAAATTGCTTCGTATGATGCAAGCCATTTCTTGAAATCGCTCTTTTCCCTTTCGCTGAGTTCTGTTACACCTATGCTGGTCGCGTATGAAATCTTTTTGCTTCCTTCGGGTGCAAATGTAAGAAAAAACGGTTCTATGCTGAAGGGGTGCATTGGACTCCATATTTGGTCGCTGCCCGAAATATAAACATCGTATTTGGGAGTATCTTTATAAACGTATCTTACTTTACGGTATTCCTTGGAGTATTTTATATCCTTAAAAAAGTCTGCAAACCTTTGTTTTGAAACTTCCGAAGCATAACCTTTTTTATTTTTCCTGCCCAATAGTGCTTTTATCGATTCGCATATTCTGTTTTTTAATGAATGCTGCTTGCTGCGGTAGGGAGGGTAGTGGCTGTCGTATATGAAATGGTCGTGCACGGGACGCAGAATATCAATGATTTCTACATCATTTCCTGCCTTCTCAAGATATTTGTAGAGTGCATATGCTTGCAAACTGCCACCGAAATTAGAACTCTTATGTATGGTTGCAATACCTATTCTTTTCATGTTGCTTTCTTCTTGCGTGAGATGTTGTATATTACATTACTGGAATAATAAACCTTATTGATTTTTAATTATTTCAATTTCTATTTTATCTGTTTTGAAAACTTCTCGCATAAATTTTATGTAATCGGGGAATGCTTTGTCTGCTCCTTCGTCAATCCACATAAATGTAATTATGCTTTTGTCTGATATATAATTACTGATATGTGAGTATCCGGTTATTCTACATATAAAGTCTTTATATCTTTTCTTGCGTATAAAAGTATCCTTTTCTATAAGATTTACATACAATTTATAAATGCGACTTGCCAACATATAGTGTATAGGCATATTTCCGTTACAGAAACATCTATTGACAGTGCATCCTAAATTATGTGCTTTACCCTCAAGATTTTTTTTTCTTCTTGCATTTGTGTTTGCTGCAATTTTTTCAAGTTCATCGGCATTCCCTTTGCCGACTTTTAATTTTGCTTTTATTATTACCCCTTTGAGTGTCTTATCTTTTAATATAGAGGTTCTGTACTTGAAATTAAAGTCTTCATAGGTCATTTCTCTAACACTGCCATCTTCTGTAACAACCGTTGCGCTGATAAGTAGTGATGATATACTATTATTCAAACAAGAGCTGTTATTGTGTATGGCTCCGGCAACAGTTCCGGGTAATTGATGTAAATGCTCAAAGCCTTCAATACCTTGGTGTGTCAGTTCTTTTGCCATCTGTGATACAGACGTGCCACATTCTGCAAGGATAGTGTCGTTGAGTATTTCAAATTTTTTACATCTGGCTGTATTTACAATTACAGAAATATTGCAGTCATTAATTATATAAATATTAGATGTGTGTCCAATAACTAAAAAATTAATGTTATTACCATAAATGAATTGTATGGTTTTTTGGAGAGCTTCGTTGTCAGACGGAGTTATAAAAACGGAGCAGATACCACCTCGATGTATCCACGTTTTTTTCTTTAAATCAACATCTCTTTCATAGTCGATATTGTTGTTATTTAGAAACTCCAACAACTTTTGAATTATATGCTCGTTGTTATTGTATGTTTGGTACATAGCCATTTATCTGATATTATTTTCTTTTTATTTTTTTTAGTAAAATTCTGTTTATAGCCTCTCTCTCTCTTTTATCCATTCCAATGAAATAGGCTGCAAGGATTACCGAAATAACACTTACGCAGCATACTGCGATTGTTGGGACAATACCGGGTGGGAGTATCTTGTGAAGGCAATATGAAGGCGTTGTTGCAACAACAGATACAACGGCAGAAGGGAGTATCACAATCTTTATAAAACCCCAATATGGAATGCCGGCCTTTTTATTGGCAATTCCAAGACGTATGAAAAGACTGATGGTGCTTAGTCCAAGCGATACATAGAATACTGCATCAGGCGCAAAGCCCAGCTTCAAGAATACCCATGATATTGGCAGTGTCAATATCATTATCATTCCAACGGTAAACTGATATAATTTAATATCGCCGGTTGCGTGAATCGCGGTCATCAGCGGGGTGGACATTGCATCGACTGCACTTATGATAACTATTATTCTTACAAAAATTACCGCATAGTCGGGTGTTTGTCCCAGCCATAGTTCTATTATTGATGGTGCTTCTATAATAAGTGGAAGCGAACATACCATTATAAGGAAAAACGACATTTTAGAGCTGCGATAAACAAGATTGTACATTTCTTGCAGGTTGCCTTGTGCGTAGTATTTTGTGATTTGCGGGCGTACAGCAGTGTAAAAATTGCTAAATAACATTGTTATTGCGTGGTTCAGCTGGTAGGCTATGCCACGTGCAGCGTTCACTGCCGCGCCAAAGTAAATGTTTATGAGAATATTTAAGCCCTGCCCCTTGGCTACACCTGAAAGTGCACCGAATAGATTCCAGCCCGAATATGAGATAAGCTGTTTGGTAAGTGCTTTGTCCCACATAAAAGAGTAGTGGGCTTCTTTGAACTTGCGCAGGCAGTATATACGGTATGTCATAAATATTGAAAAGGAACTTGCAAAGGTGAGTCCTCCAAACAACGATAGCTTGTCAATAGGTGAGATAAACAAGATATATGCAATTGCAAGTTTCATAACAGCTTCTACTATGCCGATGTATGCAAATGCATTCATCTTCTCGTGGGAGATTATAGCTGCATTATATGGTATCTGTATCATTGAGCAGATGCTTGAGAGTATAGCAAATTGATATACAACATTTGCCGCAAACATTCTGTCGGGTGCAATGACTAATTTGTAATTTACGAACCAAAGGCCTATGGTCTCTGCAAGTAGCAGAAACAATAATGCAAGTGCAATGTAAATTGTCATACAGGTGCAGAAAATCTGTTTGAATTGTTGCATATCCCCCTTGCCAAGTTCAAACGTAAGGTAGCGTTGCGTGGAAACAGCCATGGCGTGATTTACTACAGCCATCATTGCAACAACACCGCCAACAACATTGTAAATACCAAAGTCGTCAATGCCTAATACTTTTAGAATTACACGGCTTGTAAATAGTGTTATGAACATTACTACAATCATTCTTATGTAGAGAATAATTGTATTCTTTGCCAGTCGTTTATTGTTGTTAGTTGCAGTACTTGCCATTTTATTATGCTTAATTAAACAGTGGTAGAGTGGTGAGGTGAATGGCACCAATTTACCATTTTAATATTGATTCAATCTTTTCAAACGGAAGTGCTTCTTGGAAACTTCTTCTTGTCAAACGTAAGGGGTTTGTGCTCAATGTAGTCCCCTTTCCATTGCTCCTGCTGTTTATAGCATATTTTATTCCATTCTTGTAGAAAAGAATATCTGCAGGAACCCAAGCACCATCCCAATTATATACAAAAACCTCACTGTTAATTCCCCACGCTTCACACTCCTTGCGACATTGTTTTATCTCATAATTAATGTAAACACTAGGCTTTTTTGCGAATGGTTGATTGTGTCTGAGTGAATGGCTTGTGCAACTCCAACCAAGTTTGTTCATAGGTTCGATGTAATCGCCATACTTCTTGTTTGAACTTCCGTCCCATAGGCTACTGTGTACAAGTGCCAAATTTGCCTTGATGGAGTTGTTTACAAAGATGTTTCTTGTACTTTCTTCAACATATACAGCTTTAATCCTGAAATCGTCGAACATAAAAAATGAATATAAACCCTCACCCTTCATTCCCGAATCCATATATGTAACAAGTTCGTTCATGTTAAGGGTTTTGTATCCCTCTTGTGTCATAATATTGCACATTTTAGACAGGCGTTCAGAGGATACATCGCTACTGGGTGTGGGAACATTTCCTTCCGTGGCGTTAGGTTCTATATGGTGTCCCATTAAACCCAATAAGAATGGTGAACGCGGGGTTATTATATTGGGTATTGAATTGCGTGATGTGCCATTAAATTTTTTAAAAATATTCTTTAATTTACCATCTACAACATCAATATTCTTTACAATTAAGTTTTCGTTTATTATAATGTTTCTGATAATATCATAATCGAGTAAAACGAAGTCTCCATCAATTCCCACAAATACGCCATCGTCTGTCATAATGGCATCGAATGTGTGCACTGTTGTATCAATAGCCTCTCTGAGCACAACAGGATAGCTATCGAGATGATAATCGAAAGACTTAATTTGTGTGTTTAATGTAATATCAAAACCTTGATAGTAGTTGCCAACCAAATTTAGCTTTGAGAACTCCATTATGGAACGAATAGGGGTACTTTCGTTAATTAAAGGTTGTACCACAAATTCGGCAAATGCGGTGTTTGCAGAAATTGATTCACATAATTGTCCAATTGTCATTCCTTCGTTAATGGCTATAGATGCAATCTTTGTATCTCCATCAAATAAATATAGTTCGTTATTTTGGAGGCTTATATAATAATTAATGTATTGTTTAAGCGATTCTTCATGTGCAATCAGCATCTCCGAGGTTGGCTCTTGCTCATATTCTTCTCCTTTTAACCAAAGCATTATGCAAGATTCTCCCACAAGCGGTTTGTAAAAATCGGCAGAACGTATGATTGTTTCATTGCCAATAATAAAACCACTTTTGAATGCGGGTTCTTGTGCATTGGCCATTTCTATATTTTCACCATCACCATAATAACGTACTTTCATTGGTTCCGGTGAACTGCATAATACTGAAACAGATTGGCTATTGCCTACCATGTCAAGCTCTGCTATCTTTATGGCTTCGGCATCAATATTAACATTGGTATCGATGATGAAGTCAAATGAAACGCGGCATTGCGACTTGGAGATAGGTATATTATAGCCTTGTTCATCTTTGTTGAAACGTGAAATGTTTGCACCAAGAATCTCTACATCAGATGTGCGTCCTTTGGGTGTGAACTCATTAATTGCAACGACTGAACTTTTGCTGGCATTCGCAAACTTAACTGAGCGTCGTAAATAATAAACTCCATCTTTGCCTGTCAGGTCTATGGTGTAGCTCATTGTTGCTTTTTCATATTTTACATTACCACGTTGAATGGAAAAACCGCATACGGGGTTTAAATTCTCATCATATAGTGCCTCGGCGTGATTACTTCCATATTTGGTTACAAGATATTTGCCGCCACCATAAAGCATAACCATTTTTTCTTTTTCGAGTGGCATAAGAGCATATTGCCCGGCAATAGAACTGCCAAAGATGTATTCAGATATGTTTTTCTCTTGTGCTTTTAGGTAGTAGTCTGTCATTGAATAGAATTGATTGCACTGTTCTTTGTTCAACATTTCCGGAGCCATCATCTGTGTTCCCTGTTCAATATTTGGCAATACTTCTGCCAATTCAGCAAACGACACGCTATCAACATCGGTAAACATATATTGGTGAGTAATACCATTGTTCAGGTGTATTGTCATCACACGCTCTTGAGCAGAGATATTTATCGCAAGTATTGTTGATATAATACATAAAATAAGTTTGGAATATTTCATATGTGTGAATTTATTTAATGAATACTTTTTTATAGCTGCCATCTGCCATCTTCATAATATAAATGCCTCGTTGATTGGCTGAATTAAGCTTTTGGCCATTTATACTATAAATATCTTGCGGTGTGGTGCTGGTTGCGGAACTAATGTTATCAATATCGGTGGTTGTCCCTTCTCCCCATATACTTAACTTTATTTTTGCGGAGCCCACAATTATAGGATTGTCTTTGTATTGGCTGTTGCGTGCTGTAACTGTCATTGTCCACCTGAAAGGGTCCACCTGCTCGGATGAGCTATATGCTTTGGTGAGTTGTCCCGAATTCAGATAATAACAACCGCGTCGCCTCATATCGGTTATGCGCGCATAATTGCCTGTAAATGTGTAATTGAGTTCCACCGATGAACAATCTATGGAATACAACTCGGTTGCATAGAGCAATGCTTGTTTTAATCTTATTTTTTTTGTTCCTGTACTTTTTGCACGTATAAGGTAGGGATAATTGGCTTGTAATATTTTTGTTGGGTCGCAACGCTTGATTTCAAGTTCTGTTCGGTCATAAATTCCATCATGGTTGTCGTCGTATTGGTGGAAGTTGTTGATGAGTGCAAATTCAAAATCTTCGGTTAGTTCTGCAGGCTCAACCTCAAATGGTACATAGAATGATTGCCAATGTGTGTCGTGGAAAGTTCTGATGTATGTAATGTCGCAACTATCTAAATCGGTTTCATTTATATATTCGTCGATATTGTCGTTATCAATTACAATATCATACAAATCAATGTTTTCGTTGCTTTCATTTAGAGTGTATTTGGATATGTCGCAAAAAGGATAGGCTACTTCTATTTCATCGGTTTTCATAATGATATATTCTCCCTGATAGTGAATCACGGGGTTATCTATGAATGAGTATTGCACGCTTGTCCCATCCTTTTTATATAAAGTAAGGACTTCTGATTGTGAAAATGCAATGATGCTAAATAGCATTGCAAACACAAAAAGTAATGTTCTTCTATTACTCATTATATATTTCATATAATAATATTGATATGTTGTTATTCCTTTTTCAAATTCAAGTTTGAAAATTATTATTGTTTAATTTTCTTTGTTATGGTAGGTGTCGCCAAGCGTCTGTGTGTGGGGTATTGCTATGGTGTCTGCATAGTCTTGTTTGCGGGTTCTATATTTTCTTTTACTGTTTTATTGTATTACTCAACAGGCCAACGGTTGTGTACATATTCGGGATGTTTGTTTTCGCCAACCACTTTCGCCGGACAACCAACTGCAGTTGAATTTTTAGGAATGTTGCGTATTACCACGGCTCCCGCTGCAATTGTTGTGTTATTGCCGATATTTACATCCTCAACAATACACACATTAGGCCCTATGTAAACATTATCTCCAATTGTTGCAGGTGTGCGTTTGTTTGTTCCTATTGAAAGGAATTGGCTTACATTAACATTATTGCCTATCGTAGTACCACCATTTATTACAATACCCACTCCGTGTCCTATGTAGAATCCGTAACCTATTTTTGTGGAGAATGGTATTTGAATGCCATATTTTATTGTGTAATGGTGGTGTAATAGCTTGGGTATTAACGATTTACCCCCCCCTATTGCCGCAAGCCTCATCCAAAAGGTGTAACGGAAGCAATGGTTGCTTCCAAAAATTGCTTTTATGGTGAGTTTAAGTGGTGATAATTTTTTCCCGCTGTAACGATAATAGTCGCTCTGGATGTATTTCCAAATTTGTTTCATAATATTTGCTTTTTTTCTTTCTTGTTCCCACAGGCGCGGTCAGGCGCCTATGGGTGAGGGAGTTGCTTTTGTGCTGTGTGTTCTACTTTTCCCCGGTTTTTCTGTTGTGCCGGCGCGTCGGTCGGCCACTATGTGTCGTTATTTAATTATCCACTCTTCTATGTTGCGTGTCTCTTGTGATACATTTGCCCCAATTTTTATTATATCTCTTCCGTCTGTAGCAAATGGGAGTGCATAGTCTTTTTCTTCAATTTGTTCAATTGCTTGTTTGGCAGTGCCGTTGAACTTTAATTCTATGATGTAAATGTAATCGTTTGTGCCAATTAGAATATCAATTCTTCCGTTCGATGTCCTGTACTCGGCCTGCACGTAGAGTCCCATGAGTTTTGTAATAATGTATATTACATTCTGGTAATGGTTCTCGAGCTCTTTTATCAGCTCGTATGGTGTACCAGCCATGAGGCTTTGCAGGTGTTGCATAAACTCATTGGCCTTGCCTTTTTCGACTGATGTTACAAACTTGCTTATAATTGTGGATGTTTGTGACGCTTGCACTTTGGTGTAGAAAGGCAGTAGGAAATTTACAAATCCGTTTCTTACCTCCTCGTTGGGGTAGTTGAGAGTGTATAACCTAAAGCGCTCATCCCATTCTTTGATTGTGAGGTATCCGCTTTGGTACAATACCGGTATGGGGTCTATTGTATCGGCGTGTATGCAGGTTAGCTGCTCCTCGCTTGCTTCGTAGTCGCTCAGTTCTTCGATGTTGAAATTGGCTTTTTTTATGAGTTCCACAAGATATGTAGGTGTTCCTGTGCTGAACCAATAGCTACCGTATCGTTTCTCATTTAGTGTCCATAATACGCTGAACGGGTTATATAGTCCTTGTGTGTCGTTTGTAAAGTGGTATCCGTCGTATGTGCGTTTCAACTGGTTGTATGCCTGCTCCTTTGTTTGGTTGTTGGCATCGGCCAGCGCCTGAATCTCATCGTCGAACACGGTGTGCAGTTCCTCGTCTGTTATTCCACAAATGTTGTGGAAACGTGGGCTCATGGATATGTCGTTGAGGTTGTTCAGGTCGCTGAACACGCTCACTTTTGCGAATTTGGTTACTCCTGTGAGGAGTGCGAATTTCAGGTCGGCATCGGCACTTTTGAGTACTCCGTAGAATGCTTTAAGTGCATTGCGGAATTCTTCTTGCAATGGTTCGTTGCCAATGGCTTGCAGTATGGGCTTGTCGTACTCGTCGATGAGTACAACGGTGTTGTGTCCGGTTTTTTCTTTTGCTGCACGAATTACGGCACGGAAACGACCTTCGATACTTGTATCTACCGCATTGTAACCATACTGCTCTTCGTAATAATGTAATTGGGCGTTAAGTATGTCATAGAGGTCCTCTTTTTTGTCAAATTTTTTTGCATTCAGATCGAGGTGCAGCACGGGGTATTTCTTCCATTCTTTTTCGAGCTTTTCTATTGCCAGTCCTTCGAAGAGGTGTTTTTTACCCGTGAAATATGCGTCGAGTGTCGATAGCAGGAGGCTTTTTCCAAAGCGTCGCGGGCGGCTTAGGAAATATATGCTTCCCTCTTTTACCAATTTGTAAATGAGTGCAGTTTTGTCAACATATACGTAACCCTCGTTACGAAGGTTCTCAAAATTCTGTCGGCCTATTGGGTATATCATTGTTGTTTTCTTTTTACTATTCTCTTTTCTTGTTCCCACAGGCACAGCCAAGTACCTGTGGGTGGGGGTGTTGCTTTTGTGCTGTGTGTTCTACATTTCCCCGGTTCTTGTATTGGGCAGACACATCGGTCTGCCCCTACGGTTGTTGTTTGTTACTTCTTGTAGATGCCGCAGAAGTCGAGAATGATTTTGCTGTCGTCCCAGGGGAGTTCCTTGAACTCGTTGTGGGCGGTGAGCATTACCACAATGTCGGCTGCCTCAAATGCCTCTTTGTAGGGGGTGAGCTTGAATTGTTTGTGCTCTGCTACGTTGGGCTCCACAATGAGTATGTCGGCGTTGTTGCACATCTGCATCACTTTCCCTACAATCTGTTTTGAGGGGCTTTCGCGAAGGTCGTCGATATTGGGTTTGAAGGCAAGGCCCATCATTGCTACTGTGGGTTTGCGGCTGTTCTTCAATTCGAACTCGAGCATTGTGCTCTTTATCTTCTCGGCACACCAGGAACTCTTGTAGTTGTTTATGTCGCGTGCCATTGCAATGATTTTGCTCTCGGCAGGGTAGTCGGCTGTGATGAAGTAGGGGTCTACTGCGATACAGTGGCCACCTACGCCGCAACCGGGCTGTAGAATGTTTACGCGGGGGTGCTTGTTGGCAAGTTCGATGAGTTCCCATACGTTGATGCCTGCTTTGTCGCAGATGAGTGAGAGCTCGTTGGCAAAGGCAATTTGTACGTCGCGGCTGCTGTTTTCGGTGAGCTTGCACATTTCGGCTGTGCGGCAGTTGGTCTTGTGGAGCTTGCCCTGAACAAACTGTGAGTAGAACTCGATGGCTTTGTCGGTGCTCTCGGGGTTGAGACCGCCGAGTACGCGGTCGTTGTGTACGAGTTCGTAGATTACGTTGCCGGGAAGCACGCGCTCGGGGCAGTAGGCGATGTAGATTTTGTCTTTAAGCTCGGGGCGCTCGGTGAAGATGATGTTTGCCATCATCTCGGTGGTGCCGATGGGTGAGGTGCTCTCGATTACATATAGGTCGCCCTCTTTGAGAAGGGGGAGTACGGCGCGTGTGGCTGCCTCAACGTACGATACATCGGGCTGGTGGTCGCCTTTGAAGGGGGTGGGGACTACCATAAAGTAGGCGTCGCTCTCCTGGGGTGTGGTGTAGGCCTTAAACTTGCCTGCTGCGAGAACTTCCTGCAACATCTCCTCCATACCGGGCTCGATGATGTGGAGTTTTCCTTGATTGGTTACCTCAACCACTTTGGGGTTGATATCAACACCCACGACGTCAACGCCGTGCTTTGCTGCGATAATTGCTGTGGGGAGGCCTATGTAGCCGAGTCCCATAAAACATGCTTTCATCTTTTAAATGGTATTTATTTGTAGTTTGTTTATTTGCTTAATGTTTTCACGATGCGGCCGCAAGCTTTGCCGTCGCCATAGGGGTTTACGGCGTGGCTCATTGTGTTGTAGTGGGCTTGGTCGTCGAGCAGGTGTGATACTTCATCGACAATCTTCTGGTAGTTGGTGCCAACGAGTTTCACGGTGCCGGCTGCAAGTGCTTCGGGGCGTTCTGTGGTGTCGCGCATCACAAGTACGGGCTTGCCGAGTCCGGGAGCTTCCTCTTGTATGCCGCCACTGTCGGTGAGTACTATGGTGCTTTGCTCCATAAGATATACAAATTCGAGGTATTCAAGGGGCTCTATGAAGAACATGTTAGCCCCCACCTTGCCTCCCCCCATAGGGGAGGTTGTTGATAGAGCTGCCTTAATCCTTGTTATAGAATCTTCTGTGTTTGTTATTACTTCTTCATTTGTCAGACGTATTACCTTGAAACCAAGTTCATTCAATTTCGCCGTGCGGTCATTGTCATATTCTATTTGCTTTAGCTCGGAGTGGTAGGCTCCATCTACTTCTACAACAAGTTGTTTTTCCAAGCATACAAAATCGACAATGTATTTGTCTATGATATGCTGGCGGCGGAACTTGTATCCCAGTTGCTCATTGCGCAGGAATGACCATAATGCAACTTCTGCATCGGTGGCTTTGTCTTTATTTTCTTTGGCAAAATCTTTTAGTAGGCCGTATAGTATTGGGTCGGCTGTTTGGTAACCAAAGCTGTCTCCCTCTCTCTTGGGGAGGGTCGGGGAGGGGTTTCCGAATACTTCGTGTATGGGTTTACGCACGTTGGGGTTGAGGTGCATGGGATATACGAAATCGACCTCGGGGTATTTCTGTGTGAGGTCGCGTATGGCGGTACACATGTTTATGAAGCCGTCGCCGAAGTTTTCGCGGCGGTGGCCGGTGATAAGTACGAGTTTCTTGCCGTCTTTGAGGCGCTCTACATCGTATCCGTTCTGTGCGAGGATGTTTTTGAGGGTTGTGTTTAGTTCTTTGTCCTCTTTTATCTTATCGACAACGATGTGAAGAGCGTCTATCACGGTGTTGCCGGTTACGGTTATCAGTTTTTCTTCCACACCTTCGCGCAAGAGGTTCTCACGGCTGAGGGCTGTGGGTGCGAAGTTGTATGTGGCAATGCGGCCGGTTATCTGGCGGTTCATCTCTTCGGGCCAGGGGCTGTAGATGTTGTGGGTGCGCAAGCCTGCTTCGACATGGCCGACGGGTATTTGCTGGTAGAAGGCTGCAAGGGCGGCTGCGGTACTTGTAGTGGTGTCGCCGTGCACGAGAACGACGTCGGGCTGTACCTCTTTAAGTACGTCGCGCATGCCCACGAGTACGCGGGCTGTGACATCGTAGAGGTCCTGCCCTTGTTTCATGATGTTGAGGTCGTAGTCGGGGGTTATCTCGAAGATTTTAAGTACTTGGTCGAGCATTTGGCGGTGCTGGCCGGTAACGCACACTATGGTGTTGAAGGTGTCTGTGTGTTTCTGGAACTCTTTTACCAGGGGAGCCATTTTTATGGCCTCGGGGCGTGTTCCAAACACGAGCATTACTGTCTTCATTGTCTGTATATGTTATTTGTTATTGTGTTTACTCCTTATTATATATAGCGTTTAGTCGCGACGGAAAATGTCGCGGGTATATACTTTCTCCTGTACGTCGTCGAGTGTGGTGTCGTAGCGGTTGGCTATGATGGCTTGTGAGCGTTGCTTGAACTCGGCGAGGTTGTTTATTATGCGGCTGCCGAAGAAGGTGCTGCCGTCTTCGAGCGATGGTTCGTATATTATTACTTTGGCTCCTTTGGCTTTTATGCGTTTCATTATGCCTTGTATGGAGGAGTGGCGGAAGTTGTCGCTACCGCTTTTCATTGTGAGGCGATAGACGCCTATGGTGCAGTTCTTTTCGTTGTCGGCATTGTAGTCGCCACTGCTGTAATAATCGTAATAACCGGCTTTCTTCAATACTTGGTCGGCTATGAAGTCCTTGCGGGTTACGTTGCTTTCGACTATGGCTTTTATGAGGTTCTGCGGTACGTTGTTGTAGTTGGCAAGCAGTTGCTTGGTGTCCTTGGGCAGGCAGTAACCGCCGTAACCGAATGAGGGGTTGTTGTAGTGGGTGCCGATGCGTGGGTCGAGACCGATGCCTTTGATTATGTTGGCGGTGTCGAGTCCGCGTATTTCGGCATAGGTGTCGAGTTCGTTGAAGAAACTTATGCGCAGGGCAAGGTAGGTGTTGGCAAAGAGTTTCACGGCTTCGGCCTCGGTGGTGCCCATAAAGAGGGTGTCAACATCGGGCTTCTCGGCTCCTTGTTGCAGGAGTGTGGCGAAGGTGTGGGCGGCTTTGCATTCTCTTTCGCTCTCTTGTCTGTACCCAACGATTATGCGGCTGGGGTAGAGGTTGTCGTATAACGCTTTTCCCTCGCGCAGGAATTCGGGAGAGAAGAGTATGCAAGCATCTTTGTATTTGTTGCTTATCTCCCTGGTGTAGCCTACGGGTACGGTGCTTTTTATTACTATGGTTGCTGCCGGGTTTACGGCTATGGCTTCTTCTATTACTGTTTCCACGCTTGTGGTGTCGAAGAAGTTGAGTGTGTTGTCGTAATTGGTTGGGGTGGCTACTATTATGTAGTCGGCATCCTTGTAGGCCGATGTTGTGTCGGTGGTTGCTGTGAGGTTCAGTGCTTTTTCGCGCAGGTATTCTTCGATGTGCAGGTCTTTTATAGGGGATAGCCTGTTGTTTATCATATCTACTTTGGCGGGTATGATATCGGTTGCCGTCACTTGGTTGTGGCGGGCAAGAAGTATGGCTATGCTGAGGCCTACATATCCGGTTCCTGCGATTGCTATTTTCATTGTTCTATGATTTTGAGCATCTCTTTCGCGATGTATGGTTTTGCGCTGTCCTCGAAGTGGGTGTGGTCGATGTGTATGTAGCGTGTGCTATCGACAATGGGGTTTATGTCGAGGAATTTTACACCGTGTTTCTCGGCAACTTCGCGCATTATGCGGTTGCGGAGGCTTGTTATGTTGTTTATCTCGTCGTCTTTCTTCTCTTTCATCCAACCGCGGTGCAAGAAGAATTTATGCCACTTCTTGTTGGGTATAATGGAGTCGAAGATTGTTTCAACGGTGATGTTGCTGCTGATGCCTTTGAGATAGGTGAGCAGGGTGTCGAAGGCTTCGCGGAATTGTTCCTCGTCCTGCTTTATGCTGGTGTTGTCCTTGCGTTGTTCGCGTCCGTGGTGTCCTATCTGTATGACTATTGCGTCGTATTTGTACAGGAAGTTGTTGAAGTAGGAGTCTATTTGGTTTACAAACAACTCGTCGTCGATGCGTGAGGAGGTTCCAATCATATCGACTGCGTATCCCGATATGCGTGCGAGAGTACTGCGTACCATTCGTGATGTGCTTTCACCAACCAGCAGTATGCGCTTGGTGTCGTTGGTGTAGGGCTTGTCGATCCAGGTGTTGCCCCATTCTATGGGTTCGCGGTCTTCAACGTTGTTGTATATCTTTTTGAGTAGTTCGCGGTAGGTTTTCATCTTATGTTTGGGTTTATTTTTGTTCGTATCCGTAGTGGTAACTGTTGTGATAGCCGTAGCGGTAACTGTATTTATATCCGTAACGGTTGCTGCCGGCATATACTCCGTTTAGTATAACGGCTATGTTTTTGAGCTTGTTCTCGCTGTATAGTGTTTCAAGTTCGGGTATCATGCTGCGTTCCATTACGTTGGCACGAACGAGGAAGATGGTGCGGTCGGCAAGTTTTTCCATAATGTGCGTGTCGGCTACCATGTCGATGGGTGGGCAGTCGATGAGAACGTATTTGTACTCTTGTTTGAATTTTTCTATAAGGGCACTGAAACGCGGGCTTTCGAGCAACTCTGTGGGGTTGGGAGGTATGGTACCTACCGGGAGTATGTGCAGGTTGGGGTATTTGGCATCGGGTATTATGATGTCGTTCACATCTTCTACTTCGCCTGCAAGGTAGTTGCTGATTCCTTTACCTGGTGAGGATACATATGTGCTGAGTGAGGCGTGGCGCATGTCGCCGTCGATGATAATTATTTTGTCGCCTTTGATGGCGAGTGATATTGCGGTATTTATGATGCAGAAAGTTTTGCCGCTACCGGGGTTGAACGAGGTGCCGATGATTACATTGTGCTCCTTGTCGCGTGTGAGGAATTCGATGTTGGTGCGCAATACACGGAAGGCTTCGTTGATGATGTTGCGGCTGCCGTCCTGTACGGCGATGGTTATTTTACTATCTTTCTTCTCTTTTTTTGCGAATGGGTTGATGCTTTTTTTCACAGGAGTACCGAATTGGGGAATTTCGCCAATTATGGGTGCGGTTATGTTTTCTATATCCTTGCGGCCGCGTACTTTGGTGTTGCTGACTTCGCGCAACACTATGATTGCTCCGGGGATGGCGAGACCTATGATAAGCGCCATCATTATGCTGTTCTTCTTAATGGGGGCTGTGGGAGTGGTGCTGCCGGTGGGGGTGGTTATAATTCGTGTTTTGTAGGCTGTGAAGGCTTGTGAGAGTTGGTTCTCTTCGCGCTTTTGGAGGAGGAAAAGATAGAGCTTTTCCTTGACGCTTTGTTCGCGCTCGGCCGACGCTAGGTATTTTGTCTGTTCGGGGTTCTTGGAAATTTCTTCAATGGTTTTCTTTGTGTCTTCCTCGAGTGCCTCTATTTCTGTTTCGGTCTTTTTTATGGTTGTCTTTACTGCGGCTATGATGGCTTCGCGTTTTGCAGCGAGGGCTAGGTTCAACTTTTTGATAACAGGGTTGTTGTCGCTGCTTTTTTGTGCAAGTTCGTTGCGCTCAATCAGGGATTGGTTATAATCTGTTATCTGGTTGTTTATGCTGTTGTTGCTGAGTGTTACTCCCAGTGGTAGCATTTCATTGGTGTTGCTGGCAAGAAGTTTTTGCTGCATCTCCTTCATGCTTTGAAGGTCGTTGTTTAGTTTTTGCAGCGTGTTTATGTTGGCGCGGTTCTTGCTTATGTGAATGGAGGTGCTGGCGGTGATATTGGGTAGAAGGTTGCGGCTCTTGTATGACGATATGTCGTTATCAACATCTTCGAGCTCTCCGCTTATGTAGTCGAGGCGCTCTTCAATGAATTTCAAAGTGCCTTCTGCTGCCTTGTTCTTGTCCTCTATCCAATTTTCGTTATACACGGCAATGAGTGTCGATAGTATGTCGTCGGCACGTTCGATGGAACTGTCGCTTATGGATATAGTGATTATTTCGCTGTCTTGGTCTTGAAGGTTGAACGATAGTCTGCTACCTATCGATGCTGCCGCTGCTTGCAGGCCTATCTGGGTTGCTGTTATTGTTGCAGGGGCATTGATGTAACTGTTTTTACGTATGATTATTTTTCCAAGCGGTGTTTCGGCAAGGGCTATGCCGTCGTTGAGTTCGCCCGATATGGCGTCCTGTTCTATTATTCCGTTTTCGTTTTTAAGGTCGTAGAGCGTGAAGGCACCTTCGGGTGTTATGTCTATGGTAACGGCAACTCTGCTTTCTTCATCGATATCATAGAACTCAATGGTTACGGGTAGGCTTTCTCCATAAAGTGTCTGGGGGTGAAAGAGTCCTTTGCTCTCGTAACGCATTTTGAGGTTTAATCGCTGGGCTACTTTGGTCATCACCTCCGAGGCACGGAATGTGTATATCTCGTTGTAGGCATTGGTGGTGGTGCGTATGCCCATGTTTGCAAAGTTGGCCATTTGTTCGTCGAGTGACGGGGATTTTGTCTTTGACTTTATGAGCACTTCGCAGTAGCGGGTATATGTAGGCTGGGTAGTTGCAATTTTATATGTTGCGATGCCGAGGGCTATCGTCAACGAAATTATAAACCAATACCAACGGGATAGACAGGCATAAAGTATCTCGGCGGGGTTGATGTTGACGCCTGTGTCAATTTGTCTAGCTTTCTTGTTAATTTCCTTTGTCATAATGGTTTCTATGTTGCTGTGGCTGGTGTTGTAGCTTACGTTAGTGCATATTTTGGGGACTTTGGCAGTGTTGCAAGTTGTTGACTGCCAATTATTTAGTGTGCAAACTTTTGAGATTTGCAAGGAGAAAATATTGCGGCGCGTGATGTCCCTGTTTGCTTGGGATGCTCCGCTAATGGTGCTGGAGGTACTCCAGCACTGACAAAGATAGTAAAATCGTTTTTTTTTAACAAGGTTTTATGCGATTAATTTCGCATACGTGCGCGAGGGTAGGTTGGTTCTTTTTGTTGTTGTTTGGGTGTTTTGTAAAGATTGTTTATCAAATTATTTGCTTGCTTCCGGGTTTTTCTTTATTTTGTGTCTTTGTATCTGTCTCTTTATATATAAATAGGTTGTGTTTTGGGGACTTGCTTTTGTGTCTGTGTTGAAATTGGCTTTTATTGCTTTGTAGAGGGTATTTGCGGCGCTTTTTTTGCTAAAATGATATTTTTTTTAAAAAATGATGCAAAAAAAAGCTCTGTAATGCTTGGATATAATGTTTTTTGTTATCTTTGTGCATCATTAACTTTAATAACAGAACATTTTATGAAAGAGCTTATTGAAAAAATTCAGGAGACTTATGCTGCGTTTGCGGCTGATGCTAATGCACAGGTAGAGAAAGGTAATAAAGCTGCCGGCACTCGTGCTCGTAAGGCTTCTTTGCAGATCGAGAAGATGATGAAGGAGTTCCGTAAGGCTTCTTTGGACGCATCTAAGAACTAATCAATTGTTATACAACTTGATTTTTAAATAAAGACCACTCGTTGGTCTTTATTTTTTTTGCCCGGCTTTGTGTCGGGCTTTTTTTGTAGTTTTGCATGCTTTTGTTTGTATATTGTATTGTGTAAATAAAATTTACTATTCGGGCGGTGTGGTTTAGCTCTGCTAACTCTATTTCTTTGATGAATACTACTTTTCTCTTTGTAGCCTTTGCTCTTTGTCGAAGATGCTTGTTATATATATAATTATTTTAATAAAATTTTTGTATTTAAAGAAAAAAGTGTATTTTAGCCATCGTTTTGCATGTGAAAGGCTCTGTCGGCTGTTGCCGAGGTGATGCTTTGTTATTTGAAACATATTATTAACTATTATCTAAATACTTATGAGAAAAAAACTTATTTCTGTAATGCTTGCCACATTTTTAGTTTCGGCAATTGCTGTAGCTCAAAACCTGAATGGTTTTGCATATGGTGATGCTGTGGCTCCGGCAGGTAATGAATGGGAGAGTCCGACCTTGTTGTCGTTGAACAAAGAGCAGCCCAAGGGCTGGTTCTTTACTTTTGACGATGTTGAGAGTGCTCGTGAAGTTCTGCCCGAAGCGAGTGATTATTATCTGTCACTCGATGGCACTTGGAGCTTTAACTGGGTTGGTAACCCCGGTGAGCGTCCTTTGGATTTCTACAAGACCGACTATGATGCAGCGTCTTGGGATAAAGTTGAGGTTCCTATGAACTGGAATGTCTATGGCTTGCAGCCCGATGGCAGTCAGAAGTATGGTACTCCCATATATGTGAACCAGCCTGTGATTTTCAAACATCAGGTTGCTGTCGGTGACTGGAAGGGTGGTGTAATGCGTGAACCTGCACCTCACCACACAACATACAAACATCGTAACGAGGTAGGTTCTTACCGTCGCACATTTACTGTTCCCGCAGAGTGGGATGGCCGTGAGATTTACATCAACTTCGATGGTGTTGATTCTTTCTTCTATCTTTGGATTAACGGAAAGTATGTTGGTTTTTCAAAGAATTCACGTAACCTCGCCGCGTTTAACATTACAAAATATCTTGTTAAGGGTGAGAACCTTGTGGCTGTTGAGGTTTATCGTAACAGCGATGCCTCGTTCCTTGAGTCACAGGATATGTTCCGCTTGCCGGGTATCTTCCGCACCGTGTCGTTGACATCGACAAATCCTGTGCAGATACGCGATTTCCGCGTTGTTACAGATTTGGATGCTGAGTACAAGGATGCTGTTGCGAAAATAGCTGTGGATGTACGCAACCTTACTAAGAAAAACGTGAAGGGTTACTCGGTGAAAGCTTCGCTTTACAAAAATGAACTTTACAGTGACGAAAATGCTCTTGTTGAGGGCGTTGGTGCAGCAGCTGCTGTTGAACTTATCCAGAAGGGTGCTACCGTTACCGCGAAGATGGAGATGCCTGTGGCTGACCCTGCTAAGTGGAGTGCTGAAAACCCCAATCGCTATACTCTCATCGTGCAGTTGCTCGATAAGAAGGGTAAGGTGGTTGAGACTGCTTCTACATACATAGGTTTCCGTGAGGTGGAGATTCGCGATACAAAAGCCGAGGATGACGAGTTTGGCTTGGCCGGCCGTTACTATTACTTGAACGGCAAGCCCATTAAGATGAAGGGTGTGAACCGCCACGAAAGTAACTTGGAACGCGGTCACGCCGTGACACGCGAGCAGATGTTCAACGAGGTAATGCTTATGCTCAAAGGTAACATCAATCACGTGCGTAATGCTCACTATCCCGATGCTCCTTATTGGTATTACTTGTGCGATAAATACGGTATCTATCTCGAGGATGAGGCTAACATAGAGAGTCACCAATATTATTATGGCGATGCTTCGCTCTCACACGTTCCCGAGTTCCGCGATGCTCACGTGGCTCGTGTTATGGAGATGGCACACGCTACAATGAACCGTCCTTCGGTTGTTATATGGTCGCTTGGTAACGAGGCCGGCCCCGGTAAAAACTTTGTTGAGGCTTATAATGCTTTGAAGGCTTTCGATGCTTCTCGCCCTGTGCAGTATGAGCGTAACAATGATATCGTGGATATGGGTTCTAATCAGTATCCCTCTATCGGCTGGACACAGTATGCTGTAACAGGTAAGGCTCCTATTAAATATCCTTTCCACATTTCGGAGTATGCTCACTCTATGGGTAACGCTGTAGGTAATCTCAAAGATTACTGGGATGCTATGGAGAGCACCAACTTCTTTATGGGCGGTGCTATCTGGGACTGGGCCGACCAGGCTTTCTGGAACGTGGATGCAAAGACCGGTGACAAGTATATGGGTTACGGTGGCGACTTTGGCGACCGTCCCAACGACCACACTTTCTGTATGAATGGTATTGTATTCCCCAACCACTCACCCAAACCTCAATATTGGGAAGTGAAGAAGGTTTATCAGAATGCTGGTATCTCGTTGAATGAAAATGGTGAGATTGAGATTTTCAACAAACGCTATTTCGAGTGTTTGAGCGACCTCGATATCAAGGTTTCTCTTTGGGAGGATGGTAAGGAGATTGATGCTCGTTTCGTGCCCTCAAAGGTTATTGCTCCTCGCACAAAAGCTGCGTTTAAGGTTGATTTCGGTAAAGAGCTTAAGGCCGATTGCGAATACTTTATCAAAGTGCAGTTGATGCTCAAGAAGGATATGCCTTGGGCAAAGAAGGGTTATGTACAGATGGACGAGCAGCTTCCTTTGAAGGATGCCGTGAAGAATATCTACATTGCCGATGCTGCTAAGGGTGCAAAACTGAAAGGTGGAGTAAACAATGCCAAGAGAACTATTACCGGCAATGATTTCGAAATTGTATTCGATGATGCCAAGGGTGTTCTTTACAAGGTTGTATATAAAGGAACCGAGGTCTTTGCTGCTGGTAATGAGATGAGTCTTGGTACTTACCGTGCGCCTGTCGATAACGACAACTGGGCTTGGAATAACTGGTATACCAATGGCTTGTACAACTTGCAGGACAGTGTGATGTCGTTTGTTACTAAAACCAATAAGGATGGTAGCATTGTGTTGCAATATACAGTGTGCTCACAGGCTAAACATCCCGGTCGTCGTGTGAAACTCGATGATAACAACTTTGATGTTGTTGACGATGCTCGCGAATTTGGTGCCAACGATTTCCATTTCATTTCTAATCGTATCTACACAATCTATTCCGATGGTTCAATTGAGATGAACAGCGCCGTAACTGCCAATAAGAACATAGACCTCGCACGCATTGGTTATGTTATGCAGTTGCCCGCAGAGTTCGATAATTATAGTTACTATGGTCGTGGACCATGGAATAATTATAACGACCGTTGCACTGCTGCTTTTGTGGAGCAATACAACAGTACTGTTGCTGAGCAGTTTGTTCACTTCCCCAAACCACAGGAGATGGCTAACCGCGAGGGTATCCGCTGGGCTGCTTTGACAAATGATGCCGGTAATGGTGTGATGTTTGTTGCTACCGAGGGTCTTTCTACATCGGCACTTCCCTGGAACGATGTTGAACTTACTGAGGCTGCACACCCCTATCAGCTGCCTGCTTCTTCGGGTACATGGGTACACATTGACAAGAAGGTTACCGGTCTTGGTGGTAACAGTTGTGGACAGGGTGGTCCGCTTGAGTACGACCGTGTAAGAGCCGGTGAGAACTCTGTTAGCTTCATTATGCGTCCTGTTTATGCCGGTGACGATGTTAATGCGAAAGCAAAAGTTCTCTCATCGGGTGCTGTGCCTGTGATGTTGAAGCGTGACCTTCGTGGCTATGTGACAATGAGCTGTAATAAGGAGAATGCCGAAATCTATTATAAAATAGGTAAGCGTGGTAAGGCTGAAAAATATACAGCTCCTGTGAACATGAGCAAGGGCGGCGAAATTGTTGTATGGGAGAAAGCAAATCCTGCTTTGAGCGCAACATATAACTACGAGGCCGTTACTTCAATTCCTGTAACTGTTGCTTTCTGTTCAAGCCAGGAGACCGGCAACGAGGCAAGCAAGATGCTCGATGGCGATCCCAATACAATATGGCATACAATGTACTCTGTAACTGTTGCTATTTATCCTCACTACATCGACTTTGATGCAAATGAAGAGGTTATGATTAAGGGCTTTAAATATATGCCCCGTCAGGATGGTGGTAATAACGGTAATATAAAGGATTACTCTATCCAAATAAGCAACGACCGCAAAGAGTGGAGTGCTCCCGTTGTTAAGGGTGCCTTTGAGAATAACTCTAAACAGCAGACTGTAATCTTTGACAAGCCTGTGAAAGCACGTTATGTCCGTTTCAACGGTTTGAGCTCACAGAATGGTCAGGACTTTGGTTCGGGTGCCGAATTTGAACTCATTAAGGAGTAAGATATTTCAGGTGGTATGAGGTTGGTAGCCTCATACCATCACAAACCAGGAGGTTTCTCCGTTATAATAATGTATAATTGCATTTTTAAATAATTTCATATTATGAAAGGAATTGTATTGGCCGGTGGCTCGGGTACACGTTTGTATCCAATTACAAAAGGTGTTAGTAAACAGTTGTTGCCAATTTATGATAAACCGATGATATATTATCCGGTATCGGTGCTTATGCTTGCCGGTATAAGGGAAATTCTTATCATCTCAACACCTAATGACTTGCCCTCGTTCAAGCGTCTGCTAGGCGATGGTAGCGACTATGGTGTGCGTTTTGAATACGCTGAACAACCTTCGCCCGACGGTCTTGCACAGGCTTTTATAATTGGTGAGAAATTTATCGGCAACGATGCTGCTTGTCTTGTTCTTGGTGATAACATTTTCCACGGAACAGGTTTTTCGGGAATGCTGAAAGAGGCTGTACGTGCTGCCGAGGAGGATAATAAGGCTACTGTGTTCGGCTATTGGGTTGACGACCCCGAACGTTATGGTGTTGCTGAGTTTGACAAGGATGGAAACTGCTTGTCAATAGAGGAGAAACCTGCCGAGCCTAAATCGAACTATGCGGTCGTTGGTCTTTATTTCTACCCCAATAAGGTGGTTGACGTTGCAAAGAACATAAAACCTTCGGCGCGTGGTGAACTTGAAATTACAACGGTGAACCAGCGTTTCTTGGCCGACGGTGAACTGAAGGTGCAGTCGCTGCAGCGTGGTTTTGCATGGCTTGATACAGGAACTCACGACTCGCTGGCCGAGGCTTCTATTTTTGTTGAGGTTATCGAGAAACGTCAGGGTTTGAAGATTGCTTGTCTCGAAGGTATAGCTTTCCGTAAAGGATGGATTACTGCTGATAAATTGCGTGAGATTGCGCAACCTATGATAAAGAACCAATATGGTCAGTATCTTTTGAAAATAATTAAGGAGGTTGAACGTACCGGTGCAAATATTTATTGATTATGGAAGTAATTAAAACCGATATAGAGGGTGTGGTAATTATTGAGCCACGTATATTTAACGACGATAGAGGGTATTTCTATGAGTCATTCTCGCAGCGTGAATTTGAAGAGAAGGTGTGCAAAACTGTTTTCGTGCAGGACAATCAGTCGAAATCGGGTTATGGTGTAGTCAGAGGATTACACTTCCAAAAACCTCCTTTTTGCCAGAGCAAGTTGGTGCGCTGTATAAAGGGTAAGGTGCTCGATGTTGCAGTTGATATACGCAAAGGTTCACCCACTTTCGGTAAGTATGTGGCAGTTGAACTTTCCGAGGAGAATCATCGTCAGTTCTTTGTTCCGCGTGGCTTTGCGCACGGTTTTGCAGTGCTTTCCGAGGAGGCTGTTTTCCAATATAAATGTGACAACTTCTACAATAAGGCAAGTGAAGGTGCTGTTGCGTGGAACGACGAAAGCCTGGCGATAGATTGGAAAATTGATGTTGAGAAAATAATATTGTCGGAAAAGGATAAACTGAACAAGCCTATTGCAGAGGCTGATTATCTCTTCGACTATAACACCGATTATTATGCAGAGTAAAAGAATTCTTATTACAGGAGCAAACGGCCAGTTGGGTAACGAGATGCGTCGTTTGGGCGATGTCTCTCCTAATACTTATATCTATACAGATGTTGCCGAGCTTGATATTACAAACGGCGATGCGGTGGCCCAGTTTGTGAAAGATAATTCAGTTGATATTATTGTTAACTGTGCTGCTTATACAAATGTAGACAAGGCTGAGAGTGACGAGGCTACTGCCGAGCTTATAAATGCCACGGCTGTTGCCAATCTTGCCAAAGCAATAAAAGATGTCGATGGTACTCTTTTTCATGTATCTACCGATTACGTTTTTGGTGACGAAGGTAACACTCCGCGCACTGAGGATATGCCACTTAATCCTCTTGGTGTGTATGGCCGTACCAAATTACGTGGTGAGCAGGCTATTGAAGAGATAGGGTGTAAGGCTGTAATCATACGTACGGCATGGCTCTATTCTGAATTTGGAAACAATTTCCTTAAAACAATGTTGCGTCTTACGTCGGAACGCAAGCAATTGAATGTTGTGTTCGATCAGGTGGGCACACCTACATATGCAGGTGACCTTGCGCTTGCGATATTTTCAATAATTGAAGCGGACGTATATGCCGGTAATGAGGGCGTTTACCACTTCTCAAACGAGGGTGTATGCTCTTGGTATGATTTTGCTACTGAGATTGCTATGGCTGCAGGAAACACGGATTGCAAGGTTCAACCTTGTCATAGCGACGAATTCCCCTCGCCTGTGAAACGTCCTTCATTCTCTGTTCTAGACAAAACCAAGATTAAGAGAACATTTGGTATTGAAATACCTCACTGGCGCGACTCTATGTTATATTGTATAAAACGATTAAAACAATAATAAAATGAAACGTAATATCATTGTTACCGGCGGTGCCGGTTTTATCGGTTCGCACGTTGTGCGTCTGTTTGTAAACAAATATCCCGAGTATCATATAATAAATGTTGACAAACTTACTTATGCCGGCAACCTTGCTAACTTGAAGGATATTGAAGATAAACCCAACTATACCTTCTTTCGTGGTGATATCTGCGATTTTGAGGCCATGTCGGAACTTGTGCGCAAGTATAATGTTGATGGTATTATACACCTCGCTGCTGAAAGCCACGTTGACCGCTCCATAAAAGACCCGTTTACCTTTGCACGTACCAACGTGATGGGTACTCTCTCGCTGTTGCAGGCAGCGAAGGCATATTGGGATACTTTGCCTGAGAAATATGAGGGTAAACGCTTCTATCACATCTCTACCGATGAGGTTTATGGTGCATTGGAACTTAATCGTCCCGAGGGTGTTGAGCCTCCTTTCACTACCACAGCTTCTTCAGGCGAGCACCATTTGGCCTATGGTACCGACTTCTTCTATGAGACAACAAAGTACAACCCCCATAGCCCCTATTCGGCATCAAAAGCCAGCAGTGACCATTTTGTGCGTGCCTTCCATGATACTTACGGATTGCCCACAATTGTTACAAACTGCTCAAACAATTATGGTCCCTACCAGTTCCCCGAAAAACTGATTCCTCTTTTCATAAACAATATTCGTAACCGTAAGCCACTGCCCGTATATGGCAAAGGCGAGAATGTGCGTGACTGGTTATATGTTGTTGACCACGCACGTGCCATAGATGTAATTTTCCACAATGGTGCTATTGCCGAGACATATAACATTGGTGGTTTCAACGAGTGGAAGAACATCGATATTATAAAGGTTATTATTGCAACGGTTGATCGTTTGCTCGGTAATCCCGAGGGGCACTCTCTCGATCTTATAACTTATGTTACCGACCGCGCAGGTCACGATATGCGTTATGCAATCGATTCTACAAAGTTACAGAAAGAACTTGGCTGGGAGCCCAGTTTGCAGTTCGAAGAGGGTATAGAGAAAACCGTACGTTGGTATCTCGATAACCAGGAGTGGATGGATAACATCACAAGTGGAGAGTACGAAAAGTATTACGATGATATGTACAAGAACCGATAAACACAAATTGTTAGTAGATAACAAAAAAAGGAACTTCTGTGTGAAGTTCCTTTTTTTGTTGTAATATATCCATTGTTATAGAATTCTGATTGCGTATCCGAGTCTTACAGTTATTGTTTGGTTGGCCGAACGTCCAAAATCGTCAATTTTTGAGTTGCCAAAGATGTCGCTTAAACCATAATAATAACGGCCTTCAACAAAGAAACTGCCTATTTTTGTCTTTAATTCAAGACCGGCTCCTCCAAGTATTCCGTAATCGAATCTCTTTTCTGCCTCTTTGCCATAGATGGGGCGTACAGATTCTGGTCGTTCGCTTGGTTCAAGTCCTCCACCGATTTCCTCGTTCTCTCCAAGGAGTACGCCGAATTGGGGTCCGAGATTGATGAAAAACTGCAATCCGCGCTCTTCTTTTCCCCACGACAGATGAGCGAGAAATGGTATTTCAAGATAGTTGAGGGTGCGTGTGTAGGTATAGGGGAGGTTATTGTCAAATTCCTCCTCCCATCCGCGTTGTGAATAGTTGAACTCGAGCTGTGCCGCGCAAATCATGTTGAAATATTTTTCGCTTGTGTATCGAACGAAAAGGCCGCTGTTTATGCCGGTAAGGCGTGTTTGGCGTATTTGTGGCTGAATGTCAAGCTCGCTCATGTTAAGACCGCCTGCGGCTCCAATTTCAAGTATTCGACGGGGTTGCTCTACTTGCGCAAAAGTAGCAATGGCACAGAAAAGTGCTGTTATTGTAAGTGCAATGTATCTCATTTGTCAAAATCTATTTTTTCAATGTTGTAGGCTGGGGTGTAGTGAACGAAATATATCTTTTTGTTGACCATTCCTCCCCAATTGTTTACTCGTTCAAATTTAAAGCCTGTCTGTACAGGTGTGAACGATATATCGTTTATTTTATTCGGCATATCTTTTCCCCATTTTGCTGCTCCAAGAAGGAATGTATAGCCTGTATCGTATCCCAGCATACCGTAACGAGGGTATATGTTTTGTAGGTTGCGGTCGTACCAATTGACATATTCATTTTGGAATTTCGCAGCTTCGGGTAGTGAGTAGTGGCTGAAAAATGATGCATAGAAATAGGTGTCGGCCTCGTATAGTTGTGCGCGCATTTCATTTGCATATATCTGCCATTCTGGGTAGCCGAATAACTTGAATTCCGGTAAGTCAATGGTATCTTTTTTGAGTATAATCAAGGAGGGGACGATTGTCGATAGAGTGCTGGCGCTTGAAGAGATTGGTATAAAGACGTTTTCCCTGTCGGCTTTCATAACCCTTGCAATGGTGTCTATGGTTGCACTGTCGGCCTCTGCTTTTATTATGCGTGATGTTACATGTGTAATATCCTCCATGTTTATTCTGGTGTGGGGGATGTTGTTGTTGTCGAGTCCTTTGGTAAGTGCTTCTATAAACTCTGTTTTGTTGCTCTTGGTGCTGTCTTCAACAAAAATTACGTTGGCGGTGGGGAATTTTTGTGCAAAATGGTCAATGACCTCGGAATAGAAGTACGATTGCATTGTGTTTACCACATATACCATTGGGTTGCGGAATATTTCGTCCTCCTTGGATGTGAAGGGGATTACAAGTGGTATCTCTTTTTCTTTTGCGTATTGTGCAAGCTGCTTGTTGTGCTCGGTGTATAGGGCTCCAATAATGAGGTCCATAGAGTCGAGTTTGCCGCTTGTAAGCAAGGGAGTGAGGCTTTGCTCCTTGCTCCCCGAATCGTAAGTGTTTATCTCAAATGAATAGCCGTATTTTTTGAGCTTTTCTACTGCCATAAGAAAACCTTGATAGTACTCTATCATTCGGCTCTGCTCGTTTGATGCGTAACTGTCTAGCATAAATGGGAGTATCACAGCAACGCGTGTATAGTCCTTTTTCTTGTTGGAACTGATGGAATCTTTTATCTCCTCGGCTTGTGTGAATATCTCTTTGTTACTTATTTCTATTGTTCTTGTGGGTTTCGCTTTCTTTACTGGTTCGGGTATGTTGAGCGTGCTGTTTTTCTTTAGTTTCTTTTTATTGGAAAGTTCGGGGTTGGCTGCCAGCAACTCGTCTATTGTTATATCGTGTGCCCTGGAGATGCTATATATGGTTTCTCCTTTTTTTACAGTGTGGGTTTTTATTGTTTCGGGCTTCTGTTCTTTTGTCGGAGTCTCTGTTGTTGCGACTGTTACGGGAAATACTTTTGCTTTATCGCTTACAGGGATTAGTATTACTTCGCCTGCACGAAAGTTGTTTATGGTAAGACCTGGGTTGGCTTCGCATATTTCCACCGGCGAAATGTTGTACATTTTTCCCAATCGGTAAAGAGTTTCACCGGGTTGTATGGTGTGGTAACGGGGGGAGGTGTCCTCGTTTGCCGGCGTGTTGTTTTTTATGCCTTTTTCTTGGGGTATGCGCAATAGCTGGCCTACGCTTATGGATTTCTCGCTTCCGGGGTTGTACTCTATTATTTCCTGAATGTTCTTTTGGTACATACGGGAGATGGAGTAGAGGGTTTGTCCTTTGCTTACTGTGTGTATGAAGAAGTTACTCTCTTGTGCGTTTAGTGCAATAGAAATAAATATAATTGCGATTGAGAGTATAATTCTTATGCAGTGTTTCATACTTGGTGTTCTCTTCTTGTAAGTAACTATAATTCCGTGCGAAGATACAATTTATAAATTAAAATAGGAAACTATGCGCTGCAAATATTATCTTGCTCCAATTCTTTTGCAGAGCATGTGTATGAGTTGGGCTTTTTTGTGGAATTTTAATTGTTTTATTATGGTTTTTACCGAGTAAAAGATTATTTTTGTTTTTTAATTAAGGGCAGAGGGCAGTTGTTGTGATTTTGCTTTTTGTAAATAACGAACTTTTTTGTTTGAAATGAATATTAAATATTTTTTATCGTTGGCTTTGCTTTTCGCTTTTTCGTTTGGTGTTAAAGCGCAGATTGTAGTTCCTTTTACACCTTCGCCCACAGCCGAAGTTGTTGAGAAGGATGGGACGGTAACCGAGATTGCTTTTGGTGAGGAGTTTTCGGGCGAGGCACCGTTGCGTGTCTCTTTTCGGGCAAATGCCGAGGAGGCTGACGGTTTTTCGGTTGTCTATACATGGGAATTTATACGTAGCGGTGAGTCTTATCCTTTTCTCACACGTTATGACGAAGATGTACAATATACATTTAATTCGAGTGGTACAGTGCTTGTTCAGCCCAAAGTTACATATACGAGTATTGCCGACCCGAATGTGGTTTACGAGTTCGGAACTTATGATTTCGAGCCTTTTCGCATAATAATTGCAGAGTCGAGCATTAAAGTGCCAAATGCTTTTTCGCCCAACGGTGATGGTGTGAACGATTATTTTAATGTTTATGATGTGAAATCGATTGTGGAATTCAATGCTACCATTTATAATCGTTGGGGGCAGCAACTTTATTCTTGGGGTATAGACCAGATTGATTGTGAATCGTGTGGCTGGGATGGTACTTACAAAGGCAAGGATGTTAAGGACGGCGTTTATTTCGTGGTTGTTACAGCAAAGGGTGCCGATGGTATTGTGTATGAATTTCAGCGCGATGTGAATGTGTTGCGTGGTTATATAGAGGGAAATTCCTATTGATCTAAATTGTATTGATCTAAATTATATAGTGCCGTGGAAGAGGAGAGAGGAAAAATAGAGGTTTTTGGTGCAAGAGTGCACAACTTGAAAAATGTGGATGTGGAGATACCGCACAACTCGTTGACTGTGATAACGGGTTTGAGTGGTAGCGGAAAATCCTCTTTGGCTTTTGACACAATATTTGCCGAAGGACAACGTCGCTATTTGGAGACCTTCTCTACGTATGCCCGTAATTTTTTGGGTGGAATGGAACGTCCCGACGTTGATAAAATCACAGGGTTAAGTCCTGTAATATCAATTGAACAGAAAACAACAAACAAGAATCCGCGTTCTACGGTAGGTACTACGACTGAGATTTACGACTATATGCGTCTGCTCTTTGCGCGAGCTGCCGATGCTTATTCTTATCTTTCGGGTGAGAGAATGGTTAAATTCTCCGAAGAACAGATTCTTGAACTTATGCTTGACGGCTATGCGGGCAAGCGTGTGTATATTCTTGCCCCTCTTGTGAAAGGGCGTAAGGGACATTACAAGGAACTGTTCGAGCAGATGATGCACAAGGGTTATTTGAATGTGCGCATCGATGGAGAATTGTGCGAAATGTCGCGTGGAATGATGCTTGAAAGGTACAAAACGCACGACATTGAGGTGGTGATAGATAAATTGCTTGTTGATTCAAGTGATACAGAACGCTTGAAACAGAGTCTTGCGACAGCGCTTCATCAGGGCGATGGGCTTGTAATGCTTATGGAAATGCCTTCGGGAGAGGTGCGTTATTTTAGTAAGCGTCTTATGTGCCCGGTAACCGGGCTCTCCTATAAAGAACCCGACCCTCATAATTTTTCATTTAACTCTCCGCAGGGCTTTTGCCCCAAGTGCAAGGGATTGGGAGTTGTCAGTTGTGTCGATGTTGACAAAGTTGTACCCGACCGCTCTCTCTCTGTTTACGATGGTGCTCTTGCGCCGTTGGGTAAATATCGTCGCTCGTCCATTTTTCAACAACTTGAGGCTGTATTGCAGCGTTATGATGCCGATTTAAAGACTCCTGTCGATGAACTTCCCGACGAGGCGATAGATGAAATTCTTTATGGTTCGCCTGTGCCATTGAAACTTTCCGGCTCGTCCGATGCCTTTTGTGAAGGTTTCTCAACTTATGACGGACTTGTGAAGTATATTCAGTTGCAACGTGATTCGAGTACCTCTGCAAAAGAGTTGCGTTGGGCCGAGCAATTTTCAGTTATGCAGACATGTCCCGAATGTGGTGGTGCCAGGCTGAATAAAGAGGCGTTACACTATAAATTGAATGGGAAGAATATATACGAGCTGGCATCGATGGATATATCCTTGTTGCACGAGTGGCTGAAAGAACTCGATGCCAATTTGAGCGAAAAACAGCGTGCAATAGCAACAGAAATAGTGAAGGAAATTCAGTCACGCATTGGTTTCTTGCTCGATGTGGGGCTGGGATATTTGTCGCTAAACCGTGCTTCGGCATCTCTTTCGGGAGGAGAAGGGCAACGTATAAGGTTGGCGACACAAGTGGGCTCGCAACTTGTAAATGTTTTTTATATTCTTGATGAACCGAGTATTGGCTTGCATTCAAGAGACAACGATAGGTTGATAAACTCTTTGAAGTCGTTACGCGATGGTGAAAACACGGTCATTGTTGTTGAACACGACCGCGATATTATGCTTGCGGCTGACTATATCATAGATATGGGACCAAAAGCAGGTCGCAAGGGTGGTGAAGTTGTGTTTGCCGGTACGCCTGCCGAGATGTTGGAGAGTGGAACCATGACGGCTCGTTTTCTTGATGGACGTGAGTGTCTTGAAGTTCCGCAAGTTCGTAGAGCAGGAAATGGAAATAGTATTAAGATCTTTGGCGCTCGTGGTAATAATCTCAAAAATGTTGATGTGGAGTTTCCGCTTGGGAAACTTATATGCGTGACTGGTGTTTCAGGTGGTGGTAAATCGTCTTTGGTTAATGATACTCTGCAACCGATTCTTGCAAAGCATTTTTACAGGGCGTTGCGCGAGCCTTTGCCATACGATAGAATAGAGGGCTTGGAGTTTGTCGATAAGATTGTCGATGTCGATCAGTCGCCACTTGGGCGTACACCGCGTTCTAACCCTGCTACATATACCGGTGTATTTTCCGATATTCGTAATCTTTTTGTGGAACTCCCCGAAGCAAAGATTCGTGGTTATAAGGCTGGTCGTTTCTCTTTCAATGTGTCGGGTGGTCGTTGCGATGCTTGTGGTGGTAATGGTTACAAAACATTGGAGATGAATTTTTTACCCGATGTTATGGTGCCTTGTGAGGTGTGTCACGGAAAACGCTATAATCGTGAAACTCTTGAAGTGCGTTACAAGGGTAAATCAATTGCCGATGTACTCGATATGACCATAAATATGGCGGTGGAGTTCTTTGAGAATGTTCCGGTGATTTTAAATAAGATAAAGGTTTTGCAGGATGTCGGTCTTGGATATATTAAACTCGGGCAACCCTCCACGACTCTTTCGGGGGGTGAGAGTCAGCGTGTGAAACTTGCAACGGAACTTTCAAAACGCGATACCGGAAAAACTATATATCTGCTCGATGAGCCTACAACCGGTTTGCATTTCGAGGATATAAGGGTGCTGATGGGAGTTATAAATCGTTTGGTTGATAAAGGCAACACTGTCGTAATAATAGAACACAATCTCGATGTGATAAAGATGGCCGACTATATCATAGATATGGGGCCCGAGGGTGGTCGCGATGGTGGTGTGGTGGTGGCTACCGGTACTCCTGAGGAGGTTGCGTCGGGTGGAAGAGGATTCACTGCGCCTTATCTTGCACGAGAACTTTTGCGGCAACCTGTTTTTTACAAAAATTAACAATTATATTTGTAATAATATTTCGTCCTATTACTCTATAGGGTGTAATCTCCTTTTGAGGTGATGCAAATTTCGGCTATTGCGTTTGCTTTTGTGGGAGTTGCATTTGTTGGAAAGACCGCGTTTTACTTGTTGCTTTTGTGTTAGCGGTCTTTGTTGCAAGGTTTAAAAACTGTTGTAGGGACTTTCTACTTTTCTCCCCTTTTTTCAGTTGGCTGCACGGTGGTGTGGTGTTTAACTTGCAGGTTCAGCAAATGGTAATACTTTACATTTTTGCATCGTAGTAGCCGATTTGTTCTTTTTTTAACAACATTTTTAGACTCGAAGTTGTATTTGTAATTGAAATATATTATTTTTGCGAATTGAAATTGTACTAAAAGCGCAATGAGACAATTAAAAATTACTAAAAGTATCACAAACCGCGAAAGTGCTTCGCTCGACAAGTATTTGCAGGAAATTGGTCGTGAAGACCTTATCACCGTTGAAGAAGAGGTGGAATTGGCCCAAAGAATACGAAAAGGAGATCGCAGAGCACTCGAAAAACTAACCAGAGCCAATCTGCGTTTTGTTGTGTCTGTAGCTAAACAGTATCAAAATCAAGGTTTGAGTCTTCCCGACCTTATCAATGAGGGAAACTTGGGTCTTATCAAGGCTGCGGAAAAATTTGACGAAACAAGAGGTTTTAAGTTCATTAGTTACGCTGTGTGGTGGATTAGACAATCTATTCTTCAAGCTCTTGCCGAGCAATCGAGAATTGTGCGCTTGCCTTTGAACCAAGTCGGTTCATTGAACAAGATAAGCAAGGCCTTCTCAAAATTTGAACAGGAGAATGAGCGTCGCCCATCGGCCGAGGAACTTGCCGAGCAGTTGGATTTGCCTGTGGATAAAGTTGTGGATTCGCTTAAAGTATCGGGCCGTCACATTTCTGTGGATGCTCCGTTTGTTGACGGAGAGGATAATAGTTTGCTTGATGTACTTGTTAACGATGACTCTCCTATGGCGGACAATTTGTTGGTTAGCGAATCTTTGTCACGCGAGATTGACCGTGCGTTGTCAACCCTCTCCGATAGAGAAAAGGAGATTATTCAGATGTTCTTCGGAATAGGCATGCAGGAGATGACCCTTGAAGAGATCGGTGACCGTTTCGGTCTTACACGTGAGCGTGTGCGTCAGATCAAGGAGAAGGCTATTCGCCGTTTGAAGCAGAACCAGAGAAGCAAACTGCTGAAATCTTATCTTGGATAAGTATCGGGGTACCGGATTTATTTTTATAACGGGCTATGCTGGAAGAAGCATAGCCCGTCGCTTTTTCTATACAGTTGGCGGCGAGGAGGTTGCCATACGCGGGCTCCCGGGAAGAAGTCGCCTCGCTATGGCAGCCCACGCCATTTGGTAATATCCGCTACAGGCAGTGACAAAGCCTACCTTTTGGGCAGTACAAGTCTGTCTGGCCTTTATTGCTTCCCTAGGCTGTTTGTAGTGCCATGCCTCCAGCGGATATTTTCCTTAAGCTATTTCCCGGTGTGGGTGTAGACGGTTCCCTTTACCTTGATCTTGCTCTCGATACTGAGTCTTGAAGGAGTCGGGTATTGAAGCTTGTCAAGTTCTTCTACGGCTGCCTTTATGTCACCGAGAAGCTGGTCGGCCATGTCGCGGCTGAATCCTTGACGTACAACAATGCGCATGACAATTGTCTCTTCAAGTGTTGCCGGGAGTGTGTAGGCGGGTACCATCCAACCGTTCTGCTTTAGCTTGTCCTGGAGGTCGTAAAGTGTCCATTTACATTGCTTTGAATGCTCTTTTTTCATCTCC
>JAZQUI010000024.1:0-26491 GCA_045631205.1 Bacteroidaceae bacterium
GGTTGGCCCGCCCGAGAATGTTTTGTTATTTCATATCCCTCAGTCACTTCGTGACAGCTCCCTTACCTCAAGGGAGCACTGATATTGTACACTCTGACGATTCTCGCACACTAAAGTAATTCCAAAAACAAAACCGGCACCGTCTAAATAACAGCGAACAGCCGTTCAAGCATCGGAAACAGGGCAAATGATGTTTGAGCGGTGTTTCTTATGTTGCTGTTATTGCGTGAAAAGCGAGTTCTTTTGCCCCCGATGCTTTAACGAAAAGCTGTGAACGGCAAACAACAGCCGGCCGAAGGATGTTGCTTGCAACTCCTGAGCATAAGGTTGTTGTGACTTATTTTGTCTGTGCCGGGCGCTTTGGTTCTTTCACGCGATGAAAGAACGAAAAAGAAAGACTTGAAAACGAATACAAATCCAAAGTATTAAGGTTAAGAACTGCGGTGGAATACAAGGGCAGGCCAACCCTGCCCCTACAGTTTAACCCCCTGCAACTTCGTTGCTGTCCCCCTAAAACAGGGGGACAATAGCAACGCTATCGACGAATTTTGCTGTGAATAGTCACGCGAAGCACCGCGTTTGTGGTGTCGCGTGGGCACAAATCGCAAAATGAGTCAATAAATAGACAATCAAAAAAATAGCCATAAAACATAGGGGCAAAATATTTCGTGACATTGGGCGGGCAGACCCCGCCCCTACATTTCGTTAAACTCTACACTTTAAACTCTAAACTTTTGTATATTTTCTAAAAAACAACTATATTCGCAGAATATAAATCCCCAAAGGAAATTATAATAATAAAATAAAAAACACTATGTCTATCAAAAACATCAAAAGAAGCCTTTTTGCCATTACGGCATTAATGTGCTTTGCCGGTACATCGGCACAAGTTGCATTCGAAAAAGGCAAGCTCTATCACATCTATGCAAACGGCAACAAGGACAATGTCGTTTATGAAATGAAAGACAAGGCTGTAGGCCTCACCGACTTTGAGAAAGACAATGCTGCTCAGTTCTGGAAGGTATCGGAATTGGCAGGCAGCTGGCGCATCATCAACCCTGTGACTAACAACGCTTTGCGTGTCAACGGCAGTCGTGTGGAGGTGGGCGAAAACAACGGTTCCGACGAGGCACAGCTATGGAAATATGAGGATGGTCTGCTCATCCCTGCAAACAGCCCCAATGCCGCTGTTGCAAAATCAAAGAAAGGACTTGTTATTATCAGCCGTGAGAAGGCTGCCGAGAACAAAGCGGCACAGTTCCGTTTTGAAGAGTCGGCATACGTTGGTTTCGATGATGACCTTACATATTACATCCGTCCGTTCACCGGTGAAAACATGGTGCTTGGAAACAACGATTCGGGCGAGAACAATGCACGTATCGTAAGCGAGGCTGTCAACCCCGACAACCGCGGACAATATTGGAACATCAAGACCATCGACCTTCATACTTTTGCAGTTGAGAATGCTTTCTACGGACAGAACTTCGACGATGGCGGCGGCAATGCAAGCATCGATTATCTGTTGGAGTGGTCTGCTGTACCGGGCATTTGGAACAATGCGAAGTTCCGCTTTGAGCCTGTAGAGAACAACAAGGGTGTATATCTTATTGTATCGGCCGGCAAGAGCGACAGGATGTATGCCTTGCGCGAGGGTCGCATGATGCACGTTGAGAAAAATCCTGCCGACAACACTGCGTGGTTTACATTCGAGCAGGTGGAGAAGCCAAAGATTGCATCGCCATATTGGGAGGACGAGACTATGTTTGCCGAGAACAAGGAGCGCGCTGTTGCAACATACATGCCTTATAACAACACAACCGAGATGCTCGCCGACGCGGCATACTATGCTACTCCTTGGACTGAGCCTGTAAACGCACGTTACCAGAGCCTCAACGGTACATGGAAGTTCAACCTTGTAAGCGAGCCGTCACAGCGTCCGCTCGATTTCTTTGAGGTTGGCTTCAACGCACAGGGCTGGGATGAGATTCCTGTTCCATCGAACTGGGAGATGCACGGATATGACAAGCCTATATACAACAATGTGGAGTATCCTCACTCAAACACTCCTCCGTTCATCAAGGCTCGTCCGGGATTCAACGACGGTGGAAAGAACTACGGCATCAACCCTGTAGGTTCTTATGTACACACATTCGAGGTTCCTGCTTCTTGGGACGGCCGACGCACATTTATCCACTTCGGCGGTATCTACTCAGCAGCCTTCGTATGGCTCAACGGCGAGTACGTAGGTTACACACAGGGTGCGAACAACGTTGCCGAATTTGACCTTACAAACTACCTGAAGAAAGGTGAGAACAGACTCGCCGTACAGGTATTCCGTTGGAGCGACGGTTCTTATCTTGAGTGTCAGGATATGTTCCGTATGAGCGGTATCTTCCGCGATGTATATCTCTACAACGTGCCTAAGGCTTCGGTACGCGACCACTACATCACAAGTACACTCGATGCCGAGCGCAAAAACGCAAAACTCAACGTGCAGCTCACCATAGACAACCGCGACTTCTACCCCGAAGGCAAACAGATTAAACTCGCCCTCTACGACACTGCCGGCAAATTGGTTGCTTGCGACACTGTTGCACAGGGAATGAAGGCAAAGATTGTGGCACCCACCATAACTGCTACACTCGACGTTGAGAACATAGCTTTGTGGAGTGCCGAAAAACCCAACCTCTACACCTTGCGCGTAGTGCAGATGGATGAGCAGGGCAACGAAGAGATGGCATTCTCTACAAAATATGGTTTCCGCGACATTGAAATCAAGAACTCAATCGTATATATAAACGGCGAAAGAGTATTCTTCAAAGGTGTTAACCGTCACGACACACACCCCCTCTACGGCCGTGCCGTAACCACAGAATCGATGTTGCAGGATGTGCTGTTGATGAAACAGAACAACATAAACACAATACGTACAAGCCACTACCCCAATCCCGCACGCATGTATGCGATGTTCGACTACTTCGGTCTTTACTGCTGCGACGAGGCCGACCTTGAAGACCACGCCAACCAAAGCATTTCGGACCGCGAGTCTTGGATACCAGCCTTTGTTGACCGCATCGACCGTATGGTACTCCGCGACCGTAACCACGCAAGCGTTGTTATGTGGAGTTTGGGTAACGAGGCCGGTAACGGTAACAACTTCGGCCCCTGCTACGATGCTTGCTACAAGCTCGACACACGCCCTGTACATTACGAGGGAACACGTAGCAACGGCAACTATGGTGGTGGCCGCTTCTCGGACTTCTACTCAAAGATGTACCCCGGACAGGCTTGGATGAAACAGAACACCAACAACCTCGACAAGCCTATGTTCATCTGCGAGTATGCCCACGCAATGGGTAACGCCATTGGTAACTTGCGCGAGTATTGGGAGCATATCGAGAATTCAAACTCTTGCATCGGTGGTTGTATTTGGGACTGGGTTGACCAGGCTATCTACGAGCCCAAAGAGATTAAAGAGAACATCTTCCGTCTGCACACCGGTTACGACTTCCCCGGCCCTCACCAGGGTAACTTCTGCAGCAACGGTATCATACCCGCTACACGCCACGAGAGCGCAAAGCTCAAAGAGGTAAAGGCTGCTCACCAGTTTATCAAACTATCGGTTGAGAGCATCGACAAAAAGCAGAACAGCGCAACAATAAAGGTGAAAAACACATACAACTTCACCAACCTCGACGAGTTCGCCCTCATCTACGAAACTGTAAAGAACGGCAAGGTTGCAGGAAGCAAAAAGACCAAGTTGCCCAAAGCTGCCAACGGCGAAGAGGTAACACTTACAATCAAGTTGCCCAAAGCAAACATTGCAAAGGCCGAAAAAGCAGGTGATGAGATTATGCTCAACCTCCGTGTTGTTCACCGCGAAGCACAGCTCTTTGCAAAAGCCGGCCACGAGGTTGCTCTTGCACAGTACGCTATAACCGAGCGTGCTCCCCTTGCAAAAATCGCTCCCGCAGGCGAAGCTCTTATGCAGACATCGGCTCTGCACGAGATAAAGATTGGCAACAGCAATGTTTCGGTAACATTTGACCCAGAAACAGGCCGTATGACAAACCTCGCCTTCAACGGCAAGGAGATTATCACCGACGGACAAGGCTTCCTTTTTGACAACCATCGTTGGATTGAAAACGACCGCTACCACAACACCAACAACGGTCTCGAAGCAAGAGGCACATGCACTGTGGAGGCGGTTGACAACAACACCGTGGTGAAAACAACACGCAAAGGCTCGCTCTGCGATACCGAGATAAACTACATTATCTACCCCCAGGGTTTCATCGATGTAGAGGCCAAATTCATTCCTCACACCACCGAGTTGCGTCGCGCAGGCCTTGTTTGCGGCATAGACTCTACTTTGAAGAATGTTGACTACTATGCTTACGGCCCCTGGGAGAACAGCAACGACCGCCTCGACGGTGTACTCGTGGGACGTTACAGCACCACAGTTGCCGAAATGCCCGAGCGCTATGTAAAACCCCAGAGCACCGGTAACCGCGAAGGTTTGCGTGAGCTCACTCTCACAAACGATAAGGGCGAAGGTATAAAGATTGTAACCGAGGGCAAAGTAAACTTCTCGGCACTGCAATTTACCGACAAGGATCTTATGGACACACAGCATATGTGGGAGCTCACACCCCGCCCCTACACCGTTCTGCACCTCGACGCCTTTATGCGAGGCATAGGTAACGCATCGTGCGGACACGATGTAGGCACAATGCCCATCTACTGCGTACCCGAGAAGCCTATGAGCTACAAACTGCGCATAAGCCCCGTGAAATAACAAAACAAAAGAGAAAGAGAAAGAACACAACAAGACAGTGTGCCACGCGGCACACTGTCTTTAAACATCTATAATCTATGAGAACCATTTTCGCTTTCATAGTACTCCTGGCAACAACTGCACTCACAGCCCAGACAACCAATGACGACGCGGCACGCCGCGCCATGCAGGTGGGGCACACTATGCAACAGGAACGCGTATATCTGCACTTCGATAACAGTGCATACTATCTGGGCGAAACAATGTGGTTCAAGGCATACATAAGCTACGGTACAAACGACCGCGTGACAACTCCCAGTAAGGTGCTCTATGTGGAACTGGTTGCACCCGAAGGTTATGTGGTGGAAACAAAAAAATACAAGATTGACGAGAATGGCTGCTGCAACGGTGATTTTGAATTGCCCGTGCAACTACTTTCGGGATATTACGAAGTGCGCGCCTACACACGCTATATGCTCAACTGGGGCGACGATGCTATATTCAGCCGCGTGTTCCCCATATTCGACAAAGTGAACGGCGATAACTGGGACTTCAAAAACCTTCTAGACCGCAAAAGAGGTTTCGCGCAAAACGGCAAGTGGATAAGCCAGGATGCACCCGACGCCGAACTGAAATTCTACCCCGAGGGTGGTAACCTTGTTACAGGAGTGCAAAGCACCGTTGCCTACGAACTGCGTGGCACAGACGGTGAGCCCACCGAGGGAGAAATTACCATATACGAAGATAACACGCCACTTCTTATCACCGCACCCACACACTTTGGAAAAGGGAAATTCACGTTCACACCAAAAAGTGGAGTTAAATACAAGGCAAAAGCCACGGTGGAGAACAATAAGGGAAAGAAAAAAGAACACACATTCACACTGCCCGAGCCACAAAAGGAGGGAGTGGTAATAACCGCTGCGGAGGCTGGCGACAGCATCACATTCACAATAAAAAGCAACATTGCAAAAGGCTGTAAACTCGGATTCGGAATAATATACCGAGGCTTGTTGGGCTTTTACAAAGAATTCGACCCGAGCGACGAAGAACAAACCATAAGCATCGGTAAGGAGAGTGCAAACGAGGGGGTAAACAAAGCAATAGTTTTCTGCGGCAACACCCCCCTTGCCGAGCGTTGCTTCTTTGTCGTGCACAACACCGTGCAGAAAGAAGACCACAACCTTGTAAAATTAGATATAAAAGCCAATAACGAAAGAATTGAGGATTTAATACTCTCGCCTCACGAAAAAATAACACTCAACATTTCTGCAAACGGGGAACCACTACCACCAACAGCAAACCTCTCCCTTTCGGTTAGGGATGCACAGGGCGATACCCGCACCTCGTGGAGCTACAATCTCTACAGCTACCTCTTGCTTGGCTCTGATATAAAAGGCTACATACCTGACGCTGCACAATACTTCGACCCACAAAACCCTAACCGCAAAGAGCAACTAGACCTTGTGATGCTCACCAACGGATGGACAGCATACGACTGGGAAAAGCTCACCTGCGACTCGCTGCGTAACCTGCAACCTGTCGAGTACGGCATTACACTCAAAGGAGCCTTCTACCGCAAAGAAAGGGATTCTAAATTTCTTAAAGGCAACATCATAAGTATAGAACCACAACAAAAGAACCTTATACGTTTCGACATCTCATACGACGAAGAAGATGTACTCTCATACACCTTCCGCACCGACGGGCTAGGAGAATTCATAATACAAACAAATGATTTCTACGGAAAAAGGACTGCCGTACTGTTCCCCCTTGCAACAGAGAAACAAAACGACAATAAAAGGTACGCCTTTGCCCTCGACCGCTACTACTCACCCACATTCCGATTCCCCCACTATTGGGAACTGAACATAGGCACCCCATTTGACGAAAACCAAAAGGATAGCATAAAACAAGTTTCACCCTTCGACTACCTGCTCGAAGACATAGAGGTTATCGACAAAAAAAAGAAACTTTCAAAATCGCGCCCACCCCACAGCGAAATGCGACTAAACTTCCTCGATGAATGGGAGTATGCACAAGACTTCCCCGCCTTGCACGATTACAACCTCTACAAAGAGATTGCCTACTACCAAAGCATCGAGGACAAAAAAAGAGCCGCCCAGCTTTTGGAATCAATAGAAGAGCCCAAGACCTACAGCAAAAAAGAGGAAAACGACACAATAAAAGAGTTGAAAAAGAGGAGATTCCTCTTCTCCGACAATATGATTCCGGAAAAAGGCATTACCACATATGCTAAAAGAGCATTTGACAAACCATTCCTCAAATATATAGGATATATACGTTTCACTAGCGACGATAGAGAAATAAGCCACCCACCCTATTTCCCCATAAAACCCGAGCAACGCTTCGCGTTAAGCGCAGCCGATGTTGTGAGCAGCGCAATGCGCCGTCACAACTACAACTGGGCCTATTGGGTGCAACTTATGGTGGTTGACGGCACGTATAATTCCGACAGCGTTCCCAGCCCCGACTTTGAATATCTGCGCGGCACGGGCGATGCGAAAAAAATGATGAACTTCAAAGAAATAATCATACGTAGCGACCAGAAAACACGCGAGCAATTCGAGAACACACTCAACTATTGGACACCGCTCGCAAAACGCCTCGACCTGCTTGCACCATACCAAAAATTCTATCTTGGATTTTTGTCGCAACACTACGTTCTCAACAAAACCGAAATTGATAACTTCCCACAACCGGAAATCTTTGCTCATTCACTCATCAATGATTTGAGAATAGGCATATCGGAACCTAAAAACCCTAATTATGTAGCCTGCCTCATACCCTACAGCGACAAAGAGATAAAAAAAGGTGTAATACCAGAGCTCTACGACACTAACGGAAAAGCCCGCTACACTACCCTGCAAGGCTACAACGAGAGTAAGAAATTCTACTCCCCCGACTATAGCAAGGCCACGCCCACGGAGAAAAAAGACTACCGCCGTACACTGCTGTGGTGCCCCCGATTAAGCAACATAAATAACAACACCATAGAGGTGGAACTATATAACAGCAGCTCCTGCCAAACACTGCAGATTGACATTACAGGGCGTTGCGGAGACATTTATTACAGCAACAATCCCAATATTGCAACCCGCATAAACGAGAATGTAGCAATTGACACCACCGCCGTAAAAGAGGAAAAAACCATTGAGCGTGACGAAGACTTCATAAATATAAAAACAGACCCTGAAAAGGAAAAAATCTATAACGAGCAGTACCAGAAAGGGGTAGAGCACTACAAAAACGAGAGATATAAATACTCTCTTATAATATGGAGCGAGCTTGCAAAAGCCAAATACGCACCAGCACTGCACAGCATTGCAGTTAGCTATCTCAACGGGCACGGAGTAAAAAAGAACCTAAATGCCGCCAAGAAACATTTTGAAGAGGCTGCCCGCAACGGAAATACCGAAAGTCAATATGAACTTGCTATAATGTTGCGCGAAGGTATCGGGTGCGAACGCAACGACTCACTCTCCCACGTATGGATGCACCGTGCCTCTCTACAGAAAGAGCCACGCGCAATGACCGAGATGGCCAAGCACAACATCGGCATAGGCACTGATAGCTGTTTCATCATCGCTGCTACCCTATTGTGCGAAGCAGCACAGAAGGAGTGTGCCGAGGGGTTGTACGAGTATGCTGAATTCATAGCCCACAACCCCGAACTTAAGAACCCACAAATGCCGGAACCCGCGATTGAGTACACAAGAAAAGCAGCCAGCAAAGGCTTAATTAAGGCTCAACACAAAATGTTGCATCACGAACACAATTCAAAAAATTATAAAGAAGCATATCATTGGGCCAAAGAACTGTCAAATGCAGGCGAAGATGAGGGTACAAAATTTATGGCCGACTATTACTACAACGGACAAGGCGTGAAACGCAATAAAAAACTAGCCAAAGACCTCTACCGCACAGCAGCCGCAGCCGGCAACAAAGAAGCACAAGAAATATTAAATAATCTATAATAATTGTACGCAATGAAAAAACTTATATTTTCAATTATATTTATCCTTTCTGCCACCACCCTCCCAGCCCAGACAACAAACGACGACGCGGCACGCCGCGCTATGCAGGTGGGGCACACTATGCAACAGGAACGCGTGTACCTTCACTTTGACAACAGCGCATACTATCTGGGCGAAACAATGTGGTTCAAGGCATACATCAGCTACGGTACAAACGACCGCGTGACAACTCCCAGTAAGGTGCTCTATGTGGAACTGGTTGCACCCGAGGGCTATGTAGTTGAAACCAAAAAGTACAAGATAGACGACAACGGTTGCTGCAACGGTGATTTTGAATTGCCCGTGCAACTACTTTCGGGATATTACGAAGTGCGCGCCTACACACGCTATATGCTCAACTGGGGCGGCGACGCAATATTCAGCCGCGTGTTCCCCATATTCGACAAAGTGAACGGCGATAACTGGGATTTCAAAAATATGCTCGACCGCAAGAGAGGTTTCGCGCAAAACGGCAAGTGGATAAGCCAGGATGCACCCGACGCCGAACTGAAATTCTATCCCGAGGGAGGTAACCTTGTTACAGGACTGCAAAGCACCGTTGCCTACGAACTGCGTGGCACAGACGGTGAGCCTGCTGCAAACGAAATAACCATCTATGCCGCAAAAACTCCCCTGCTCACAACCAAGCCCACACATGCAGGCAAAGGAAAATTCACCTTCACACCGCAAGAGGGGGTAAAATACAAAGCAAAGGTAAACATCAAAAACAAAGAGGGAAAGCAGAAGGAGTACACATTCGACCTGCCCAACGCCGAGAAAGAGGGTGTTGTAATAACCACAAAAGAGAATGGTACCAACATCACATTCTCCGTGCAGAACAACATTACCGAGAACGACTCAATAAAAGAGACAGCTTTCGGCATACTCTACCGCGGAGCCATAGGTTACTACAAAAAAATATCGGAAAGCGAGAAGAAAAAGGATTTCACAATTGCCATAAACGACCTGCCCGAAGGAGTGAACAAAGCCATTGTATTCTGTGGCAAGATACCACTCGCCGAGCGCTGTTTCTTTGTGATGCACGACTCTTTGCAGAAAAGCGACCGCAGCACAATTAAACTGAACATAAAAAGCAACAACTACAAACCCGAGGATTTACAACTATCGCCGCACGAGAAGATAACACTCGACATCAGCCGTGAGGACGGCCAGCCCATACCCTCTACCGCCGATCTCTCCATCGCTGTGAGCGATGCCGCAGGCAATGTAAGCACTTCATGGAGCTACAATATGTACAATTACCTGCTACTCGGTTCAGAGATAAAGGGTTACATTCCAGACGCTGCACAATACTTCGACCAACAGAACCCCAACCGCAAGGAGAACCTCGACCTGGTGATGCTCACCAACGGATGGACAGCCTACGATTGGTCGCAACTAACAAAAGAGAACTTTAAGAACTTGCAACCCATTGAGCGAGGCATCACTCTTAAAGGTGTTTTCTACCGCAAGAACCGCAAACCGGTGAACGTGGGCGAAGAGACGAAGAGCACCCTCATACCACAGAAAGACAACCTTACCCGTTTTGACATTGCATATGACGAGCAGATAAGCACCACAACATTCCGCACCGACAGCCTTGGTGAGTTCATCATTGAAACCAATGATTTCTACGGAAAAAGAATTGCGGCTCTTACACCGCAAACTGCATTAAAGCAGAACGACAACATAAAATACACTTTTGCTCTCGACCGTTATTTCTCACCCGAGTTCCGCCTCTTCGACTATTGGGAACGCAATACCGGCAAGCCTATGGATGCCGAAGAAAAAGAGAAGCTCGACAGCCTTATACAGATAAACCCGTTTGCCTACATGCTCTCTTCGGTAGAAGTTGTAGGAAAGGTGAAGGAGAGTTACAGGTCGCGCCCGCCACACAGCGAAATGCGTTTCGACTTCCTCGACGAGTGGGAGTATGCCCAAGATGTTACATACTTGAAAGAGTTTGAGAGCTACAAGGACAATGTTTACTTGCAGGCACAAAAAGAGATGAAGGAGCAACTCCACGAAAACGGAGAGATGGCCTCGGAAGAAGGAACATCAGGTTTTAACATTGTAGAATCACCATCGGGCATTCTCGACGGCGGAAATGTTCTCGAAGCCAACCAAATAAAATATGTAGGCTACACACGCTACGGCAGCAAGAGTGACTCCACTTTAAGAAACGGACAGAACTTCGGTGTAAAAGAGGAGTACCGCCACTCACTTAACGCCGCCGATATTGTGAGCAGCGCTATGCACCGTCACAACTACAACTGGGCTTATTGGGTATATCTTATGGTGGTTGCAGGTGAATATGACTCACAAAGCATACCACGCCCAGACGAGGAGTATATGCACGGAATACCCAATGCCGAGAAGATGATGAACTTTAAAGAATTTGTCATACGCAGTGATGAAAAGACACGCGAGCAGTTCGAGAACACTTTTAACTTCTGGACACCCTTAGCAAGAAAACTCGACATCTGCACCCCATTACAAAAGTTCTATATGGGTTTCCTCTCGCAGCACTATGTATCGACCACCCCGGGCATCGATGGATTTCCCCAATACCACCAGTTCCTGGAACAGCTTAACAGCAACGTAATAACCGGTATATCGTACCCCAAGAACCCCAACTATGTAGCCTGCTTCATCCCTTACACCGAGGAAGAGACTGCATCAAAAAAAGGTATTATACCCGACCTTGCCAATGGTTACGGCACAATGCGCTACACATCAATACAGGGATACAACGAGAACAAGAAATTTTACTCGCCCGACTACAGCAAGGCAAAGCCCACGGAGAGAAAGGACTACCGCCGCACCCTGCTATGGAACCCTGCGCTACAAGCAGCCGACAATGGAACCCTGCGCATAGAACTCTACAACAGCAGTAACTGCAACACAATAACAGTAGATGTAACCGGCCGCGACGGGCAGACATTCTTTAGCAACGATGCTGTGACTGCAACACGCATAAATACCTATAAAAAGGAAAAAAGCGCACAACAAAGCACCGAAGAAACTGCAAGCAACAACGAGGATTACGCGCCCATACCAATGGACTCCACCACGCTGAAAGCCTGTGCCAAGCAGCACAACCTTGCGATGACCTATTATAACCAAAAGCGTTACCGCAACGCAATAATGCTGTGGGCCGAACTCGCAAAATACAACTACGCGCCGGCCTTCCGATGCATAGCACAATGCTACATTGACGGAACAGGAGTTACACAAAACCTTGAACACGCAAAAACATTCTACGAAGATGCCGCAAAGATTGGCGACCCTGTAAGCCAATATGAACTTGCCATTATATACCGTAACGGCATGGGTTGCGAGGCCGACAATGCACTATCACTCATCTGGATGCAGCGAGCAAGCAAAAACGGTGAACACCGTGCTATGACCGACATTGCAAAACAATATATAGAAAACGGCAGTGACGAGGAAATTGCCGAGGCTAACCGCCTGATGCAGAAAGTAGCCCAAAGCGGCACCGCCGAAGGACTTTATGAATATGCCATATACATAGAAAAATACCCCGACGTACCAAAAGCCAAGGGTGTGGGCACAGCCATAGAGTGTATGCGCACCGCTGCCGACAAAGGGTTGCAAGCAGCACAGATATATATGATGGAACATGAATACAAAGCCGGCAATTTTGCCGAAGCCTACCGACTTGCACGCACACTCTCAATGGCAGGCTGCCACGAGGGTACCAAGCGCATGGCCGATTGTTACAACAACGGTGAGGGCGTGAAACGCGACAAGAAACTTGCCAAGGACCTCTACCGCACCGCTGCAACCGCCGGCAACAAAGAGGCTGCCGAAATTTTAAAAAATTTATAGTTTCTGATAAAATCTATAAATTAATAGGATAACTTTGCATAAACATAAATAGAATATAAAATGATAACATTTCTCATCTGCCTCGCAGCACTTATAGCAGCATACTTCACATACGGCAAATACTTGGAAAAAGTATGCGATATCAACGGGAAGAACCCTGTACCTTCCCAAACAAACTACGATGGTGTAGATTATCTCCCTATGCCGCGTTGGAGAATTTTCCTCATACAATTGCTCAACATCGCCGGTCTCGGCCCCATATTTGGTGCATTGCTTGGAGCTGCATACGGCCCTGTTGCATTCCTATGGATAACCCTTGGCGGTATTTTCATGGGAGCCATGCACGATTTTGTGGCGGGTGTAATATCACTGAAAAACAACGGTGAAAGTCTCCCCGAAATAATTGGAAAGTATATGGGCAATGGTTCGAGAATGTTTATGCGCATAGCCTCGGTACTTCTTATGGTGCTTGTGGGTGCAGTGTTTATGTCGCAACCCGCAGAACTTATTGCAGCCAACATTTCACTGCCCGCTCTTGAAACACCACTCTTGGGAAATATGAGCATTGAGGTATTTGTAGCACTTATGATAATACTTGTATATTACATACTTGCGACCATACTCCCCATAGACAAAATAATTGGCCGTTTCTACCCCATCTTCGGCCTCACACTACTCATAATGGCAGTGGGCATACTCTATGTATTGCTGTTCCAGAGCGACCGCTATGCTATACCCGAACTTACTTCGCTCGAAAACTGCATAGCCGATGCCCAGAAATTCCCCATAGTGCCAATGCTTTTTACCACTATTGCCTGCGGAGCAATATCGGGTTTCCACGCGACACAATCGCCTATGATGGCACGTTGCATGACCAACGAGAAACAGAGCCGTTCAATCTTCTACGGCGCAATGATTGCCGAGAGCATCATCGCCCTCATCTGGGCAGCCATAGGCATGGCATTTTGGGGTGGTGTTCAGGGACTTAACAATGCCATTGCCGAATATGGTGGCAGCGCTGCACGCCTGGTGAACATCATTTCGGAAGAGACACTCGGCAGCTACATCGCCGCATTTGTGGTGATTGGTGTAATTGCCTGCGCAATCACTTCGGGCGACACAGCATTCCGCTCGGCACGCCTCATTGTTGCCGATATGTTGAAAATACCTCAGAATAGTCTTATGAAACGAATATATGTCTGCATACCTCTCTTTATACTTGGCCTGCTAATAATATTCGCACTCCCCTTCCAAACAATATGGAGTTACTTTGCGTGGATGAACCAGACACTCTCATGCATAACCCTGTGGTGCATCACCATCTATCTTGCAAAGCACAGAAAACCACAGTGGATTGGATTGTTGCCTGCGGTATTTATGACATACGTATGCGCGTCATACATATTCATTTCGCCTATGATGTTCGGAATGGAAAACAGAACCACAGCCTACATTTCAGGAGGAATAGTAACCGCTACGATATTGGCTGCCGGCATCTATAAAATGATAACAGACAGAAAAAGTAGTTAAAAAAGCCCAATAACCGGCAATACGCTTGCAATGGATGGAAAAAAATATCTATCTTCGGCAAGAGAACAAAAAGATGAACAAGGAGAACACAAACATAGCAAACCTGCAATGTGAACCAATAGAAATGGTACACATAGGCATTGTGGGGCTTGGTGTGCGTGCAAAGCGCGCTGTAAAACGCTTTATGCATATCGAAGGTTGCGAAATAACCGCAATATGCGACCTTGTACCCGAAAACATCGAGGATGTGAAAGCCATCATCTCCGAGCATGGTGGAAAAGCACCCGCGAGTTTCGGCACTGCCGACGGGTGGAAGGAACTCTGCAACTTGCCGGGTATCGACCTTGTATATATCTGCACCGACTGGGCAAGCCACGCCGACATAGCGGTCTATGCAATGGAGCAAGGCAAACACGTTGCCACCGAAGTTCCCGCCGCAACCACCATTGCCGACTGCTGGCGCATAGTGGAGACTGCCGAAAGTACACGCCGCCACTTTATTATGCTCGAAAACTGTTGCTACGACGAATTTGAACTTTGTGTGCTTAATATGGTACAGAAAGGACTTATGGGCGAGATAATACATGCCGAGGGTTCGTACCTGCACGACCTGCGTGAGCGCATTGCCACCAACGATGAAGGAGGCCGCCGCTGGAGCAACTGGCAAGTAGAGTTCATGAACAACCACAACGGCAATCCCTACCCCACCCACGGACTTGGCCCGGTGGCTCTTGCTATGGGCATAAACCGCGGCGACAGAATGAAGAGCATTGTTTCCTGCTCATCAAAAAGCATTACCGACGGCACACTTACAGGCAACATAAACAGTTCCATAATAACTACCGAGAAGGGTAAAACAATTGTTGTGCAACACTGCATAACTCTCCCCCGCCCTTACAGCCGCACATTTCTCGTGAGTGGCACCGAGGGTTTTGCGCAAAAATACCCGCTACAACACTTCGCCTTTGCAACCGACAGCGACACAGCCATCACCGGAGACGCTTGCACTGCACTTATGGAGCAGCACCGCCACCCGTTTGTCGCGCAATACAAAGAACGTGGTGAAGCACTTTGCGATCGTCGTTGGATAGATTATGCGATGGACTGCCGTCTTATTGATTGCCTGCGCAACGGCCGCCCGCTCGATATGAACGTGTACGATGCCGTGCTATGGAGCAGCCTTGTGGAACTTACCGACCTCTCGGTAAAAAACAACGGAGCACCCGTGGAAATTCCCGACTTCACCCGCGGTGGATGGGAGAAAACAGATTCTAAGATTTTCTCGTAAAAGGGATATTAACAAGGGATATACCACCCATAGACAGGCGATTACACCTTTCTTACCCAACCATCTTCAACAACAACTTTTTCCTCGTCGCACAATTCGCGCAACACTGCCGCCATACGCGCACGTGAAAGGCCAATGGCATCGAGTTCGGCGGGATTATGAGGCTTGCCATCGGAAAGCAATTGCATTACACGTGCAACATCATCGGCTAGCGTCGCAGGCTTTTCTTTCTCTTCGGCACGACGGGTAACACACACATCGCAACAACCGCAATCACTCACAGTATTGTCGCCAAAATAGGAAAGCAAGGCGCGGCTGCGGCACACCTCATCACCCACAGCATATTTTATTATGGCATTGAGCCTGTCGGCAAAAGCCGCACGACGCTCCTCATAAACTTCGGGAGCAAAATGCAAATCCTTCGAAAGTACACGATGGCGTGTAAAGGTTATTATAGGACACTTTTTCGACGGAGTATATTGTATGAGGCGTTTTTGCGACAACGACACGAATATTTCATACATACGATGTCTCGACAACCCGGTCACACGCGAGAGATAACGCTCATCAATAAATACATAATCGCCAAAAAGACCACTGTAATTACGGAAAAGTGCGTTTATCAACAGTTCATAGTCGGCCGGCAACCCTTTGAAACGATAAAGTGAATCCTTATCTACAATGAAGCATACGCGCGACGCATACTCCATCTCCTCAACATATTCGAGATAACCCATACGCGTAAGTATGCGCAGAGCACTGTCGGTGGGCAAAGTGGAAAGGTGATATTTCTTGCAGAAGTCGTTCAGTGCAAACTCAAAGGTACAGTTAAGGCCATCGTGCAATGCCATCTGATAGTAATAGCAGATATCGTCATAGACCTCGGCTATAAACTCCTTTGAAGGAAAATTATCGGAAAGACGGCGGGAAGCAACCTGCTTGTCGATGCGGCTGAAAAGGGTTACAGCATAAGCTCGATTACCATCGCGCCCTGCACGCCCCGCCTCCTGGAAATAAGCCTCTATGGAGCTTGGCAGGTCGATGTGTACCACAAGACGCACATCGGGTTTGTCGATACCCATACCAAAAGCGTTTGTCGATACCATAACGCGCGACTTTCCACTCTTCCAGGCCTCCTCGCGGGCATCCTTCGTTTCGGCCGAAAGACCTGCGTGATAATATTCGGCTGTGACACCCGAAGCTGTGAGAAACTCACACACCTCCTTTGTCTTTTTGCGGTTAAGAGTATAAACGATTGCCGAGCCTTTTATGCGCGAAAGTATATGAAGCAACTCCTGTAATTTATTCTCGGTGTTACGCACCACATACACAAGGTTCTTGCGTTCAAAGCTCATACTGCAACAATTTTCGGCCTTGAATGCCAACTGTTGCTGAATATCCTTCACCACGGCAGGAGTAGCCGTTGCGGTGAGTGCAAGCACCGGAACCGAAGGGAAAAGGCTGCGCAACTCGCTTATACGGCGATAGGCAGGGCGGAAATCGTGCCCCCACTGCGATATACAGTGCGCCTCATCAATGGTGATGAGTTTTACGGGAATATGTTTTACCTTGGTGAGAAAGAGTTCCGAAGAGATGCGCTCGGGCGAGATATAAAGAAACTTGTAATTGCCGAAGATACAATTTTCAAGAGCAATGATAACTTCACTGTTCTTCATACCCGAATATATGGCAGCAGCCTTTATGCCCCTGCTTCGCAGGTTGGCCACCTGGTCCTTCATAAGGGCAATAAGAGGTGTAACCACTATGCAAAGACCATCGCCGGCAAGCGTGGGTACCTGGAAAGTAATGCTTTTACCGCCACCGGTAGGCATTAGGCCGAGCGTGTCACGTCCGGCACCTATACTCTCGATTATTTCGCGTTGTATGCCGCGAAAGTCATCGTACCCCCAATACTTTTTCAGTATCTCACGATAGGTCATAACTTATCAACGGGTAGCGTTGGTGTGTATGCTCTCTATCTGCAACTGCACCTCGCCGTGCTTGTAGGCATTATCTTCGAGAGTGTAACAAATATCGAAAAGTTGTTTCGACTTTATGTATTTTGCCTGGCGGCTCTGACCGAAAGCAATACCATTGAGTATGGTGTTTGACTTGTTATCCACAAGCTCCAGTTTTATATGCTCCTGACGACGACCGACCACTTTGCTTGTGCCATAGTCACACACATTATGAGTACAGAATATAGGCTTTGTATTATCGGGGCCGTGTGGAGCAAATTTCTTCAAATCGTTGAAGAACTTGCGAGTAATCTGGTGGAAATCTATTTCGGCATCAATCTCTATGATAGGGTCGGTCTGTTCGGGAAGAATGTTCTCGGTAACAAACTCCTCGAAGCGTTTTGCGAATGCCGACACATTTGACACTTTTAGCGAGAAACCGGCAGCATAGGTATGACCGCCGAAGTTCTCTAGCAGGTCGCGGCAGTTTTCTATTGCCTTATAAACATCGAAACCTGTTACCGAACGTGCCGAGCCTGTAGCAATATCTCCTGTACAAGTGATTACCACCGCAGGACGATGATAAACCTCGGTCAGACGCGAAGCCACAATACCTATCACACCGCGATGCCAGTCTTCGTTGAATATTACAATTGCGCGACGCTCGGCAAAGCTTTCGAGGTTCTCAACAATCTTGTTGGCCTCCTCGGTCATACTCTTGTCGAGTTCCTTACGCGCTTCGTTGAACTCGTTTATCTGCTCGCTCATCATAAGCGCGGTTGGCAAGTTGTTCTCTATGAGCAAATCCACAGCAACCTTACCCTGCTGTATGCGTCCCGATGCATTTATGCGAGGACCTATCTTAAAAATTATATCGTTTATGCTTATCTCCTTGTCGCGCAAGCCACACACCTGTATAATTGCTTTAAGTCCTGTGCTGGGAGCGTGGTTCAACTGCTTAATGCCGTGAAGGGCAAGTATACGGTTCTCTCCCATTATGGGCACAAGATCCGAAGCAATGCTCACCGCCACAAGGTCGAGCAAGGTATAAAGTTGCTCGGCAGGAATAGCGTTATCCATAGCGAAGGCCTGCATAAATTTAAAACCGACGCCACAACCCGACAGATGGGGATAAGGATATGTACTGTCGGCACGTTTGGGGTTAAGTATTGCCACGGCGCAAGGCATCACCTCGTCGGGCATATGGTGGTCGCACACAATAAAATCTATGCCCAACGATTTTGCATAGGCAATCTCTTCGATAGCCTTAATGCCGCAGTCGAGCACAATAACAAGTTTCACGCCTGTTGAATAGGCGTAATCGACACCTCTTTTAGAGATGCCATAACCATCCTCATTACGGTCGGGAATATAATAATCTATATTCGACGAGAACTGTTGCAGGAACTTATATACCAAGGCAACCGCAGTGGTACCATCGACATCGTAGTCACCATATACCAAAATGCGTTCCTTGCGCCCCAAAGCTCTGTTCAAACGCTCCACCGCAATATCCATATCGTTCATAAGGAAGGGGTTGTGGAGGCTCGACAGACGCGGACGGAAGAAGGCTTTTGCCTCACCCGCGTTTTTTATGCCGCGTTTCACAAGCAAGCTGCAAAGTATGGGACTCATATCCAACTCCGCAGCCAACGTGTTAGCTGCTATAGTTTCTTCGTATGTCGGAGGTTGATATTTCCATTTTTGACCCATTATATATTATTTTTATTTTTTGCTTTGCTCGGCGAGAACTACCCTATTAAACACCCCAAATAATCTTCCCGTTCACTGTCAACAGCACTTTATGGAGGCGAGTATCGCATACGCGGATAAAAAAACGCTCTACTACGCGCAAGATAATTCTCTCAATTTGTAAAGATACAGAAAAGTGCGATAAAAAAAGGTTTATTCTGCAAAAAAAATGCAGAATAAACCTTTTTTTATACTTAAAGAGCGCAATACTATTAGCGCGAGCCACTCTTAAAAAGCATAAATATAAACCGTTGCACTCTATTTAAAATACACACAGGACTTTGCCCACAACCGCTACAACGCTCTGCAACAATTCTTCATACCAAACAAGAATCAACAAATATTCCCCCGAAGAGTTGCAGACTACCAATCACACTCTTCAAGCTCAAAAAACTCGTTTACCGACACACCAAAGACCTTGGAAAGACGCAAAGCAAGCATCGTAGAAGGATTAAACTTACCCTGTTCTATAGCAACAATTGTCTGCCGGCTCACATTCACCTTTTCTGCAAGCTCCTGTTGTGTCATACGCAGTTTGGCACGCTCCACACGCAAATTATTCTTCATAACGCAATTCCCTGTTTTTAATCCAAATAGTCAATTTAAACAGAATAACATACAGAGGCAAAACACCTAAAATACCCCTCACTGCCGAGAGCCTGCCAATCTCCATAGGCGTAACAGCAGAAAAATAGATAAGCAAGACATCCAATACAGGATAGGCAACAAGCATCACCGCATATACCACAGCTATCAACCCGAGAGTATTAAAGCGAATAGCATTTATACGTTCATCCTCAAATTTTTCCCCAGAAAATGCTATAACCAAGAAACCAACAGTCTTCAAAGCGCAACCAAAAGCCCAAGAAGTACTCGCAAAAAACACAGCAGAGTCGGTTTCGGCAAAAAGAGAATAAAGCAACAGTGCAATACCGCCACCAACAACACCCCAACCAGCACTCTGCCACGAATGAGGCAACAATCTTAATTTTTCCATAATAGTTTGTTTAAAATACAAAAAACTTGCTACTCCTTTTCGCAAGCACGCCACAAATGTAATGTATTGCTTACATTTAAACAAGTATAGCTTACATTTTGTGTTGTATTATTAACATTAATTAATACCTGACAAAAAAAATGCGGGCGATTACTCGCCCGCATTTTACACTAAAAGAGAATGCCACATTCAAAGCATCTTCTTATTTAATGGGATACCTATTATTTTATACCCAACTTCTTGCGAATATCTTTGGGAATAGCGTTCTTGTGAACAACAATGTTCATAGTCTTGTAGCGTGCAAAAGCTTTAGATGCATACCAAATACCTTTGTACTTACCGGCCTCACCCCAAGAGTTCTTAACCATATAGTACTCTACGCCATCTTTATCCTTTGCGATACCATAGATCTGCATACCGTGGTCGTCGGTTGTTTCCCAATTGTCGTAAGCAACCTGACGCTCCTCCTGTGTACACCATTTTTCGGTAGAAGGTTTGGGAGTGTTCTTCTTGTCCGCATCGCTCAATTTGAGCCATTTTGCCATATCGCTACCCTCGAAACTTGCGCTCTTTTCAGCGTCGGGCATAGTAGCCTTACCGTCACGAGTAAAACCGGACTCGCTCACGTCGCTACCCCAAGCAATTGTGTAACCCTCCATAATAGCATAGTCAAATACCTGCATAAACTCATCGATGGGAAGGTTGTATGAGGTTGCCCAACGCCAGTTGTCCTGAATCTCAAGCACAAAAGGTGCATAGAAAGGATGGTGTGTGTAAGAGGTCAAAGAAATGTAGTCGTCAGCATTAAGACCGAGAGACTCATAGAAAGATTTGGGAGTATACTCCTTACCATTGTATGTAAACTTCTCGGGACGCTTGCCAAGATAGATATCGTGGATAGACTCGATGCACTTTTTCCACAAAGGCTGCTTGTCAGCACCTACCTGAAGGCTGCGCTGCTTGCCTTTTGCGATAGCCTCAACAACTGCATCTGAAACAGCAGAAAGCTCGTTGTGAACGCTCAATTTCTCACCGTACATTACACCGGGAAGCATTTCAGCCTCGGGAACGAGACCGAAAGTCTTCATACCATAGATTACATCGTAGAACGAGCCACCCTGTGAAAAAGAGGCGTCGCCGTGTGTGCGAACTGCTTTGTCGGCACGGTCGAGGTATGTGTTATGTACAATATACATTTCTGACAAATCATACTCGCCCTTACCCATACGAATGAGCTCAGACTCAATGAAAGCCAATGAAGAATAGCACCAGCAGGTACCTGCCTGGTTCTGATTCTTGATACTTGTGATAGGATTCTCCTTAACAACGGTAAAATCGGGAGCCTCGGCAACTTTCTGCTCCGCCTCCTGCGCATATGCGCTAATGCCTGCAAAAGCAAGGGCAATCATTAAAAACGTTTTCTTCATCTATTATTCTTCTATATTGTTAGTACTATTTTTTATTGCATCGGCAATCTTGTTCTCGAGTTCCTCGGCAAGTTCGGGATTATCGGCCAAGAGGGCCTTTGTACGGTCACGTCCCTGCGCAAGTTTTGTATCGCCATAGCTAAAGAACGAACCGCTCTTCTTGATTATGCCATACTGCACACCGAGATCGACAATTTCGCCTATACGGGAGATACCCTCGCCAAACATTATATCAAACTCTGCCTTGCGGAAGGGAGGAGCCACTTTATTCTTCACAACCTTCACACGAACCTGATTACCAATAGCATCCTCGCCATCTTTAATCTGGGTTACGCGACGAATATCAAGACGCACCGAAGAGTAGAACTTCAAAGCGTTACCACCGGTAGTTGTTTCGGGGTTACCGAACATTACACCAATCTTCTCGCGCAATTGGTTGATAAAGATACAGGTTGTCTTGGTTTTGCTGATAGCCGAAGTGAGCTTGCGCAAAGCCTGTGACATAAGGCGGGCCTGAAGACCAACCTTGTTGTCACCCATCTCGCCCTCAATTTCCGCCTTGGGAGTGAGCGCAGCAACAGAGTCAATCACGATGATATCGATAGCCGATGAACGTATAAGTTGCTCGGCAATTTCAAGTGCCTGTTCACCGCAATCGGGCTGCGAGATAAGCAAGTTGTCGATATCCACACCAAGTTTCTGCGCGTAAAAGCGGTCGAAAGCATGCTCGGCATCGATAATGGCAGCTATACCACCCATTTTTTGCGCTTCGGCAATAGCGTGGATAGCAAGTGTTGTCTTACCCGATGATTCAGGACCATATATCTCAATTATACGGCCGCGGGGGTAACCGCCGACACCCAACGCTGCGTTAAGACCTACCGAACCGGTGGGAACAACATCTATATCCTCATAGCTGTCATCACCCAACTTCATTATAGAACCCTTACCGAAGTTCTTTTCTATTTTATCCATCGCTGCTTGAAGAGCGCGTAGCTTTTCATTGCCTGCGATATTTTCCAATTCTTCTTTTTTTGCCATTTTACCAGTTATGTATTAAAGCTCCAAATCTTTGTCAAACTCCTCGTGCCAGGGAAGACCTTGCTTGTTCAACTGCTCCATGAAGGGATCCGGATCGAACTGCTCAACGTTCCACACACCGGGTTTGCGCCACAAACCTTTGAGGAACATCATTGCACCAATCATTGCGGGCACACCTGTTGTGTAACTTACACCCTGCATACCGGTCTCTTTATAAGCCTCTTGGTGGCTGCAGTTGTTGTAAACGTAGTAAGTGCGTTCCTTGCCATCTTTCACACCACGGATGCGACAACCGATAGATGTCTCACCCTCGTAGTTCTCGCCCAAATCCTGAGGATTGGGAAGCACTGCTTTGAGGAACTGCAAAGGAACAATCTTCATACCGTTGTAGTCGATCTCGTCGATACGCGCCATACCTATATTTTGAATTACACGCAAGTGTGTGAGGTACTCCTGACCGAAGGTCATCCAGAAACGGGCACGTTTGATTGTGGGGAAGTTCTTTGTAAGCGACTCAAGCTCCTCGTGGAACAAAAGATAAGACTCGCGGGGACCGATGTTGGGATATGTGATAGGCTGGTGTATCTCCAAAGCACCTGTCTCCACCCACTTGCCGTCCTGATAGTAACGACCGTTCTGTGTAATCTCGCGGATATTTATCTCGGGGTTGAAGTTTGTAGCAAAAGCCTTGTGGTGGTCACCGGCATTGCAGTCTACGATGTCGAGGTAGTGAATTTCGTCGAAATAGTGTTTTGCAGCATAGGCTGTATATACGCCGCTCACACCCGGGTCGAAACCGCAACCGAGGATAGCTGTAAGGCCGGCCTCTTTGAAACGCTCGTGGAAAGCCCACTGCCAGCTGTACTCAAAGTGAGCCTCGTCTTTGGGCTCGTAGTTTGCTGTGTCGAGGTAGTTAACACCGCACTGCAAACAAGCCTCCATGATTGTGAGGTCCTGATAAGGAAGTGCCACGTTGATGACAATTTCGGGTTTGAAGCTGTTGAACAAAGCAACAAGCTCCTCAACGCTGTCGGCATCAACCGCCGCAGTTTTAATATTGGGGTTACCAATTGCCTTTACAATAGCATCACACTTCGATTGAGTGCGGCTGGCAATCATAATTTCGGTAAAAACATCGCTGTTCTGCGCTACCTTAAAAGCAGCTACTGTACCCACGCCACCGGCGCCGATGATTAAAACTTTTCCCATTTTAATTATTTTTTAAAAAGGTTTATAATTATTCGTTCATTTCCCAAAACAAGTGGCAAAAGGCACACAAAATGCCACAATCGCCAATTCCTTGCAAATATACGAAGAAAGAGTGCAAATTACAAATTTAAAAGCATAATAAATCACACATAAACAACACTGCCCCACTGCATACCGACAAGAGGTCTATGACACAAAAACTGACATTTTTGCGACAATTTGTCACACGACTGACACGTAAAAGCGACACAAACGGCGCGAAAAAGAAAAATAAGAGAGTAAAAAAGATTTTGGCACACACTTTGCTCTTTAATCGTCGAACGCGAACAAAAACGCGTAAAATAAAGTTGAATAATAAATAAAAAAAATAGAAAATTATGGGAAAGATTATTGGAATTGACTTGGGTACAACAAACTCTTGTGTATCGGTTTTCGAGGGCAACGAGCCCGTGGTTATCACAAACAGCGAGGGCAAGCGCACAACCCCCTCTATCGTAGCATTTGTAGATGGTGGCGAGCGTAAAGTGGGCGACCCCGCAAAACGCCAGGCTATCACAAACCCCCAGCGCACAATTTTCTCTATCAAGCGTTTTATGGGAGAGAATTGGCAGCAGGTAAGCAAAGAGATTTCACGCGTACCTTATAAAGTAGTTGAGGAGAACAACATGCCCCGCGTGGACATCGACGGCCGCCTCTACACACCCCAGGAGATTTCAGCTATGATTCTCCAGAAGATGAAGAAAACCGCCGAGGATTACTTGGGACAAGAGGTTACAGAGGCTGTTATCACAGTACCCGCATACTTCTCCGACTCACAGCGCCAGGCAACAAAAGAGGCCGGACAAATTGCAGGTCTCGAAGTTAAACGTATCGTGAATGAGCCCACAGCTGCAGCTCTTGCTTACGGTATCGACAAAGCAAACAAAGATATGAAGATTGCCGTATTCGACCTTGGTGGCGGTACATTCGATATCTCAATTCTTGAGTTCGGTGGCGGTGTATTCGAAGTACTCTCTACAAACGGTGACACACACCTCGGTGGTGACGACTTCGACCAGGTTATCATCGACTGGCTCGCCAGCGAGTTTATGCAGGAGGAGGGCACAGACCTCAAAGCCGACCCGATGGCATTGCAACGTCTTAAAGAGGCTGCCGAGAAAGCAAAGATTGAACTTTCTTCAACAACCTCTACCGAGATCAACCTCCCCTATATCACAGCAACAGCAACAGGCCCCAAACACCTTGTCAAGACACTTACTCGTGCAAAATTCGAGTCTTTGGCACACAACTTGATACAGGCTTGCCTGGAGCCCTGCAAACGCGCTATGAACGACGCAGGTTTGAGCAACTCAGATATCGACGAGGTTATCCTCGTAGGTGGTTCTACACGTATCCCCGCTGTACAGAAAATTGTAGAGGATTTCTTTGGCAAAACTCCTTCAAAGGGTGTTAACCCCGACGAGGTAGTTGCAGTTGGTGCAGCAATCCAGGGTGCTATCCTTAACAAAGAGGGTGGCGTTGGCGACATCGTACTTCTCGACGTTACACCTCTTTCAATGGGTATCGAGACTCTCGGCGGTGTAATGACCAAACTTATCGACGCAAACACAACCATCCCCTGCAAGAAGAGCGAGACATTCTCAACCGCAGCCGACAACCAGACAGAGGTTACCATCCACGTATTGCAAGGCGAGCGTCCCATGGCAAACCAGAACAAGTCTATCGGCCAGTTCAACCTCACAGGTATCGCACCCGCACGCCGTGGTGTTCCCCAGATTGAGGTAACATTCGATATCGACGCCAACGGTATCCTCAAAGTATCGGCAAAAGACAAAGCAACCGGTAAAGAGCAGGCTATCCGCATCGAGGCATCATCAGGTTTGAGCAAAGAGGAAATCGAGCGTATGAAACAGGAGGCCGAGGCAAATGCCGATGCCGACAAGAAAGAGCGTGAGAAGATTGACAAACTCAACCAGGCCGACTCAATGGTATTCCAGACAAAAAACCAGTTGAGCGAACTTGGCGACAAGATTCCCGCTGACAAGAAAGCTCCCATCGAGGCTGCAGTTCAGAAACTCGAGGAGGCACATAAAGCACAGGATATCGCAGCTATCGACGCAGCAACAGCCGAACTCAACAACGCATGGCAGGCAGCAAGCGCCGAGATGTACGCACAGAGCGGCGCGCAAGGTGCTCAGGGTGCACAGCAGCAGAATGCAGGTGGCCAGCAGAGCAACGCAGGCGACGATGTTCAGGATGCAGAGTTCGAGGAGGTTAAGTAAACCATTCCTTACATAAAACAATGAAAATGGAGTCGAAAATTTTCGACTCCATTTTTTGGTTCAGTAGAAATTTAGTGTGGACAAATTGATTCTTTAATAAGTTGCGCTGCCTCACGCCATCCTATGTGTAACAAATTATCTCCTGCAATGGTAATTTTCAAAAAGAAACCGGCACCGTTAAAATCACAGTGTTTATCCGAGCGTTTGCAGGAGAGAGTGCGAGGAATGTTTGCCCGCGAGTTAGGTGCCGTAAGGCAACTAACTGAGGAAGTCCCACAGCACCCTGCAAATGCGAGAAAGATAAACACGGCAAGGGAGGTTCGACTGAGGGTTCGCCTTTC
>JAZQUI010000025.1:0-80389 GCA_045631205.1 Bacteroidaceae bacterium
TTCGCCCTCTCAGGCCATTCTTGACCACATTGGAGGAACCACAAAAAAAGCATTTTTTTTAGCATATCAATGATAATCTTTGCAAAGATATGTATATCAATCCATTACAAAGATTTTATCCTACTTTTTGTCCACCCTGCCGGAATGCACAAAAAGAATGGCTTGTTTAACAACAAAAAAGCGGATAACGAAAGTTATCCGCTTCGTGGGCCATCTAGGGCTTGAACCTAGGACCTCCAGATTATGAGTCTGTTGCTCTAACCAACTGAGCTAAAAGCCCGAGTATCTCTTTTGGAAATACGATGCAAAAGTAATACATTTTATTTACAGAAACAAGGTTTTTCCAAAAAAAAATATATCTTCGCGGTTAAGAATTGCCCTTAGGAGGCTTAGAGAAAGGTTTTATGGCTTTGAGAAAGAAAAATATAATATTCGACTTAGGTGGAATTCTGCTCAACATTCACCCGGAGCGCACTTTTGCGGCTTTCGCGGCTTTGGGGGTTGAGGAGAGTATGCTCACCGAAACACATTCGTTGGCCAACAAGGTGATGCTTGCGTTTGAGAAGGGTGAGATTTCTCCCGACGAACTTGCTGGTTATATTACCGGGTTGTTACCACAGGAGGTGAGAGATATGCCGCACGATGCGTTGCGCGCTCATATTTTCGATGCGTGGTGTGCGCTCATTGGTGAGTTGCCTCTTTATAAATGGCAGCGTTTGGAGCAGTTGCGCGAGCGCGGTTACAATATTTTTCTTTTGAGCAACACCAATGCGATTCATTGGGCTGCAATTTCGCGCAATATTTCGGCTCTTGACGGGCGCGATGTTGAGGGTTACTTCGATGGAATTTACCTCTCCTACGAGATGCACTTGTGCAAGCCCGACGAGGAGATTTTCCGTCGTGTGCTTGCCGATGCGGGCTTGCAGGCGTCCGAAACTATGTTCATCGATGACTCGCCTGCCAACTGCGAGGCGGCAGAGCGTGTGGGTATAGAGCCGTTGCTTGTGGAGAGAAACAGTGCCTGGGGTGGTGTTTTAATGAATGATTTATAGAATTTATGGAGATAATAACAGATATAGACCGTGTTGATGTTGTGCCTGTGGCTGCCACTATTGGTTCTTTCGATGGTGTGCACAAAGGGCACGTTGCTATGATAAACGAACTGCAGGCTGAGGCTGCACAGCGCGGGTTGCCTGTGTGTGTGATTACGTTTATGTATCACCCGCGCATAATCTTTGGTGCGCAGAGCGAGCCTTTCCTGCTCACTACCAACAGCGAGAAGGTTGCATTGCTGGAGCAGTTGGGCGTGGAGCGTTGTGTGTTGCTCAACTTCGACAGTTTTATGGCTTCGATGACTGCTGAACGCTTTATGAAGGAGGTTTTGAAAGAGAAACTTGGTGTGGAGTTGCTTGCGGTGGGTTATGACCATCATTTTGGCGCGCCGCAAGAGGGCGAGGGCATCGATGATTATATTGCATATGGCAAGGGGCTTGGGATTGATGTGTTCCAGGCTGCCCAATATGCTCCCGATGGTTACAAGATAAGTTCTTCACAGGTGCGCAGGGCGCTTGCTGCAGGTGATGTTGAGGGTGCGGCGCAGCTTTTGAGCCGCAGATACACCATTGAGGGTGTTGTTGTGCACGGTGCGGCGCTTGGTCGCACTATTGGTTTCCCCACTGCTAACATTACTTTGAGCGACGATATGAAGATGTTGCCAAAGGATGGTGTTTATGAGGTGGAGGCAGTTGTTGCCGGCACTGCATACAAGGGTGTGATGAATGTGGGAGTGAAACCTACATTGCAAGGTGTTAATGTGCGTACTGTGGAGGTGCATATTCTTGATTTTTCGGCCGATATCTACAACGAGAAGGTTGTTGTCTCTTTTGTGCGCCGCTTGCGCGATGAGTTACAGTTTGAGAGTGTCGATGCTTTGCGTTTGCAGATTGGTGTTGATGTGGCTCGTGTGAAGCGTGGTATTTAGTTGTGATATGGAGCAGAATTTTGTAAAAAGAGGTTCGATATTTGTGCAGGTTGCGAAACTTGTTGCATATTTTCTGATATATCAGTTTGTATTTATGATGTTGGGGCAGGTGGGCGCTTATTTTGCTTACTCGCAATATGTGGAGCCGGTTGCTTATGAGGCTTTCCGTGAGCAGCCTACAACGCAGATGCTTGAATATGCTGCAGGCGGAATGTCTGTGGGTATGTTCTTGTCGGGCGTGGCTATGATTGCTCACTTGCTGTTCTTTAAATATGTGAGAATAAGGCGTGGCTTTTTCAGCGAGGTGGGGCGCGGTGTGCTTTTCCTCTCCATTGCTTTCATTATGTGTATGATGGTTGTCTTCAACATAGTGGCTGTGTGGTTGGGGCTTGAAAATAATTTGCAGTCCGAAATGGAACTTATGCTGGGCAGTCGCGTTGGTGTGGCTTCGGTGGCTTTTGTTGCCCCTTTGCTCGAAGAACTGTTGTTCCGCGGTGCCATACAAGGTGCGCTGATGCGTTACTTCAAGAGTCCGTGGGTGGGTATTGTGCTGGCGGCGCTGTTGTTTGGTGTAATACACTTGAACCCCATCCAGGTGTTTTATGCAACCTGTCTTGGAATTGTCTTTGGTTGGGTGTATTATCGCACAGGCAGTTTGTTGCCGGCAATTCTGGGGCATATAATAAATAATAGTCTGGCGGTGATTAGTATGGTTGTGCTGGGTGAGTCCAATGAACTGGAAATGGTTACCGGCGAAACTGGTGTTACGGGCGAGGCTTTTATGGTCGTTTCCTTTGCTCTTGTGGCATTGCTTTTAGGTTTACTTATAAATTCACGCCAGCCTTCGGCGCCCAGTCCGTGGCACGAGGTAAGTGAGGTTATATAACAGCAAAAAAGAGAGCCGCGGCTCTCTTTTTTGCTGTTATTGTGCACGTTGAACAAATTCCTCGGCGGGTTTCAGTGCGTCGAGTTTGCCAACATCTATGAATTCAAGATTTTCGGCTACAACACCGTATATGGGGTATTTTGCTGCTGCCCACATATAGAAACTCATTATGGGGAAGCGTGTGCCTGTTTTCTCATCGGTGGGGAGGCTTTTCTCTTTTACATACTCTTCCATTAGTTCCAGAACTTTGTCGCTCAATATGTGTATGCCCGAAAATGCGAGGGCTCGGCAGTTTGCGGGGTCAATTGCAGGAGAGGTTACGTGGTGGTCGCCGGTATCGGTGTTCATCCACCCAACGAGGCGCATATCCTCGGGGTTGAAGAGAAGGAAGCGGGTGGTTTTTCTCTCGCTCACAAGCAGGCTGGCAAGAGAATCTTCGCGCACTTGCGATGCAAAGTGGTTTATGTCGCAATTCGATAGAATATCCACGTTGTGTATGAGGAAACGGCCGCATCCTTGCAGGTAACGGCGTGCGTGAAGCACGGCACCGCCAGTCTCAAGCAACAGTTCTCGTTCGTCGCTTATCTCCATTAGCATCTGCTCTGTGGTTTTGTTCTCTTTGCTCTCGGTTATCCAGGGTTGTGCTTTAACCCATTCCTCAATCTTGTCGGCAAAATAGTGAATGTTTACAACTGCTTCGTCTATGCCTGCGGCTTGCAGTTTGCGTGCAACGTGTTCAAGAAGTGGCTTTCCGCACACCGGCACAAGGGCTTTGGGCAGGGTGTCGGTAAGGGGTTTCAGGCGGGTGCCGAGCCCCGCAGCGAATATCATTGCTTTCATTGTGCTTATTGTTTATTGCAAAAGTAGCCAATAATATTTAATGTCGCAAATTTGTTGTATCTTCGCGTGAGAATTCAAAAAACAGTTTAGATATATGGTATCGGTCGATGGGCTTGCCGTGGAATTTGGCGGCACAACTCTTTTCAGTGATGTTTCTTTTGTTATTAACGACAAGGACCGTATTGCGCTTATGGGCAAGAACGGTGCGGGCAAGAGTACCTTGTTGAAAATTCTTGCGGGTGTGCGCCAGGCAACACGAGGAGTGGTGTCGGCTCCCAAGGATACAGTAATAGCTTATCTGCCACAGCACTTGATGACCGAGGACGGCCGCACTGTGTTCGAGGAGGCATCACAGGCTTTCAGCCACCTCTATGAGATGGAGGCCGAGATTGAGAGCCTTAACAACCAGCTTGCCACACGCACCGACTATGAGAGCGACGAGTATATGGCTCTCATTGAAGAGGTTGCCACCAAGAGCGAAAAGTTCTATGCTATAGATATGACTCACTTTGAGGAGGATGTTGAGAAGACTCTCCTTGGCTTGGGTTTTGAGAGAAAGGATTTCGGCCGCCAGACAAGTGAGTTCTCGGGCGGTTGGCGTATGCGTATTGAGCTTGCAAAGATGCTTTTGCGCAACCCCGATGTGCTTCTGCTCGACGAGCCCACCAATCACCTCGACATTGAGTCTATCGGCTGGCTCGAGGACTTCCTCATAAACAACGGTAAGGCAGTGGTGGTTATCAGCCACGACCGTAAGTTTGTCGATAATATTACCACACGCACCATTGAGGTTACAATGGGCCGCATATACGACTACAAGGTAAACTATTCGCAATACCTTGTACTGCGCCGTGAGCGTCGCGAACAGCAGATGAAACAGTGGGAGGAGCAGCAGAAGATGATTCAGGAGACCAAGGACTTTATAGAACGTTTCAAGGGCACTTACTCAAAGACCTTGCAGGTGCAGAGCCGTGTGAAGATGCTCGAAAAGCTCGAAATCATTGAGGTTGACGAGGAGGATACATCGGCGTTGCGCTTGAAGTTCCCCCCTTCGCCCCGTTCGGGACAGTATCCTGTGATTATGGAGGGTGTGGGCAAGGCCTTTGGCGAGAAACGTATATTCTCGGGGGCGACACTCACCATTGAGCGTGGAAACAAGGTGGCTTTTGTGGGAAGAAACGGCGAGGGTAAATCTACTCTTGTGAAGTGTATTATGAAGGAACTCGAGCACGATGGAACCTTGCAACTGGGCCACAATGTGCAGATAGGTTATTTTGCGCAGAACCAGGCTTCGTTGCTCGACGAGAACCTTACTGTGTTCCAAACCATTGATGGTGTTGCCAAGGGTGACATACGTAACAAGATACGCGACCTTTTGGGTGCGTTTATGTTTGGTGGCGAGGCCAGCGCAAAGAAGGTGAAGGTGCTGTCGGGTGGCGAGCGCACTCGTCTGGCTTTGATGAAATTGCTTCTTGAACCGGTGAACCTGCTCATTCTCGACGAGCCTACCAACCACCTCGACCTTAAGACAAAAGATATCTTGAAACAGGCATTGCAGGACTTCGATGGCACACTCATCTGCGTGAGTCACGACCGTGATTTCCTCGATGGTCTTGTGACAAAGGTCTATGAATTTGGTCACGGCCGTGTGCGCGAGCATCTGTGCGGCGTGTATGAATTCCTTGCTGCTAAGAAGATGGAGGAGTTGCAGGAACTTGAACGCAAGTAAAGAATTGCCTGCCTTTATATACAAAAAAACGATAGTCGGCGACTATCGTTTTTTTATTTGTGCAATGTTATAACCGGGTTTGTTATTTCAAGTGGAAATCCCAGTTAATGTTCTCTTTTAACTTTTTGGCTGGGCTGCCGGCAAGTATAATATTCTCTTCGTAGGGTGCCTTGTGCGAAACAATTGATTTTGCAGCAACAATGTTGTTATCGGCTATTTTACTACCCTTTAATATGAGTACACCGAAACCCAACCAAACGTGGTTGCCTATGAAGATATCCTTTGCGGGGTTTATTCTTCGTCCCTCGGCATCGAGTATAGAGTGCGAGTCGGTTGTTCTGATAGACGTTTCGTGTGCAATGATGGTTTCGTCGCCGATTGTAATCTTGGTTCCCTCGCAGGCTGCAAGCTGCACATTGCGTGCAATGCCCACTCTGTCACCAATTATTATTTCGTTGTTCTTGTGCTCCATATGGAACTCCATGTTGCATATATGCGGGTTGTCGCCAATTCTTATCGTGCTGTCCGAGCCGAGAAGAGTAAATTGGCTGTTGTCGATGCACGCACCCTCTCCAATGAATATTTTGTTGCCCTTTCCCTTGTTCCTGAGTTTGCAATGTTTCAAACGGCTGTTTTTGCCCAAGTGCAATTCAACACCTTTACAGCGGAACTTGAATTCAGTGATGCGGCGTCTAATCTCTTTAATGATATTCATAGCAATAGAATTTAGTATAGTTCTTCGTACTCTTTGGTTATCTTTTCCCAAGTATAGTGCTGTTCGGCAATTTTCTTTGTAGCCTCGCCGTCGAGTCCTTTTTTCTCTATGAGGCTTTGCAGTTCATTGCTGTCGTTCCAATAGTATGCCTTGTCGTGGGTTGTTGCGCAGTTATACACCACGTTGTAAGCGAGTATGGGGCGACCAAAGAACATTGCTTCAACGAGCGAGGGATTGGTGCCACCTGCGCTGTGTCCGTGTATGTACATCTCGGCATTAGCACGCAGAGTGTAGAGAATTTCAAGGTCGTATGTGCTGTCGAGCAGGGTGATGTTTTTGGAACCCTTGTATTGCTCTTTCAGTCGGCGGCTGTATTCGTTTTTCTGCCAGTTACCAATGAATATGAGTTGCTTGTTGCTCTTGGAGAATGCTTCTAGTGCAATGTGGCAATTGTTTTCGGGTTCTATTCGGCACACCGACATTGCATAGCTGCCTTTCGACAGGTTGTAACGTTGGAGAATTTCGTCCTGTTTTTCCTGCGACACAGGTTCCAGACAATGGTCTCCGCCGTATGTTATAAGCTTGGCCTCTTTCTTGTATCGCCACATCACATAGTCGGCAATGCTTTTGTTGTCGGCAATTATGGTGTGGGCGGTTTTTACTGCAATAACCTCGGAGAGAAGCAGGAACTTGCGTATGTGGCTTGTCCATTTGTTGCGTCGATGTTCAAGGCCGTCTATGTTTACAATAATTCGTGCGCGACTCAACAAACGCAATATGGGAAGGAAAATGCAACCCGACACTCCAAGAATGAGAATTGTGTCGTACCCCGTTATCGAGCGCAGCATTGCCACAATGTCGTATATGATGCTTTGTGCGCCATTGGCACGCAGGGGAATGTATTTGAGTTTTGCCCCCTTGTGCTGCTGCATTTTTTGCGGCATATCCTTGCTGCTGCAAAATACGGTGTATTCAACATTCTCGGAACGGTATTCTCCGATAATGTTTTCTACAAGGGTTTCAAAACCTCCGTAGTTGGCCGGAACGCCTTGTATACCAATTACTGCAACTTTTTTCATCGGTCGCTTCTTTATCCTTTTATTTTAAGTAGAATCTCTTCGGCCTGCTTTGTCGCGCTATATGTTTTTGAACGCAACAGACCATTATTTGACAAAAATAAGTATAATTCCCGATTGGATAAAATATTTTTTAAAAACTCTTCTATTTTATCGAATTATATCCTTCCAATGTTTGCTTTGCTGTATCCTCCCATTTGTAGTTCTCAAGAATGTGAGTATATAGCCCTTTATCGAACGGAGTCTCGTAAGCTTTAACAATAGCATCTTTTATAGTAGTCAGGTCGTCGGGTTCGCAATAGTAGGCAAACTCCTTGAAGTAGTCTTCGGTGTCACCCTTTTTTGTTACCACAATGTTGCTATGCATGATACCGGCTTCCAAAGATGAGAGGCCCGGTGTTTCCATCCAGGATGCAAGTATATGTACTTTTGCAAGTTTATAGAATTGTGGGAGTTTCTCGTGTTCTATCTGTCCCAGGAAGAATGTATTTTCATTTGCTTCCTTTTTGCATGTTTCATAGTATTTTTTGAAGTTTGCTCCGGCTTTTCCAATGAACACGAACTTGTATGGGAGTTCTTTACAAGCTTTTATTATGTTAAGTTGGTTTTTTCTTCCCTCAATTCTTGACACGCACAGTACACAATCTCTGTATTTTTCGAGCTCTGGCTCAACGCCAACCTTTTCGTAGTCGAACTTGTTAATGTCCACTGCGTTTGCAACGGCTACGTAGTTATATTCTTTAAGATTGAAATCTTTTGCAACTCGCAACATTTCGGAATGTGAGTTGGGTAAGAAAACATCCACCATCTTTATGATCTTGCGTTGCAATCTTTTGTGCCCATTGCACAAGTATATTGCAGTGCCTTTTGAGAATTCGAAGTTAAGAACTGCGCGGGCAATTACTTTAAGGTATTCAATTTGGGTAATCGATAGCAGGTTGTTCATCACTTGGAGAATGCCTCCGCGTGCTTTTTTCTCATACTCTTCATATGGGCCATATATTGTGGATAAAGCCACTTTCTTACCATATTTCTTCGCGTTTTTTACTTGCAAGTAGAGTTCTTGCGGGCGCATAAGGTTGAATACGTGTACAATGTCGTATTCCGAAACATCGGGTGTGAGTTCCAATGAAACATCGACCTGTACACCCAATTTTTCAAGATACTCTTTTGTCTTAAGAATTTGCGTGGTATCTCCTCCCGGAGCAGTAAACAATGTCTTTCTTGACTGGAAAAGAACTTTCATATCTTAATTGTATGTGTTTGTATGTTTAATGATTTTAACCCACAGAACAAATATTTGTTCAAGTTGGGTGGCGTATTTCCCTTTTTCGCGCAGGGTGTATTGTGTGATTATTGAAAGCAGATACATTACAAGTTTTTCCTTATCGACCCACTCGCACGACTGTAAATAGAAAATCTGCTCTTCGGCTGTCATCTTTTTCTCAAAATTGGCAGTCTGCAATTCAAAGTGGTAGCGGTCGAGCCCGGCGGGGTAGGTGAGGGCGGCATACTCAAAATCGAAGACAAAAAGCTCGTTCTTTTCCACAAACATGTTCCACGGGGTGAAGTCGCCGTGAAATGCCGAGAATTCCACCACATGGTCGTGGTACTTTTCCTTAACCCCTGCTATTGCGGTTGTTATAACCACCCTGTCGATGCTTGCAGGCAGCCAATCAAGGTGCTCCTGTAGCGCGGTAAGTGTCTTGTAATAGTCGCTCTTTTCAAACAGAATAGTCTGTTTTGTCTTTTCGTGCAGTGTAGCAAGGAACTTTTCCTGCAGTGCGCTCCATTGGTGTACCACCTTTGAGCGAGTGGTTTTTGTGGTGCTTTGCACAAATATGTGCAACCCGTTACTTAATGTGCCGCAGAAAAGAGCTCGTGGGATGCCTGTAACCCCTTTCTGCTCGAGCTTACGCAGCAGGGTACTCTCTTTCTCAAAGAGCGATAGTATCTCCTTGTTGTCGCTGGCCTTGCAGTAGCCAAGTATCTCTTTCCCCCGGCTTACTTGTATGGTAATTTTCTGGTGTACGCAGGGTGTACCTTCGAATATGGAGAATTCAATATTCTCGCCGAATATTTCTTCTAAAATCTTCTTAAGTTCATCCTGCAGTGTGCTGTTGAGGCTCTCGGCCTTTATAGCCTTGCGAACGGGCGACAACCAATAGAGGAAGGGCAATAAGGTTTTTACCAGTTTCCCTTTTACACCGCTTGGTTGGTACAGGCTGAGTGCCACCCGCATATTCTTCACAGGCACCACCCACTGCTTTCCGTCGGCGTTGCCGAAACGGAGAAACTCCTTACAGTGGTTATTTGTGATTATTTTGTTGAGTAGTATGCTCATTCCTTTCTTTTGTTTTGCAAGGTTGGTGAGGGGAAGATTATTGCATCTTGTTTATCTTGCTTACAAGTAATTCGTAAAATTCCTTGCCACGTGCTTCCCAGGTAAATTTCTTACCAGCGGTTCTTGCCTTTTCGCCAAGTGCTTTTCTCTTATTTTCATCACACAAACCCACAATTGCATTGCTCATCTCCTCAATAACCTGCTCACGGCCGGTACGTGGAATAACCACTGCATAGTCGTTTGAGAAATAGCGTGTGTAGCCTGTGGTGTCGAGGCATATGAGGGGCTTGCCCATTGAAAGTGTGTCGAACGAAACGGTTACCGCGCCCTCCTTTAGCGAGGCGTTTATCACAGCGTCGCTCTTTGCAAGCAAGCGGTAATACTCTTCCATCTCCACCTTGCCGGTGAAGGTTATTTTATCACTTACCCCAAGATTCTTTGCAATAGTTACCAACCTCTCTTTGTCGCCACCTTTGCCCACAATGGTGAGGTGTATGTTGCTCGCGCTCTTTGCTGCGCGTGCAAAGCTTTCAATAGCAAGGTCGAAACCGCGCCATGCCTCCAAGCGGCCAACAGTGATAAACTCCACCACCTCACTCTCTTTTGCAGCACTCGCCGTTGTGTGTGATAGCTGTTCCACTGCCACATCGGTGAAGAGTACCGCCTTCTCGCGTTGCTTTGCGGGTATAAGGTTGCGGGTAATCTCAGTTTTGCACAATATAAGGTCGGCGCGCTTGCAGCGTTGCTTAAAGCCGAAGTTTAGGGGTAACAACTTGATTGCTGCGCGGCGCACCCACTCAATAACTCGTGCTTTGCGTGCGTAATGGTTACTGTACTCGGCAGGAATGGTTTCCAGACCACCCACAGGGCCCCATACGAAGAACTGTTTTTGCCCATAGGAGCTAACGGTCCACAGCACATTGCCGTATGTTATGTGGTGGAATATTTTTATTCCATTCTCGCGCATAGTGCGTTTCACAATGCTGTTGGTGCATAGCTGCCATATATTGTAATATGTGCGCACGCCACGCAAGCCCTTTTTCCAGAAACGTGCCCACTTGGGCAGGTCGAAGTAAAGGAAATGTATGCCACTGTATTCGGGGTGTTGGGCAATCCACGGCTCAATGGTTGCGCGGTTACTCTCGCGGGTGAGCACCCACAACTCAAAGTAACGCGACATTTCGAGCACCCAGTGCCATCCAACGCCAATTTCGCTACCCAGCCCGGGCTCGCAGGCATAGGCCGAAACAAATATTTTATGTTTGGTGGATATCATCGTTTTATTAGTCTAAAATCTGTTAAAAATGGTAAGTATTTTACGATTATAAATGTCATTAGGTAACTGCCTGCGAGCGATAATGTAAGTGACATAACGAGCGACAAGTTTCCTGTGATATTTAATTTGGAAGATATAGTGGCAAATGTCGCCGGCATTGCTCCCGAGAGAAAATAAAATATAATGGAGTTCTCGCCGATGAAGTTTATAATTTTATTTGCTCTTATTTTTTTTGAAATCTCAATCAATATAAGTGTTGTTGCAATGCTTGTGATAAATCCGACTGTGTTGCATCGTCCGCTTAAGCCTAAGCAAGCAACATTGTGGTCGGTAAAAATTAAATAGTAACCAATGATGCTTACAACAAGACTTCCCCATAAAATAATGTGTGTTATCTTTTTTTCATAAACAGCATATGTCCCTCCTAGGCTCATTATAATCAAATAAGTAAGTCCTGTTCGCCAGAACCAAGGGAAATATTCTGTTGCAGGCTTTGTACTATAATCACAGTTTATTTGCATAATTAAAAAGATAATAGTAGAAATACCTAAGTAGAATAAGTGATTTTTTTTCTTTGTTAAAAAGAGAGTTAGTGAAACAAGCTGGGCAATAAATAGAGCCGATGTAAACCAAAAACTTGTCCCGCCGAGTATTTCCAAACTAAAAACATGAACGTTGAATAGTTCTCCGTGGAACAACATTTTTGGTAAGTATAGAATTATTGAAAAAATAACAGTTGGTATAGCCAATTTATATATGCAGTTCAGTAATCCTTTTTTATATGCTGTAAATGAATAATTTGTTATAACGTCGTTTCTTAAATATTTTTTATACAAAAGATATCCGCTTATAAAGAAAAATGCATTTACATAAAAAGGTAGTACAGCTTTCCCCAATGTCTCATTATTTGTTGTAAATGCTTCGGTGTGAGCAATATATACACAAATCATGCATATTGCTTTTGCTGTATCTATCCAATGAAGTCTGGTGCTCATTGTTGTTGCAATTTGTTTGCGGTTCTTTTTCTACGTATTGTTATTGCCAATAGAAATATTGGTACTACACAATTTGTTAAGATAGCAAATAATGTGGGATTTTTTATTGCAAAGTTTACAAGCCTGTTTTTACATCTTTTAACTTGTATCTCTTTGATGATTCTTTTCTTGTTACTTATAGATATGAAATTTACAAATAGAAAAGCGCACGATCTATAATAATATATCTCTGCAAATTCTTCAATTATATTCTTTACTTTAGAATTTTTATATAGGTCCGTAGCAATTTTCATTGATACATTGCCGGCATTTATATAATCTATAAGTCCCTCTACACTTTTAAATGAAGAATCAGTTTCGTTACTTCCTGTTTTAATATGATGAATGAGAAGTATTGGCTGATATTGTATCTTTTTTGTGTGATACAAAACCCTAATGCACCAGTCGGCATCTTCACATCTTCTATTTTCTATGAAAAGACAGTCTGCTTGTATGTAAAACTCGTGCTTTATACAGAAACGCCATGGTGAAATAACTATTCCGTTTTGTTCTATGTAATCTTCTCCAGTTGTTATTTGTGTATATGGTAAATTCAATTGAAGGTTATTATTGGGATAACCTTTCAGTTGATATGCGGAATCGCATATAAGTATCTCCAAATTATTTTTTTTTAGATGTCTATATATTTGTGATATTCCATCTTCGTGATAATAATCATCTTGATCTATAAATAGTAGATATTCACCTCTTGCAACTTTTACACCCTTATTTCGTCCCCCGCCTTGGCGGATATTTACTTCATTCTCAATAATATATAAATTATTGTGGATGATTTGCTGTTCTTTTAACCAGGCGCGTGTACCATCGGTGCTGCAATCGTCAACGCAAATAACCTCGTATAACTCTTTATTGATGGGCTGGTTCCAAATGCTGTTGAGACACTTAGGGAGATCGTTTGTAAGTCCGTTGTACACGGGAATTACTATTGAGAAGAAAGGCTTGTTATTCATTGTTTTTACTTCAATCTTTTTAAATTCTTTTTGTGTTGCTCTTCAAAAATATATGAGAGTATCTCGTTCACGGCAATCTGTGGCGCTTTTTCATTAAGTACCTTGCGGTAACCGCTTTTGCCGCACAAGTAATCAATCTTGCTGTTTATGGTGTCTATTCCCTCTTTGTCGAGTTCGCGTTTGCGGGCGAGGATTGAATCGCTGCTTGCGGTGAGCAGAATATTATAATTGAGCGAGGGGATAAATAACTTGCCCCACCAATAGAGGAAAGGTGTTTTCAAGTATATTCGTGTGCGGCGGCTGTCGCAAATGATATCGGTATAGTAGCGGTCGAAAACAACCACGCGGTTAATACGTGTAGCTGTTTTCACCCTTACAAAATATCCTGCAATGTAATCAATAGAGTAGTAAACGAGGCGTGCGAAGGAACTTAAACAGCCGGTTTTTCCACCACGGTGGGGGTTGCTATAGTCGCGATCCACCTCCTTCTTAATACCGGCTTGTTGTGCCACATCGCCCAAGTTCCCAAAAAGTGTGGGGCGGAAATGGTAGTATTTGTGTGCTTTTTCAAACACGGGTGCAATTCTCTCGAGCATCATATCAATCACCGTGGTTTTTCCACTGCCATCCGGGCCGGTGAAACCTATGCTTACACCTGTGCGTGAACAAATGTAGTTACCAATAAAGGTGTACAAGAAATATATTATGCTGCAAATCAGTCCCGATGGACGTTTCTTGGCGTTGGTCCATAATGCGGCGAGCAATAGCTTCTTGCCACTTGCCTTGTCGCACTCTATTGTTGAGGTGTAGCTAAAAACGGCTAAAAGTTTCTCTCTAACCGCCGGCGATGTTTCAGCTGCTTCTCGTGTTGCGCGGTATTTTTCGGGATATTTGCTGCCTACCGCTCTGTTATACAGGTACTTGTCAAGGAATTGTCCCTCTGTGCCCACATAGTAAAGGAACCCATTGAATTGCTTGTGAGCAAGGAACTCCTCGGCACTCATAAGCTGTATGCCCCAAACAGATGTGTCGAAGAAGAAATCCCACTGCACAATTTCTGTCGCCTCTTCGGTTGTTGTGGCGCAAACGTATGTTATCAGGCGGTCGCTGTGCAGGTATGTGAGAATTTTCCACCCGCTATTGTCTATAAGTTCAACAAGTTCCTGTTTTATCTTTTTGTAGCTGTCGCGGGTGATTATTATATCTATGTCGCGAGCAATGTTTTTGTCGGGCAACCCTTCGAAGTTGCGCAACACGGCATAGTCGGCTTTTGCGTTCAAAAAGCCTATAATCTCGCTTATGTGTGCAATTGTTTTTTGTTTCATTATATTAGACATAAGTACATAAGTTACATATTTTTTGTATTCTTGAATGTCTTGTTTTTTACTCCCCTCCGTCGCAATGCTTCGCTTGCGCCACCTCCCCTCTGTGAGTGGCGGAGTTTTTTACTCTCCCCTTTATTAAGGGGGAGTGGCTGAAAGCCGAGGGGGATTGTTGTTTTTGTAGTTAGAACTCTTTATTCGCCCTGTCTTGGTTATTTAGCTCTTGTTCTATAATAGTTAGCACTTGCTCCAAGGATTTCCAAATTAGTTGGTTCTCAAACCTAAGGACTTTTATACCTTTATTATTTAAGAACCTTGTTCTTATCTCATCTTCCTTTGCACCTTGGAAGCTATAATGGTTTTTACCATCTAGCTCTATGCATAGTTTCGTTTTTGGGCAATAGAAGTCTAATATGTATGCTCCAATGGGGTGTTGTTTTCTCCATTTATGGTTTTTAATTCGTTTTGATTTTAAACAATTCCATAATACAGCCTCTTCGGGAGTTAAGTTCTTTCTTAAGTATCTTCTTTTTTCTAACAAGATGCTTTTGCTATCCATCCTTTTATATATAGGTTTCTCCCCTCCGTCGCTGTGCTTCGCTTGCGCCACCTCCCCTCTGTGAGTGTCGGATTTTTACTCTCCCCTTTATTAAGGGGGAGTGGCTGAAAGCCGAGGGGGATAGATGTTTATATTCGTTGTTAGAACTCTTTTCTTCTTTTGCTCTTTTATTTACGTTTCAAAACATTGTGCTTGAACTTATCTACAATGTACCCGGGATTGTTGTATATAGATGTTGCAAGCTTGCCTATGCAGGTGAATATGTGGCCTTTTTTTAGAGCAAAAAAGCTTTCTCGCAGAGTGTCGGCGGCTTTTGCATCCTTTTCTAGCTTTTTAAGTTCTTCCTGTGAAAGGCTCTCTTTGAATTCAATGAAAGTGAGCTCTTTTTCACCACGACGGCGCAGTTTGAGGTTCTTTTTTACGTGTCGCATACGCAGAATCATACCAATGGAATTGGCCGACATTGCATTTTCGTGTTTGCGGTAGCGACAAAGTATTTCGGGAATAACAATAATGGCTTTGCCTTCCTTGTAAAGGTCGCTCATACGAGTCCACAAGTCGAGGTCTTCGCATAAGTCCTGGTAACGGGGCTTGCCAGTGGGGAATCCTGTGATATTGTGTCCGCCTACTTTCAACGCAATCTCACGGTTGTATATAGCAGTGGGCTGCATAAAGATCAGTTTTTCTTTTGCTGCTTTTGTATAGAATCCCTCTTTGGTTGTTTCGCCTAGGAAAATTCCCCCATTTATTTTCTTACCGTTGCTATCCATGTATTCAAGGTGGCAACCTACGGCAATAAGGTCATTGTCTGCTGATATTTTGTTATATAGTTTTTCCACAAGTGTGGAGTGGGGGCAATCGTCGGCATCCACAAACATTATGTATTTTGTGTTGGCATGTTCTTCAACGTATCTTCTGCCGGCACTCAAGCCGCTATTTACGGGAAGGTTTACTATCTCGTATTGTCGTGGGTTCTCTTTGAAAAACTCCTCAATGATTGCAACACTGCCGTCGGTGCTGCAATCGTTCACTATGAGCAAGTGAAAACTCTGCATCGTTTGTGCCATTATTGATTGCAAAGTTTCTTTTATATATTTTTCGGCGTTATATACGCAGATTGCAAGGGTAAGGTCAGTCATTTTGTGCTACAATAATATCGTTAGGTTCTGTAGTTGAAGGCTCTGTCTCTTCTTCACATATCTCTTCCTCTTCGTAAATGTCGGGGTTATATCTATTGTCGTGGAAGTATTTCACACAAGTCATAATCATCATAAGAGCCCAACCATAGAAGATGTTTCCACCACAGCCCCCACCTACACCTGCAAATAGGAATATTGTGCCCAAAGACCAAAAACTATATGCACATGAGAAGTTTAGTAATTGACAGATAAGGAAGAAAATAGCTCCATAGTCGTCGAAATACGTTCCGGTTTGTTTTAAAAAAGTTTGGTTTCTGGCTCCATAATCAATGCCATGTCCTACCCAGGTTTCATATTTTGTAAAATCGGCGTTCAGGGAGTTTAATAATGGGGCGATTCTTGCAGATGCAGAACTATCATTATTCTTAATCGTTTGAAGGTCCATAGTTGAGGTTGCTTCAATGGTACTCGTTGCTCTATCTAATTCTTTAATACCAACAGCTTCCAGAGTGATATATATAATGAATAATAACGGAACGGTGTAATACCAATTATTTTTACGTATAAAATAGAGGCTTAAAAGAATAAGGCATATAAAGGCTGTTCCGCTACCCATAGTAAACATCATCCACAAAAAGCGTATTGTAACCCATTTATGTTCGCCATTGAAAAGTTCTTTTAAAGAGAATGGTCCTTCATCTCGTTTATACTCACAACATTTTATGTAGGCATAATAGAACACAAGCATAATACGGGCAAAGTGGCTTGGTTCAAGCGAGAGGGAGTTACAGCCTAATCCGCGATTCAAATAATATGTGAAGTTTATGATTGATAGGCTACGTATTCCAACAATAATGGCAGCTTGTTGCATTATGCACACAACAAAAAACAACAGCATAGCCCATTTACATATTTTGATAAAGTGTTCTATTGAGAACATTCTATCAACAACAACAATGTTATAAATGCATATATAATTTAAGACCAATATTGTGGAGAATAGTAGTGTTGACCATCTGAAACTTTCGGGATGAAAACTTGCCGAAATAAATTGGTATGTTAAATATAGAAAGCCAATAATAAAAGCCTTTGATATTTTAAATTCGTAAACTAAAAGTATAAAGATGCTTATAGCCGATATTATTATTTTGGGAATACCAAAGCCTACATGTCCTTCAATGGGCGTATACGCTATACCAAAATATATCAGGATAAATGTCGCATAATTTTTTAAGGTGTTATTATACATCAACGTAATAATTTGTTTTTAGTTATCATTATTTCGATATATATTAATGTTGAAAGGCTTGCCATAAATTTTCCCCAGGCAGTATCGCCGCTATATTTTTTTATAAAATAAAGCCTTGAACGTCGCCATTGCCTGAAACGAGGTATTGGATTGCCTTTCTCGCTCTTTCTGTGTGCATGCACAGCTTGTGTTTCGGCAGTGTAATACATTTTTTTGCTCGCATTCTCCACTTGTCGTGAGAGTATGGCCTCTTCGCAAAAAAGCATGGGGTACTCGTCGAAAAAACCGATATTCTGGATAAAATCAATATCAATCAAAAGGCAACATCCACTTACTTTGTGGCAATAATGGCTTTCTTGAAAGTTGTCAATCCAGCTATATGTATCTTTGGGTTGCCTTTTAAAGAAACTGCTCCACCACCCCCAACTGCTACGCCAATCTCCATCGCGGTACATAGGGCTTTGGTGGCGCCCGTCGAGGCCTACAATATCGCTACCGCAAACAACAATTTCATTATCTTCGAGCATTGGTTTTATAAGAATCTTCAAGTACTCTTTTTGCGGGAACTGCATATCAGGGTTGACAATAAGGGCATATTCATAGCCCTTTTCCGCGGCATAACGGAGTCCCACATTATTACCCGCATTATAGCCGCCGTTTATGGCGTTGGCGATAAATGTTGTGCCAGTCTCTTTACAGATGCTCTCTGTCGCCTCGCGTTCTTCGGCGCGTGAGCAATTGTCCACAACAATAATCTCTTGTTCAATCTCTTGTTGCTGCAAGAGGTCGGTTATACACTTCTTGCAGTCAGTCGAACTGTTATAGTTAAGTATTATGGTTGCAATTTTCATTTATCTTTTTTTATAAAAATATCAAATATGGGAAGATAGGCGCAACACCACCATTTAATTCTGCCTAAAAGTGTAAGTTGCTTGAATTTAAATATGTCTTTATGAGACTCATTGTATATACTTCTCCACTTTTTTATATCTTTTTTATTTCTCAAGTAGTATTGTTTTGATTCAAACTTGTAGTGGTTTATCAAAGTCCTGAATTTTTCAAACTCTCCCTTTTCTTTAAAAAACTTTTCAATGTGTTTTGCAAGTTCTATTTTCTGCAGTATTGCACTCTCTTTTATATCCGCAACCATTGAATTTGTGTTCATGCGGTTGTAGTGGTAAAAAGGCTTGTGTATAATAATAGTTTTTTCGCTATAATATCTTAATCGAATAGTAAGAGCACTGTCTTCTCCCATATTCACGCCATCGTAGTTTCTTATGTTGTGCTTGGCAAAAAGAGAATGTTTTATGAGCTTGTTCCAAATAGCAATATGTATCTCTTCTATTTGTAATGCTAGAAGACCGTTTTCTATAGTTTCCTCGTCATAACTGTATTTATAGTGGTAACGCCCGTCACTCTTTTCCTTTATTGTTTCGCAGCAAACAATGTCGGCATTCTCTTGCACGGCTTTTTCGTGCATTTTTTCCAGCATCTCTTTTTCAACCCAATCGTCGCTATCGCAATGTAGTACATATTCTCCGTTTGCTTGGTCCAATCCCACAAAGCGGGTTGCTGCAAGCCCTTTGTTTTTCTCGTTATGAATAATTTTTACATACTCTTTCCTTTCGGGATAGTCTTCAATTACTGCTTGCAGAATTTCAATGCTGTTATCTGGTGTACAATCATTTACAAAAATGTATTCTACATCTTTGAATGTCTGTTCCATTAGAGAGCGCACACACCGTTCAATGTATGGTGCCACATTGTATATGGGAACTATAACGGAAATAGCGATATTCATCTTTTTAGTAAATTAATAAGAATAGTGACAACCAATGCATATAGTCGGAAAATATGTATCGATGTGCCTAATAGTTTGTTCCTCAATTGGCTGAATGTCATCTTGTGCTCTTTTATGCAACTGTATGAGTCTATTATAAGTGTTTTTATTTTTTTTCGCTCCTCTTCTTTATATTGATGGCTATATTGGGAGTAGCGTTGTTGGGCACGGTATATTTTTTCGATATATTCATTGTGCATTTTTTGCAGAATTTTTTTTTCGTTACCAAATGTCTTTAAAACAAATAGTAATAATTCTTTATTGGTTATTAGGGAGTTATATGCTTTCAACGAGGTTGCGTGAGCAACGCTATTTGGTTGTTGCCTATAAAAGTAGCTCGCATCGGTCATTGCTACATTTTTTGCGTATAATAGGAACTTTCTTTGGTCGACTTCATCTGCAAAACTTTCGCTGAATGTGGATGTGTCGATTGAGTGTATGAACTCTTTGTATAACTCCGTTTCGGTCAAAAGACCGGCCATCGCCAATTGCCATCCACCGATTGTTCTGCGACAGGCCTCTTTTCCGGTAATTATTTCGTCTATATTATAACCTTTGCAAGGAATGTTGGTTGTTCTTGGGCTTAAATCTTCGTTGCATATAACCATACGGCATAGCACAATGTCGGCTTTTGTCTGTTCTCTTTTATCAATCAGCTTTTTTAGGAAATCTTTTTCAATGCAATCATCTGCATCTATCGGGCATATAAATTCGCTTTTTGCAGCCAGAATTGCGTTGTATCTGGGTATTCTAGCTCCACCATGATTGTGGCTTTCTGTTATTAATGTGATATTAGAGTGTTTTTTTCGATATTCTTTTATGATATCAATAGTGTTATCGGTTGAACAATCGTCCGATATTATCAGTTCCCAATCGGTAAATGTTTGTTCGACGATTGAATCGATGGTTTCTGCAATGTACTTGCCTGCATTATAAGCGGGCATTACGATGGAAATTTTAGACATATCAATAGTTATGATAAGTTTTCGAAAAGATTAATCCATTGTTTTGCGATGTTAGAAGTTTCAAACTTCTTTACATCTAAAAAGCCATTTTGAGCAAGTGATTTTCTTAATAAATCATTTGTAATTAGTTCTTTAAGTTTCAGGGTGTAATCCCTTTTGTTATATGGCTCTACAATAAAACCATTTTTGTTGTTTTCAATAACTTCGGGTAGGCTTGCGAAACTATTGTATGCAATGGGTACACATTTGAATTTGTGCGCTTCTACAATTGTCATCCCCCAGCTTTCCGAAGAACTGGTTACACATAAGATGGATGCTCTCTTGAAGTATTCATAACTATCTTGAAATCCGGCAAAAACAACCTGCTCTATTTTGTGCTTTTTCGCAATGTTAGCAAAGTAATCGATATATCCTTCTCCTAACACGATCAATTGCCAATCGGGATACGTCTTTGATATATCACTCCATATCTCCAACATACGATCCAAGCGTTTTACTCCATATTGTACCCAACCTATCCATAATACAATTTTTTCTTTTTAATATTCTTCTTCCTGTGTGTTTGTTGTGATGGGGTTGTTTATGGCTGTAAATTTCTCTAAATACTTATTGTGAATGCGTATCTTTGTTTTTATTATATCTATGAATTTATTTGAAATAACAACAACTCTGTCTGAATTCTTTGCGATGTTGGTATACAGATTTCTTGTATCGGCTATTAGTTCTCTTTTTGTTAGTAGATAAAATTTTAAATATAACAAAAAATCCTTCGTCCATTTAACTGGTGAATGACCGAGTTTCCATTTAATAAAGAACTTGTTTTTTGCAGTGTCAATGGAGAATGTTGGTGAGAAATGTAGGTGGGTTATAAGTTTTACATTTGTGAGTTTCTTAACCTCAACACATAATTGGGTATAGGTTTCAATCTCACCATGCAGATGTATAACTAAATCGATATTTTTTTCTGTTATAAAGTTCTGAAAAAAATGAATGTTTTCTTTAGCTGCGTATTCGTTGTTGTTGGGAAGGTAGTATTGTCTTATGCATCCAATATGTTCTATTTGGGGCTCTTTTACTCCAATAGTTAATTGGTACACCTTGTATCCCGTATTGTAAAAATCTTCGGCGAGGGCTCTGTATACTCTTTTTATTCCATCAATTGTGTTTGGGCTAAAATCCCAACTTGTAAAACAAATGTTCATTTCCCTCTATCTTTTTTGAGTATCAATAATAAAGAGTTTTGTCCGTTTTTTTAACTTCAAAGCCCACACAATGTTGGCTATGTAATAAATGATTTTGTTCTTAAAATTATCAGTATCAATCATTGGAGTGTCTTTCCATAATGACTTCTTTCGATAGAAATGGAAATAGTTTCGAAATGGATGCTGACAACGTTTTATCCATGGTTTTTTTATAGTTGTATAGTGTATGATTGTTGGTTCTTCTACCGATGCTTCAATTTCTTTCTTTATGCTATCATCAAAATGATAGAAATTTTTAAAAAGGAAGCCTGTTTGAAAATTATACTTAAGCGGTAGTAACTTTATTTTATCGAACAGGACTGCGTTTAATACATCTTGGTCATGTTGTACTATTCTTTCTTGATTCTCTTTTGTGTATTGAAGGCATTTGTCAACAAGTTTATGCTCTCTCCAATATTTTAAATTTATAAGAAGGACGCCTGCGTTTATATAACTTTTATTAAATGCGATATTGAGCCTTGAATATTTTTCTGTGTTTAAATGATCCTCGTCAATAATAGCTGCTAGTGCGTAGTTGTCTATATTAGTGTTGTATAAGTTTTTGATGGAACCATTTATGATAATGTCTCCATCTAAATATAAAATTTTGTCAATATTTTGTGGCAATAGTTGTGGCGCAATTATTCTGTAATATGTGGCAATGCTAACGTGGTCCCCATTTCTTATGGGACAATTTTTGACTAGTTCTTCTTTTACTATTATAAACTCAATTTTTTGCTGATATAAATCTGCAAGTGCTGCAAAATCTGTTATATTTTTTTTATTTAGTCCACTGGAAATAATAAATACATTAAATTTAACCTCTTTGTTATTCTCAAACAGAGAAGTTAACATTACACCGCAATATGGAATAAAGTTATTATCTGTAGCGCAAAGAATATTGTACTGTTTCATAGCGATTTATAGTGTATGATAGTTTTTAATATTTGTTGTAACTTGTATAGAATATAGGTGTAGATATTTCTATTTGCAAATTCAATGCTTTTTTGAGGTTTAGTATATGTTTTAAGTTTCAGCTTATAACATTTTTTGAACCGTTTGTTGTAATATCTCATACAAGCTGCAATTCTAACATATGAGAACCTTGAAAATCTTTCGGAAACTTGTTCCATTATATTGTTGCGGATGAAGAACTCTTTTAAAGTCGACAACAGTATGTACCAACCATCTTCTTGCATATATCTGTTGTACAAGAATTGAGAAGATGGGCTATCTTCGATGTGGCGATAGGCATGGATTGTGTTGTCTATATAAATAAGTTTGGCGTTGTATCCGATAATGATATTCATATACAAGTCTTCGTATTGAACAACTTTGCGAGAAATACCTAATGACTCTTTTGTAAAAAGAGATTTTCTTATAATCTTGGCCCAAGGACCAATGATGCACCCATCAATAAACATTGTGTTTATATATTCAATGGGAGAGTATAAGCCTGTTCCAATTTCGTTGTATACGTTTCTTTTCTTTCCATTGAATATTTCCGAACGAAAACCGAGTACAATGTCTATTTCTGTATTCTTTTTGGTCGCTGATAATAATTCCTCAAGTGCTTTGGGTGGCATTGTATCATCACTATCCACAAATGTTATCCACTCGCAATCCTCTGCAGCTTCCACACCGTGCGCTCTTGCACGTGTTACTCCAGCATTCTCTTGGTGAATTGCGGTTATGCGAGAGTCTTTTTCTGCGTATTCATCGCATATTTTCCCTGCGTTGTCAGGGCTGCCGTCATCTACAAGGATAAGACGAAAATTTGTATACGTTTGCGTGAGAATGCTTTCAATGCACTCGGCAACATACTTTTCGGTTTTATAAACAGGGACGATAACGCCTATTCTTTCATTATTCATTATTCATTATGGATTGCTATATATAGTAAATTTTTATTATACGTTTCGGTCTGTGTTTATTTTCCATCTTCCGGAATCACCCCCTTCTCGTGTTAAGACTCCTGTTTCTTTCAGTTTGTCTATGATTTTTCTTACTTGTCGTACACTTATTTGCAGTTTCTCTGAGAGCTTTGTCCTAGATATCTTGGGGTTCTCTTTAATTAAGTTTAATAAGTCTTTCGCCTCTGCTGGCACGCTCTGGTACGCTCTGGCACGCTCTGGTTCTCTTCTTCTTCTTTTACTCTCCAAATAACGACTCTAAAATCTTCTTCTTGATAAAATTCCGGAGTTTTCAATCCATACTCGCGGCATTTGTTTAGGATATCTTCAGTTCCTGTGCCCACTTTTTCAATATAACCATTCCAATACATCGGGTCTGCAAGTAGCGGGTTGGCCGGTAAAGATTTATGAGGACCATGCAGTTTCTGTACAGTTAGCCCGTATGGCAATGTGCCGGGATTCCATACCTCTAATCTGTTTCGAAATAACATTATCTGAACGCTTGCATTACTTGTGTAATCTCTATGACATACAGCGTTCACTATAGCTTCTTTGACAGCATCAATAGGCAATTCGGGTCGTGTTGGTATATCAGCCTTATCTCCTTCTGCACGTGTTCCAACCCAGTTGTTGATGCGGCTCATCACAAAACTTGTGGCTTGGTCAACAAGCTCAAACACATCACCTCTGTATATCTGATATGCAGGCATTGGCTTTTCAACAACATTCCCATAGAACTGTACACATTTAACCTCGGATGTGATGAAATATTTTTGTGGTTTCTTTCCAAATAACAATACAGCTGCATTCGGCAACATACTTCTCGGTTTTATAGACAGGCACAATTATGCCTATTCTCTCGTTCATAAAAACAGATTAAAAAATGTGGTTGTTTTTTTGAGAAACGATGAAAGGGGTGCTAAACCTGCAATGTGTAATCTCCTTTGTGGTAAGGTTGCATTGGAGTGTTGCTTTTGTGTGTTTTTTTTAAATCTCCTTTGCTGGTTAAACAGGGTGTCGCACCCTCTTTTCATCGTTGCAGGGTTCTACTTTTCTCCTGCTGTTTTTGATATATAAATCGTTTCGATTGCTTTTGTTTTGTAATAATACAACATTTTAGAGCCTTTGTCAAGAGGTTTTGGCGTTTTTCTTATCAAAAACCCTGTTTTTTGTTCTATAAGGTAAGGTTTAGCGGCATTTAAACTCTAACGTAGGTCAAATTTCTTTTAAATATCTTATGGATTTTTCTTTCAGTTCTAATAGTTTCTTCTGAATAATATTATAGTCTATAGCTGGGCGTTCTATATCTATTAATTCTTCTAATTCAATGGCTCTGTCTGGTATGTTTAACGCCTTTACAAGGTTGGTGTACCTTCCATCGTGGCCATTATTTGTCTTCAGTGCAAAAAACTCTTTTTCAAAAATTATTGAGAAAACTGTTGCGTGAAACGATGTTGCTATAATGTATTTTGCGTTTTTTATCCAATAAAGAAACTCTGCCGGTGAATGTGCTACATCGAAGATGTTTATAAGTTTGCAATTTGCTTTTTTTGCAAAAAGTGAGAGTTTGTTATTAAGTGTTGAGAAGTTTTCTCCTTCTTGTAGAATGTAAGACAATACATAATCGTATTTAGGCTTGGCTTTGTTACATAGCTTTTCCCATTCAGCCTTATTTAGTAGCAGGGTTGGGTCTAAAACCAAAGTTCCCTCAACTCCTATATGTTCTTTAATGTGTTTTTGAAAAATCTCCTCTCGGAATGATAATTTATTGAAATTATTGCAATATTTTTTTAGCTGTTCATCCCCGATTTCTTCTAATGAATTGATATTCCCGCTGATGCCATACCCGATGACCTTGCAATCTTTGTGTGGAAATTCTCCGAAGTAGATTTCATCTATGCCGTTTGTGCAGTGTAATCCCCATACTTGGTCACTGCCAATTATTATGCTCTCGTACTTGCCTGGTATGTATTGGTTATCGTTGAATGATTTGCCTATTCTTAAGTAACGATGCCTAAAAAAACGATATTTTATATGTGTTTTAAATTTGGCTGGAACTTGTTTAAAGAAATAACCAAAATACCATCGTGGTTTCTTTAAAACTTTTAGCAGTTCTTCTCTTTTAATAGGATTATATCCTTTTTCAATATATGGTTGCTTGTAATTTATAACCTCTACATAATGCCCTAACGCTTTGAGTACTTCTTGCAATGCATAGCATTGAAGAACTGCACCATAATTATCCGCTCTATGAAACGTGAGTATTCCTACCTTTTTTCTTTCCATATCTTGTTTATTACGCGGTTATTGATATTCCACATTATCTTCTCTATAATTGGGTATTTTTGTTTTAATTGCTCCTTTAAGCCGAGGTTACCATATTTCTTTGCCACGTAAATAAATCCTTTGCGTGCATAATTATCCTCAAATTCTATCCTTGAAGGGCTTATTTCGCTTGGGTGGCACAGATTGGGCTGTAATGCAAGTTCAAGTTCTGTTTTTATACTTGTTATGTGTGACGCGCTCTTCTTAAATAAGAAAAGTCCTTTTTTACTATTTACAAGGACAAGTGAGACTCCTTTGTTGTCCTTGTTAAATTGGGGATTGACTTTCTCCCAACCCCAAAAGTCGGCAATGGTAATGTCGGATGGGCGTTGGGTGTTTGCGAAATGGCAAGTTCCGCACGAGTGGCGGAACATTATACGCTTAGAGAATAGGTCGGTGTATGTGTTGGTGATGATTTTCTTATTGTTTATGGTAAATGTTTCTTTGTGTGAAGCCCACCCAAGTACATCTTTTTCGCGGAAGGATATAGTTGTTGCTTTGCCTTTGTGCTTTTTCTCTATATATGCGAGGTAGTCGCGCCATATATAAGGGCTTGGTGTTCCGTGACAGACAATATCTACAAGGAGCAGTTTCTCGGTGTTGGTTTTTTTAGTTTTCAGGAATGAATGTAACCCAGCTGTTTGGCAAGGTGTACCCGAAAAACACACTAATAATCCGTTTTTAAGGTCTGTAGCAACTTGGGTGAATGTGTTGCCAAGATCACTCTGCACATATTTGCTACCGCGGAATTCGTCACGCTCTGCAACAGTGGCCGCTCTTTTGTGAACAACGTGAAAGTGGTCGCAATAACCAGCTCCGTAAACTACGCCGCCATTTTCTAGAATATAATCGGTGATAGCAATGAACATTGCTCCACTGCGGCTTTTTTCAATCTCTTCAATCTTTTTGTGTCTTACCGCATAAACATCTAAAATGCCATCTGTGTTTTTATCGTAGTTTTCGTTAAATGCACAAACTTTCTCGCAAAGCCCACAATTTGTGCATCTTCCTGCATCTACAATGGGGTAGAGAAATCCCAAAGCATCGGGCTGCATTGTGATTGCTTGTTTGGGGCAAATACTTGCGCAGGCTGTGCAGCCACAACAATTTTGTGGAGTATCTATTTTAATCATTTTCTAAATTTGTTTGTGATTCTGCGTATATATTGTAAGGCCAGTCTCTTTTCATCTTCTTTACATCCTATAAAGTAAATAGCTAAAATGGATGATATCACTGAAGATATGCAGACAAGAATGAAGCGAAGTATGGTATCGTGTATATTAAAATAGAATACCGCTGGTAAAATACTTGCTATAATTGTAACAATAATTGTATTTAAACAAACCTCTTTCGCGAATTTAAGTGAGGGGAGTTGGCACATTGTGCGCAGGAAAATAAGCCTTTCAATTAAGCATATTTGCGAAATTATTATTGCTATCACCAATGTTATTTCCGGGAAGAAACCAAGTCGCAAGAAAATATATGAAACCGGAAAATTCAGCATTTGTGTGCCACCAACTACTATTTGATAATTTCTTATGCGTCCTGTTGCTAGTTGTGCAGTGATTAATGTAGAGGATATAATATCGGATAGGCAAAGAATAAGCACGAGTCTTGTAAATAAGACTGTGTGCTCGGGAACCTGTCCCAGCCAAATGTATAAGATTGTTTCAATCTCAAAGAAGATGGGGATTGAAATGATCATAAACAGGAAGTAAAGGATTTTTGTTCCCTTGAACATAAGGTTGTGCATTCTTGCATAGTTGCCGGCTGCATACTCCTTTGTTATCTGTGGGTTTATGGCTGCGAAAATGTTGGCGGTAAATTGCCCCACAATACTACAAATTTGCATAGCTATGCCTCTCGCCGCATTTATAGCCGGGCCGTGGAACATATTTATGGCTATGTTTACCCCCTGGTCTTTCATTTGCCCCGAACTTGCACCTATAAAGTTCCATCCGGCAAAGGAGGTCATCTCTTTAAAGAGCGCTTTATCCCACTTAAAATGGTAAGTACACTCTGCAAAGTTCTTTTTGCTGAATCGCCAATAATAGAACTGCTTTATGAGTATTGGTATAAGCGATATTATGGCAAGCAGAATGAGCTTGTCGCCACCATAATATTTAATAGAGAATACAATTGCAAGGCGTGAAAAGGCATCGAACAGTGAGAAGTATGCATAAATATCCATACGCTCGTGTGCTATGATTGCTGCATTGTAAGGGGTGGAAAGCAATCCCACTGCAAAATTTATTGCCGAGCATTGCAATACCCAATGAGCAGCCGTGAGGCGTTCGGCAGGAATCACCATTTTGTTGTTGAGGAACCACACACCAATGGTTTCAATGGCAAGCACCACTATGATGGCAAGTATTAAGTGTATATTGACTGATGTTGTAAAGATTTTATTCAACCTCTCCTTGTCACCGGCTCCTAATCCGTATGTAATGAAACGTGATGCCGAGGATGTGAGTGAGCTTGAAATGAGCGAGAACATTGAAACAAGGCCTCCTACAACGTTGTTTATACCGTAGTTATCAACTCCAAGAGCTTCGAGAGTGATGCGGGCGGTGAAGAAACTGATTATCATCATCAGTCCCATACGCCCATAGAGCAGCATCGTGTTTTTAGCTATGCGCTTATTGTCTTCGCTGTGTGTGCTCATTGTTTTACTTCTAGGTTTCTCTTTGTTTGCTATAGTTCTGTATTTAATAGCTTTTTCAATTTATCCAAACAATCGTTGTTTAGAGTGATGCTCTCAATAACTTCTGTTGCTCTGCCACTGTGTGTGTCGCTGCCAGCCACGGAGTATATGTTATTTTTAAGTAGCCAAAGAGCTCTTTTCTTTACTTCGGGGCCGTAGAATCCTGCAAGCGAGGGAAGGTTTAATTGGAATTTTATCCCCATCTCCAGGAGTTCTTTATAATCTTTTTTCTCCATATATAGATAACGCTCGGGGTGAGCCAGGAGTGGAAAATACCCCTTCGCCTTTATCTGTTGAAGTGTGGTGTGTAGGCTCATTGGTGGGGTGTAATACGAAGTTTCAACAAGCAGGTGGTTGCCATTGCGCCCAATAGGGAGCAGGTTGTTGCTTTCCAACAATGGTGTGAAGTGGTTGTCGAGCATATACTCAGCTGCAAGGTGCAGGTTTATGTTCCCTTTGTATGTGGCACGGAACGTGGCAAAGAGTTCTTTGAGGCTTTCACAGGTGTTGGGGTAGTCTTCCATTGTGTGTGGGGTAAACCACACATCTGTTACGCCTGTGGCTTCAATATCCTGGAGCACCTGGAGTGCCTCCTCGGCGGTTTTTACACCATCGTCTACCCCGGGGAGTATGTGGGAGTGGTGGTCGGTGCCGCCTGCAAGCAGATGTACCTCAGTTATACTCTTTTTCCTATTGAAAGGCCACATAATCGCTTATTTTTTCTTCTTTTCATCGCCGTGGTATCCGTAGCGGTAGCCATAACGATATCCGTAACGGTAACCGTAGCGATACCCGTAACGGTAACCGTATTTGTGGTAGCTGCCGTGGCTTAATGTGCCATTGAGTATTACCGAAAGGTTTTTGAGGCGCTTGGTGGTGTAAATATCCTCGAGCTCAACAAGCATATTGCGGGCAAGGAGGCCTGTGCGCACCACAAATAGTGTGCGGTCGGCTTGCTCTGCGATAATTTGCGTGTCGGCTACGATGTCTATTGGCGGGCAGTCGAGGAGTATGTAGTCGTACTGCTTGCGTAGTGTGGCGATGAGTTCGCCGAAGCGTTTGTCGTGCAGTAGCTCGGTGGGGTTGGGGGGTATTGTTCCCACGGGCAGAACGTGCAGGTTCTTGTATCCCTCGTATTTTACTATGGCTGTGCTTACATCGTGCAACCCGCCGCTAAGGTAATTGCTTATACCAGTGGATGGTGAAGAAACGTAGGCCGATGTTGAGCCGTGGCGCATATCGCCATCGATAACCAACACCTTCTCTCCTTTGAGTGAGAGGCTGGCGGCGATGTTCATCGCTATGAATGTTTTGCCACTGCCGGGGTTGAACGAGGTGAGCAGAATTACCTCGCACTTGCCTTTCTCCCTTGCTACGAATTGTATGTTTGTGCGTAGCACGCGGAAGGCTTCGTTTATGATATCGCGGCTTCCCTCTTTTACCACTATTGTTTTGTCGCCAATGCCTTTGAGGTATTTCTTTGCTTCTTTGGTGTTGTCGGGGATGTACATGGGAATCTCACCAACAAACGGCATAGGGAGGCCTTCGATATCCTTGCGGCCGCGCACTTTGTTGTTTGAGATTTCTTTAAGGAATATGGCGATTGTGGGCAGCAGAAGGCCTATGGCGAGTGCCATCATAATGGCGTTTTTCTTCATTGGTGCAACGGGAGTCCAGGAACTCGAAGGTGCTGCAATGACACGGGTGTTGCTTGCTGCGTACTCTTTGGTAAGCTCGTTCTCTTCGCGTTTCTGCAGCAGGAAAATGTAGAGAGCATTCTTTACCTTTTGCTGGCGTAGAATGGATTGCAGTTTCTTTGTCTGCTCGGGGTTTGACACGAGGGCCTGTGTGTTGCCGCTCTCTATTTTGCGTGTAAGTTTTATTTGCGAGTTTATTGCCTCAATTTCGTTATTGGCTGTGTTTATGATGGTCTCCTTGAGTTTTCTCAAACGGTTGTCGTAATCAACAACAAGCGGGTTTTCGTCGCTACTGTTTTGTGCTATGGAGTTGCGGCGAAGCAGGGTGTTGTTGTACTCGGTGACAAGTGTCTGCACGTTGGTGTTCGCAAGACCGATGTTGCCGGGCAGCAACAGGTTTTTCTTGTCTTTGAGAATGTTTATGAGATAGAGTACCACCTCGCGCTGATTGTTGAGGGCGAGTATCTCCTTCTCGCTTGCCGATTTCTCGTTGAGGAATTTACTGCCATCTTCCTTCTCGCTCTGTATCATATTGCGTCCCTTGTGAGAAGCTATTTCTCCGTCGAGCTGCCATAGCTCTTTGCGCAGGAGTTCTATTCTGTGGTTGAGGAAACTGTCGGTGCTTATGGCAATCTGGTTTTTGTCCTTGAGCCAGTTCTCATTGTAGATGTCGATAATTGTTTGGAGTACCTTGCGACCGCGTACAGTTGAGATGTCACGAATTCTGAGGTTGGCTATTGTGGTGTTTTCGCTCTCGAAACTTGAACTGAAACGTGACTGGAAGTCCTCGAGCGTTTTGTTTATATTGCTGCGCTTTACAAAGATGTTGAAGTCGGTGCTTGTGGAGAAGTATTCGGTGGGTTGTATAACTATTCTTCCCAGCGAGGTCCTTACCGTGTCACCGGCTTGCGCTCTGATAAAACCATCCGACACTTCGGTATTCTCTTTGTAGAAACCCCACATGCAGACAACTCCATTGTTTTGCACGTTCATAGTGAAGCCGGCATCTTCACTTTTGCCCAAATCGAGGAATTTTACCTTTGCGGGCAACCCGTGTTCAAAGATTATGGGGTTGTGTAGCTTGCCCTCGGTGGTGTAGCAGATGTCGAGGTCGAGTCGTTTAATGGCCTCGAGCATTACTGCCGGCGAACGCATTGCTTTCAACTCCTCGTTGGGGTCGCTGCGATAAGTGTCGCTGAACGATGTAAATGTTGAACTTGCCGAGCCGCCTTTTTCATCGTTGTCCTTTATCAATACCGACGCAGAACTTACATAAACAGGCGGTGTTGCAAGTATATAAATTATTGCGATGCTTAATGTGACAAAAAGCGACATGGCAAACCAATGCCAGTTACCAATGCACAGGTATATGAGGTCTGCGATGGGTAGTGTGTTGTCGTTTTGTTGTTGTCGACGTTTTGTTGTAGCCATTTTATAAGCTTGTATGGTTGGGTTTGTAGATTATTTAACAAATGCTATGAATGACATGACGAATGATGCAAGTGACATCCAGAACGATGTTGAGCGCAGTGTGTTGCTGTTTATGTCGGCCTGGCCTGCGCGTTTGCTGTTGGGTTTCACATATACAATGTCGTTTTGTTGCAAGTAGTATGCGGGGGATGAATACACACTCTCGGCAAGTGTGAGGTTCATCTCATAGACCTTTTGCGTGTCGCCCTCTTGGCGCAAAACGGTAACGTTGTTGCGAAGACCCTCTATTTTCAGGTCGCCGGCTTCGGCAATGGCGTCGATAATGGTGATGTAGTCTTTGTCGATGCCAATTTTACCGGGTCTGTTTACCTCGCCAAGGATTGTGATTTCCTGGTTTACATATTCGACGGTTACAATGGGGTCGAGCACGAGTTTTCTTGCTATAAGTTCGTTTTTAATGTACTCGGCAACTTCCTCGCGGGTTTTTCCTTCGATGTTTATCTTGCCCATTACAGGGAAATCGATGTTTCCGTAGCTGTCAATGGTGTATGTAGCGGTGCTGCCACTGCTGCTATTGCTGTTTGTTGCACTGCCGAACTGGCGGTTAGGGGTAACAAGGTTAAAGAGCGTGGTGAGTTCGGGGTCTTTGCTGTTTACGACGATGGAGAGTTTGTCGCCGGGCATCATCTTAATTTTGTTGGGTATTACGGTGATGGTTTTTGTGTCGCCGTTTTGGAGATCCTGGAAATAGGTTACCTTTTTGGTGGTTGTGCAACTTGCGATGAGTGTTGCTGCGAATAAGATGGTCAATGTCTTCTTCATATCGTTTTTGTTTTTATTGTTTTCAAATGATTTCAATCAGGTCGGGCGAGATTTCGGCGTTTATGGCTATGGCGGCAATTCCTTCAATGAGTACCACCACGCGCTTGTTGCGTTTGCCTTTTATTTTTACGAATATGCCCTCGGTGCCGTCGAACGTTCCACCGTGTATGCGCACTTTTGTGCCTTTTTCTATATCAATCTCTTCGGGTTTGAGGTAGGTGAGGTCTTCGATGCGGCTTTGTGTCACGGCAATAAATTGCTCCATGGCTCTGTCGGGAATAATGATGGGGGTGTTTTTGCCGTTACAGGGTTGTGTGCGATACTGCAAGTAGTCGATTTTTTGTTTTATCTGCTGTATTTTCTCTCTTGTTGTGTGTACGAAGATGAGATTGTGTACTGCGGGTACTGTTTGGCGTCTTTTGGTATTTCCTCGCTCAACTATTGCAATAGTCATGGGAACAAAACACTCAATGTCTTTTGCTGTGAGATACTCTTTGGCTTTTAATTCGCGGCGGTAGGGCGCGCTCATTGCGAACCAGTATGTGGTGTTGTCGTTGGCGGTGTTGTTCATCGATGTTTGCGCAAGGGCATACTTCTAGCTCCTCAAAGCAAGCGTAATGCGTTGAGTAGTAAGTTGTTGCGATGATAACGGATGCTTTTGTGTCTTTGCGGGGTCGCGTACCCGCGCGCAGAATACGCACACCTGTTATTATCTATATTGCAAAGATATTGAAACGGGTGCGAATAAACAAATAAAATTTGTGATATTTGGTTGTGGTTCGGGTTTCTTTTGAAAAGTGTTGTAATGGGCCTTCAAAAAAGTGATGTATGAATGTCAGAATGGCTTTCAACTTTTTACCGTTAGGCGGGCGAGAAAGTCGTAATGTTCGCCGTCGAGGCATTTCTCGCAGTTGAAGCCGTGTTCGCTTGCGTACATTGATAGGGTGTCGAAGTCTATATATAGCCAGTCGAAGCGTTCGCCGGTGGTACTGCGGTAACGCATCTTGTAATCGACCTCTCCGTAGTATCCTGCGGCGAGGTTTATGTCCATGGAGCCGTCGTCGTTCATGAAGATGTATCGCAAGTCCGAAGAGTCGAGCAGGAGCTGTCCGCCGGGTGCAAGCAGGCGTTTCGCGCTTTTGAAGAATGCAGGGAGGTTTTCGACTTTACCCACAATACCTATTCCGTTCATTGCCATTAGAATGGTGTCGAATTTTTCGCAGAAGGTTTCGTCGAAGAAGTTGATGGCGCGTGCATCAATCTCTCGTTCAAGCATAACTTCGACCGAGAGGTCTGAAATGTCAATGGCAACAGTCTCGTGTCCGCGTTTCATCAGTTCGAGGCTGTGACAGCCCGAACCTGCGCCCACATCAAGTACGCGTCCCTTGCATAGCTTAATGGCTTCTTGCTCCAAAGGTGGCATCTCGTTGTAGCTTCTGAAAAGGGTGGCTACGGGTATTTCGTCTTCGTAAAACATTGACGATAGTACTCTTAACTTGCCGGCTTTTCTTGTTTTGTGGTACTCGGCAATGGCGCGTCCCATTGGGTCTTTGTCGCGTGGTGTGGTGTTGCTCATTCTGTCTGTTATTTGCAAAAAGAGGCTTCCCTGCAAGGTAGCCTCTTCTGTTGTTATTTACCTATTTCCTTAAGTGTTTTCTCGGCAATCTTTTCAGGTGGTATGTTCATGCATCTGTAATCGCCGTGCAAGCAAGGCTTGTTCCCGAAAATGGAGCAAGGGTGGCACTCAATTGGCAGTTCTACGCAGTCTTCTCTGCTTTGTTTCCAACCGAGGAAACCGGCAAGTGGCGATGTGGCACCCCAAATGGATATTGCAGGGGTGTTTACAAGTGATGCCATATGCATATTGGCAGAGTCCATACAGAGCATAACGTCGAGATGGCTTATGAGGTGCAACTCTCCGGTGAAGTTTGTGCGTCCCAGGAAGGAATGTACGTTGGGGTGTTTCTCGCACCAGGCGTTCACTATGGCCTCTTCCTTGGGGCCGTTGCCGAAACAGAATATCTGAATATCGGGGTGTGCGGCAAGCGTGTCCACAACTTCGCGCATCTTTTCTGCGGGGTAAATTTTGCCCTTGTGTGCGGCAAAAGGTGCTACACCCACCCATTTGTCGTTGCCTTTCTCCGGTATTGTGCCCTTGAATTGGGTTAAATCACCCTTGCCGTTGTTGAACAGCGAAGTAAATTCGGGTGTGAAGGGCAATCCCAAACGTTCAAAAACCTCTTGGTAGCGCACAAATGTGCTTTTGAGTTCCTCTCGCACTTTTTTCTTACTGCGTGTGAGGCGTTTCTTTTCGGTGCGTCCTTTGATGATGTTTGCCACCTTTGTACCGCTCAGTACTGCGAAGTAGCTACGCAGAATTTTTGTGCGCAATACATCGTGCAGGTCGGCAAAGGTGTCGGGCTTGTGGGCATTTAGTTCCTTGTATAGCTTGTAAAGCCCGGTAAGTCCCTTGTATTTATCGAGATTTACCCCGATGAAATGGAGGTTTTTTGGCTTGTCGATAAAGAACTGCCCAAACCTTTCGCGGCTTGCGAAAAGAAACTTGTAGGTGGGGTATGTGCGAGCAAGCGAGTATAGCAATGGTATTGTCATTGCTATATCGCCTACTGCGGAAAAACGTGTTATAAGAATTGTCCGTTCGTCGGTCTTATTTTTTGCCTGCGCCATAGAGTACGGGGTTGAGGGCGGGGTCGTTGTACATCTTCATCTGTCGGTACACCTTCATGTATTTGCGGCCGGCAGCAATGTCGTCGAGCAACTGACCGATAGAGGTTGTCATATCTTTGTATTGCTCTTTGAGTACGTCGAGTTTTGCCTGGCATTTTGCGAGGTGATCGGCATCAACATCCTTGCGGTTTACCTCTTCCTGCATGTGGTAGATTTTGAGAGAGAGAATTGAGTAGCGGTCAACGGCCCAAGCGGGGCTTTCGGTGTTGATTGTTGCATCGGCGGAAGGTGTTACATCTTTGTAAAGGTCGAGGAAGTAACTGTCGATGAGTTCCACGAGGTCGGTACGATCCTGGTTTGATTTGTCGATGCGGCGTTTCAATGTGAGTGCCTCGACGGGGTCGATGTTCGGGTCGCGGATGATGTCTTCGAAGTGCCACTGTACGGTGTCTATCCAGCATTTAAGGTAGAGGTAATACTCGATGCTCTTTACGGGATAGGGGTTGTTTATGGGTGTGTCCACATTGTCTGTTTTGTGGTAGTCTTCGATGGCCTTGTTGAAGATGGGCCAGCTCATCTCGGTGAATTTTTCCATAAAATTGATATTTGATGTGAATGTTATAATCCTCGAGTGGGTAGTTTTTTGTTTATTTTAAGGCAAAACTAACGAAAGTTTGTGATATAGACAATGTTTTGTTTAAAAAGTTTATATCTTTGAGTTGAACTCGAAGATGCACTGCACTCGCTTTGAAAAATATTCAAGCAAGCTTGATATTTCTGCTTTCGCTAAGTTTTGCTGTGCTCGTTGTACAAAAAGTTTTTTTGCACTCGCTTGCACAAACTTTCGCTCGTTTGTATTTATCTTTGAGGCAATAGTTGTTGTAAATAGTGCCCATGCATTCTTTTATGTTGCTAAAATGAAACTTTTGGTTTGCATTTTGTTCGGGTATAATGCAATGTATAAATGTATTTGTGATGAAAATTGTTATTGATGAAAAGATACCTTACCTTGCCGACGCACTCTCTGCAATGGGGTGTGAGGTGGTAGCTCTCCCCGGTGTGGCAATATCGGCCAAGGATGTGAAGGATGCGGATGCATTGTTTGTGCGCACAAGAACGGTGTGCGATGCGGCATTGCTTGCCGGGTCGTCTGTGCGCTTTATTGGCACGGCAACCATTGGCTACGACCATATAGATGCAGAGTTTTGCGCCGCTGCCGGTATTCGTTGGGTGAGTGCGGCCGGTTGTAATGCCGGTGCAGTGCTGCAATATGTGCAGGCTGTGGTGTATTCTTGGGCTGCTGAAAATGGTGTTGCTCTTAACGGGCTTACTCTGGGTGTTGTGGGTGTGGGAGTAATTGGTTCAAAAGTGGCGCAGTGGGCCTCTGCCGAGGGTATGAATCTGTTGTTGAACGACCCTCCTCGCGAGGCTTTGGGCGAAAAGGGCTTTGTTCCGCTCGAACAAATTGCCAGGGAATGTGATATCATAACCTTTCATCCAACTTTAAGCCGTGAGGGTGATTTTCCAAGTTATCATTTGGCCGATGAGGCTTTTCTTGCTTCGTTGAAAAAATGCAGGCTTTTTATAAATGCATCTCGTGGTCCGGTGACCGATAACAATGCTTTGTTGCGTGTACTTGAAGAAAATCCATCGCTTTGTGCGGTGCTTGATGTGTGGGAGTGGGAGCCGGATATCAATCTCTCCTTATTAAACAAGGTGTATATAGGTACGCCACATATTGCCGGCTATTCGGCTGAGGGTAAAATGAATGCTACCCGCATGGTGCTTTCGGAATTCGGCAATAGTTTTGGTTGTACCGCTTTGTTGCCGCAACTCTCGCTGCCGCGACCTTTGGAACCGGAAATAATCGCTCCCTCTTTCAGTGCCGCAGTGTTGAAAACTTATGACCCGCATGCCGATTTTCAAGCATTGAAATCCTCGCCAGCTTCATTCGAGGATTTGAGAAACAACTATGATTTACGGCGCGAAGTGTCGGCTTTTGATATAAAATTGGTCTAAAACGGCTTGGTTTTGGATTATTTTTGCACAAAAACCGCCAAATGTGCAGTGCTGTGGTAAAAAAAATGCCGCTTTCTTTGCCATTAGTGAATTTTATTCTATTTTTGCGAGCAAATAGTTTATAACTTTTTAAATATTACAACTATGTCAGAAATTGAAGCAAGAGTAAAAGAGATTATTGTAGAGAAGTTTGGTGTATCAGAGTCAGAGGTTACATCAGAGGCTAACTTCACAAACGACTTGAGCGCAGACTCACTTGACAGAGTAGAGCTTATCATGGAGATCGAGGACGAGTTTGGTATCTCTATCCCCGAGGAGCAGGCTGAGAAAATCGCAACAGTAGGTGATGCTGTTAAGTATGTAGAGGAGAAAGTTGCTGAAAAGTAATTAACTTTCTCTCCTAACAATTCTATAATGAAACATAGAAGAGTTGTAGTAACAGGTCTTGGTGCCGTATCTCCATTAGGTAACAATGTTCCCCAAATTTGGGAAAACGCTGTTAACGGAGTGAGTGGCGCAGGACCTATTACTCGTTTTGATACCTATCTGTTTAAAACCCAATTCGCTTGTGAGGTTAAGAATTTCGATGCGTCACAAGTGATGGAACGCCGCGAACTGCGCAAGGTTGACAACGTAACTATATACGGTGTCGCATCGGCTGTTGAGGCGATTGCAGATAGTGGTTTGGATTTTGAGAAACTCAATTGTAACCGCATAGGTGTTATCTATGGCGAGGGTATCGGTGGTATCAGTGCGTTGGAGGATGAGATTCGTGCTTATGCACTCAATCAGGAAAACGGCCCGAGATTTTCACCATTCCTTGTTACAAAGATGATTGCCGATATGACTGCGGGACTAATCTCTATCAGATATGGTCTTAAAGGTCCTAACTATGTAACCACTTCGGCTTGTGCCTCATCTTCAAATGCTATTATTGATGCATTTGACCAGATACGCCTTAACAGAGCCGATGTGATTTTGGCCGGTGGTACCGAGGCTCCTATCTGCCCCGTAGGTGTGGGTGCGTTTGTCGCTATGCACGCCTTGTCAACACGTAACGATTCGCCTGCAACAGCATCGCGTCCTTTCAGTAAGAGTCGTGATGGTTTTGTAATGGCCGAAGGTGCTGCCTGTCTTGTGCTTGAGGAGTATGAGCATGCAGTTGCGCGTGGCGCAAAAATTTATGCTGAAATCGTGGGTTCAGGCTTGACTGCTGACGCTTATCATATCACAGCTCCACATCCCGAAGGTGATGGCGCTATGCGTGTTATGAAGAGTGCAATCGAGGAGGCCGGTCTTACACCTGCCGATGTCGATTACATCAATGTGCATGGTACATCAACACCTGCCGGTGATGTTGCCGAGGTAAAAGCCATAAAGAGCCTTTTTGGTGAACATGCCTATAAATTGAATATCAGTTCTACCAAGTCGATGACCGGTCACCTCCTAGGTGCTGCCGGAGCTTTGGAGGCAATGCTCACTGTTATGGCAATAAAAGACGGTATTGTTCCTCCCACTATAAACCACGAGGAGGGCGACGAGGATCCCGAAATCGATTATGCATTGAATTTTACCTTTAACAAGGCTCAAAAACGTGATATTAAAGTTGCCATTTCCAATACATTTGGTTTTGGTGGACATAATGCATCAATAGCTTTTAAGAAAATTGAAGGCTAAAAGAGTTTTAAAAAAGGTTATAGATAAGATAAGACTTCTATCTCGCAAGGATAGGGAGTCTTATCTTTTATTGTATTCAATCCTGGGATTTGTGCCGAGTAGCCTGAAACCTTATAAAATGGCTATGACGCATAGTTCGCAGGTTTCGGGCTCGGGTCGCAAACTCGTTTGTAACGAGCGACTTGAGTTTTTGGGCGACGCAGTACTCAGCTCTGTTACCGCCGATTATTTGTACTCTAATTTCCGAAAGGAGCGCGAAGGTTTTCTTTCTAAATCGCGTAGTAATCTTGTATGCAGGGAAAGGCTTAACGAACTTGCGTTGGAGATTGGGCTTGACAGGTTTGTGCATGCCTGTGGTGCCGAAAACCATCACAACAATTATATCTATGGTAATGCTCTTGAAGCTTTGATAGGTGCTATATATATCGATAAGGGATATAAGTATTGCCGTTCTTTTTTGATCGAAAGGGTTTTTGCCAAGTTGGATAATATGGACACTGTTTTAAGGAGCGATAAGAATTATAAAAGTCGCATAATAGAATGGGCTCAAAAGACGCATCGTGTCGTGGTGTTCAATACAATTTGCGAGGAACAGCGCAAGGATGGTGTGTTTTTTGTTTCTGAGGTTCTTGTTGATGGCGAGCCTTGTGGTACCGGTGAAGGTTTTTCTAAGCGTGAAAGCCAGCAGAATGCAGCACGCATTGCCTTGGAGACTATCTCTTAATAGCGCGCCGTTTACTTTTTGTATTTAAGCAACTTCTTTACCGCTTTGTTTGCGGGCTTTTCAATAAATTTATATGATATGTAGCTGGCAACCACGGTTGTGCTTACGGCAATGGTTGTTCCTGTGATTGCATCCAATTCTTGGCAATGCTTGCCCATTGCATTTACAATAAAAAGGTGTATCAAGTATATGCCGAAGCTTATTTCACCACCTATGATGAATACTTTTTGCGATAAAATAGTCGACAGAAAGCCTTTCTGTAGAGCGAATGTTACAATGATTGCGGCGATTGGCAGCCAGTAATATATATTGTAACGATAAATTCTGGGTACATCTTCGGCATAGATGTAAAAGATAGCGAAAAGCGCTAACGTGCCGGCTTCCAGGGCTGTGGCTTTCCACTTGCCACTGTTCCACCCTTTTATTCTGTTATATATGTGGTAGGTGGCTATGCCTATAATGAAGTCGGGGAAGCGTGTTATGGGGTTTACATACCATATGCCCTTTGCGTATTCTTCCGGGGTTGTTTGCGCTCCGATGATTATAATCGCAGTGTATATTCCCAATATGGTTATAATATTTCTGCGGCTCTTGGTTATGGTTGCAATAAGGGGGAATGCAAAGTAGAAAAGTTGCTCGCAGCACAAACTCCACGCAGGGGCGTTAAGTGCAAAAAAGAAGTCGGAACGCGGTATGTATGCATTTGTAAGTGTGGCCGATGTTACAAGTTTTATCCACGTTGAAAGTTTGTCTATCGGCAGTTCGGAAATGAAAAATGCGATGAAGAGTGTGAGCAGGTGTAGGGGGTATATTCGCGCTATTCGTGCGATGTAGTAATCTTTCTTGTTGTCGCGTGTACTTACCTTGTCTGTATAATTGTATGCAATAATGAAACCGCTGAGTATGAAGAAGAAACTTACTCCCACGTATCCCTCTAAAAACAGGTGTTTTGCGAAACACTTGTTCATTATCTCCAGGTGTGAGACTAAAACGAGTAATGCGAAGAACAGTCTTAATGAGGTAAGCGTGTTTATCATATGGTTATCTGGCAGCTTTCAGTGTTACACAAGCTTTTAAACCATCGCCACCCATGGGTGGTGTCTCTTTGCAAATGGTTGTTTCTATGTAATCGATTTGATGGAACTTGTCAAAGATTGTTTCGATTATACGTTTACCTACATTTTCGAGCAAGTTCGATGGAATCTGCATTTCTGCTTTTATTATGTCGTATATATCGGCATAACTTACAGTGTCTGTTATATTATCGTTATAGGCGCACTCTTGATTGTTTATCGACATTCTGGTATCTACGATAAACCAGGCTCCTACACTTCTTTCTTGTTGCATTACTCCGTGATGTGCATATAAGCGTACATCGCGTAACTCTATGGTGTAATTTTCTATATTCATTTTTTTGTAAACGTGGAGCCTGCCTGAATTGGCGGGCTCCACGGGGAATCTATATAGTGTGTATAATAAAGTTGCTTATCCACATTTTGAGTAGCCACAGGTGGGGCAATGGAGGCAACCCTCTTCGAATATCAACTGGCTCTTGCAGTTGGGGCACTTCTCGGCCGATGTTGAACCGTCGGCGATGTAGCGTTTGAGTGCTCTTTCCACGCCGTTCTTCCAGGTGTTGATGTTGTCGGAACCGAGTTGTAATGATGATATTAGTTTTATTACCTGTTCAATGGGCATTTTGTAACGCAATACGCCAGAGATGAGCTTCGCATAGTTCCAGAACTCGGGGTTGAAACGTTCAGAAAGTCCTTCAATTGTGGTTTTATAACCAATCTTGTTCTCGAACTGGAAATCGTAACGCTTGCTTCCATCTTCGTTTATGTGCTTTATGATAATGCCGTGAGTTACGTTCTTGGGCAAAGGTATGCCATCTTCGTCGTCCTGCTGTCCGGTGAAGATTTCATAGGGCTCGCCGTGCAGGAGGCCGATAAATGCCACCCATTTCTCTTTGTTGTTCTGGAAACGTACCACATCGGCTTCAAGGATGGTGGGGCGTACCTCGGTGATTGTAGGTTTGAGTTCGTCGGTTTTCACCTCTTTTTTACTGTCGGTAGAAACAAGAACGCCTGCGCGTGAACCGTCGCGATACACTGTACATCCCTTGCAACCGCACTTCCATGCAGTGATGTATAGCTCGTTTACGAGCTTTTCGTCAACGCTGTTGGGGAGGTTGATGGTTACGCTGATTGAGTGGTCCACCCACTTCTGTATACGTCCTTGCATCTCCACTTTTGCCACCCAGTCAATGTCGTTTGATGTTGCCTTTGCGTAAGGCGAACGGGCTACAATGCTGTCTATTTCCACTTGTGAGTAACGTTTGGTGGTATCTATGCCACTCTTTTTCATCCACTCTACAAATTTGTGGTGATAAACGATGTATTCTTCAAATGTATCGCCGTTCTCGTCGGTAAAGTCCACGTGTACCTCGGGGTCGTTGGGGTTTACTTTGCGGCGGCGTTTGTACACAGGCATAAATACAGGCTCAATACCCGATGTCGTCTGTGTCATAATACTTACAGTGCCGGTGGGGGCAATAGTGAGGCAGGCGATGTTGCGACGGCCATATTTCTTCATATCCTCGTAGAGCCCGGGGTCGGCTTCGCGCAAACGGTTTATGAAGGGGTTGTTTGCCTCGCGTTTGTAATCGAACACCTCGAATGCTCCGCGCTCTTTTGCCATATCCACCGATGAACGGTAAGCTGCGAGTGCGACAAGTTTGTGTACCTCTACCGAGAAATCTATAGCCTCGGGGCTTCCGTAGCGCAGGCCCATTGCTGCCAGCATATCACCTTCTGCAGTAATGCCTACACCAGTGCGGCGGCCCATACTGCTCTTGCGATAGATTTTCTCCCAAAGTTTTCTCTCGGCCTCTTTAACCTCTTCTGCTTCGGGGTCGCTTTCGATTTTTTCCTGTATCGCTTTGATTTTCTCAAGCTCGAGGTCGATAATATCGTCCATCATTCTAATGGCTTTTTGAGTGTGCTCGCGCAAGAGGTCAAAGTTGAAACGTGCTTCGGGTGTGAAGGGGTTCTCTACGTAAGAGTAGAGGTTAATTGCTATGAGGCGGCAAGAGTCGTAGGGACAAAGTGGAATTTCACCGCAAGGATTTGTCGATACAGTCTTGAAACCGAGGTCTGCATAGCAGTCGGGAATTGATTCGCGTTCAATGGTATCCCAGAAAAGAACTCCGGGTTCTGCCGATTTCCACGCGTTGTGAATTATTTTTTTCCATATTTCGCCGGCATTAACCTCTTTGGTATAGATGGGTGTGTCGGAGTCTATGGGGTATTTTTGTATATAAGGCTTGTTTTCGGTAACAGCGTTCATGAACTCATCATCGATTTTTACCGATACGTTTGCGCCGGTAACCTTGCCTTCGGTCATTTTAGCATCAATGAAAGCCTCAGCGTCGGGATGTTTTATGGAAACGCTCAACATCAAGGCTCCTCTGCGGCCGTCCTGCGCAACCTCGCGTGTTGAGTTGGAGTAACGCTCCATGAATGGTACAAGGCCTGTTGATGTGAGTGCCGAGTTCTTGACGGGTGAACCTTTGGGGCGTATGTGCGAAAGGTCGTGTCCTACACCGCCACGACGTTTCATCAACTGCACCTGCTCTTCGTCAATACGTATGATGCCACCATATGAATCGGCTTTGCCATCAATGCCAATTACAAAGCAGTTTGACAATGATGCGATTTGAAAGTCATTGCCGATACCTGTCATTGGGCTGCCCGAGGGCACGATGTACTTGAAGTGGTCGAGAAGGTTGTAAACATCTTGCGCCGACATGGGGTTGGTGTATTTCTCCTCAATACGGGCAATCTCATTGGCAATGCGCCAATGCATGTCTTCGGGCGATTTTTCATAGATAGTGCCGAAAGAGTCTTTTACGGCATATTTGTTTACCCAAACTCTTGCAGCGAGTTCGTCGCCGTTGAAATAATCGAGTGATGCTTTGAATGCTTCCTCGTAGGTGTAGGTTTGTTTTTCCACTTTGATTAGTTATGTTTTGGTTATTGACTTCTTGCCGATAGTTGCTTTAAATACGCAACCACAAAAATATATTGCATTTGTTTAATAACCAAATATTTTTATTTTTAGTTATCAACAATTTTTAAAGTTTTCCAAAATAATTTTTAAATTGCTGAAAACTAATTATTTAAGATTTTGAATGATTGTAAAAGTTTTCCAAAATAATTTTTACTGCAGGAATGTTGTCTGATTTTTGGAAATTCTTATTCCAGATTTTGATTGTTTGTGTTCGCTTTTAAGATGAGGGTTTATGCTCACTCTTTACGGTGTATATACAAAAAAAGTCCCGCAATTGCGGGACTTTTTTGTAATATTGTATTTTGTTTATGCGCTTTGAAGTAACAAGTCAATCTCGTTCAACTCGTGACGGAACTGTTTGTCTGTCTCGGCTAAGTTGGCAATGGTTTTGCAGGCATGCAGAACTGTTGCGTGGTCTCTGTTTCCTACATATTGGCCGATTTTTGAAGTAGATATGTCGAGATATTTTTTCGACAAGTACATTGCTACCTGACGTACAAGTACAACCTCTCTTTTTCGTGAGCGAGTGTTAATGCTCTCTGCCTCAACTCCGTAGTAGTCGGCTACTTTCTTTATTATTTCGTCAATGGTTATCGTGCGTTTTTCGCAAGATGAAACATTGCCAAGTATTCTGCGGGCAAGGTTGAGATCTATATCGGCATTGTTTATAGTAGAGTGTGCCATTATCGACACTATAGTGCCTTCAAGGTCGCGAATGCTTGCGTTTGTGTTTTCCGCTATGTAGTTGATAACCTCTTCGGGGAAGTTCAAGCCGTCTTTGCGTATGATATTTTTTAGAATATTCTTGCGCAAGTCGAAGTCGGGCCTTTCAATTTCTGCAGTCATTCCCCATTTGAAACGGGTTATGAGTCTCTCTTCCATGCCTTGCAACTGTGCAGGTGTGCGGTCAGAGGTCATAATCAATTGCTTGCCATTAAGGTGCAAGTGGTTGAATATGTGGAAGAATGCTGTTTGTGTCTTTTGGAGACCTGCAAATTCCTGTATATCATCGATTATGAGTACATCAATGCTCTGATAGAATTTCATAAAATCGTTGAACTTCTTTTGCAGTATAGAATCGGTGTATTGTACTTGGAACAAATGCGCTGAAACATAAAGTACACGCATTTCGGGGTGCAATTCTTTGATCTTGGCTCCAATGGCGTTGATGAGGTGGGTTTTTCCCACGCCCGATGAACCGTATATGAAGAGTGGGTTGAATACTTTTCCCGGTGAGTTGGCAACACTGACACCTACCGCGCGTGATAAACGGTTGCTTATACCCTCGACATAATTGTCAAATGTATAGCGGTTTATCAACATAGAGTCGAGCTCTTGAATTACGGCTTGTTCAGCAACAGGTGCGCTATTTCCTGAATTACCGGTGTGGCAACTTGTATTGCCCGAAGAGTAGTTGTCGGTGCTTACCTCAATGCTGAGGTTGTTGCTCTTGTCGGTGAGTATGCTGTACATCAGTTTGGTGCCATTGCCCATAACTTTGTACAAGGTCGAACGCAACAATCCGACATAATTTTCGTCGAGATGCTCACATACGTAGCTGCTCTTCACTTGGATAGTCAATACAGAGTCTTCGTACCTGATAGGCTTTATGTCGGCGAACCAGGTGGTAAATGTTTTCTCTGAGACATTATCACGAATAATCTCGAGACATTTATTCCATTTTTCTATTAAACGAGAATCCATATTGTTTTCTAAACGTACTGACTATTTTAGATGCGAACAACCACCATTTGTGTTTTTCAAATTAAGGTGGTTGCTTGGGTGTGACAGCCGTGTTTTGTGCAGCCGGCTGTGTGCCCCTCATCTCTTTCCAATGCAAATATCATAAAAGAAAAATGAAAATGCAAATGAAGAAAAAGTGCTGTTTTTTTTGTTTTTATAAGGGATTGTTTTTCAGGTTGTTATAACGGCGCTGAAGGCGGCAGTTGTTGTTCTGATAAAAATTTTTAAAACACTGATATTCAATACATTGTGCTGGGCATAGGTCTTGCGTGTTTTTTTCGTTGCCTTTTGTTATTGCCCTTTTAGGCATTTGTGGAATACGATTTTGCCTTTTCTTGCTTGTTTTCTTTTTTTCTTTTTTTGCCCGTCCTTAATTGGAATAATTCTATATAAGCCGAAAAATTTTTTTATTTAGGAATAAATTTGAGATACAAAAATGGCTAAAAAAAATGTGCGATTTTGCTTGTTTTTTATAATTATTATGTTGTGGTTTTTGCCATTCCGAGCATAAAAAAAATCTCCCGAAGGAGATTCTTTATGATAGTTCAAGGTTGAGTGCTTTGCGAAGTTTTTCTATTGTCGGGTTTTTCTTTGCCAACATTTCGTATTGCTTGGTTCTGTCGTAAACGTGTTGTTCCACTTTTACCTTGTTTACCTCTATTTTCATTGTCAAAGTTGTACCTTTGAGGTAATTGCTTATACCTGCAACAATACGTTTTGCTTCTCCTTCGAAAAGTTCTGCTACTAATTGGTTGTCAACCGATATTGTAAAATCGTTGTTCTTGCCGAGAGTGGGCTGTATAATTTTCATTCTGTCGGCAAGTGCGCGCTCCTTTTCGGGGAGTTGCATAGCGAACGAGGTCCACGCCTGAGTGAGATCCTCTTTTGTAATCTCAGGAGCAGCAGCGGTTGTTTTTTCAATAAACTTCTCCTCTGTTGCTTTTGTCGATGTTTGCGGCATTGCTGTTGGTGCTGCTTGCTCTTGTGTAAGAGTTGTGCGCGCACGTTGGAACATTCCGCCAATGCTTTTTGAAGGCATGCTTTGCTTGCGCATAGCCTCGGGGCGGCCACTCAGTACCTGTCGGCTCTCCTGCTTGGGCTGTGGAACTGTTGCCGGTGTGTTATGCAGTTCAGGCTGTGTAGTCGTTTCTTGCTTTTGTGGCGGTGTAGGTGTTGTGCTACCGTTTTTTATCTCTGTTTGCTCTTGGGGCTTGGCTATTTTGTTGAAAATGGGTTTTAATATCTTTGGGCCACGCCCACCGTCTTCGCTGTCGTCACCCGTTACAAGCTGAGACAGTTGTATGAGGGCAAGCTCTACAAGCAGGCGTTTGTTGCGGCTTGTCTTGTAGTTGAGTTCGCAGTTGTTGCATAGCTTTATGGCGCGGAAGAGCATCTTGGGCGGTATCTTTGCTGCCTGCTGCACATATCTTTTGCGCAAGTCATCGCTGCCCTCAAAAAGAGGGGCTGTGACAGGGTCGCCGTTTACAAGCAAATCGCGCATATGCGCAGCAATACCCTCTATGAATATGTTGCCTTCGAATCCCTTGCCTAATATCTCATTGAAAAGTAGCAACGACTGCGCGGTGTTTCCATTGAGAATGTGGTCGGTCAGGCGGAAATAATATTCATAGTCAAGTATGTTTAGGCTCTCAATAACCTTTGAATAGGTAAGATGTCCCTGTGTGAAGCTTGTCATCTGGTCAAAAAGTGAGAGTGCATCGCGCATGCATCCGTCTGATTTTTGCGCAATCACACGCAGAGCCTCGTAGTCGCTCTCTATTCCCTCTTTTCTTGCAATGTTCTGCAAGTGTGCTATGATGTCAGCATTGTCAATACGGCTGAAATCGTATATCTGGCAACGCGATAAAATGGTGGGGAGTATCTTGTGTTTTTCGGTTGTGGCGAGGATGAAAATGGCATGTGCCGGCGGCTCTTCAAGTGTTTTTAGGAAGGCATTGAAAGCTGCTTGTGACAACATGTGCACCTCGTCGATAATGTAAACCTTGTATCGGCCAATTTGTGGCGGGATTCGCACCTGTTCATTGAGTGAACGAATGTCTTCTACCGAGTTGTTGCTGGCCGCATCGAGCTCGTAGATTGAGTATGAGCGCTGCTCGTTAAATGAACGGCACGATTCACATTCGTTACAGGGTTCGCCGTTGGCTGTGGGCGCAGTACAATTTATTGTTTTTGCAAAAATTCGTGCGCAAGTTGTTTTTCCAACACCGCGAGGGCCGCAAAAGAGGTAGGCGTGTGCCAACTTACCGCTCTGTATAGCGTTTTTAAGAGTGGTGGTAAGCGCTTTCTGCGCAACAACCGTCTCAAAAGTGTCGGGGCGGTACTTGCGTGCCGATACTATATAGTTTTCCATATTGGTTTACCTTTTTATATATTACAAAAATAGTGCAAACCTAGGGTAATACAAAATAATTGTTCCATAAATCGTGCGTTGCTTGCATAGCAATATATCTTCTTATTGCAATATCTTTTAAATAATCCAAGCTTTTCACTCTCTTTGGATAAGCTAGGATGCAGCTCTGCATAAAAAAAATAAGTAAACTTTTTTTTCTGCTCTCGCCTTTCACTATCTTTGTACGGAATAACATGAAAACAGAGGAATATGAACAACGATAGTATTGCAACATGTTTAAAATGGGTGATAAACCATAAGTATTGGTTTGTGACTCTTGCGTTTGTGGCTATTATGATGTTTTTTGACAAGCATAATTTAATTGAGCATTTTAAGAATCAACGTGAAATCGCCGCTTTGAAGGCCGATAATACCGAGTTGAAAGAGCAACTCAACGATTTGAGACATAGGTCGCAGGAGTTGCACAAGGATGTTGCAATTATGGAAAAGGTGGCTCGTGAGCGTTATGGCATGCATAAGGATGGTGAAGAGGTGTTTATTGTAGAGGATTAATTATGAAATTGTTATCATTGTTAAATAAAATAAGTTGGGTAACACTTTTACTTGGTGCTGCCGGTCGTATGTTTTTCCGCGTAGAGGGGTCGTATGTTTTTCTTGCATCGGCTTTGTTGCTTGCGGTTACACAGTTTTTTCTGCGTGAAAGGGGTGGCAACTTTGTTGTTCGCCGTTTGGTGATACAGCAACAGATTGGAGCTGTAGCTTTGGTTGCTGCCGGAGTGCTGATGTTTACGCATACGCGTAACGAATGGATTGTGGCTATGTTTGTGGGTGCTCTGTTTGAGTTGTACACAGCTTACAGAATTCCTCAGGAATTGAAGAAATAGAAATCAGAAACTATTTGCAAGTTATCAACTTGTATTGTTGGTATAATAAAAAAAAGTCAGTGAGACACTCACTGACTTTTTTGTGTTTAAATTCTTCTTTATTATTTGTTTACGAAGTGTACGGTCTGGCTATTTTCGCCCATATCTTGTGTTTTAACAATGAGCTTGTCTGCGTTGACAGAGTAACGGTTTACGAGAATGTCTTTAACAATGTTTGCGCGTTTTTCGGCAATCTCTGCTTTTGTTGAGTTTGTGTTACCGATAATCTCAATTGTAAACTCGGGGTTAGCCTGCATAAGTTTTGCAACATTTGAGATGTTAACCATCTGCAACTCTTTGTTGAATGTTTCTTTGCCGTCGTGGAATACAACGTAGGGAATGAGAATATTCTTCTCTTCTGCGGGTATAACAACGATTTTCTCTTCGGGCTTGCCTTTTTCCATCTGCTCGGTCTTAACCATTGCGATGTAGTTGCTGAGTGCAGCATACTGCTCCGATGATATAGCGTGTGCGGTCTTAAAACCCTGCTTGCCAATCTTCCATTTCAAACCAACTTTGCCGTTCAAAATACCGTCAAAGTCTGTGCGCATGTTTGTCTGTCCGTCAAAAGTTGAACTTGTTGCTGTTGCTCCCAAATCAATGTTGATACCAATGCGTTTTGTTATGTTGTAAGTCGTAGAGATACCACCTCTTGCTGCAAAAAGTGTGCGGCTGTCAACACCTTTTCTCTCTATGGTTGTGAGTGCTGCTGCACCGATGTAGAACTCTATGTCAAGTGCTTTATCGGTCTTTTTCTCTTTTGAGAATAGGTTGATGAGGTCTATCATAAGGTCGGCGCCCAATGAATAGTATTTTAAGTCCTGCAAATAGCCGTGACGAGTATCAACTCCTACAGAATTGAGATATACTTTTCTAGGGTCTTCAATGTGGTTGGGGTACTCACCATTCAAGCCGCTGTTCCATCCTTTAAGTCTGTTGCCATCAATGCTCAAACGCACTCCAATTGTGGGAGTCAGTTGCTTGCCGATTGCAATTGCAAAGCCGTGTTTGATGCGGTCCTTGAATGAAAGGTGTGTATCTTCCTCGCCCATAAGTACGGCGCCTCCGAATGAACCCTGTACATAAAAATTGTCCAGGAATGATGACTGATACTTTGTTTTGTAGTCAACGGTAACGGTTTCAGTTTTCTGAGCTGTTTCTACTCTCTTGCTTTGTGCAAAAGCCGAAAAGCTGACCGCCAACAATAGAGATAATATTGTAAACTTTTTCATATTATATTCTATTTTCAATTTCTAATTATTTTTCGATAATACTCATTACAACCACACGGTTCCAACGGAAATCCTCGTCGTAAACACGCTCGGTGTCACCCTTTGCGTTTGTTTCGATACGGTCCTCTGCAATACCACACTCGTTGATGAGGTATTTTTTTACAGAATCGACTCTTCGCTGGCTGAGTCGCATATTGTACTCGGGGTATGCAGTCTCCTTGTCGGCATAACCGGTCAACATAATCTTTGTCTCGGGGTTACTCTTAAGATATTCTGCAATCTTATTGATTTGAGGTTTCTGTCCTTTTTCGATATATGACTTATCAATGAGGAAGCGTACTGCAAAAGGTGCAATAATGTTTTTTGCAGGAGCTTTTACCTCTTTTATTATTTGAGGCTGTGGCTTGTATGTATCCTCGTGGATAACAGGAATTTCAACAGTTGTTTTTGAGGTATTGCCTCCGAAATTATAACTTAAACCAATGGTAGCTGCTGCCAAGAAATCGAGTTTCTTGTAATCGCCGCCAAGTTCACCACCTATCACACCATCAAATGTCTCGTTGAGGAAGTTTGCTTGGAGGTCGGCCATAATAGAGAAACGTTTTGATACTTTATAGTCAATCTGTGTACCAACTTCTGCTCCCCAAGTATTGTTGTGGTGGAAACCCTGCTTTTTGAATGAGTAGGTGTATGTAGGGCCTGCATACAGCTGCACGCTCCAACGGTTGTCATTGTCGAACCATTTTACGACATCGGTCATTGCTGCAACGCTCAAATCCATGTATATGAATTTTCTGCGGAAGTATGCGATACCGTCTTTGTCAATGATGTACTGCATTTGGCTTGCGGGGTAGTCAAAGTCGTTCAATTTTTTGCCATAAATAGCTCCGGCGAGATAGTAAGCGCTAATTTTACCTACACCAATCTGGCCTCTAAGACCAAAATAACGGTTGAACCAGTGTCCTGCTGTTACGTTGATTCTGGCTCTTCTGCGGTCGATAAAGTTGTTTACTTTGTCATTAGCTTCGGCAGCAACGGCATTTACTCCGGCGCTGAACGAAACAAACCAATCGTTTTGTTTAAGTGCTGCGTCGTCGGCAACTATGTCGTCTTCTGCGCAACCCAATGTGCTCGCAAGGTAGCTTAAACGCGATTCGCGGATAGTGTCCGTCTTGATTGTTTGCGCATCAATTCCGTTGTTGACGAAAAGGATTGCTATACCAATCAACATCGTTCTGAAAATAATTGATTTATTCATTTTCTTTGTATTAAAATATGATATTTGTTTATTGTTTCGTTAGAGTTAACAAGTCAATTTCTTGGCAAAGGTAGAAAAAAAATATAAAATATTGAAATAAGAACTAATAAAATGAAAAAATGGCTCTGCAAAGTCTTTTAGCGCAACCTGATGATATCTCCGCTTTTTATACTTTTTTCTATATACTCGGGATTGTTCTTGTAAAGTTTGTCGAGTTTTATACCATACTTCTGCGATATGTAGTGCATACTCTCTCCGGCATTGACGGTGTGCGTAGGGTATTGTTTGTCTGTTTTACTGTTTTTCTCTTCAAGATAAATGATGTCTCCGGCTTTTATATTGTACCCTTTATATAAGTCGTTGTATTTTATCAGTTTACTCTGCGATGTCCCGAACTCTTTGCTGAGCGATTTAAATGTATCCCCGGTGTCCCCTATTATATACAGGAGACCGTTGGCTTTGTAGATGGTTCTGCTGTACTTCTCCTCGTGGGTTTCAAGAGCAACACCGCTGGATTTTTTGATATCTTTCATTGTGTATGAGTCGTATCGGTAAAGCTCGTATCGCTCTATGAGACTTATGAGTTTTGTGGGGTAGGCCGGGTCTTCGGCATAACCTGCCTTCTTGAGCCCTTTTGCCCATCCCTTGTAATCGGTCTTTTTAAGCTTGAAGAGTGATGCGTAGCGCTGGCGGTTGACAAGGAATGAAGAGTGGTCCTCGTAGGAGTCTCTTACGTTATCATATTTTCTAAAGTAACAGAGTTTCCCGTTGTCCAATGAGGAGGTTCTCTTGCCTGTCCAGTTCTTGTCGGCTTTTATGCCGAAGTGATTGTTTGAACTGCGTGACAATTTACTTTTGCCAGCCCCCGACTCAAGCAAACCTTGTGCCAGTGTAATGCTGGCCGGAATGTTGTGTCTTGTCATCTGCTCCACTGCAATGGGATAATATGTGAGAACATATCTTTCGTAGTCGTCACGTGCCTGTGATATGTTTTTTACCTGTGTGCTTGTTGCCTGTTTGCTTGTGCTGCAACCTGCGAGTATTAGGGCTGTCAATAATATGAATAGGAGTTGAATTCTCATTGTCAATATGTTTTGCGGCTACAAAATAAGTCAATAAATTGCTTTTGCGCAACAAAAATAGTATCTTCGCCCTATAAAATGCCCAAATCTCATGTGGTTTTGGCTATTCTACTTGTTGGATTTTTGTAAAGTGTAACTAAAAATTGATTAATTATGAAAGAACTTGTTTTGCAGACAAAAGTAAATGTTTGCTTGTACGATGAGTTGTCGGCCGAAGATAGGGAGGTGGTTGATGCGGCACGTGCTGCGACTGCAAACAGTTATGCCATATATTCGGGATTTAACGTAGGTGCAGCCGTGCGTTTGGCTAATGGTGTTATAGTAAAAGGCAGCAACCAGGAAAATGCAGCCTATCCATCGGGGCTTTGTGCCGAGCGTACCACGTTGTTTTGGGCAAATTCGCAATATCCCGATCAGGCTGTGCTGACTCTTGCCATTGCTGCCCGTACTGCGAATGGTGAACTCGATACTCCCATTCCGCCTTGCGGTGCTTGCCGTCAGGTAATTTTAGAGACTGAAAAACGCTTTGGTAAAGCCATAAGAATTATACTGTTTGGCGCAAAAGAGAGTTACGTTGTGGAGGATGGAATTAAAGCGCTTCTTCCCCTTTCTTTCGATTCAGCTTTTCTTGACGAATGAAAAAGATACTTTTTGTGTGTCACGGGAACATCTGTCGTTCACCGATGGCGGAATTTATTATGAAGAATATTGCAAAATCGGCAGGTGTTGTCGATGCGATGCATATAGAATCGGCGGCTACAAGTAGCGAGGAAATTGGCAATGGCGTTTATCCGCCTGCGGTGCGCGAACTTGCTCGTCACGGAATTTCGTGCGAAGGAAAACGTGCCCGTCGCATCACTGTGGACGATTTTTCAGCATTCGATTTAATTGTGGTAATGGAGGATTACAACTTGCGTAATATGCGCTCGTTGCTTTCGGGTGCGGGTAGTGAAAAAGTATGGAAACTGCTCGACTTTGAGGGGTGTTCTTCTGCGGGCGTGGCATCAAGGTTGTCGGGTGGTGATATATCTGATCCTTGGTATCATGGTAATTTTTCGCAGACATATGCCGAAATAGAGCGCGGTTGCAAAGGTTTAATGCGTTATGTTGGTTTCTGATATGCAGCAGACAACCCCCACTGACGACAGAGTGATTATGGGTATAGACCCCGGTACAAATCTCATGGGTTATGCTTTCATAGGTGTGAACGGTAATAAGGCACGTCTGATAGATATGGGTGTCATAGACTTGCGCAAATGTCACGACAGTTATATAAAACTTGGTGAGATATTTACCCGTGTACAGGGGTTAATAAATTCTTACTTGCCCGACGAATTGGCTATTGAGGCTCCATTCTTTGGAAAAAACGTACAGAGTATGCTTAAATTGGGGCGTGCACAGGGTGTGGCGATAGCCGCTGCCATAAGCCGCGATGTTCCTATCCACGAGTATGCTCCGTTGAAAATAAAGATGGCTATAACGGGTAACGGTTCGGCCTCAAAACAACAGGTTGCCGAGATGTTGAGGCGCATGCTTAATATTCCCTCATATGAAATGCCACGGTTTATGGATGCTACCGATGCACTTGGTGCTGCTTTTTGCCACTATCTGCAACGTGGTAACCCGGTAACAAGTGTAAAGTATAGCAGTTGGGCCGATTTCGCACGTAAAAACAGCGACAAGATAAGGTAACCTTGTCGCTGTTTTTTTTTGTTTGCATTTGTTTGCGATAAACTGCACGCAAGCAGTGTCTATTTTCTTAATCAATATTTGTATAGCTTGTAAGTTGTACGCAGTACTTGGAACTCTGTGCGGCGGTTCAGTTGGTTACATATCTCTTTTTGTTCCTCGTCTTCGAGATTGTTTATGAAGTCCTCGGTGAGTACATCGTTCTCCTTTAGGAATGTGTATTTCTCCGTCAACTTTTTGTGTATAATTTTAGGTTTATCTTCACCATAACCCTTTGGTGTAAGTCTCTCCTTTTCAATGCCGTGCTCTATGAGGTATTTTACCACCGATTCGGCGCGTGCCTGGGATAGTTTCAAGTTGTAGCTGTCGCTGCCTTTATAGTCGCAGTGAGCACTTAACTCAATGGTTACATTGGGGTTTAGATTAAGCAATTTGACAAGCTCATCGAGTGATGCTTCCGACTCGGGAGTGAGTGTTGCCTTGTCAAATTCGTAGAAAATGTTATCAATGAGTACAGGTCGGGTGATGGATGGCAGTGCAAAGTCGCGTTGATAACTGACGGAGCCTTCAATTGTGTCGGCCGACAGTTCCTGCATCGTATTCAGGTAACCTTTGCAACTACCGAGTAATACATAGTCCACTCCCGGTGTAACACGCACTGAATATGAACCATCTTTCATCACTCCGAAACTGGTGTTTGTTCCATCTCTTCCAACCATGTGTATAACTCCTTCGGGCAGTTCATAGCCATCTTTCTCGTATATCCAGCCGTATAGTGTGTGTATGGTTTCGGGTAGCAGGAATGAATATATATGATCCCATCCTCGTGCGTCTCCACGGTTCGATGAGAAGAAACCGCGATAGAGGCCGGGGGCAAATGTCATGCCGAAATCGTCGCCGTTGGAGTTGATGGGTGCCATCATATTCTCTACCTTCCACACGGTGTCGTTTACCTGTGTGGCACAATAGATATCAAGTCCACCCATACCAGGGTAACCATCGGAAGAGAAAAAGAGTTCTCCGTTTGGCCCGAAAGAGGGAAATTGTTCGTCTCCCTCTGTATTTATACCTTCTCCAAGGTTCTCTACAATGCCCTGCAGTGCTTTGTTGCCTCCAATGAAATATCTCCATATATCGAGGCCGCCGAAACCTCCGGGCATATTAGACGTGAAGTACAACCAATCGCCATCGGGTGATACGGCCGGGTGTGCAAACGATGATAATGTATCGGTTGATATTTCCACCTTTTGCACTCCGCTCCACGCGGCATCGCTTCTGTTGCTACGATATATAGAGGCGTAACGGGGGTATTGATCATCGGTGACACAGCGGGTAAAATACATAGTCTTTCCATCGGGCGTGAATGCGCATGCTCCGTCTTCGTATTCGCTGTTTATCTCACTTTCTATTACTTCGGTTTTTTGCCATTTGCCCTTATCGTCACGTCGTGTGAGAAAGATATCGGCTTTCTTTTGTCCTGTTATGCCGCTGATATCGTCGCCTTTGGCCTCTTTGCGTGTCGATGTGGTTACTATCATAGTGGTATCGTCGCCCACATACATAGGGCAGTAGTCACTACGCTGTCCGTTAAGTTCTTTGGAGCGTTTTACAATGTAGCGGTTTGGGCTTTTCTTCCATTCGAGCGACTGAATGGCTGCTTGCAGGCCTACTTGCGCGAGGCGGTCTTCGGGGTTTAATTGCAGGAATGCCTCATAGCTGTTCTTCGCGTCTTTGTAGTCTCCCTTTTCTAGTTGTGCGTCGGCAAGGTGGCGCAATGCAAGCGAGTCGGGGTATTTGTAGCGTACTGCATTACCATAAGCTCCAACTGCACGTACTGCATTATTGCTCTTGCGGTAGCATTCGCCCATTTTCCAAGCAACCTCTGCACGTCTGCTTTTTTCTTTGGGCGATATCTTGCGATAAGCCTTTCTGTATTGTCGCGCAGCTTCGTAATATTCGTTTATGGCTGCATATTGGTCACCCTTCCTTATGGCTCTTTCGCTGCCACAGGATGTTATTGCTATCAGTATTAGTGATGCTATGCTGTATAGTAGTACTTTTTTCATATAATAATGTTCGTAGTTTTAAATAACTGATTTTTCTTGAAATTATTATATGTTGCTATTTCTTTTCGGCCAAATTGTTGATTGTGCAATTGTCGCTGAGTACATCTTTTACAATTTTGTCGAGCATCTGTTTGAGTTCCTCAATAAAGGTCTTTGCTTCGTATTCTCTCTTTTCAATGTCGCGTAGTTTTTTCTCCCATTGTCCGGTAAGTTCGGCACTTTTCAGCAACTCGTTCTTTATTATGCCGATAAGTTCTGTGCCGGTGGCAGTGGGTAATATATTCTTTTTCTCGCGACGCATATAGTTGCGTTTGAAGAGTGTCTCTATGATATTTGCGCGTGTTGAGGGGCGGCCTATACCGTTTTCCTTCATTGCATCGCGCAACTCCTCGTTATCTACAAACTTGCCGGCAGTTTCCATGGCGCGCAATAGTGTAGCTTCGGTATAAGGCTTAAGAGGTGTTGTCCATTTTTCGGCAAGTTCAGGTGTGTGGGGACCCTCTTCACCTTTTGTGAAATGGGGCAAAATCTTGTCGTTTTCCTCCTTTTCATCGTTTGTTTCTCCCGAAAAGACAACCTTCCATCCGGCATCGGTTATCTCTTTACCTGTTGTTTTGAATGGTACTCCGCCGCTTTCGCCTTGCACTGTTGTGGTGCGGAATTTGCAGTCGGGGTAGAAAATCGCAATAAAGTGCAGTGCTATGAGGTTGTATAGCTTCTTCTCAAGATCGGTAAGTCCTTGCGGATAAACTCCTGTGGGTATAATGGCGTGGTGGTCGGTAACTTTTTTGTTATCGAACACTTTTTTTGACTTTGGCAATGGTTTCCCTTCAAGCGGTGCAACCAAGGTTTGGTAGTCGCGCAGGCCTTTAAGAATATTGGCGCATTTGGGGTAGATGTCGTCGCTCAAAAAAGTGGTGTCCACGCGTGGGTAGGTGGTAAGCTTCTTTTCGTAGAGCGACTGAATGGTCTGCAGGGTTACTTCGGCCGAAAGACCGAATTTTTTATTGCAGTCTACCTGTAGCGATGTAAGGTCGTAAAGACGTGGCGGCAATTCGGTGCCGTTCTTTGCTGCAACGTCGGTTATAGTAAAAGGCTGGCCTGTAATGCTTGCCAATGCTTCTTGTGCTTCTTCTATGTTCTCGTATTTGCCTTTTGCAGCGTTGAATTGCGTATCGCGATATGTCGTTTTCAGTTCCCAATATTGTTTGGGAACAAAGTTCTCTATTTCCTGCTGTCGTTTTACCACAAGCGCGAGTGTTGGTGTCTGTACACGGCCAATTGAGAGTACCTGGCGGTTCTTGCCATACTTCAATGTGTAGAGTCGTGTGGCATTCATTCCTAAAAGCCAGTCGCCTATGGCGCGTGAGAGACCAGCTTCGTAAAGGGGCTGATACTCGCTTTGGTCTTTAAGTGTGGCAAATCCCTCGCGTATGGCCTCTTCGGTAAGTGATGATACCCATAAGCGCTTTACGGGGCATTTTGCCTGCGTTTTTTGTATTACCCAACGTTGTATAAGTTCTCCTTCCTGGCCGGCATCGCCACAATTTATAATGCTGTCGGCCTCCAGCATAAGTTTCTCTATTACAGAGAATTGTTTTTCAATACCTTTGTCATTGATTAGCTTTATGCCGAAGCGAGGTGGAACCATCGGCAAACTGCCGAGGCTCCACCTTTGCCACATTTGTGTGTAATCGCCGGGTTCTTTAAGAGTGCATAGGTGTCCGAAAGTCCATGTAACACGATATCCGTTACCTTCGTAAAATCCATCGCGTTTGTTTTTCGCTCCCAGAATTTCTGCAATCTCTTTTGCGACGGAGGGTTTCTCTGCTATACAAACAATCATTCAGCCCTCCCTTTATTCTCTATTTAGGAATATTTCCATAAGTTCGCAAGCCGCTTTTGCCACGCTTGTTCCGGGGCCGAAGATGCCGATAACGCCGGCGCGGTATAGGAAATCGTAATCCTGTGCAGGTATAACACCACCTGCAAAGACCATAATATCCTCGCGACCGAGCTTTGCAAGTTCCTCAATAAGTTGCGGGACAAGTGTTTTGTGTCCGGCTGCAAGTGACGATACGCCCACGGCGTGAACATCGTTTTCGACGGCTTGGCGTGCAACCTCGGCAGGTGTTTGGAAAAGCATACCCATATCCACGTCGAAACCGCAGTCGGCATAACCGGTAGCTACCACCTTTGCGCCACGGTCGTGACCATCCTGTCCCATTTTGGCTATCATAACTCGGGGACGGCGTCCCTCTTTCTTTGCAAACTCTTCGGTCAGGCGACAAGCCTTTTTGAAGGTCTCGTCGTCTTTGCTTTCTGCTGAATACACGCCTGAAATTGTTCTTATAACTGCTTTGTAACGGCCTGCAACAGCTTCGCAGGCATCTGAAATCTCTCCAAGTGTAGCGCGCAAGCCTGCAGCTTCCACTGCGGCTTCAAGCAGGTTGCCTTCGCCACTTTTTGCACACTCCGTGATTTTGTCGAGCGCAGCTTTTACCGCCTTTTCATCGCGGTTTTTACGGTTGCGCTCTATGGCATCAAGTTGTTCTTTGCGTACGGCTGTGTTGTCTATCTCAAGAATATCGATAGGCTCTTCTTCGGCAAGGCAGAATGCGTTTGTGCCCACGATTATCTGTTTGCCGCTGTCGATGCGTGCCTGTGTGCGTGCTGCAGCCTCTTCAATGCGCATCTTGGGAAGTCCTGTTTCTATGGCTTTGGCCATTCCGCCAAGTTCCTCAATCTCCTGAATTAGTTTCCAGGCCTTGTCGGCAATCTCTTTTGTAAGGCTTTCAATGTAGTATGAACCACCCCAGGGATCTATTACGCGGCAGATATTTGTCTCTTCTTGCAAGTAAATCTGTGTGTTGCGGGCAATACGTGCCGAAAAGTCTGTGGGTAGGGCAATAGCCTCGTCGAGTGCGTTGGTGTGCAATGATTGTGTGTGTCCCATAGCGGCACTCATAGCCTCAATTACAGTGCGTCCCACGTTATTGAAGGGGTCCTGCTCGGTGAGCGACCATCCCGATGTCTGGCAGTGTGTGCGCAGAGCCATTGACTTGTAGTTTTTGGGGTTGAACTGTTTTATGATTTTTGCCCACAACATACGTGCTGCACGCATTTTTGCAATCTCCATAAAGGGGTTCATACCTATGCCCCAGAAGAAAGAGAGGCGTGGTGCGAATGCATCGATATCAATACCTGCATTCACTCCGGCACGCACATATTCAAGACCATCGGCAAGGGTATAGGCAAGCTCAATGTCGGCCGATGCTCCAGCCTCCTGCATATGGTAACCCGAAATTGATATAGAGTTGAACTTGGGCATCTTCTGCGATGTATAGGCGAAAATGTCGCTTATTATGCGCATTGAGAATGCAGGGGGGTATATATAGGTGTTGCGCACCATAAACTCTTTGAGGATGTCGTTCTGTATGGTACCGGCCATCTCTTCGAGTTTTGCTCCTTGCTCGAGTGCTGCATTTATGTAGAATGCAAGCACGGGAAGCACGGCACCGTTCATTGTCATTGAAACGGACATTTTGTTAAGGGGAATACCGTCGAAGAGTTGCTCCATATTCTCCATACAGCAGATTGAAACACCAGCTTTTCCCACATCGCCAACTACGCGCTCGTTGTCGGGGTTGTATCCGCGGTGTGTAGGCAGGTCAAATGCGACGGAGAGTCCTTTTTGTCCCGATGCGAGGTTGCGGCGGTAGAAGGCGTTACTCTCCTCGGCGGTGGAGAAACCTGCGTACTGTCTGATGGTCCACGGGCGGAAAGTGTACATCATTGAGTAAGGTCCACGAAGGAATGGGGGCAAGCCCGCTGCATAGTCGAGGTGTTCCATCTCCTCTAGGTCCTTTGCGGTGTACACCGGTTTTACTTTAATCTGTTCGGCTGTTTCCCACACGCTTTCATACGCGGGAGCAGCCACGGTTGCGTTATTCGCAAATATATCTATGTTATTGAAATCTTTTCTCATAGCTGTTTCTTTTTAGATGCCCAACTTTGAATTGAGAGCTTTCAGTGTCTCCAGAACATTTACTCTCACGTGTATGAAATTCTCTATTCCTGCCTTCTGCAAATCTTCGCTGCAAGCAGGTGCGCCGGCAACAATAAAGATGGCTTTGTCTTTTACAGCCTCGTAGGCGGGTATTGCATATTCGGCATACTCGTCGTCGCTTGAGCATATCACCACAATGTCGGCATTGGCTTTTATGGCAGCTTCTGCGCCCTCTTCCACGCTCTTGAAACCGAGGTTGTCGATAACTTCGTAGCCTGCCGCAGCAAGGAAGTTGCACGAGAATTGTGCTCTTGCCTGGCGCATTGCAAGGTTACCGATGGTGAGCATAAAGGCTTTGGGGCGTTTGCCGCTTGCCTCGGTGGCAAGGCGCAGTTGCTCAAACTCCTCTCCCAATCGTAAAGCCAGCAAACCATTGCCCGCGCAACAACATTGTGTGTCGAGCGGTTTTTTATCTTCGGCCTTTTCTGTGAAATTGGGGTATTGGTTTGTGCCAAGCAATATCTCTTTACGTTGTGCAAGTGCGGCGCGGCGCTTTTTACCCGCTGCTTCTATCATCTCTTTTATCTTGCCACTCTCTACAGCTTTGGCAAAGCCACCCTGGTTTTCTATTTCAAGGAAGGTCTTCCATGCTTCACTTGCTATTGAAGCTGTGAGGCTCTCTACATAGTAAGAACCTCCGGCGGGGTCGGCAACAATGTCGAGGTGGCTTTCGTGCTTGAGTATCAGTTGCTGGTTCTTTGCTATTCTCTCGGCAAAATCAGTTGGTGTCTCATAAACCGAGTCGTATGGTTTTACGGTAATGGATTCCACGCCCGCTATGGCTGCACTCATTGCTTCGGTCTGTGTGCGTAGCATATTTACATATGAGTCGAAGAGTGTAAGGTTGAACGATGTGGTTTCGGCGTGGATATTCATTTTGCAAGCCTCTTTGTCGGTTGTGTACTGTGATGCGATTTTTGCCCACAGCATACGTGCCGCACGGAATTTTGCAATCTCCATAAAGAAATTGCTTGAAATGCCCATATTGAACTTTATGCCTTTTGCTACAATTTCGCTTGCGGTGCCAGCCTCGTCGGCAGCATTTAAATATTCGTTACCCCATGCAAGTGCACATCCGAGCTCCTGTGCAATGTATGCACCGCTGTTGCATAGTTTTATGCTGTTTACGCCGATAAAACGGAGCCCCGGTACTTCGGAAACAATCTCAGCAAGTGATTTTATTCCTTCGGTAAGGTCGGCAATGGGGGTGCCTTTGCACAGCGCTTTTCCAATAGGGTCGAAGTTGATTGAGCCGTTTATATTGCCAAGTGCGTAACCTTCGTTCTTGTAATATGCTACAAGTGCTTTTGCAAATTCGGTAATATGTTTTTGGCAGACTGCGAAATTGAGCTCAGTTGTTTGTGGGCAGATGCCGCTTAACAGTTGCTTGATATCCACGCTGCTGCGCACTTTGAAACCTATGGCAGTAGCGCCCTCTGCTATCATCTTTTTTGCCTTCTCATTGGCTTCTGCAATATTTGTGGTGTCTATATCCACTCTGATGAGCCAGGTGTTGTCGGCTCTGTTGCCTCTTGTATATGGGAACTCACCCGGTAGCGACGATGTGGTTGCGCTGTTTATATCTTCTTTGCGATAGAAGGGGTTTACGTTGAATCCTTCATTGGTTCTCCATATCATTTTTTTGTCATAATCGGCACCTTTGAGGTCTTCAACGATTTTCTCTTTCCACTCGTCGGCTGTGACAGGTGGAAATTCGTTGAATAGTTTTTCTGTTGTGTCCATAAATATCTAGTTGTTGTATGTATTCGTTAATATATTGCCTGTTTTCGCGGTAGTTCACTACCGCAAAGTTATAAATATATTTTAAATGAGTGTGCTAATTAAAATAAAAACGTAACTTTGCGAAAATTTTATTTCACTTAATTTAATAATGTAATATTTGATGGCGGTTGTTATGTGTCGCCTGTCATAAAAGAATCATCATTATGCAACTTTCAAAGAGAGTTTTTCTTCTTTTAGTTCTGCTTGGTATTGGCCTTGTTGCTTTTGCGCAGAAAGAGTATTATACTTCTATTGATGGAGTAAAGGGTGGTGCAATATTGAAAGATGCACTTTATACATTGATAAAAGATCATACAAAGATTTCATACGGTAGTGGTTCTTCATCCACTTGGGGCGCTTTCTATTCGACCGACCGTAATCCTTCTAATAATCAGGTTTATGATATGTACTCTCCGGAGGTACGTTATTTTGGAACCAAGGGCAACGCGATTAGTGGTATGAATATAGAGCACAGTCTTCCCAAAAGTTGGTGGGGTGGTGACAAGAACTATGCTTATTGTGACCTTCATCACCTGAATCCGTCAGATCAGAATGCAAACAGTCGTAAGAGCAATTATCCGCTTGCTGAACTTGAGAGCGTTACTTGGGACAATGGTGTGGCTGCTGTGGGTAAGGCTACAATCAATGGCAGTTCCATGAATGCGTTTGAGCCTTGTGATGAGTATAAGGGTGACTTTGCGCGTACATATATGTATATGTTTACCTGTTATCAGAACCTCACTTACAAGACTACTTATATGAACTATGAGAGCAGTGCCTATCCCACATTGAAACCTTGGGCTGTGGAACTATTACTTAAATGGAACGAACAAGACCCCGTGAGTGAGAAGGAGATAGCACGTAATAATGCAGTGTATGCTGTTCAAGGAAATCGTAACCCTTATATCGATTATCCTCAGCTTGCCGAGTATGTATGGGGCGATTCTGTCAATTACATATTCAATCTCGATGGCGCGGTTATTGGCGGTGGTACTGTTGGTGGTGACACAGACGATAATACCGGCAATTATATAATAAACGAGCCTTTCTCAACCTCTTTAGGTGATTTTACACAGTATTGCACCGCAAGCGACTATTCTTGGACTATAAAATACAACTCGGCTTATATAACCGCTTATGTTTCAAACGTAAATAATGCAGCTGAGAGCTGGTTGATATCTCCTTCTATGGATTTGACTGCTATGGATAGCGTTCGCGTTTCATTTGACTATGTTACCAAATACAATCAGACGGATAAGGTAGCGGAACATAACCAATTGCTTGTAAGTGACAATTATAACGGCGATGTGTCTGCCGCAACTTGGACTATTGTTGATTTTTCTGTTGTTGAAAACACAACCGATTGGACATTTACAAGCACAGGCGAAATTCTTCTGCCTGCCGAGTTTATGGGTAAGGCAAATGTGACAATAGCCTTTAAATATACATCCACTACCACAAAGGCCGGAACTTGGGAGGTCAAGAACTTGCTTGTAGAGGGTAAACTTGGTGAACCTTCTGGTGACGATACCGAAATTCCCGGTGATGACGACAACGATGACGAGGAGGATGGCAACGATAATCCCGGCAATGTGGGCAACGACGGTAAATTCGAATATGGAAGTTTCCGCCTTGTGACCGATGCTTCGCAGCTCACCGTTGGTGACTCTGTAATAATTGTTTACGATACATTCGTAATGGGTGCGCAGGTCAATAACTATCGCGAGCGCATTGAAGGTGCTGTAATTGCCGGCGACTCAATAATCTCATACCCTGCAGGCACACAGATTCTTGTGCTTGCCGAGGGAACAAAAGATGGTAGCTTTGCTTTTGATGCCGGTGGCCAGTATCTTGCCGCAGTATCCAGCAGTAAGAACTATCTTCGTTCTATAGAAACAGTAACTGCCGATGCTAGTTGGGTTATAACCATTGGCAGCGGTGGTACTGCAGAGATTGTGTCGCAAGGTTCTTACACACGTAACAAGTTACAATATAATACAAACGACCCGCGTTTCTCTTGCTATACAGGTACCCAAAAGAATGTTCTGCTCTATGCAAAGTCTCCTGCATCGCCGGTTGTTGAAGGTGTTGTTGGAGATCTTGATGGCAGTGGTGATGTAGATGTTGCCGATGTTACAACTCTCGTCTCTATGATATTGAACCAAATCGCACCAACAGATAGTGCTGATATCGATGGTAGTGGCGATGTTGATGTCGCTGATATCACCAGGTTAGTGTCAATAATTCTAGGATTGGAAGAGTAAGTGAGCCGTTGATTTTAATATTATAAAATCTGAGTTTTGAAAAAGGTTATAAATCCCGAATATGCCTCAATGACCTCTGAATTTCTGGAGGTCGTAAAAGGTAATTACACTCCCGATGTTGTGTTTTGCAACAAACGTAATGTTGTGGAAAAGGTTACCATTGCCGGCGAAGCATTTGTGGTGAAGCGTTACAAACGACCTGTTCTGGTAAATAGAATAATATATTGTCTCTTTCGTAAATCAAAAGCCCGTCGCGCTTATGAGTATGCGGTGGAACTGTTGAAACGTGGAATTGACACACCATACCCTGTTGCCTATTTTGAGCGATACAAGAATGGTCTTTTCGAGGGCGGCATATTCATCTCTAAATATGTTCCTTATTCTCTGTTGGAAAATGTTTACGACGAATCTGTTACGGCCGATGATAGAGAGAATATCTTGAATGGCTTTGTCGATTTTATGATGTCGGCTTATGAAAAAGGTATAAAACCAATGGATATGAATGGTGGTAATGTCTTTTATCATAAGGATGAGGCTACCGGTGAATACGGTTTTGCGCTTACCGATATCAATAGAATGGAGTTCGACAAGAAACCCGGTTTTTACGATATGGTTTTTGCCTTTGAGCAATGCTTTGCAGAACTGGAGAAAGTTACCGACTTAGCTCGTATATATGCAGATAGAATAGGGTTGCCAACTATGGTGGTGCTATATTATATATTGCGTAACCGTATGAAGAGGGTAAAGAAAATTCAGAAGTTTAGTAAGTTGAAACGAAAATTGTAATCAACTGAAAACTAGAAGCTAATTTAGATTTGTAATTCGTGCTTCTTATATTTGAGGGCGACAAGATTTTGTCGCCCTCTCTTTATGCAAGTTCAATAACTTCAAGGTCTTTTATTTTATTCCCGTCGATGGTGAATTTTACCAATGTCCGCACTTGCTGCCACCCCTGTTTGCCTGCTGCGCCCGGGTTAATGTGCAGGCAATTTATAAGTTTGTCGTACTCAACCTTTAGTATATGCGAGTGTCCCGCAATGAATAGTTGAGGCTTTTCGGTATAAATGGCTTTGCGTATTGAAATGTCGTATCGCCCGGGGTAACCTCCGATGTGTTTCATCAGTACATTGCAATCTTCGACCTTGAATCGTGCCACCTCTTTAAAGCGGAAACGTACATCTGTACCGTCGATGTTGCCACAGACAGCTCTTACCGGGCGGTGTGCTTCCAGCTGCTCTATTATGCGCAACGAACCAATGTCACCGGCGTGCCATATTTCATCGCAGTCGTTAAAGTGTGTTAGGTATCTGTCGTCCCAACAGCTGTGTGTGTCGCTCAGCAGTCCAATCCTTGTCATAAATAGAAACGCGCTTTTATGAAGCTGTACAGGAACTCAACCGTGCCTTCGATGCCCATAAGCGAGGAATTGATGCAGAGGTCGTAACTCTGTGCTTCGCCCCAACGGGTTGTTGCGTAATAGTCGTGGTAAGAGCGACGTTTCTTGTCGCCTTTTTCTATGCGATCTTGCGCTTTGTCCTTGTCTATGAACTCTTTCTTTGCTATGCGCAAAGCTCTTTCCTCCTTGTCGGCAGTGATGAATATGCTTATCATATCGGGGTTGTCGCGCAATACATATTCGGCGCAACGGCCTATTATTATGCAGGCTTCTCTTTCGGCGATTTTGCGTATGGCTTCACTTTGTATGAGGAAAAGCTGGTCACTCTCCATACAACTGCCGCCTGATAAAAATCCCGAAAGTGAGCCGTGTATACTAAAGAAGCCGCCGAACAGGCTGTTCGACTCTTTCTCATCGGCATTTTCGAACACTGTGGCATCGAGTCCGCTCTCTTTTGCCGCAATTTCCAACAGTTTTTTGTCATATACGGGTATGTGCAAGCGTTCCGATAGTCTTTCGGCAATCTCCTTACCGCCGCTTCCAAGCTGACGTCCTATTGAAATGACGAATTTTTTCATATTGTGTATGTTTGAATGTTCTTTATTGCATTATATGTTGTCTGTTCCATTCACTGAATTGTTTTTTCAGCATTATTGTAGTGAGTAACGCTGCTGCAAAATCCGATATCGGCAGGCTGTACCACACACCGTTCTCTCCGTAGAAAAGGGGCAGAATGAGCAGGAGTGGAATGAGCAGGAGTATCTGTCGGGTGAGTGATAAAAAGATTGATTTTTTTACCAAGCCGATGCTTTGGAAGAAGTTGGTGGTTACCATTTGGAAACCAATCAAAGGCATCATACACGACATGATTCTCATAGCTTTCGCCGCGCCGGTAATCAGTATCTCTTCGGTGGTAAATGCGCGTGCAATGGTTTCGGGGATAATCTCGCCGAGCAAAAAGCCGATGACCATAACCAAGGTGGCGCTTATGCAGGTGAGTTTGAACACTTCGTTCACACGTTTGTGCTGTTTCGCTCCAAAGTTGTATCCTACAATGGGCTGCATACCTTGTGTAAGGCCGAGAACAATCATTACGAAGATAAACATAAACCTGTTGGCTATACCGTATGATGCTATGGCTATATCGCCGTCCTCACCATAGCTGCGCAAGCTTTTGTTTACTATAATCACCACAAGACAGGCAGCCGCGTTTATGAAGAATGGAGACATACCAATGCTTAATATGGCTTTTACAATCTCATTTTTCAGCCTGTATATGCCACGTTGCAGGTGCAGCAATTCGTTTGGGTTGCTCAAAAGGTGTATCTGCCACACAAGAGTTGTGCATTGGGCTATGATGGTGGCAAGTGCAGCTCCTGTGATGCCCCAGTTGAAAACGTATATGAATATCGGGGTGAGTATTATGTTGTTTATCACCGTAATAATAGTTGCCATCATTGCCTGGCGAGGGTGCCCCGACGCTCTCAATGCAGCGTTTATACCAAAATAAAGGTGTGTTACTATGTTGCCGTAAAGGATAACAACCATATAGTCGCGGGCATAGGGCAGTGTTGCTTCGCTTGCTCCGAAGAAATAGAGTATATCGTTGAGGAAAAGCAGGGAGATTGCCGCAAAAAGTGCTCCCACAATTATGTTCAGTGTTACAATGTTGCCCAAAATAAGTTTTGCCGATTCATAATCTCGTTGCCCCAATTTTACAGAAAGTTGTGTGGCACCACCCAAGCCCACCATCGCGCCGAATGCAGCCGAGAGGTTCATAAATGGGAAAGTTGTGGCAAGTCCTGAAATAGCCAATGCTCCCACACCTTGTCCAATGAATATGCTGTCTATCATATTGTAGAGCGATGCGGCTATCTGTGCTATAATCGCAGGTACGGCATATTGCATAAGCAGTTTGCTTATTCTTTCTGTTCCAAGTTCGGTTGGTGCCTTTTTCGTTGTAGGACCGTTCATCGTTGTTCTTTAATTTATGAAGGTTTGTAATTGTTATATTCTTTGGTATGTAGAATTTTAGTATCTTTGCTTTGCTGTAGTGTCGCAAAAGCATAGTTATGCATTGTGTACAAAGTTACAAAATATCGAATAACTTTTATAAAGTTATGGAAAAAATGCGACACTTGCAGTGTTATAAGAGAAAGTTTTTTTTTGAAAATGCATAGAGCCGGTAAAGAAAATATGACAATAGAGAGCAAAAGTGTTCTTGTAGGTATGAGTGGCGGTATCGACAGCACCGCAGTGTGCCGTATGCTCATAGAACAGGGGTATGATGTACGTGGGCTGACGCTTGTAACTTGCGATGCTTCGTTGAAAGCCGTTGATGCGGCTGCCGACCTGGCTTCTCGTTTGGGTATTCCTCACCACGTGGCCGATGTGCGCGACGAGTTTCGTGAGAAGGTTGTGCAGCCTTTTGTCGATGCTTATCTGAATGGTTCTACACCTAATCCTTGTGTTAATTGCAATCCCGCGATAAAGTTCAGGAAACTCGAAGAGTGGGCCGACAAACTTGGATGCACTTATATTGCGACAGGGCACTATGTGAGGCTGAAAACCATCGATGAAAAGGTTTATATTTGCACCGGTGACGACCATCGTAAGGACCAGAGTTATTTCTTGTGGAGGCTCACACAGGAGCAGTTGCGTCGTGTGCTTTTCCCGTTGGGTGAGTGGGAAAAAAAAGATGTTCTCGACTATTTGAACATTCATAACCTCGAGAAGGCTGCCGATGATGGTGAGAGTATGGAGGTGTGCTTTATTCCCGGAGATTATCGCGATTTTCTGCGCGAGAATGTACCCGATATTGATGCGCGTTTCTCGGGTGGCTCTTTTGTCGACAGCGAGGGGCGTGTGCTTGGCAAGCACGCGGGTTTTCCTTTCTACACGATAGGTCAGCGTAAGGGTTTGGGCATAGCACTTGGTTATCCGGCTTATGTGTTGAAGATAAATGCGGCAAAAAATACGGTTATGCTTGGTTGTGAGGAGATGCTTCGCGCAGAGTATATGCTTGTTGAGGAGCCTTCGTGGGTAGGTGGTGTGCCCGAAGAAAATTTGACTGTGCGTGTGCGTTACCGTAGCAAGCCTGTTGCTTGCGAGCCTCCCGTTCGTGTGGCTGAAGGGCTGTTCCTTGTGCATTTTCTTGAGAGTGTCTCGGCAATAACACCCGGGCAATCGGCTGTTTTTTATAACGATAATATGGTTGTTGGCGGTGCGGTAATTGCATCGCAACGTGGCATAAATCAATGGATTGCAAAATGATGAACGAGAAAAACCCTCTTACGCTGTACTCCCTGAATAACCTTGTGCGCGAGACTCTTGCAAAAGGCTTGCCTGTTGCTTATTGGGTTACCGGTGAGTTGAGCGAGGTGCGTGAAACACAAGCAGGGCATTGCTATATTGAACTTGTTGAGCGTGATGAGGTTACACAGGAAATGGTGGCAAAGGCTCGTGGTACCATTTGGGCACGCATATACTCTTTGCTAAAACCATATTTTTTGGAGCAGACCGGCGAACGCTTTGCCGCGGGACTGAAAGTGCTTTTAAAGGTTACGGTGGTTTTTCACGAACTCTATGGTTTTTCTCTTGATGTTTGCGATATAGAACCTGCATATACGTTGGGTGACATTGCGCGTCGCAAGCAGGCAATACTCAATCGACTGGCTGCCGAAGGTGTACTGAATTTGAACAAGGAACTTCCTTTCCCGGCTCTTCCACAACGTATTGCGGTTATTTCTTCTTCATTTGCAGCCGGTTATGGCGATTTTTGCGACCAACTGCGTAATAATCCTTATGGCTTTGTCTTTTATACCCATCTTTTCCCCGCTCCTATGCAAGGCAACAAGGTCGAAGAGGGTATAATAGCGGCTCTCGATAAAATTTCCGAGAATATAGATTTCTGGGATGTGGTGGTTATTATACGAGGAGGAGGTGCTACGAGTGACCTCAGTTGTTTCGATGCCTATGACCTTGCCAACAATTGTGCGCAGTTTCCGTTGCCTATAATTACGGGTATAGGCCACCAACGCGACGATACTGTTGTGGATGCGGTGGCGCACACCCGTGCAAAAACACCCACAGCAGCGGCAGAACTTCTTATTCACGCTTTTGCGGCGCAGAGTGCTGCCATTGAGGAAGCTCGCGAAGTGTTGGGAACTGCTGCACGCGATATTCTTGAAACGCATCGTCGCCGTTTAGCAGTGGTGTTACAGAGCTTGCCGGTATATACAGCGCTTTATCTGCAACAGCAGGCCCATAAACTCGATTTATGGGAACAGAATATAGTGTCATCTTCGCCGGAACGCATTCTTTCGCTTGGTTACGGAATTGTGCGTGTCGGTGAGAAGGTGGTGCGTTCAATTGATGATGTGCCCGCTGGTGCCGAGGTGGTTACAACCGTTGCCGGGGGCTCTTTTACCAGTGTTGTTAAAAATAAAAAGAATGGATAATATGAATTACAATGAGGCTGTAAAGCGTTTGGAAACCATTATGGCCGAGGTGCAGAGTGGTGCGGTTGATATTGACCGTTTGTCGTCGTTGTTGAAAGAGGCAGACGAGCTGATAAAATTCTGCCGTAAAAGATTGTGTACGGTAGACGAGGAGGTGAAGGCTGTGTTGCAGCGTTTGGATGAGGATGCTTCGTACGAAGGGTAATATTGCGCTTGTTTTTTACAAAAATAATTTTTACCTACTCGCTCGCTGAAAATCCCAAAGCAAGCTTTGTGTATCTCGCTCGCTTGTATTATTTTTGTCGTTTAGCGACGAACATATCCTTCGCTCGCTGCAAAATCCCAAAGCAAGCTTTGTGTATCTCGCTCGCTTGTATTATTTTTGCAATAATTTAGTTGTGCGCAACAAAATATCGTAAAACGGAGTTGTGCCAATGTTGTTCGTGTGAATACAAAAAATAAAATTATAATATGAAAAATTTGGATTGGGCAAATATTGGTTTTGGTTACAGAAAAACCGATTACAATGTGCGTTGCTACTATCGCGACGGTGCGTGGGGCGAAATTGAGGTAAGCTCTTCGGAGCATATAAATATGCATATGGCGGCTACCTGTCTGCATTATGGACAGGAGGCGTTCGAGGGCTTGAAGGCCTTCCGCGGAAAAGACGGTAAAGTGAGAATCTTCCGTCTCGAAGCCAACGCAGAGCGTTTGCAGAACACCTGTGACGGTATTCTTATGCCTCACGTAAGTGTTGACTTGTTCCGCAAGATGGTTGCAAAGGTTGTGGAACTTAACAAAGATTACATTCCCCCTTATGAGAGCGGAGCATCACTCTACATTCGTCCCTTGCTCATTGGTACAAGTGCACAGGTAGGTGTTCACCCTGCATCGGAATATCTTTTTATCATATTTGTAACTCCCGTAGGCCCCTATTTCAAGGGTGGTTTCTCAACAAACCCCTACGTTATCATTCGTGAGTACGACCGCTCGGCTCCTCTTGGTACCGGTAAGTACAAGGTAGGAGGTAACTATGCAGCCAGCCTTCGTGCCAACAAGATGGCGCACGATATGGGTTACTCTTGTGAGTTCTACCTCGATGCAAGAGAGAAGAAATATATCGACGAGTGCGGTGCTGCCAATTTCATAGGTATCAAGAACAATACATACGTTACACCGCTTTCAACCTCTATCCTGCCCTCTATCACCAACCGCAGTTTGCAGCAACTTGCAAAGGATATGGGTATGACCATTGAAATCCGTCCCATCCCCGAAGAGGAACTTCTCACATTCGAGGAGGCTGGAGCTTGTGGTACAGCAGCGGTAATTTCACCTATCGAGCGCATCGACGACCTTGAGACCGGCAAGTCTTACGTAATATCGAAAGATGGTAAACCCGGTCCCGTTTGTACAAAATTGTACAACAAATTGCGTGCAATACAGTATGGCGACGAGCCCGATTTGTATGGCTGGGTAACAGTGCTTGATATTTAATTTTTTGAAAATATAATTATGGAAAGTCTCAAGTCTTTTAGAGATGCCGGTTGGGCACAACTTGGTGGCCAGTGGACTCCGTTTGCAATACTGACCTTAGTATATATTCTTATAGGTTGTGTTGTTTCGTCGTTGGAGAGTTGCTTGTGGGATTACTCAATTATATCCACTATGCTTATAATACCTATGGTATATTCTTATACCATTATTTTCCTCGACAACAAACGTACCGGCGAGCCTGCCAAGGTTGAGAAATTGTTTGTAGGTTACAACGATTATCTGCGCATCACAGGTACTGCATTGTTGGAATGTGTATATCTCATCTTGTGGGCATTGCTTCTTATCATCCCCGCGTTTGTAAAAGGTATGGCATATTCACAGACCCAATTTGTACTTAAGGATAACCCCGAATTGTCCTATAATGCTGCCATTGAGCGCAGTATGGCAATGATGCAGGGACATAAATGGGAGTTCTTCTGTCTGTATCTTAGCTTTATCGGTTGGATTTTGTTGGAAATAATCACTCTGGGTATTGCTGCAATATGGGTTACACCCTATATGAGTGCAACATTTGCCAACTACTACGAATACGTTAAGGCTGAATACGAAAATAAAAAATAAGCTATGGGAAAGGGTAAGCTGAAGAAATTTGCCGATATGGCACAATATCCCAATGTTATCGAGCATCACTTTTCTATGGGCGATGCTCGCCCTTTTGAAATGAAGGGCCTTTGGGGTAAGGAGTTTTTTAAGAACGATAATCCTATTGTACTGGAACTTGGTTGTGGCAGGGGTGAATATACAGTTGCGCTTGCCCGCAAATACCCCGACAAGAATTTCATTGGTGTCGATATAAAAGGTGCGCGTATGTGGACGGGTGCCACTGACGCAATAAACAATAATCTTACCAATGTGGGTTTCTTGCGCACAACCATAGAGATTATAGACCACTTTTTCGCTGCGGGCGAAGTGAGCGAGATATGGCTCACATTCCCTGACCCACAGATGAAAAAATATACCAAACGACTTACTTCGTCGCTCTTCTTGCAGCGTTATGCGAAAATCCTTGCCCCCGACGCTGTGATACACCTGAAGACCGACAGCAATTTTATGTTTACCTATACGAAGTATGTTACCGAGGTTAACAATCTCCCTGTCCTTGCTTGCATAAGCGATGTATATGCACAAGAGGAGGTAGGCGACATACTCTCTATACGCACTTATTATGAGTCGCAGTGGCTCGAAAGAGGGTTGACTATAAAATACATCTCATTCGGGCTTGACGGCAAGGATTCCTTTGAGGAACCTAATGTGGAAATAGAGCTCGACGAGTACCGTAGTTACAACCGCAGCAAACGCAGCGGTCTGCAAACAAGTAAATAATTAGAACTTATGCTTAAACATATTGTAATGTGGCGCTTTGTCGAAGGCGCAGGAGGAAAAAGCCGCGTGGAGCACGCGCTGTGGATGAAAGAGCATCTTGAAGCCCTGGTAGGTGTGGTACCCGAGATACGTTCGATGGAGGTGGGCGTGAATATTGCCCCGAGTCCTTCGGCGTATGATGCTGTGCTTATATCAACCTTCGACGACAAGGAGGCTCTTGACCGTTATAAGGTGCACCCTGCACACAAGGCAGTGGCTGCATATTGCAAAGAGGTGCGCGAGTTGCGTGCCGATGTCGATTACGAAATTTAATTAACGATGGCACTATATCCCAAACTTATACTTGATGCGCTTACAAAAGTGCGCTACCCCGGTAGTGGCAAGAACCTTGTTGAGGCCGAAATGGTCGACGATAACATACGCATAGAGGGCAACAAAGTCTCTTTCTCATTGATATTCGAGAAACCAACCGATCCTTTCATACGCTCTGTGGTAAAATCGGCCGAAACAGCAATACTCACATACGTTGGCAAGGATGTTGACATTGTGGGAAACATCACAGTGGTGTCGCGTCAGGCAGCACGTCCCGAGGTTGGCAAGTTTCTGCCCCAGGTGAAAAATGTTATTGCAATATCTTCGGGTAAAGGTGGTGTTGGTAAATCAACAGTGTCGGCCAACTTGGCTATTGCACTTGCTCGCCTGGGCTACAAGGTTGGCTTGCTCGATGCCGATATCTTCGGCCCATCTATTCCCAAGATGTTCAGCGTTGAGGACGAACGTCCTTATAGTGAGCACATCGATGGTCGCGACCTCATAAAACCCGTGGAAAAGTACGGTGTGAAAATTTTGTCGATAGGCTTTTTTGTCGACCCTGAACAGGCAATCCTGTGGCGCGGAAGTATGGCAAGCAATGCCCTGAAACAGCTTATTGCCGACGCAAATTGGGGCGAACTCGACTACTTCCTCATCGACCTGCCTCCCGGTACAAGCGATATTCACCTTACTATCGTTCAGAGTCTTGCGCTCACAGGTGCTGTGGTGGTGACGACTCCGCAGGAAGTATCTTTGGCTGCGGCCATAAAGGGTATAAATATGTTCATAAACGAAAAGGTTGGTGTTCCCATTCTTGGTGTTGTTGAAAACATGGCGTGGTTTACTCCTGCCGAACTTCCTCAAAATAAATACTATATCTTTGGTAAAGAGGGTGGCAAGCGTATGGCCGAGGCTTATAATGTGCCTCTTATTGGTCAAATTCCTCTTGTGCAGAGTATCTGCGAAAGTGGTGACGAGGGTGTGCCTATCGCTATGAAAAACACTCCCGATGGCCTTGCATTTATGGAAGTTGCCGGCGCATTGGTTGAGAAGGCTAACAAGCGCAACGCTGAGCAACCGCAGACAAAGATTGTGGAAACTCATTAAAATATAGCCACTCTTTTCTATAAAGGTTGGTGGTTTACAGAGCTGAGTACGCATATGCGTACTCAGCTCTGTAAATATATAATGTTCTGCATTTAAAAAAGACGGCTGTGTGTGTTACACAACCGTCTCAAATATTGGAATGGCGCGGCTTATTTTAAGGCTTCTACTTTGTAGTAAAAGAATGCTGCTGCGGCTATAAAGAGAACGCCAATTGAGCCGTATATCAGGCGGCTGCGTTTGCGTCCGAGCCTTTTTACTATGAATTCGGCGTTTGCCGACGCAAAGAACCACTCCCAGTCGAGGATTGCTGCTGCCAGGGCGGTTGCTCCGGCAATTACAAAGATTGTTTGTATTATGTGGTGCAGTATCATCGTGCTGTGGTTACTCTTTTACCCATCCTTGTGCCTTGAGCTCCATCTCCACGCCGTCGCGTGTGATTAGTGCGAGGCCCATACTTTCGTCTACTATGTGTCCGATGACTTTAACATCCTTCATCGCTGCAACTTTTTCGTGGTCGGCGATGGGTACGGTGAACAATAACTCATAGTCCTCGCCGCCGTTAAGGGCGCAGGTTATTACGTTGAGGTTCAACTCCTCGGCCATAATGGCAGTCTGGTAGTCAATGGGTATGCGCTCCTCGTATATGCGGCAACCGGCCTTGCTTTGCTTGCAGATGTGCATAAGCTCTGATGAGAGCCCGTCCGAAATATCTATCATCGCCGTGGGGCGTATGTTCTCCTCGCGCAGTCTTTCTATAATCTCTTTGCGTGCCTCGGGTTTTAGCTGGCGCTCAAGGATATACTCCTTGCCGGCAAAGTCGGGTTGTAGGTCTTTCCCTGCGGTTGCAATCTTCTCGCGTTCAAGCAGTTGCAAGCCCATATATGCAGCCCCGAGGTTGCCGCTTACGCAAATAAGGTCAGTCTCTTTTGCGCCGTTGCGTTTCACACTTGTTCCTTTGGGCGCTGTGCCTATCACAGTGATGCTTATGGCAAGTCCTGTTACAGAAGAAGTTGTGTCGCCTCCAACGATGTCCACGCCGTGCTGGTTGCAGGCGAGTTTAAGACCATCGTAAAAGTCTTCCAGGTCCTCGATGCAGAATTTTTTGCTCAACGCAAGCGATACTGTTATCTGCTTGGGAGTGCCGTTCATTGCATAGATGTCCGAAAAATTTGCCATTGCGGCCTTGTAGCCGAGGTGTTTCAAGGGGAAATATGTGAGGTCGAAGTTTATACCTTCCATAAGCAGATCGGTGCTCACAAGTACCTCCTCGTCGGCGGTAAAGGAGAGTATGGCGGCATCGTCACCCACCCCCGACAAGCTCTCTTTGTTGCCGAGGGTGATGTTCGATGTAAGGTGTTCTATGAGTCCGAACTCTCCGAGAGTGGAAATTTCGGTACGGTTGTGTTTGTTCATCCTTTATGTTCTTATGCTTTGTTTACAATTTCGCGGAAGATGGTTGTCATACGGGGTTGTGCCTCGTCGGCTGCTTTCTGTACCTCCTCGTGGCTTACCTCTACTACTATGCCTTCAACACCAAGGTCGGTGATTACTGATATGCCGAAAACTTTGATGCCGCAGTGGCGGGCAACGATAACTTCGGGTACAGTGGACATACCAACCGCGTCACCACCCATACGGTGGAACATACGGTACTCGGCGGGTGTCTCAAATGTGGGGCCCTGTGTGCCAAGATATATACCTTCTACAACACGTATACCTTTTTCGGCAGCAATCTCCTTTGCCATAGCGATGAGCTTGCGGTCGTAGGCCTGGCTCATATCGGGGAAACGGTCGCCGTATGGTATGTTCTTGCCGCGCAAGGGGTGCTCGGGGAACATATTTATGTGGTCGGTGATAATCATAAGGTCACCGATGATGAAGTCGGGGTTCATACCGCCGGCAGCGTTAGATACAAAGAGGGTTTTTATGCCCAGCTCGCGCATTACACGCACGGGGAATGTTACCTCTTTCATTGAGTATCCCTCATAAAAGTGGAAACGGCCCTGCATTGCCATAATCTCCTTGTTGCCAAGCTTTCCGAATATGAGCTTGCCCGAGTGTCCTTCTACGGTTGAGAGGGGAAAATTGGGTATATCTTCGTATTTTATTTCGTATTTGTCTGTAATTTCGTTTACGAGACTGCCGAGACCTGTTCCCAGAATTATTGCGGTTTCGGGAGCGGTGGTCATTTTAGCCTTCAAAAAATTAGCTGTTTCTTGAATTTTCTGTAACATAATCTATAATTATTTGGTTAAACTTATCTCCTTCTTTGTTAAGTATCTTTACCTCTATGGGTATTACATAAATGCTCTTTTTGGTCGCTTGTGGCAGCGCGGCGTCGCGCAGCCTTGTCGCGTCTTTTTCTGTGGTGAGTATTATGCTCTCCTCTGGCATACGGGCAAGCTCTGCGGCTATGTTTTCTATGTCGCTGTCGCTGAAGTTGTGGTGGTCGGGGTATTGCATAAGCTTTACTTTCGCTCCACTCTTTTCAACCTCTTTCTTAAGCGGCCCGGGCTTTGCTATTCCTGTGAGCAGCAATATGTTGCTCTCCTTGCCGGCGCGGTAGCTCTCCTTCGCGGTTTCGGGGAAGAGGGGGTAGGGTGTGCCGTACTCTACTGTAGAGAAAAACACGGGTGTCCCCTCTTTTGTTTTCAGGAGTGCCTTGCATTCTTCCATTTCTGCCCGGGTGATGTCTTTGCTGCACTTTGTGATTATTACAACATCGGCACGACAGGCTCCTTTGTCGCTTTCGCGCAAGCGACCAAAAGGCAGTAGAGTATCGCTCCAGATGGGACGGTTGTAATCGACAAGCAAAACGTAAAGTCCGGCCTTTATGTGGCGGTGCTGGTATGCGTCGTCAAGGAGTATTACCGAGGGGGCGTTGTGCTCCTTTAAAAGGTTCTCTACACCGGTGACGCGCTTTTCGCACACAGCTACTGTTATTTTGGGAAATTTATGTTTTATCTGGAATGGTTCATCGCCGATTTGCGGCATCGGTGTACTCTCTTCGGCTTTTATGTAGCCCTTGCTTTTTCGCCCGTATCCACGGCTTAGCACGGCGATGTTCCAATTGTTTTTGAGCAATTTTATAAAGTATTCAGTGTGAGGGGTTTTTCCTGTTCCTCCCACGCTTATGTTGCCAATGCATATTATGGGTAATCCGAAAGGTTTGCTTTCAAGTTTTCCGCAGTCGAATGCTCTGTTTCTTATGCTGGTTATCCACCCGTAAGGGTTTATGGCATCGGCAATTCTTTTAAGTGTACTTTTACTTTTTTGCATTGCTCTTTTCTTTAGATGCAAATTTAATGAATAAATCAATATATGATATAATTTCCTCTCTTTTTCTCCGTTTATAAAGATATAAATTTGTTTAAAAAGTGCACTTTACCATTTTTTTTGCTCTTTTCACAAAAGGTTTTTTTCATAAATGTTTATGTATTTGAAAAAATAAATTACTTTTGCCGTGAGATGGAGTGTAGTATTAGGATTTTTTCGTATCTTGCACTCCGATTAGCAGGCTTGTGCTTGTCTGGAAAGATGCTCGAGTGGTTGAAGAGGCACGCCTGGAAAGCGTGTATACGTCAAAAGCGTATCGGGGGTTCGAATCCCCCTCTTTCCGCAGTTTGAGAATAATATTAACTTAAAATATCAATTTTTAAAAATTACACACAATGAAAAAGCTTTTTGCAATTGTTGCAATGTTGGGTATGTTCACATTCGGTACCCAAATGGTTTATGCACAGGATGAAGTTGCTCCTGTAGCTACAGAAGTTAGTGATTCTACAGCTACTGATTCTACAGCTGTTGAAGAGGCTCCCGTTGCCGAGGAGGCTCCCGCTGTTGTGGAGGAGGCTGCTCAGGAAGGTTTCCACAAGATCCTCAAGACAAAGTTCATCGAGGGTGATGCTGCATTTATGTCATTGGTTGCCATCGCTATGGTTATCGGTTTGGCATTCTGTATCGAGCGTATCATCTACTTGAGCCTTGCACAGGTAAATACAAAGAAGCTTATGGAGGCTATTGCAGCTGCTCTTGAGGCTAAAGATGTTGAGAAAGCAAAAGACATCTGCCGTAACACAGCAGGTCCTGTTGCTGCTATCTGCTATCAGGGTTTGATGCGTATCGACGAGGGTCTCGACACCGTTGAGCGTTCAGTTGTTTCTTACGGTAGCGTACAGAGCGGTCTTCTCGAGAAGGGTTGTTCTTGGATTACTCTTCTTATCGCGATGGCTCCTTCTCTCGGATTCTTGGGTACTGTGATCGGTATGGTTATGGCGTTCGACGAAATCCAGCGTGCAGGTGATATCTCTCCGACTATCGTTGCCGGCGGTATGAAAGTGGCTCTTATCACCACTATCTACGGTATTATCGTAGCTCTTATCTTGCAGATTTTCTACAACTACATCCTTGGTAAGATCGAGGCTATCACTGCCGATATGGAGGATTCTTCAATCGTTCTCCTCGACCTTCTTACAAAGTACAACCTCAAGAAGTAATTTTAACAGCTCTAAATATTATTAATTATGAAAGCTGAAGTTTCAAGTAAAATATCATCGTACATCTTCATCGGTTTGATGGTCATAACAGCTGTTGTGCTTGTTATGTTCTACGGTGTCGGTTACGACAACCAGTCGTCTGTGACGGGCGGTGCTTATGTTACCGACCCCCAGTACACCGACCTGTTGATGTATTGGATGTACGCTTTGATGGCAATAACCATTGTATGCGTGGCTGTGTTTGGTTTGATGCAGTTCGGTGCAAATATGATTGCCAATCCTAAGGGTGCGATTAAAAGTTTAGGTGCGTTGTTGGCGTTGTTGGCTCTCTTTGTAGTTGCTTATGCGTTCTCTTCATCTGCTCCTATTCTTATCAACGGTACTGTGTTCGAGGATACTACAATTTTGGTTCTTACCGATGTTTGCCTTTATGTATTGTATATTCTATTGGCAGTATCTCTTGCAGCAGCAATACTCAGCCTTTTGGGCGCATTTAAAATGTTTAATAAAGTAAAAGCATAATACAAATGGGTAAAAGAAAAGTTCCGGGAATTAACGCCTCTTCAACGGCCGACATCTCGTTCATCTTGCTCATATTCTTCTTGGTAACCACTTCAATGGATACCGACCGCGGTTTGCAGGTGCGTTTGCCCCAGCCTCCCGATGAAACACAGTTGCAGGATCCTCCCAAGATTCGTAAACGTAACAGTCTTATTGTTAACGTGAACATGAATAATGAGATTCTTGTGACACAGGGAGAGAAAGCTCCTTATATCATTGCAGTAAATGAATTGCGTGCATTGGCGAAGGAGTTTATAGCTAACCCCGACAACCGTCCCGACTATCCCGAGAAGCATGCCGAGAACCTTCCGGCTCCCTTTGGAACCCAGATGGTTACCAATAAACACGTAATCTCTTTGCAGACCGACCGTGCGACAAACTACGATACCTATTTCCAGGTGGAGAACGAGTTGTATGGTGCTTACAATGAGTTGCGTGACGAATTGGCAAGAAAAACTTTCGGACGTCCGTTTGCAGAGTGCAATGAAGACCAGCAGTTTGCTTGTCGTATGTACTATAAAACAATGATATCGGAGGCAGAACCCCGTACATATAACAAATAATGTAATTATGAGTAAGTTCGGAAAAAAAGAAAAGGCAGAGATGCCTGAGTTGAACACCTCGTCATTGCCCGACTTGATATTCTCAATCCTCTTCTTCTTCATGATTGTTACATCAATGCGTGAAGTTGAGTTGAAAGTGGAGTTCAAGATTCCTCAGGGTACCGAGTTGGAGAAACTCGAGCGCAAGTCTTTGGTATCAAATATCTATATCGGTAAACCCACTCGTGAATATCGTGCGAAATTGGGTCCTGCGAGCCGTATTCAGCTCAATGATAAATTTGCCGATGTATCGCACATCCGCGAGTATGTACAGGACGAGCGTGAGAGCTTGGCAGAGCGCGATAAACCCTTTATGAAAATATCTATCAAGGCCGACGTAAATACCGAAATGGGTATTATTACCGACGTTAAGATGGAGCTTCGTAAGGCTTGTGCGTTGAGTATTGTTTATTCATCATCACAGCGCTAAACGTGTAAATCTCCCGTAAGGGATACTAAATAAAAAAGCTACCGCAAACGCGGTAGCTTTTTTTTATCAGTCTTTTATGTCGTTTTTTTGGTTCAGTCGCAAAAAGGTGTGGGCACTCACCATATACGATACCAAACAATCTTGCTTTTGACTTCTCGGTGTTATTTGTCGGTTATTTTCTCATTGAAAATATATCTTTGATGTTCTTTGTTCACGTCGCAGAAAGGCGAACCCTCCGTCGAACCTCCCTTGCCGTGTTTATCTTTCTCGCATTTGCAGGGTGCTGTGGAATTAAATGTAATTTAATAGACAATGCTTGCAGCAATTAGTCGCACGTAGTGCGGGATGCGAACAGCAAGCATTGTCAACTTATGTCAAACATTCTCGCTTCGCGCAACCTCGGCTGCATTCGCTTTGCGTGCAAGTAAACT